>NZ_JBWKPN010000008.1:0-417858 GCF_059418265.1 Variovorax sp. GW821-FHT09B05
GGGGTCGCCTTCTTTTGCTTACTTTTCTTGGCGAGACAAGAAAAGTAAGTCGCCCGCCGGGGCGAGACCCGGCCAACTGCCTCAAGAAGAAGAGCAAAGCCAAGAAAAACCTCAGCCCAAATAAAACGCCAAAAAACCACCCCCACAAAACACCAGAAACCAAACAGTCACAATACCCCTCCGGCCAAACACATCCCCCCAGTCGGAGACCCAAACCCAAATGAAAGCCACCTGGAACGGCGCCACCATCGCCGAAAGCGACGACACCGTCCTCGTCGAGGGCAACCACTACTTCCCCATGTCGTCGCTCAACCGCGACGTCGTGACCTTCAGCAACCACAAGACCACCTGCCCCTGGAAGGGCAGCGCGAACTACTACTCGCTGCTGGTCAACGGCGAACTCAACACCGACGCCGCCTGGTACTACGCCGACCCCAAGCCCGAGGCCGAGATGGTCCGCGACCGCGTCGCGTTCTGGAAAGACGTGAAGGTCACGGCGTCGTGACCACCCCGGCCTTCGATCCGCCCTTCATCCATCCCGCGGAACTGCCGGCCGCACTGCGCGACCAGGGCTATGCGGTGCTGGGGCCCCAGGCCGTGGGCGACTGGCTCGGCCTGCCGGTCGCGCAGCTCGAGGCGCTGCATGCCGACTGGAACGATCTTCCGCCCGACGAATACCTGAAGGACGGCGGCCGCTACCGCACGCGGCGCCACGAATGCTTCACGGTCGACGGCGAGGCGATGCAGCAGGTGCCGCGCCGCGCGCACTGGCAGCCTGTCGAATACAACGCGCTGCATGGCGGCATGCAGCGCTGGTTCGCGCCGATGCTCGCGGCCACGATCGCGCAGCCGGCTTGGCAGCGATTGATCGTCAAGCTCGGCGAAGCGGCGAGCCAGCTGCGCGGCGCGCAGCGCTGGTACGTGGAAGCGCACCAGTTCCGCATCGACACCGCGGGCGGCATCGGCCGGCCGACGCCCGAGGGCGCGCACCGCGACGGCGTGGACCTGGTGGCGGTGGCGCTGGTGGGCCGCCACGACATCAAGGGCGGCGAGACTCGCGTGTTCGAAGCCAACGGGCGGCGCGGCGAGCGCTTCACCATGACCGAGCCGTGGACGCTGCTGCTGCTCGACGATGCGCGCGTGATCCACGAGTCGACGCCGATCCAGCCGCTCGAGGAGAACGGCACGGGCTGGCGCGACACGCTGGTGATCACCTGCCGCGCCCAGGGTTTTCAGGGCGACTGAAACCCGCGCCGCGAGGCGCTGCGCGGCCTGCGGGCGCGGGCCGCGCGCACGCGGTATCCGCGATTTCCCTGGCTGGGAGGCGTCCTACAGTTGTGTCGCAGCCTTGCGGTTAAATTCGGGGCCCGGTCTTCGGCCATCTCCAACGGCCCGTGGACTGGACCCTGTCTGCCTGCGAACGAAGAAAGCGAGGTCCGCCATGTTCAATCACATCCTGGTCCCCATCGACGGCTCCGAAACTTCCATGCTCGCGGTCAGCAAGGCCAGCGGATTGGCGCTGGCCTTCGGAAGCCGCATCACCCTGATCCACGTGATCGACAACTACCCCTTCATCGGCGTGGGCGCGGACTATGCGCTCGGCCAGAACGAGTACCTCGCCGCGGCCACCTCGAGCGCCAATGCGGCGCTCGCGCGCGGCGTGGCCGCGCTGGCGGCCGAAGGCCTGCACAGCGACCAGCGCGTGATCGACGGCCACGTGGTGCACGAAGGCATCGTGGACACGGCCATCGCCATCGCGGCCGACCTGATCGTGATGGGCTCGCACGGCCGCAGCGGCATCGAGAAGCTGCTGCTGGGCAGCGTGACGCAGCGCGTGCTGCAGGACTCGATGGTGCCGGTGCTGGTGGTCAAGGGCGGCTGAGAAGAACGCCGCGCCACCTCTTCGAATCCCGCCGATTCCCGCCGCTCACTCCGAGCCTTCTCCCGCCTCCCGCAACGCCTCGAAGCGCGGCCCGAAATCGGGCCGGCTCGCGAAGCGCATGCGCTCGCGCGTGGCCGGGTGCTCGAAGCTCAGCGCGCTCGCATGCAGTAGCAGGCGCGGCGCGCGTGCCTGCACTTCGGGACTGCCGTAGAGCGCATCGCCGAGGATCGGGTGGCCGATCGATGAGAGGTGCACGCGCAACTGGTGCGAGCGGCCGGTGAGCGGCTCCAGCAGCAGGTAGCTGCAGGGCGCCTCGCCCTCGATGCCGCCCAGGGCGCGCCAGCGTGTGAGGCTGGGCTTGCCTGCGGGGTCGATCTTCTGCAGCGGGCGGCGCGGCCAGTCGGCCATCAGCGGTGCGTCGATGCTGGCCCACTCTCGTGCCACGGGCAGCAGGCCGTCGACCACCGCCTCGTAGCGCTTGTCGACCTGGCGCGTGGCGAAGGCGTCGCCGAGCGCGCGCTGCATCTCGAGGCCGCGCGCCATCAGCACCAGGCCGCTGGTCGCCATGTCGAGCCGGTGCACGATCAGCGCATCGGGCCACTGGCGCTGGGCGCGCGCGCTCAGGCAGTCCTGCTTGTCCTCGCCGCGGCCGGGCACGCACAGCAGGCCGGCGGGCTTGTCGAGCACCAGCAGGTGGGCGTCTTCGTGAACGGGTCGTAGCGGGGGTGAAGCCATGGGAGGGCCCGAGTGTAGAAGCGTGGCCGGGCAGGGGCGTTGGCGGGCGCTCATGCGCGGCTCACGGTGGGTGGGCTATCCTTGGACGGATGTCCGGCCCCGCCACTGGCTCCTCAGCCTCCGCCTCCTCTCCCCTCGATGCCGCCGCCGGCGCGGTGCCTTCCCCACCGAGTTTTTCCGACCTCACGCGCGAACGCCCGTTCATGCAGATGTGGGTGGCGCGCCTGTTCGGCACCGCCGCCTCGCAGATGCTGCTGGTGGCCATCGGCTGGCACATGTACGACCTGACCAACAGCGCCTGGGACCTGGGCCTGGTCGGGCTCTACCAGTTCGTGCCGGCGCTGCTGCTGGCGCTGCTCGCGGGCCACGTGGTCGACCGCCACCACCGCGGGCGCATCGTCGCGGCCTGCTTCGCGGTGCAGGGGCTGGTGGCGCTGGCGCTGCTGTTCGCGGTGCTGCGCGGCCACGACAGCCGCGCGTTGCTGTTGGGCCTGTCGCTGGTGCTGGGCGCGGTGCGCGCGTTCCAGATGCCGGCCCAGCAGGCGCTGACGCCGATGCTGGTGCCGCCGGTCATGCTGGCGCGCGCCATGGCCTTCAGCTCGGCCGGCATGCAGGGCGCGATCATCGGCGGGCCGGCACTTGGCGGCCTGCTGTTCGTGGCGGGCATGGCGGTGGTCTACGGCGCGAGCGTGCTGTTCTTCGTGGTGGCCTGCGCGCTGGTGCTGCGGCTGCGCTATGCCTACGTGCCCAAGGCGCGCGAGCCGGTCACGCTGGGCACGGTGTTCGCGGGCGTCAACTTCATCTGGAACCGCAAGCCGGTGCTCGGCGCGGTCTCGCTCGACCTGTTCGCGGTGCTGCTGGGCGGCGCGGTGGCGCTGCTGCCGATCTATGCCAAGGACATCCTGCACACCGGTCCCTGGGGCCTGGGCCTGCTGCGCGGCGCGCCCGCGGTCGGCGCGCTGGTGATGTCGATCGCGCTCACGCGCCGGCCGATCGAACGCCGCGTGGGCCGCGCGCTGCTGATGGCGATCGCGCTGTTCGGCCTGTGCATGGTGGTGTTCGGCATCTCGCGCAGCTTCATCGTCTCGCTGATCGCGCTCGCGGTCTCGGGCGGCGCCGACATGGTCAACGTGGTGATCCGCCAGACGCTGGTGCAGCTCGAGACGCCCGATGCCATGCGCGGGCGGGTCAGCGCGGTCAACTCGATCTTCATCGGCGCCAGCAACCAGCTCGGCGAATTCGAATCGGGCGCCACCGCGGCGCTGCTCGGGCCGGTGGGCTCGGTGGTGGTGGGCGGCGTCGGCACGATGCTGGTCGCGCTGACCTGGTTCAGGCTCTTCCCCTCGCTGGCGCAGCGCGACCGGCTGGTGGTGGCGGCGCCGGCCGTGCGCGGCTGAGTCAGGCGTCGTCGAACAGCGAGAAGGCCTGCGGCGCGTCGATCGCGATGTCGCCCAGCGCCTCGGCCACGCAGGGCAGGATCCAGCGCTCGGCCTTTTCCTCGGCGCTCAGGCCCGGCCATTCGATGGTGTGGCGTGCCTCGCCTTCGAGCAATTGGCAGATGCAGGTGCGGCAGGTGCCGTTGCGGCACGAGCTCGGCATCTCGATGCCGGCCGCCTCGGCCGCCTTCAGCACGCTGGTGCCGGCCTCGGTCTCGAAGACCAGGCCCGAGGGCTCGAGGCGGACCTTCATGGCCGCGGCGTCGACGTGCCCTGGCGGCGCTGCTCGCGCAGCATGAAGAGGTAGAGGCTCTCGACCTTCTCGCGCGCCCACGGCGTCTTGCGCAGGAAGCGCAGGCTCGAGCCCACGCTGGGTTCGTGCGTGAAGCAGCGCACCGGCACCAGTTCGCCCAGCTGCTGCCAGCCGTAGTGCGCCTGCAGCGCCGTCACGATGGCTTCGAGCGTCAGCCCGTGCAGCGGATTGCGCGGCTGGGCCGGGGGCGCGGTGGGGGAGGGCGGCGAGGCCGGTGCGTCGCTCACGGGTGGCGGATCACTTGTTCTTGAGCTTGCCGCGCGGAATCACCGCCGTGGTGACGACCGCGCGCACCGGCTCGCCGCCGAGTGCCGGGGCCTTCGGCGGGGAGGTGTCCTTCTTCGGTTTCTTGCTTTCCTTGTTGGAACGTTGCTGACCCTTGGCCATGAGGTTTCTCCTGAGCTGCTGCGATGATGGGCTGGGAGTTTAGCGGTGCGGCGACAATAGGCGGTTCCATCCGTTTTTCCCGCATTCATGTCCGACCACGAAGTTCGCCCCGCCACGATGCGCGATGCCAAGGCCATCGCAGAAGTCCACGCCGCCGCCGCCAAGGCCGCCTACGAAGGCATCCTGCCCGAAGAGGAGCTGCGCGCGCTGGCGCTCGCCTCGCGCGAGGCCAAGTGGCGCGAAGCCATCGAGTTCAGCGAACCGCAGGTCCACGTGGCCGAGCTCGACGGCAAGGTCGTCGGCTTCGTCGGCTTCGACCGCTCGCGCGATCCCAAGACGCCGTCCACCGCGGGCGAGATCTGGGCCCTCTACGTCCGTCCCGAGCACTGGGACAAGGGTATCGGCGTCGCCCTCTGGGACGCCGCGCGCGAAGGCCTCGAGGAAGAGGGCTGCACCACGGTCACCATCTGGGTGCCGATCCGCAACGACCGCGCGATGCGCTTCCACGAGCTGGCCGGCTTCAAGCGCGAGATGAAGACCGCCAAGACCACGCAGATCGGCAGCGTGCGCATCGAGGAAATCCGCCTCAAACGCAACGTCGCCTGACATGGACGCCGGACACGCCCCGGGCCACGCCCGCCGGGTGCCATCGCACCAGCGCCGCACGCTCGCCGTGCAGTGGATCCGCCGCACCCATGGCTGGTTCGGCCTCTGGGGCGCGGTGCTCGGGCTGTTGTTCGGCTTCAGCGGCATCTGGCTCAACCACCGCAACGTGCTGAAGCTGCCGCAATCGCAGGAACGCAGCCGGGCCCAACTCGCGCTGCCCGAGCCGGCGCCGGCCACGCCCGAGGCGATGGCCGCCTGGCTGCAGCAGGCCTTGCGCACCGACGGCCCGCCGCGCTCCACGCGCATCGAGCCCGCCAAGCCGGTGGCCTGGGTCGACCGCAAGGCCGATCCCGAGGCGCCCGCGCTGACGCAGCCCGCGCACTGGACCTTCAATTTCGGCGGCCCGAACCAGACCGTGCAGGCCGACTACTGGCAGGGCAACCGCTCGGTGGGCGTGGCCACCACCCACAACGGCCTCGTCGCCACCCTCACCAACATGCACAAGGGCGGCGGCATGCCGCTCGCTTGGATCCTGCTGGTCGACACGCTGGCCGGCAGCCTGATCTTCCTGTCGCTCTCGGGCGTGGCGCTGTGGCTGCTCACGCACCGCCGCCGTGCCGTCGGCCTCGCGGTGTTCGGCGTCTCGCTGGCCACGATGCTGGCGATCGCGCTGAGCGCGCTCTGACGGCTGAAGGTTAGGGCCGAGAGCTTCGGCCGACTGCTTTCGGCGTACATCGCGTGGCCGCGCCCGAAGGCGCGGGCCCGGCATGTGCGGATATTCACGGACCCTGCACACGGCAGCGGCTAAGCTCGCGCCTTTCATTTTCCTTTCGCCCATCCATGGCCTCCAGCCTGCTCCTGCTGCTCGACGACATCGCGACCGTGCTCGACGACGTATCGGTCCTCACCAAGGTCGCCGCCAAGAAGACGGCCGGGGTGCTCGGCGACGACCTCGCGCTCAATGCCCAGCAGGTCGCCGGCGTCAAGGCCGACCGCGAACTGCCCGTGGTCTGGGCGGTGTGCAAGGGCTCGCTGGTCAACAAGGTGATCCTGGTGCCGGCCGCGCTGGCCATCGGCACCTGGCTGCCCTGGCTGGTCACGCCGCTGCTCATGGTGGGCGGCGCCTTCCTGTGCTTCGAGGGCTGCGAGAAGCTGGCCCACAAGTTCCTGCACAAGGAAGAACACGCGGCCGACACCGCGCGCCACGAGCAGGCCGTGGCCGATGCCGCGGTCGACGTGGTGGCGCTCGAGAAGGACAAGATCAAGGGCGCGGTGCGCACCGACTTCATCCTCTCGGCCGAAATCATCGCGATCACGCTGGGCACCGTGCAGGGCCAGCCCTTCACCACCCAGCTCAGCGTGCTGGTGGGCATCGCGCTGATCATGACGGTGGGCGTCTACGGCCTGGTGGCCGGCATCGTGAAGCTCGACGACGCGGGCCTCTACCTGAGCCAGCGCGGCAGTGCCGCCGCGCGTGGCGTGGGCCGCGCGATCCTCGCGGGCGCGCCCTGGCTCATGAAGGGGCTGTCGATCGCCGGCACCGCCGCGATGTTCCTGGTCGGCGGCGGCATCCTGGTGCACGGCGTGCCCGCGCTCGGCCATGCGGTCGAGGCCTGGGCCGCGACCTCGGGCGTGTTCGGCACGCTGGGTTCGATGCTGGTCAATGCCGGCGTCGGCATCGTCGCGGGCGCGGTGGTGCTCGCGGTCGTCGAACTGGTCAAGAAGCTGCGGCGCTGAGCGGCGCGCGGCTCAGCGCCGTTGCGAATCCTTGCCGCGCTTCACCAGCTCGACCACCACCAGCGCCGCGCCCAGCGCGAGCGCGAACCAGCCCACCACCGAGGCGCCCGCCACCATCTCGAACCAGCGCGTGCCCTGCAGGAAGTGCGGGCCCAGCAGCACGGCGGCGCCGATGAGCAGGCAGAGGATGCCGCGTTCGAGCATGCGGGGCTGGCGGGAGGGACGGGCCATGGAGATCGATCGGTTCGGTTGGGGGGAGCGGCCGCCGCATTCGCGCCGCGGCCGGGGCCCGATTCTCCACGCATCGGCACAATGCCCTTTTCGAGCATCCAGCAAGGACCCCGCCGCATGACCATCGAGATTTCGCGCGAGCTGCGCCAGCAGGCCATCACCTCGATCGAGCGCTATTTCCGCGAGAACATGGAGGAGCCGATCGGCAACGTCGCCGCCGGCGCGCTGCTGGGCTTCTTCCTCGAGGAGGTCGGCCCCACGATCTACAACAAGGCCGTAGCCGACGTGCAGGAGCGGCTGCAGGCGCGCGTGTCCGAGGTCGACCTCGAGGTGCACGAGGACGAGTTCCGGTACTGGCACAAGTTCGACAAGCAGAAGAAGGGGCGGTAGGACTGCAGGGCGGCCATGGCACCGTACCGCGCGCTCGACCACGTGGTGATCCGCCTGCGCGCGGTCGAGCCGCTGTGGTCGCTGCTCGCCGGCGAGCTCGGCCTGCCGGTGAGCTGGCCGCTGCAGCACAGCGCCTTCGCGAGCTTCGGCTGGATCAACGTCGGCAACACCAACCTCGAGTTCTAGGCCGCGCGCGACGACGCCGACATGCCGCCCGAGGCGCAGCCGCCGCGCGTGCAGGGCCTGGCGCTCGACCCGGCCGACCTGGAAGCGAGCATCGCCGAACTGGCCGCGCGAGGTATCGCCTGCAAGCCGCCGCGTGCGTACCGCACGCAGGACGCATCGGGCGCATCGGTCACCAACTTCACCAACGCGGTGCTGCTCGACCTGTCCTCCGATGCCTGCTGCGTCTTCTTCTGCGCCTGGGATGCGGCCGGCACCATCTATCCGTGGCCGGAGAAGCTCGATGCGCCGCAGCGGCGTGCTCGCGATGCGGTTGCCTTCGAGGCTTGCGCAGGCGGGCCGCTGGGGCTGGTCGGCCTGCGGCGGATCGGCCTGGCCGTGCCCGACGAGGCCGAGGCGAGCGCGCGATGGCGTGCGTTGACGGCGTCGCCACAGGGCCCGATCGCTTTGATGCCCGACATCGCCGTGGCGCTGAGCCCGGGCCGGCATCCGTTCGCGACCATCGAATCGCTGCGCTTCGGCGTGCGCTCGCTGCCGCAGGCGCGCGCCTTCCTGGCCGAACGGCAACTGCTCCAGGCCTCGTCGCCCGATGAGCTGGTGCTCGCGCGCCACGCCTGCGCCGGCCTCGACCTGCGCTTCGTGGAAGCGCCGCGTGGCGCCGGCGCATCGGACTGAATTCAAAACTGTCAGCAAACGTTGCAGAATCGACGGCCATGCCTCGCCATCGCACCGCCCCTTCCTCGTCGACCCACCCGCGCCCGTTGCGCGCCGCCTGCCTGCTGCCGCTGCTGCTGGGTGCCTCGCTCGCCTGCGCGCAGTCGCAGAATCCGGCCGACTTCCCGCTCGAATCGGTCGGCTACCTCAACGAGGAACTGCCGCGCATGGAGGCCGCCGTCGCCTCGAGGAACCGCGAGTTCTTCCATGGCGCGATGGCGCGCACCATCGAGTTCTCGGAGCGCTGGGGCTTCAAGTCCAGGGCCAACCCGCAGCTCGCCAAGTACCCGATGTGCACCGACGCCGTGATGGACTACGTGGTGGTCGGCCTGTGCCGGCTCGATCCCGCGGGCGATGTCTGCGAGCCCGGGCTCGCGCCGCGGCTCGATGCCAACGTGAAGCGCTGCCGCGAGGTGGCCGCGCAGCGCTGAAAGAACAACGAGCGTGCGCGATCGGCGCGCACCGGAGACAGGAAAGACCATGGACTACGCCCGCTACCAGACCCTCGCCATCACGCGCCGCGGCGCCAACGGCACCGTGCTCGACATCCAGATGCGTGCGGCCAACGGCAAGCTGCCCACGGCCGGCCACGACGGCCACCGCGAACTCGCCGAGATCTGGCGCGACGTCTCGGCCGACGACTCGGTGCGCTGCGCCGTGCTGCGTGGCGAGGGCATGGGCTTCTCGGGCGGCGGCGACCTCGGCATGGTGCAGGACATGACGGCCGACGACGCGATCCGCCAGCGCGTGTGGCGCGAGGCGCGCGACCTGGTCTACAACATCATCAACTGCGACAAACCGATCGTGAGCGCGATGCACGGCCCGGCCGTGGGCGCGGGGTTGGTGGCGGGCCTCTTGGCCGACATCTCGATCGCCACGCGCGGCGCGAAGATCGTCGACGGCCACACCCGCCTGGGCGTGGCCGCCGGCGACCATGCGGCGATCGTCTGGCCGCTCCTGTGCGGCATGGCGAAGGCCAAGTACCACCTGCTGCTGTGCGAGCCGGTCAGCGGCGAGGAGGCCGAGCGCATCGGCCTGGTGTCGCTGGCGGTCGAGGACGCGGAACTGCTGCCGCGCGCCTACGAGGTGGCCGACCGCCTCGCGGCCGGCAGCCAGAGCGCGATCCGCCTGACCAAGTACGCGCTCAACAACTGGCTGCGCCAGGCCGGGCCCACCTTCGACGCCTCGCTGGCGCTCGAATTCATGGGCTTCGCGGGCGCCGACGTGCGCGAGGGCGTGGCCTCGCTGCGCGAGAAGCGCGCGCCGAACTTCGGCTGACGCGCCCCGTCTTCAGGCCTTGCGCAGGCCCTGCAGCGTCTGCAGCAGCACCACGCGCGCCTGCCCCAGCACCATGCCCTTCCACTCGTCGTTGTCGCAGTAGAAGGCATCGCGCAGCTGGCGGCGGATCTCGCGCTTCTGTGCGTCGGAGGCTTCGGGATGGCGGCGCAGCCAGGTGTCGGCGCGCAGGCGCGTGAGCACCTCGTTGTCGGGCAGGGTGCCGAACTCCAGGCCCATGGGTGCGACGCGCGCGTTCGGGCATTCGTCGTAGGCGGTCGAGATCACCGGACCCGAGACGTCGGCCGAGGCCGAGTCGCCCGCGAAGGGCGCGAACACGTCGGCACCCCACCAGGCATGGGCCATGGCCAGGTCCTCGGGCGTGTTGCGGCCCGGGTAGATCTTCTCGCCGTGGCCGTAGGGGCCCAGGCCCGTGTGCACGTCGATCCAGCCGATGTGCGTGGCCGAGGCCGCGTACTTGCGCAGGATCGACCGGATCGTCCTGTTGCTCCACGAGGGCGCGGTGCCGCCGTAGAACAGGCCGTCGGGCGAAACGTACTGGCCCTTGGTGACGGCGGCGCGGAAGGCGCGCATGCCGTGCTTCTCGATGTAGGCGGTCACGGCCGCCTCGTCGGCCGGTGTCGGCGGCCAGCTCGCGGGCAGCACCAGCGGCTCGACATCGGTGTATTCGGCATTCACCGGCAGCGGCGCGCCGAAGTCGATGTGGTTGCGGTTGAGGTCGATGTTGTCCTCGTTGGTGCGGTGCAGGTGCGAGAAGCCGTGCGGATTGACGGCATGCACCAGCAGCAGCGCCACGCCGGCCTGCTGCAGGCGCGCGAGCAGGTCCTCGTCGTGCAGGGTCGCGACCTGCGTGCCCGAGCCGCAGAAGCCCTCGGGGCCATGCGTGCCCGAGGTCACGAGCAGCAGCTTCTTCGCGTCGATGGCACCGAGCAGCGCGACGTCGGTCGCGAGTTCCTCGCCGAGCGCGCCGCGATGCGCTTCATTGACGAAGGACTCGATAGCCGCGCCGCGAGCGCGCGCGGCCTCGAGGAACTTGGCGCGGGCCTCGACATAGGTGCCCGAGAAATGCCGCGTGGCGGCGGTGCTGTGGGTGAGAGCGGTCATGGGGGATCGTGGGGAGGAATGTTCGAGACGACGGAGATCAGGCGTGTGCGCCGGCCGCGTCGATGTCGCGGCCCGTGTGGTCGCGCAGCCAGAGCAGGCCCAGCAGCGAGACCAGGGTCATGATGACCAGGTACCAGGCCGGCGCGAGCTTGCTGCCGGTGGCGTTGAGCAGCCAGGTGCTGATGAAGGGCGCGAAGCCGCCGAACAGCGCCACGCCCACGCTGTAGACCAGCGACATGCCGCTGGCGCGCACCGCCTTCGGGAACATCTCGGGCAGCATCGTGATGCCGGGCACGGTCTGGCCGACCAGGCCCAGGCTCAGCACGCCGAGCACGATGAACAGCACGGCGGGCGTGGGCGAGGCATTGAGCCAGAGGAAGCCCGGGTAGATCAGCACCACGAGGAACACGCGGCTCCACAGGATCAGCGGCTTGCGGCCCACGCGGTCCGACAGCAGGCCCACGAAGGGCGCGAAGGCGAACGAGATCAGGCCGGTGAGCGCGGCACCGAACAGCGCCACCGAGGGCGTGAGGCCGAGCTCGCGCACCGCGTAGGTCGGCATGTAGAAGGTGACGACATAGGCCGCCGTGGTGCCGCCGACCAGCGCGAGGATGGCGGCCAGCACGGTCTTGCCGTGCTGCGAGCAGACGATCTTGAGGCTGCTCTCGCGGCGCGGCGCGGTGGCCGATTCGGGCGCGATCTGCAGCGACTCCTCGAGGTGGCGGCGGATGTACATGCCCACCGGCGCGATCAGCATGCCGAGGACGAAGGGCACGCGCCAGCCCCAGCTCTGCATGTTCTCGGGCGACAGCGTGAAGGTGAGCGCGCCCACCACCACCGCGCCGAGCATCACGCCCAGGCCCTGGCTCGCGAACTGCCAGCTCGCCATGTAGCCGCGGTTCTGCGGCGTGGCGTGTTCGACCAGCAGCGTGGTGGAAGCACCGACCTCGCCGCCGGCCGAGAAGCCCTGGATCAGCCGCGCCAGCACGATCAGCACCGGCGCCGCGACGCCGATGCTCGCGTAGGTGGGCGTGAAGGCGATCACCGCGCAGCCGAGCGCCATCAGGAAGATGGTGAGCGTCATGGCCTTCTTGCGGCCCGCGCGGTCGGCATAGGCACCGATCACGATGCCGCCCAGCGGCCGCATGATGAAGCCGACGCCGAAGGTCGCGACCGTGAGCAGCAACTGGCCGTAGCCGCTGAAGGTGGGAAAGAACAGCTTGCCGATCACCAGCGCGAGGAAACCGTAGACGGTGAAGTCGAAGAACTCGAGGCCGTTGCCGATGGTGGTGGCGACGATGGTCTGGCGCCGGCTGGCGGCGCTGTGCGCGGGACGGGTGGGGCTCATGTCTCGGGGTGTTGGTGTGGTTCTGTGGGAATGCGGGTAGGTCGAAGGTCTTCGGCCGCGACGGATGCTAGAGAGTCGGTTGCTCGCTGAAAAGACAATAATTGGGCCAGTACGATAACTTTTGGTTGTCGCCCGTCCGGCACCCGTCCTCCATGAAACCCAACCAGTTGCACGCCTTCGTCGCGGTGGTCGAGCAGATGAGCATCCGCGCCGCGGCGCGCGTGCTCGGCATCTCGCAGCCCGCGGTGACCAAGATCGTGCGCGAGCTCGAGCGCGAGGTCGACGCGCCGCTGGTCGAGCGCAGCGTCAAGGGCGTGCGGCTCACGCCCTTCGGCGAGGCCTTCGCGCCGCGCGCGCGCATGCTGCTGGCCGACATGCAGCGCGCGCGCGAGGAGATCGCGCAGATCCGCGACGGGCTCACGGGCCGGGTCGCGCTGGCCGTCAGCACCTCGTTCGCGCAGACCATCCTGCCGGCGGCGTTCAAGGACTTCCATGGCCGGTTGCCGGCCGTCGACGTGCAGTTCAGCGAGGCGGTGCTGCCCTGGATGCTGGCGCGGCTGCGCGAGGGCTCGCTCGATTTCGCGGTGGCCCACGTGGTGCCGGGCCGGCTCGATCCGCAGTTCGAGGCCATCGAGCTGTTTCCGGTGAAGCTGGTGGTGGGACTGCGCGAACGCCATCCGCTGCGCGCGAGTCGCTCGATGGCCGAGCTCGCGACCGCCGAGTGGATCCTGCCGGGCGACGATCACTTCAGCGGCCGCGAATCGATCTCGGCGCTGCTGCCGCTGGGCCTGCCGGCGCCGCAGCGCGTGATCCAGGGCCACTCGGTCACGGTCGCGCTGTCGCTGGTCGGGCAGATGGACCTGATCGGCCTGTTCGTCGAGCCGCTGGCCGCGCTGAGCTTCAAGCGCCACGGCATCCGGCGCGTGGACGTGGTCGAGACGCTGCCGACGCTCAACGTCTGCGTGGTCAAGCGCCGCGGCCAGTTGCTGACGCCAGCCGCGCAGCACTTCGTCGAATGCATCCAGCGCGCCTCGGCGCGCGCGGTCGCGACCTGATCAGCGGCCGCGCCAGGCCGGCGGCCGTCCCTCGGTGAAGGCCGCCACGCCCTCGGCGAAATCGGCGCTGCCGTAGCAGCGGCGCACGAGGTCGTCGGTGTCGGGCGCACCGTGCGTCGTGCCGCGGCGCAGCGCTTCCTTGGCGGCCGCCTGCGTCACGGGCGCCAGCGCGGCCAGCCGTGCGCACAGCGACTGCAGCGCGCCGTCGAGCGCCTCGCTCGCGCAGACCTGCTCGAGGAAGCCGCAGGCCAGCGCCTCGTTCGCGTCGAGGATCTGCGCCAGCAGCAGCATGCGCCGCACCGGTTGCAGGCCCCAGGCCGCGCGCAGCCGCGCGAAGTTCAGCGACGACAGCGTGTTGCCCAGCGTGCGCGCGATCGGCACGCCGAAGCGCGCGCCCGGCGTCGCGAGGCGGAAGTCGCAGGCGGTCGCGATCGCGAGCCCGCCGCCCACGGCCCAGCCCTCGACCACCGCCACGGTCGGCATCGGCAGCGCCTCGATCAGGCCGATGCCGGCATCGATGCGCCGCTCGTAGGCCACGCCGTCGTCGCCGCCCGCGAAGTCGCGGAACTGCGCGATGTCGGTGCCGGCCACGAAGGCCTGGCCGCCCGCGCCGCGCAGCACCGCCACGCGCACCTCGCCGGCGCGCGCGGCCAGCGATTCGCAGTGCGCGGCGAGCGACTGGTACATGGCCCAGGTCATGGCATTGCGCGCGGCCGGCCGGTCGAACACCAGCGTGGCGATGCCCGCCGTCACCGAGAGATGAACGCTGCCTTCGCTCATGATCCGAAGGCTCCGGCCGCGGCCAGCTCGCGCTGCGCCGGCGCATCGATGCCGAGCTCGGCCAGCACCTCGGCCGTGTGCTGCCCGAGCAGCGGCGGCGCGCGCCGCACCTGCTGCGGCGTGCCGCCCATCTTCACCGCGAAGCCGATGTTGGGCACCTTGCCCTCCACCGGATGGTCGATCTCGATGCGCATGCGGCGGTGCCGGCCATGCTCGCTCTCGAAGGCCTCGGGGTAGCTGAGGATCGGCCCGGCCGGAATGCCCACGGCCAGCAGCCGGTCGATCCAGTGTTCGCAACCTTGTTGCGCGAAGCTGCGCTCGAGGCTCTCGATCAGCGCGTGCCGGTTCGCGAGGCGCAGCGACACCGTCGCGAAGCGTGCGTCATCGAGCAGGTCGGGCCGCTCCAGCGTGGCGCACAGCATCTGCCACAGCTTCTGGTTGGTCGCGCCCATCACGAAATGGCCATCGGCCGCCTTCATTGCCTGGTAGGGCGCGCTCATGCGGTTGGCGGTGCCGAGCTGCTCGGGCTCGCGGCCGGTGCCCCAGTACTCGCTGATATCCCAGATCGAGAACGCGAGCGCGGAATCGAACAGCGAAGCATCAACGTACTGGCCGCGTCCCGTGGCCTTGGCGCCGATGTAGGCCGACAGCATGCCGTAGGTGGCGAACAGCGCGCAGCCGATGTCGGCCACCGGCACGCCGGCCTTGGCGGGCGGGCCGTCGGGATGGCCGGTCACGCTCATGATCCCCGACATCGCCTGCGCCATCAGGTCGAAGCCCGGCCGGCCGGCCCAGGGCCCGGTCTGGCCGAAGCCCGAGATGCTGACGTAGACCAGCCGCGGGTTGATCGCGCTGAGCGTCTCGTAGTCGGTGCGCAGCCGTTTCATCACGCCGGGGCGGTAGTTCTCCACCAGGATGTCGGCCTGCGCTACCAGCTTGTAGAGCACCTCGCGTCCGCTGTCGGACTTGAGGTCGAGCGCGATCGAGCGCTTGTTGCGGTTCATGTTGAGGAAGCCCATGCTGTCCGTGCCCTTGAGCTTGAAGCCCATGGCGCCGCGCGTCTGGTCGCCGCCCTGCGGCGGCTCGATCTTGATGACGTCGGCGCCGAGGTCGGCCAGCAGCATGCAGGCATAGGGGCCGGCCATGACCTGGCTCACATCGAGCACGCGCACGCCGGCCAAGGGGAGGGGACGGGAGGAGGAGGTGTCGCTCATCGGTTGGCGTCTTTCAGGGGGAAAGGAAAATGGTCTCAAGCATCGGCGCGCACGCCGGCTTCTTTCACGATGCGGCCCCACTTGGCGTACTCGCTCGCGATGAAGGCGCCGAACTTCTCGGGGCTGCCGCCCGCGTCCTCGGCGCCGAACTCGTCGAGCCGCTGCGCGATGTCGGGCAGGGCCAGCACGCGGTTGATGTCCTCGCTCATGCGCTGCACCATCGGCGCGGCCATGCCGCGCGGGCCGACCAGGCCGTACCACGAGGCCGCGTCCAGCCCCGGAAAGCCCGACTCGGCGAGCGTGGGCACGGTGGGATGGCTGCGCGCGCGCTGCAGCCGCGTCTGCGCGATCGCGATCACCTTGCCCTGCTTCACGAAGGGCGTGGCGGCGGTCATGGTGTCGAAGGCGTAGTCGATCTGGCCGCCGAGCAGGTCGACGATCAGCGCGCTCGAGCCCTTGTAGGGCACGTGCACCGCATCGACCCTGGCCTGCAGCTTGAACATCTCGAAGGCCAGGTGTTGCGCCGAGCCGATGCCCGAAGAGCCGAAGGACACGCGGCCCGGCCGCTCGCGGCACAGCGCGACGACTTCGGGCAGGGTGCGTGCCTTCTGCGCGGGCGCACAGGTCAGCATGTTCGGCGTCACCCCCACCAGGGTCAGCGGCGTGAAGTCGCGCCGCGGGTCGTAGCGCACGCCGGTCAGCAGCGCCGGCGCGATCGCGTGGCTGTTGACGTGCGCCATCAGCAGGGTGTTGCCGTCGGGCGGCTGCTTGCTCACGTAGTCGGCCGCGATCGCGCCGGTGGCGCCGGGCTTGTTCTCGACCAGCACCGAGGCGTTCCACATCGCGCCCAGCTTCTGGCCGATGACGCGCGCCAGCACGTCGGTGCCGCCGCCGGGCGCGAAGCCCACCACGATCTTCACGGGGCCGGCCGGCGGTGCCGCCTCGTTCGCGGCGCGCACCAGTCCCGGTGCGGCGAGGGCGGCCGCGGCCGCCAGGGTGAAGCTTCTGCGTTGCATGCTGGGATGTCTCCGTCGTTCTTCAGGGTCGACGGATGGTGCGCAAGGCCCGCACCGGGCGCCATCGCTATTTGGGCGAGGCTGGATTCGCGTTTTGCGTATCCGCGAGCACGCGCGCCACGCTGGCCGCGGCGCGCGACAGCGAATCCTCGGCGCGATGGCACAGCACGAACTGGCGCCGCGCCCAGTCGCCGCGGATCGGCAGTCGCGCGAAGCGGCTGCCCGCCGCCACATGGCGCGCGATCGCCGCCGGCATGACGCCGATGCCCAGGTCCTGCGCCACCAGCGCCGCGATGCTGTCGAAGCCGCCCACGCGCATGCGCATGCGCAGCAGCTGGCCGGTCTCGTCGGCCAGCCGCGCCAGCATGAGCGAGATCGCCGAGCCCTCGTTGAGCACGATCAGGTCGCAGGCCAGGATGTCCTCGAGCACCACCTCGCGCCGGCCGGCCAGCGCATGGCCGCGCGCGGTGACGGCCACCAGCTCATCGCCGCGGTAGGGCAGCATCGGCAGGTCGATGGCGCCGAGGCTGGCCTCGTAGATGCCGATGTCGACCGTGCCGCGGCGCAGCGCCTGCTGCACCACCTGGCTGTTCATCTCCTGCAGGTCGATGCGCACGCCGGGGCAGGCAGCGGCGCAGCGCTCGATGTCGCGCGGCATGAACTGGATCACCGCCGACTTCGGCGCCGCCACGCGCACCACGCCCTGTTCGCCGCCGAGGTAGGAGGCCGCGTCGTCCTGCATGCGCAGCACGGTGTGCGTGATGTTGCGCGCATGCGCGAGCATCGCGCGCCCGGCATCGGTCAGCACCATGCCGTGCGGGCGGCGCTCGAACAGCGCCACGCCGAACTGCGATTCGAGTTCGAGGATGCGGCGCGAGGCCGCGGCCGGCGCCATGTGCATGCGCTCGGCGCCCCGCGTGACGCCGCCGAGCTCGGCGGTGGCGATGAAGAGCTGGACCGTCGTGAGGTCGAAATGCAGGCGCGTGCTCATGGGAAGGCGATGCCGGCCTCGCCGCTGCGCCAGGGCGGGTTCTTGCGCATGACGCTGTCGAACAGCGGCGAGGCGATCCAGTCCGCGAGCCAGGCGCGCAGCCGCGGCCAGGGCTGGGCCTCGAACCAGGCCGGCTCGACCATCGCGTACTGGCGCACGAAGGGCATCAGCGCGGCGTCGGCCAGGGTGGCGTGGGCGCCGAGCAGGAAGGCCGAGGCGGCCAGCCGCGCCTCGAGCTCGCGCAGGAAGCGCGCGCCCTGCTCGCGGGCCTCGGCCTGCACGGCGTCGGCGAAGCGGCCCGGGTACTTGTAGCGGTCGAGCTGCGGCTTGAAGCGGTCGTCGCAGGCGGCGACCAGCGCCTCGGTGTCGCCGGGCTGCAGCCAGCGCAGCGGATCGTGGGCCGCGAGCGCCCAGCGCATGATGTCCAGGCTCTGGTCGATCACCGTGCCGTCGGCCAGCACGAGCACCGGCACCGTGCCCTTGGGCGAGGCGGCCAGCATCTCGGGCGGCTTGCGCTTGAGCTCGACCTCGCGCAGCTCGCAGCGCTGGCCGCTCGCCGCCAGCGCGAGGCGGGCGCGCATCGCATAGGGGCAGCGGCGGAAGCTGTAGAGCACGGGCGGGGTCATCGGCGGCGGGAAGGCGGAGGCGGGCCCCGAGTCTATCGGCGCGGCCGGAGGCGGCGGCGACGGGCGCTTTTCCGCCTTACATGCAACCGTGTTGCGTCATTCATATAATGCAATGCAGTTGCATATCAATGAGACCCACGCCATGCCTCAACGCCTCCCCGTCACCGTGCTGTCCGGCTTCCTCGGCGCCGGCAAGACCACGCTGCTCAACCACATCCTGCACAACCGCGAGGGCCGCCGCGTGGCGGTGATCGTCAACGACATGAGCGAGGTCAACATCGACGCCGCGCTGGTGCGCGAGGGCGGGGCCGAGCTGTCGCGCACCGACGAACGGCTGGTCGAGATGAGCAACGGCTGCATCTGCTGCACCTTGCGCGAGGACCTGCTGATCGAGGTCGGCCGGCTCGCGAAGGAGGGGCGCTTCGACCAGCTGGTGATCGAGTCGACCGGCATCTCCGAACCGCTGCCGGTGGCCGAGACCTTCACCTTCGCGGGCGAGGACGGCAAGAGCCTGGCCGACGTGGCGCGGCTCGACACCATGGTCACGGTGGTCGATGCCTTCAATTTCCTGCGCGACTACGGCTCGGCCGACAGCCTGCAACAGCGCGGCCAGTCGCTGGGCGACGAGGACGCGCGCACCGTGGTCGACCTGCTGATCGAGCAGATCGAGTTCTGCGACGTGCTGGTGGTCAACAAGACCGACCTGGTGAGCGCGGCCGAGCGCGAGCGGCTGATGGCGATCCTGAAAAGCCTCAATCCGCGCGCGCGCATCGAGCTGTCGGAGTTCGGCCGCATCTCGCTCGACCGGGTGCTCGACACCGGCCTGTTCGACTTCGCGCAGGCCGAGCAGGCGCCGGGCTGGCTGGCCGAGCTGCGCGGCGAGCACCTGCCCGAGAGCGAGGCCTACGGCATCCGCAGCTTCGTCTACCGCGCGCGGCTGCCGTTCAATCCGCAGCGCTTCTGGGACCTGGTGCAGGAGGAATGGGAGGGCGTGGTGCGCTCCAAGGGCTTCTTCTGGCTCGCGAGCCGGCCCACGCGCGCAGGCAGCTGGTCGCAGGCCGGCGGCGCCTGCCGCTACGGCGCGGCGGGTTTCTGGTGGGCGGCGGTGCCGCGCGAGCACTGGCCCAGCGATCCCGAGGGGCTGGCGCTGATCCAGAGCCACTGGGACCCGGCCACGGGCGACGCGCGGCAGGAACTGGTGCTGATCGGCATCGGCATGGACGAGGCCGCGCTGCGCGCGCGGCTCGATGCCTGCCTGCTCACCGAGGAAGAGATGCGCTACGGCGCCTCGTGGTGGCAGAACCTGCCGGACCCTTTCCCGTCCTGGAACGTGTAGGGCGGGCCGCGGGAGCGACGGCGGCCGGCTTGGCCGGCTCGCAGTCGCCGCAGGTGCCGTGCAGCGTGAGCGCGGTGCGGCGGGTGTCGATGCCCTGCTTGCGCAGCGCGCGGCCGAGCCGGCCCATGACCTTCGGCAACTCGGGGTCGGAGGGCAGGGCCAGCACCTTGTGGCACTGGTCGCACTCGAAGGTGTTGCCCGAGGCGGCCTCGACGTGGCGCGCGAAGCGGTTCACGCGGTCGGCGCCGACGCGGCGGTCGCACAGGCCGACCTCGACCAGCCGGTCGAGCACGCGGTAGATCGTGACCCGGTCGGGTTCCTCGCCGGTGGCGGTGGTGTAGGCCGCGGCGACTTCGTCGTGCGTGAGCGGTTGGGAGGTGTGCTCGAGCAGCTCGAGCACGGTCTGGGCGGCGCGCGTGACGCGCAGTCCGCGGTCGCGCAGCTGGCTTTCGCTGTCGAAGGTTGCGTGGGCCATTCGGGGCTTCGGTTGCGAGGTCGTTGTCTTCATGCGAGCCGCCATTGTGTTGCATACCGCGCCGTCGTGGGCGCGCCGCGGCGAATCGCCCGGCTTCCATGCCAGATAATCCGCGCGAATCGGACAGACCACGGACGCCACGACGCAACAGCATGGACACGGGACGCGACGGCGACGCACTGAGCCACCTGCTCGCGGGCTACAAGTCCGAGCGCGCCGTCACGGCGCGCTTCTCGCTCTCGGCGCCGTGGGCGCTGCACTCGACCGGCGTGGACGGCCCGCTGATCCGCCTGTGCACCGGCGCCCCCTACTGGATTTCGGTGGCCGATGCCGAGCCGGTGCAGGTGGCGCCGCACGACATCGCGATGCTGCCGCAGGGGGGCGCGCACACCGTGTCGTCGGCGCCGGGGCTCGAGGCGCGGCCGTTCCGCGAGCTGATCGCCGCGCATTCCACCGGCCGCCACGGCGACCACCCGATCGTGTTCTCGCACGGCGGCGGCGGTCCGGTCACCGAGCTGTTCTCGCTGCACCTGTGGCTGCCGGCCCAGGGGCTGGGCTCGATCATCGCGAGCCTGCCGCCGCTGATCGTGCTGCGCCAGACGCAGATCCCCACCACGGCCTCGCTCGCGCTGGCGATGGAGACGCTGGTCAACGAGACCGTGGCCCAGCGCCCGGGCTGGCAGCTCTCGGCCGCGCGCATGGCCGACCTGCTGCTGGTCCACATCCTCTGCGAGCACCTGTACGCGCAGCCGTCGGCGGCGCCGGCCGGTCCCGCCGCGCCGGCCGAGCGCCTGGGCACCCTGCGCGGGCTCGACGACGAGAGCATCGCGCGCGCCATGGCGCTGATGCACGAGCGGCCCGCGCATCCGTGGTCGGTGGCGACGCTGGCGCAGGCCAGCTATCTCTCGCGCACCATCTTCAGCGAGCGTTTCCGCGCGCTGGTGGGCGTCACGCCGATGCACTACCTGGGCTCCTACCGCATGACGCTGGCGGCCGAGAAGCTCAAGAACCGGCAGCTGAGCCTGCACCAGGTGGCCGAGTCGGTGGGCTACGAGTCGGAAAAAGCGTTCTCGCGCGCCTTCCAGCGCTGGACCGGGCTCACGCCCAGCGCCTACGCCCGGCGCCACGGCGCCGCCTGAACGCCGTCATCGTCCGGTCACGGACGAACGGTGACCAAATCCGGCGCGCCGGAGGTTGAGCCGCCGGCCCCGGGGCCGAAGAATCGCCGCATCCCCATCACGGTCCGCGCAGCACGCGGGCCAGAGAGACGACGACATGACGGCCTCCCCCTCGCGCCCCCGGCGGCAGCGCGTGATTCCCGCGGTGCGCGATCCCGCGCTCGAGCTTTCGCTGGTCAAGCCGATCGCGACCGGCGACAACCACCAGCGCGCGGCCACGGTGCAGGACACCGACGGCGAGCCGCTGCTGCAATTCGAGGGCCGCAGCAACCCCTATCTCGAGCACCAGCGCAACGACCTGCTGCTGAGCCTGCAGCACATGCGCAGCGAGGGCCACGACGAGATGGTCTTCATGTGCATCACCCACTGCAAGGAGCTGAGCTTCAAGGCGATCCACTACGAACTCTCGAACATGCAGCTGCGCGTGCGCGCCGACGACGTGGCCGGCGCGCTGCAGCTCGCGCCGCGGGTGCGCGCGCTGCTCGAGTTCCTGGCCAAGACCTGGGACGTGCTCTCGACCATCACGCCGCACGAGTTCAACCAGTTCCGCAACACGCTGGGCATTGCCTCGGGCCAGCAGTCCTACATGTACCGGCACGTGGAATTCATCCTCGGCAACAAGTCGATTCCGCTGGCGCGCGCGCATGCCAACAACCCCGAGGTGTGGCCCCACATGGAGCGCGCGCTGAATGCGCCCAGCCTCTACGACGACGTGCTCGCGCTGCTGCACCGGCGCGGCGTGCCGGTGCCGGCCGAGGCGCTGGCGCGCGACTGGTCGGCGAGCTACGCGCCGAACGCGGACGTGGAGGCCGCATGGCTGCAGGTCTATGGCGATCCGGCACCCGAGAACGATCTCTACCGGCTCGGCGAGGCGCTGATGGACATCGCCGACGTGTTCTCGCAGTACCGCTGGCGCCATTTCGTCTCGGTCGAACGCATCCTGGGCTTCAAGCCCGGCACGGGCGGCTCGGCCGGCGTGGGCTGGCTGCGCAGCGTGGTCGACCACCGCTTCTTTCCCGAGCTGTGGTCGGTGCGCACGCGGCTCTGAGCCTTTCTTCCTTTCTTCTCTTTTTCCTGGAGCGCGCGTGTTCGATCAACTGCCGGCCCATGCCGACGATTCCATCCTCGGCCTGTTCGAGGCCTACAAGGCCGACCCGCGGCCGCACAAGGTCAATCTCGGCATCGGCATCTATTGCGACGAGCAGGGCCGCGTGCCGGTGCTGGCTTCGGTGCGCGCGGCGCGCGCGCTGCTGGCCGAGGCCGACGCGCCCAGCGTCTATGCGCCGACCGAGGGGGCGCAGCCTTACCGCGACGCGGTGCGGCGGCTGGTGTTCGGCGAGCTCGAAACGGCGCCGATCGTGGTGGTGCAGACAGTGGCCGGCACCGGCGCGCTCAAGACCGGCGCGGACCTGCTGAAGGACCTGTCTCCCGAGGCCACGGTGTGGATGCCCGACCCGACCTGGGCCAACCATGCGGCGATCTTCGAGGGCGCGGGGCTGCGCGTCGATCACTATCCCTATTACGACGGCAGGACCGGCGACTTCGACCTCGATGGCGCCATCGCCGCGCTCGGCAAGCTGCCGGCCGGCGACATCGTGCTGCTGCATCCCTGTTGCCACAACCCGACCGGCGTGGATCCCTCGCACGACGAGTGGCGCGCGCTGTTCGACACCATCGCCCAGCGCGGCCTGCTGCCCTTCTTCGACATGGCCTACCAGGGCTTCGCGCAGGGCGTGGACGAGGACGCCTGGGCGGTGCGCGAATGCGTGCGGCGCGGTATCGCCTGCCTGGTGGCGAGCTCGTTCTCGAAGATCTTCTCGCTCTATGGCGAACGCGTGGGCGCGCTCGCCGTGCATGCGCCGGGCGCCGACGCGGCGCGGCTGCTGGGCCGGCTCAAGCTCGGCATCCGGCGCAGCTATTCGTGCCCGCCGGGGCAGGGCGCGGCGCTGGTGCAGGCGATCCTGTCGGACCGCGCGCTCGAATCGCAATGGCGCGCCGAGCTCGAGGCGATGCGGCTGCGCATGCGCGCGATGCGCACGGCGCTGCATCGCGCGCTGGGACCGGGCTCGGGCTACCTGGTGGCGCAGCACGGCATGTTCAGCTACACGGGACTGGCACCCGCGCGGATCGATGCGCTGCGCGAACGCTTCGGCGTCTACCTCGTGGGCTCGGGGCGGCTGTGCGTCGCGGGGCTCAACCCGTCGAACATCGAACGGGTGAGCGCCGCGCTCGCGGCGGTGCACGCATGACGCGGCCCGAACGCATCCTCGTCGTGGGCGCCGGCATCGCGGGCTGCTCGGCGGCGATCGCGCTGGCGAGCCGGGGCTTCGGCGTCACGCTGATCGAGAAGCAGGCCGAATGGCGCTTCCAGAGCTCGGGCATCTTCATCTACGGCAACGGTCTCGAGGCGCTGCGCGCGGTGGGCGTGCTGCCGCGCATCCTCGAGGCCGGCTTCGCGATCGAGGACGGGCGCAACGTCTACCTCGACCACCTGGGTGCGCCGATCGTCGACGTGTTCTATCCGCGCTCGCAGGGCGGCGCCGCGCCGATCGTGGGCATCAAGCGTTCGGAGATGCATCGCGTGTTGGCAGACCAGCTGTCGGCGCTGGGCGTGGAGATCCGGCTCGCGACCACGGTGGAACGGGTCGACCCCGAGAGCGAGCGCGCGCGGGTGCTGCTGTCCGACGGTACGGCGCAGGCCTTCGACCTGGTCGTCGGCGCCGACGGCATCCGCTCGCAACTGCGCGAACAGGTGACGGGACCGCTCGCGCCGCGCTACACCGGCTTCGGCGTCTGGCGCAGCGTGCACGAGCGGCCGCGCGCGCTGGTGGCCAAGATCATGATGATGGGCATCGGCAAGCGGCTGGGCATCATGCCGATCGCCGACGACCGGCTCTACCTGTTCGGCACCGTGGCCGAGCCGGCCGGCCGCTGGTATCCGAAGGAGGAATGGCCCGCGCGCATGCGCGAGCGCTTCGCCGAGTTCGGCGGACCGGCACGGCCCTTCCTCGACCAGCTCGGCGCGGACTCGGAGCTGCTCTACACCGCGGTCGAGGAGGTGCAGGCGCCGCTGCCCTGGCATGCGGGGCGCCTCCTGCTGATCGGCGATGCGGCCCATGCCTCGACGCCGTTCATGGGGCAGGGCGGCGCGATGGCGGTGGAGGACGCGGTGGTGCTGGCCGAGATGCTGGCCGACCACGGCATCTCGGACGCCACCTTGCGCGCCTTCGGCGAGCGCCGCTATCCGATGTGCCGCTTCGTGCAGGACGCCTCGCGCCAGGTGGGCGAGGCCGGCGCGGTGGAGGACGCCGCGAGCTGCGCGCTGCGCAACGCGGCGATGCGCGAGGGCGCGCAGCGGCAGGTCGATGCGTTCTACGGCCGACTGGACGCGCTGCGCGCGGCTTGAACCGGGCGCTTATGCCCGGATCGGCCTAAGCATCTGACGAATGGGTCGTTCGCGCGCGGGCGGCGGCGCGACAGAATCGCGCGCGTTCTCCAGTCCGTACCCGAAAGTTCTCCATGCGCGTCCCCTCCCTGTTCAAGCCGGCCCTCCTGTTCTGGGCCGGCGCGTCGATCGCCCTGGGCGCGCAGGCGCAAACCCCCGCTGCTTCCTATCCGGCCAAGGCGGTCCACATCACCGTGGCCAACACGCCCGGCAGCTCGCCCGACGTGCTCGCGCGCTACCTCTCGACGCGGCTGTCGGAGCAATGGAAGCAGCCGGTGGTGGTCGACAACAAGGCCGGCGCGGCCGGCATCCTCGCGGCCGACGGGCTTGCCAAGGCGCAGCCCGACGGCTATTCGCTGCTGGTGGGCGCCGACGGCCCGATCACCATCCTGCCGAACCTGCAGGCCAGCCTGCCCTACGACGCGCGGCGCGACCTGCTGCCGGTGGTGTCGCTGGGCCAGATCGACTTCGTGCTGGTGGCCAATCCCAAGACCGGCTATCGCAGCGTGGCCGATTTCGTGCGCGCCGCCAAGGCGCAGCCGGGCCGCATCAACTACGCCTCGGCCGGCAACGGCAGCCCGCAGCAGCTGGGCATGGAGCTGTTCAAGCAGAAGGCCGGCATCTACGTGACCCACATCCCGTACCGCGGCGGCCCGCTGGGCATGCAGGACGTGATCGCGGGCCAGGTCGACGTGATGCTGATCGCCGTGGGCCCGGCGCTGCCGCACATCCGCAGCGGCCGGCTGGTGGCGCTGGGCACGGGCGGCGAGAAGCGCCATCCGCTGCTGCCCGAGGTGCCGACGCTGGGCGAGAGCTACCCCGGCTACCGTGCCGGCACCTGGTTCGGCCTGTTCGCGCCCGCGAACACGCCGCAGCCGGTGGTCGACGCGATCGCGCAGGAGGCCGGCCGCATCGTGCGCACGCCGGCCGCGCGCGCCGACCTCGCGGCCCAGGGCATCGAGGCCACCGGTTTCGCGCAGCGCCAGTTCCAGGGCCAGGTGGCGGCCGAGTACGAGCGCTATGCGCAGATCGTGAAGGCGAACGGGATCAAGGCGGAATAAGGCGCCGGTCAGCGCACCGACTTGGCCAGCGCCCGCGCGAAGGCCGCGACGTCCTCGTCGCGGCAGACCTCCGCGACCAGCGGCGCATGGCCCTGCGCCACGGCCGCCAGCGCCATCGCCTTCTTCGGGCACAGGCCCAGGCAACTGGACTGCACCACGCGCAGCCGAATCGGCACATCGCGCAGCTCGTGCTTGAGTTCCTTGCGCACCGGCCTGGCCTGCAGCTTCGCGGGGCCGTCCTTGCGCGCCTCGCATTCGCCGCAGACCAGCACGAGGCCGCCGAGCTTGGTGTCTACCAGGGGTGGGGAATGGCTCACGCGGGGTCCTTCGCTGGGGTTCTTTCGGACCATCTTGGGGGCGGGGCCGCGCCGCGCAAGTCGGCCGAGCGGCCGTCCGGGTGCGCGGGATGCACCGGATCCCTGCGCTGGATCAATGTCCCGGGCCGCCCGAATGCGCTAAGGTCCGGCCATCCGCGCCTGTTTGGCGTACTTTTTCACGACTTTCACCGACCATGTCCCGTCCCCCCATCGAGATCGAAACCGCCCCCCATCCCACCGCCACGGTGATCGTGATGCATGGCCTGGGCGCCGACGGCAACGACTTCGTGCCCATCGCCAACGAGCTCGACCTCTCGAGCGTGGGCCCGGTGCGCTTCGTGTTCCCGAACGCGCCCGTGATCCCGGTCACCATCAACGGCGGCTACCAGATGCCGGCCTGGTACGACATCGCGGTGGCCGACCTGGTGGCGCGCGAGGACGAGGCCGGCCTGCGCCGCTCGCAAGCCACGATCGAGGCGCTGATCGCCAACGAGAAGGCGCGCGGCATCGCGGCCGAGCGCATCGTGGTGGCCGGCTTCTCGCAGGGCTGCGCAATGGCGCTGATGACCGGCCTGCGCCACGGCGAGCGGCTCGCGGGCATCGTCGGACTCTCGGGCTACCTGCCGATCGCGGCCACCACCGCGGCCGAGCGCCATGCGTCCAACCACGACACGCCGGTGTTCCTGGCGCACGGCCGGCAGGACCCGGTGGTGCCGATCGCGCGCGCCCAGCAGTCGCGCGACGCGCTCGCGGCACTGGGCTACGCCGTCGAATGGCACGAGTACGCGATGGCGCACTCGGTCTGCATCGAGGAGATCGGCGACCTCAACGCCTTCCTGCTGCGCGTGCTCGCACGCTGAACCGGCGGGCCGAGGCGCCCGCGACACTCGAAAGGAGACACCCCATGATCCTCGTCATCGGCCATGCCACCGCCAAGCCCGACACCCTGCAGGCCATGCTGGCGATCAGCGTCGAGCACGTGCAGCGCTCGCGCGCCGAGCCCGGCTGCCTCTCGCACGAGGTCTCGACCGACGCGCTGCAGCCGCTGCGGCTCACCTTCGTCGAGCGCTGGAGCGACATGGCGGCGCTGCAGGTGCATTTCCGCGTCGAGGCCTCGCGCGCCTTCGGCAAGGCGCTGGCCGCGATGGCCGACGGGCCGCCGCGGATCCACGTCTACCAGTCCGACGAGATCGACCTGGCCGGCCTCGCGGGCCGCTCGGGCGCTGCGCCACGGACCCCCGAAAAGAGCTGATCGCGTCAGCGCGTCGAAAGGTGATGCTATGGAAAAAATAGCGGACCGCAGCATAGCCGGCAGCGGGTTTCCCTGCACGAGCAGCGCCCGCGCCGCCGTGCTACCTTCCAGCCCCTCAGAAGATTGATGGGTCATAACAATATGAGCAACAGATTGCAGGAGAGGCTGGGTTCGCTCTCGGCCGGGCGGTTGAAAGGCATGCGGCGCGGCATCGAAAAGGAAAGCCTGCGCGCGCTGCCCGACGGCAAGCTCGCGCTGACGCCCCATCCGCTCGCGCTCGGCTCGGCGCTGACCCATCCGCACATCACGACCGACTTCAGCGAGTCGCAGCTCGAGCTGATCACGGGCGTGCACGGCGACGCCGAGGCCGCGCTCGACGAGCTGACCCGCGTCCACCAGTTCACCTACCGCGTGCTCGACCAGCTCGGCGACGAGCGCATGTGGGTCTCGAGCATGCCCTGCGGCCTGCCGACCGACGAGACCATTCCGATCGGCCGCTACGGCTCGTCGAACGTGGGCCGCGCCAAGAGCGTCTACCGCATGGGCCTGAGCCACCGCTACGGCCGCCGCATGCAGACCATCTCGGGCATCCACTACAACTGGTCGCTGCCCGAGGTCTCGAGCGAAGCGTATTTCGCGCTGATCCGCAACTTCCGCCGCCACGCCTTCCTGCTGCTGTACCTGTTCGGCGCCTCGCCGGCGCTGTGCTCGAGCTTCGTGGCGGGCCGCCCGCACGAGCTGCAGCCGCTGGGCGACGGCAGCATGTTCATGCCGCACGGCACCTCGCTGCGCATGGGCCGCCTGGGCTACCAGAGCGACGCGCAGGCCTCGCTGGCCGTGAGCTACAACAGCCTCGAGGGCTACGGCGCCTCGCTGCAGGACGCGCTCACGCGCCCCTGGCCGGCCTACGAGGCCATCGGCATCCGCAACCTCGGCGGCGACTACAACCAGCTCGGCACCAGCCTGCTGCAGATCGAGAACGAGTTCTACGGCACGATCCGCCCCAAGCGCGTGATCAACCCCGGCGAGCGCCCGCTGCATGCGCTGCGCGAGCGCGGCGTCGAGTACGTCGAGGTGCGGCTGATGGACCTCGATCCCTTCGAGACCGTGGGCATCAACGCCCAGACCATGCGCTTCCTCGACGTGTTCCTGCTGCACTGCCTGCTGAGCGACAGCCCCGACGACACGCCGCAGGAGATCGCCGACCTGGCGCACAACCAGCACCTGACGGCCGCGCGCGGCCGCGAGCCGGGCCTGGCGCTGCTGCGCGGCGGCCAGCCGGTGTCGCTGGTCGACTGGGGCCTGGAGCTGGTCGAGCAGTGCGCGCCGATCGCCGAGCGGCTCGATGCCGCGCACGGCGGCACGGCCCATGCCGAGGCGGTGCGCGCCGCGCGCGAGGCGCTGGGCAACCCCGACAGCCTGCCCTCGGCGCGCGTGCTCGCGGCCATCGAGCACGAGCATGCCAACTCCTTCATCGGCTTCATCCGCGCGCGCTCCGAGCAGACCCGCGCCGCGCTGATGGCGCTGCCCTTCTCCGACGCCCAGCGCGCCGTATTCGCGCGCATGACCGAGGACTCGATCCAGGAGCAGAAGCGCATCGAGATGGCCGACACCATGCCCTTCGAGATCTACCGCGAGCAGTACGTGTCGCCCACGCGCCTGGGCGTGGGCAAGGGCCAGCGGGTGGCCGTCGCGGCCTGACGGCGGGTCGCCCGGCCGCCGGCTGACGACAGCCGTCTTGGCCCGTGGCCTACAGGCGGTCGGTGCCGCTGGCTCACGCTGCACCGCCGCATGGCTGAGAGGATCGGACCATGCAAGCCGTCGCCCGCCAGCCGTTCCCTCCCGCCTCGTTCCGCGCCCTGGCCGATCCGCAACGGTGCGGCACTGCGCGGGGCGGGCGATCATGAGTCTCAAGGCCTATCTCGTCGAAGACAGCCCCGTGATCCGCGAGAACCTCGTGGGTTTCCTCGAGGACGTGACCGAGACCGAGGTGCTGGCCGTGGCCGGCAGCGAGGACGAGGCGGTGGCCTGGCTGCAGCGCCACCGCGACGACTGGGACCTGACCATCGTCGACCTGTTCCTCGAGCGCGGCAACGGCCTGGGCGTGCTCGACGCCTGCCGCCAGCGTTCGCCGCACCAGAAGGTGGTGGTGCTCAGCAACTACGCCACCGCCGAGATGCGCGACCGCTCGCGCCTGCTGGGCGCCGACGCCTTCTTCGACAAGTCGGCCGAGCTCGACCAGCTCGTCGCCTACTGCGAAACCCTGCACGAAACCTCGTCGCACGAGTGACTGGCGGGACCGCCCGGGTACGGCCGCGCGGTACTTTCTGAGGTAAAACGCGCCGCGGCGCGTGCGGTTCGGACGCGCCCTCCATCCATCCTCCGAGAGACCGAGACGACATGAGCAACGACAGCAGCATCGACTTCCAGGGCCGCGTGGCCATCGTGACCGGCGCCGGCGGCGGCCTGGGCCGCCAGCATGCGCTGGCCCTCGCGGCGCGCGGCGCCAAGGTGGTGGTCAACGACCTCGGCGGGGCGCGCGACGGCTCGGGCGGCTCGGTGAGCGCGGCGCAGGCGGTGGTCGACGAGATCAAGGCCGCGGGCGGCGAGGCGATCGCCAACGGCGCCTCGGTCACCGACTTCGAGGCCGTGCAGGCCATGGTGCAGCAGGCGGTCGATGCCTGGGGCCGGGTCGACATCCTCGTGAACAACGCCGGCATCCTGCGCGACAAGAGCTTCGCCAAGATGGAACTGGCCGACTTCAAACTGGTGGTCGACGTGCACCTGATGGGCGCCGTGAATTGCACCAAGGCCGTCTGGGCGCTGATGAACGCGCAGAAGTACGGCCGCATCGTGATGACCACCTCCTCGAGCGGCCTGTACGGCAACTTCGGCCAGAGCAACTACGGCGCCGCCAAGCTGGCGCTGGTGGGCCTGATGCAGACCCTGAGCATCGAGGGCGCGAAGAACGACATCCGCGTCAACTGCCTGGCGCCCACCGCGGCCACGCGCATGACCGAGGACCTGTTCCCGCCCGACATGCTCGAGGCCTTCCAGCCCGAGGCCGTTGTGCCGGCGATGCTGGTGCTGGCGGCCGAGAACGCACCTACGCGCGCCATCCTGTGCGCGGGCGCCGGCACCTTCGAGGCCGCGCACATCACGCTCACGCAGGGCGCCTGGATCGGCATCGGCGGCGACACGCCCGAGCAGCTGGCCGCGCGGCTCGACGAGGTGCGCGCGCGCGAGGGCGAGCAGGTGCCCCAGAGCGGCACCGCCCAGGGCGCGAACGAGGTCGCGAAGGCGAAGGCGGCGCGCGGCTGAATTCCGCCCGGGCGTTCATGGCGCTTGACCTCGAGTGCACACGAGCACTTCCAATGAAATCCACCGGGCCCTCCGGTGCTTTCCATTGACGCTCAAGAGGACATCGCCATGACCACGACCACCACCGCCAGCAACAAGGCGCTCATCCAGCACATCCACGCCCAGCTCGACCAGGGCAACAGCCGGCCCTTCCTTGAAGGCTTCGCCGACGACGCGACCTGGAAGCTCGAGGGCAGCACCGCCTGGTCGCGCACCTACCGCGGCAGGAAGGCGATCCGCGAGGAGCTGCTGAACCCGCTGTTCGCCCAGTTCGCCACCCCCTACACCAGCCGCACCGAGCACGTCCTGGCCGACGAGGACCGGGTGGTGGTGCAATTCAGCGGCGACGTGCTGACCCATGCCGGGCGCCGCTACAACAACCGCTATTGCTACGTCTACCGACTCGAAGGAGGCCTGGTGAAGGAACTGATCGAGTATTTCGACACCGGCCTGGTGGCCTCGGCGCTGGACGCGCCGGCGGTCGCGGCCCCGGCCGATGCCGGCGGCTGAGGCCCGGCGCGGCGTCGCGCAGGGCACGCCGTTCCTGATCGGCGAGCTGGCGCAGCGCACCGGCCGCAGCGTGCATGCGATCCGCTGGTACGAGAGCCAGGGGCTGGTGCCCGGCGTGGTGCGCGACGCGGGCGGGCGGCGCCTGTACGGCGAGCCCCACATCGGCTGGCTCGACCTGATGGACCGGCTGCGCCGCACCGGCATGTCGATCGCCGAGATGCGCGAGTACACGGCGCTCGCGCTGCGCGGCCGCGCCACCCTGGCCGAGCGGCGCGCGCTGCTCGCGGCGCACCGCGAGCGCGTGCAGCAGACCATCGCCGATTGGAAGCGCGCGCTGTCGCTGGTCGACCGCAAGATCGACTTCTACGACGCCTGGATCGAGAGCGGGCAGCGCCCGCCGCTCATCCCCACCGGCGCGCCCGAGCCGGCGCGGCCACCGCGCCAGCCGGACGCGCCGGCGCCTTCGCGCCGCGCGCGTCGAAGCTGAAGGGCGCCGAAGGCTTATTCGGCCACCAGCCCCATGCCGCCGTCGCGGCGGATCGACTCGCGGTCGCGGTGGTTGTGCAGCCGGCCCAGCGTGCTGTCGAGCAGGCGCTTGAGCTTGTCGGACGCGCCGCGGAAGGCCTCGTCCATGCTGGACGCGTGCTGCTTCACCGCCAGCGGCTGGTGGTGCGCGAGCCGCGCTTCCATCACGCAGCACTTGTCGCGTTCGCCGGCCTTCTCGTGGTTTTCGTCGCTCAGGTGCACTTCCACGCGTGTCACGTCGTCGGCGAAGCGCTGCAGCTGCTGCTGGATCTCGGTGTCGGCCCAGCGCTCGAGCGCTTCCTTGTTGTCGATGCCGTTGCTCGTGTTGACCTGTATCTGCATGTCCAGTGTCTCCCTTCTTGGATGTCAGGTTGGAGGATCGAAACGAGTCTTCACTCTGAACGCTGAAACCGTGGCGCGCGTAGGCCAAGGCCCTGCCGGCGGGCCGGGCAGGGTTGGCGATCCGCGGACGAAGGGACGGGCTACGCGCCCAGGCGCGGCACCACGATGTGCTCGGGCGGCAACGCCGCCCGGTGGCGCTCCCAGGCCGCGGCGAAACCGTTTTCGAGATGGCGCGTGTAGGTCGCGGTATCGAACAGCGCGCAGTGCCCGCGCGCGGCGGCCAGCTCGGCGCGCAGGGCCGCGAGGCGCGGCGGGTCGGTGGCGAGCGCCAGGGCCAGCGCCTCGTAGGCGGCCGGGGAGTCGGTCGCGAGCTGCGGGAAACCGGCAGCACCCAGCAGGCTGCCCGCCACGCGGCCGGCGAAGGTCTGGCCCACGCAGCTCACGAGCGGCAGCCCGGCCCACAGCGCGTCGCTGGCGGTCGTGTGGGCGTTGTAGGGCAGGTTGTCCAGGCACAGGTCGGCCAGCGCCAGGCGCTGCAGGTGGGCCGACTGCTCGGCCCAGGGCGCGAACACCAGCCGCTCCGAGGCGATGCCGTGCGCGGCGGCGCGCTCGCGCAGGTTCCGTTCGTAGGCTTCTGTGCCGCCCTTGAGCCAGAGCACGCTGCCCTCGACCCGCGCGAGCAGCCGCAGCCAGATGTCGAAGAACGCGGCCGTGAGCTTCTGGCCGTTGTTGAAGTTGCAGAAGACGAAGGCCGCTTCCGGCAGGCCGGCATCGGCGCGCGACAGCGGCCCGGTGGCGGTCTCGCGGCGCGAGTCGTTGGGCTGGTAGGCGTCGGGCAGGTAGAGGATCTTCTCGCTGTAGTCCGCACGTGCCGCCTCGGGGATCAGGAAGGGATCGGCCACCAGGTAGTCGATGAAGGGCGCGCCCAGCGTGCCCGGGAAGCACAGGTAGCTGAGCTGCAGCGGCGCCGGCCGCAGCGCCAGCACCGAGGGCCGCGCATCGATGGTGTAGCCGCCGAGGTCCACCAGGATGTCGATGCCGAGGTCGGCGATGGCCTGCGCGGTCTCGCTGTCCGACAGCTCGTGCGCGTCGACGAAGCGGTCGAAGGCCCGCTCGAGCCGCTCGCGCATCGCGCTGCCGTCGCTCTGGCGCAGCGAGATCGCCGTGACCTCGAAGCGCTCGCGGTCGTGGCGCTCGAACACCTCGGCCACCAGGAAGGAGGTGGCGTGGCGCCCGAAGTCGGCCGAGATGTAGCCGACGCGCAGGCGCTCGCCCTCGGCGCGCACCGGCGCGTGCAGCGGTTCGGCCGCCATCGGGTAGTGGCGCTGCGCATGCAGCCGCGCCACCTGCAGCTGTTCCTGCGGCGTGGAGGGCAGGATCAGCAGCGCGAAGGGCTCGATGCATTCGCGCTGCGCGCGGATGTCCTCGCGCAGCAGCGCCATCTGGGCGTCGAAGTCCTGCCAGTCGGCGATGGCCGCGCGCGCATAGAGCAGGCCGCCGCGCGCGAAGGCGTAGTCGGCGTCGCCGGGATGCTCGCGCAGGGTCCGGTCGTACAGCTGTGCCGCGTCCGCGAAGCGCCGCGCCTGGCACAGCGCGGTGCCGTAGTTCTCGATCAGCGTGGGATGCGCGGGCTGCAGCGCCAGCGCGCTTTCGTAGCACTGAAGTTCCTGTGCATGCAGGCGCAGCTTGCCGCAGGCTGCGCCGCGGTTCATGTGGGCCTCGAAGGCGCCCGGGCGCAATTGCACCGCGCGGTCGAAATGGGCCAGCGCTTCGGAGGCCTTGCCGAGCGCGAGCAGCGCGAGGCCCAGGTCGTGCTCGGCCTCGAACAGGTTCGGCTGGCGCTGCAGCAGCGTGCCGAAGGCCTCGGCCGCGGCGCGGTGCTGGCCCGACTTCTGGCAGGCCACGCCGAGGTAGTACCAGCTCTCGAGGGAATTCGGGTCGTAGTGCAGCGAGGCGCGCAGCCGCTCGATGGCTTGCGGGAAGTCCTGCGTCTGGCCCGCGATGAAGCCCAGCAGCCGGTTCGCGGCGGCCATGTGCTGGCCTTTTTTCAGCAGCTGCAGCAGCACTTTCTGCGCAGCGGAATACTGGCCCTGCCGGAAAAGCAGTTCGGCCGACTGCAAGCTCATTGCAGACCCTTGTGGTTCGGTGATCTTGGGGGGAGGGCCACGAGGTGGCGCCCGGCCGCGAGGGGCGGGCGCGCGCAGTCTAGCGTCGTCCGGTCGCGCCTGCCTGACGCGGGGGCCGAAAAAGGGCGGCGGCGCCGCCTTCGCTCAACTCTGGATGTAGTGCGTGAGTTGCTCGATGGTCTGCTCGTGGTCGGCAATGATGTCGTCCATCAGGTCCTGGATCGAGATCATGCCCACCACCCTGTCGCCGTCGACCACCGGCAGGTGGCGGAACTTGCGCTGGCTCATCAGCGCCATGCAGGTCTGGGTGGGGGTCTGCGGGTTCACGGTCATCACGTCGGGCGTCATGATCTCCGAGACCTTGACCTCCTTGGAGTTCTTGCCCTGCAGCGCGACCTTGCGCGTGTAGTCGCGCTCGGAGAGGAAGCCGACCAGCCGGTCGCCCTCCATCACCATCAGGGCACCGACCTCGAAATGCGCCAGCGTGGCCAGCGCATCGAACACCGTGGTGCCCGGCGAGGTCCGCCAGGCCGCGGAGTCGTGACGTTTGAGCAGTTCGGAGACGGGTTTCATCGCGGCAACTCCTTGAAAAAAGTCTGGATTCGACCGACGCCGGAAGGCGCGCTCTGCGACAAATCATAGGGGCTGGCACGCGCGAGCGGCGCAAGACTTTGCAAGCGTGCGGCCATGCGCCGCGCGGCAAAGACCCCGGTATCCCCGCGCGGCGGGGGCGTATCGATCGATTCAGGTTCGCGGTTCACAATGCGCACCCCGGACCGGTGCATGCACCGTCCCATTCCATCCCGCAGCCACAAACACAAGAAAGACACGCACCGATGGCGATCCAGTGGTTCCCCGGTCACATGCATCTCACGCAGAAGGCGATCACCGAGCGCGTGAAGGACATCGACGTGGTGATCGAGCTGCTCGACGCGCGGCTGCCCGGCTCGAGCGCCAACCCGATGCTCGCGCGGCTGACCGCCAACCGGCCGGCGCTCAAGGTGCTCAACAAGCAGGACCTGGCCGACCCCGAGCGCACCGAGCGCTGGCTCGCGCACTACAACGGCCTGCCGGCCACGCGCGCGATCCCGCTCGACGCCAGCCTGTCCACGCCCGCGCAGCAGATCGTGCGCGCCTGCCATGCGCTCTCGCCCAACCGCGGCGGGCTCGCCAAGCCGATGCGGGTGCTGATCTGCGGCATTCCGAACGTGGGCAAGTCGACGCTGATCAACACCCTGACCGGCGGGCGCAAGGCCAAGACCGGCGACGAGGCCGGCATCACCAAGCTCGAGCAGCGCATCACGCTGGCCGACGACTTCTACCTCTGGGACACGCCCGGCATGCTGTGGCCGCGCATCGTGGTGCCCAAGAGCGGCTACAACCTCGCGGCCAGCGGCGCCGTGGGTCGCAATGCCTTCGACGAGGAGGAGGTGGCGCTCGAGCTGCTCGGCTACCTCAAGCAGCATTACGCGGCGGGGCTGGTGGCGCGCTTCAAGCTGGTCGAGCACGAGCATGCGCCCGGGGAGCTCGCCGAGATGCGCGACGAGGCGCTGCTCGACACCATCGGCCGCAAGCGCGGCGCGCTGCTCGGCAAGGGGCGCGTGAACCTGCAGAAGGCGGCCGAGATCGTGATGCACGAGTTCCGCGCCGGCAACCTCGGGCGCATCACGCTCGAGACGCCCGAGGAGTTCGCCCAGTGGCTGGCCGAGGGCCAGCGCGCCGATGCCGAGCGCGAGGCCAAGAAGGCCGCGCGCAAGCAGCAGCGCAAGGGCGGCAAGGCCGCGGCCGCCGAGGACGACGCGGTCGCCTGAGGCACCGGACCATGCAGCAGCCGGCCGCCACCGATGCCGCCTGGCACGCGGCCCTGGCGCGCCGCTTCCCCGAACTCGGTGCCGGCCCGCTCGCCGCGCTCGCCGGCGCGGCCCGCCGCGAGACGCTGGCGCCGCATGCCGTGCTGCTGGCCGCGGGCAACGCCTGGCGCCATGCCTTCTGGGTCGAGCGCGGGCTGCTGCGGCTGTACTACCTCGACGCCGAGGGCCGCGAGTCGAACAAGAACTTCCATGCCGAGGACGCCTTCGTCTGGCCCGTGACGCCGCTGCTGCGCGACGAGCCGGCGGCCTTCTTCATCGCGGCGCTCGAGCCCGCCGTGGTGCGCTGCCTGCCGTGCGACGCGCTCGACGCGGCGGTCGCGGCGCTGCCCTCGTGGACCGCGCTGCGGCTGGCGGCGCTGGCGGGCCTGTTCGACGACAAGCTGCGGCGCGAGCAGGCCTTCCTGCAATGCGACGCGCGCGCCCGCTACGAGGCGCTGCTGCGCGAGCGGCCCGACTGGGCGCGGCGCATTCCGCTGCGCCACCTGGCGTCCTACCTCGGCATGACCGATGTTTCGCTGTCGCGGCTGCGCGCGGAGATGGGGCTTATCGCAGGTTAAGGCGGGCCGGGGCGGCGCGCGCCACAGTCGGCGCATGTCGCCACGTACCTCACCGATCTCCTTCGCGCTGTCTCTTGCAGGCTGGGGCCTGCACGGCCTCGCCGTCTTCGCCTTCGGCCTGATGGCCGGCTTCTTCTGGGCCTACGGCTTCAACGTCAGCCTCGCCACGCTGCAGATGGACGGCGCGAGCTATGCCACCGTGCAGTCCAGCCTCAACCGCCATGTGCGGCACGCGATGTTCTTCGGCTTCTTCTTCGGCCCGCCGGTGCTGTGCGCGCTGGCGCTCGCGGCCGCACGGGGCGAATGGCGCGAATGGCGGCGCGGCTGGTTCGGCCTGCTCGCGTTCGCGGGCGTGCTCTATGCGCTGGGCATCGTGGTGTTCACCGCGCAGGTGAACCTGCCGCTCAATGCCTACACCGAGTCGTGGGATCCGCGGGCTCTGCCGCCCGATTGGGCCGAGACGCGCGCACGCTGGCATGCCGCCAACCTCTGGCGCTGCGCGGCCAGCGCGCTGGCCTTCGCGCTGTCGATCGCGGCGCTCGCGCTGCGTGCGCGGGCTGTCGCCGATGCAACTGCCGCGCGCGTTCCGGTCACGGACGCGACGGACCGGGCCGGGGGCGCTTCGTAGAGTGGGCTCGACCCATTCTGGTCGACAAGGAGAGTCCCCCTCTCGAAGGAGCATCCGATGCTAGACACCATCCAGGCCTTGAATCGAACGGCCGCATTCAACCGCTGGGCCGGCTTCGAAGTCATGCGCGCGGAAAAGGGCGAGGCCGAGCTGCGCATGGCATGGCGCGAGGCCGACATGGGCCAGTACGCCGGCTTCCTGCATGCCGGCATGATCGGCGCGCTGCTCGACACCGTCTGCGGCTTCGCGGCCGCCACCGTGGCGGGCCGCGTGCTGGCCTCGCACTTCTCGGTCGATTGCATGGCGCCCGCGTTGGGCCGCGTCTTCGTGGCGCGCGGACGCGTCGTGAAGGCCGGGCGCAAGCAGGTCTTCACCGCCGCCGAGCTGTTCGGCGAGGCCGAGGACGGCACGCTGAAGCTGCTGGCCACGGGCAGCACGATCCTGGTGCCGGTGCCCGACGACAAGGGCTGAGGCCTTCAGCGCGCGGCCGTCAGGGCCGCCGCGGGCGCCCGATCCGGCGTCCGCTTTTCCTGCGGCGGCAGGCCGAACAGCGGCCGCAGCCAGCGCACGCGGCGGATCAGCGCGTCGTTGAGCAGCCAGCAGCTGCCCAGCGTGACCGCGAGGATCAGCGCCGGCTCGAGCACCGGGCCGAGCGCCAGCGGCGCCAGCCAGACGATCGCCAGCACGATCAGCGTCTGGTGCAGCATGTACCAGGGATAGACCGAGGCATTGGCCCAGCGCAGCCAGGGCCAGGGTCGGTTCAGGTAACGGTGGCCATGGCCGAGGAGGGTGGCGACCGCGGCCCAGAGGTAGAGCGAGCGCAGCACGGCGTTGACTTCGTTCGGCACGCTGCCGGCGCCCAGCGTGCGCGCCGCGATGTAGGCGGCGACCACCGCCACGGCCAGCGCCAGCGACACGCGGCGCAGCCGCTCGAGCTCGCGCCAGATGCCGCTGTCCGCGCCCATCCAGTAGCCGTAGAGGAAGACGGTGAAGTAGATGCTGTGCAGGAAGGGGTCGCGCACCAGGTTGTGGGTCGGCGGGTAGTGCGGCGCCAGCAGCAGCGTGAAGGCCGCGAGCGGCAGCGCCGGCAGCAGCAGCAGCCAGCCGCCGCGCAGCCCGTTGAAGGCCCGGCGCAGCGCCTGGCCTGCGGCGGAACGCCACAACGGCAAGGTGAGCGCCACCGCGGCCGTGTAGACGAACAGGTACGGCAGGTACCAGAGGTGGTTCCAGGTGATGCCGAACTCGGCGCCCGCGAAGGCGCCTTTGGGCCAGGGCTGGCTCATCGGCAGGTAGCGCAGCAGGAAGGCGCCGAAGCCCGGCGCCACCAGGCCGTTGGCCACGCCTTCGGCATAGGCCTGCCAGGGCACGACCACCGCCATGCCGAAGGCCAGCGGCAGCATCAGCCGCAGCCCGCGGCCGCGCAGCAGCGCCGCCGTGCCCTGGTGGCGGCTCAGGAAGGCCAGCGAGACGCCCGAGATCAGGAACACCAGGTCCATGCGCCAGAGGTTCAGGATCCGCATCGGCCACTGCAGCCATTCGGCCGCATGCGGGCTCTTGAGGTGCCAGGGCCAGTCGGCCACGTAGTACATCGCCACGTGGTAGACGATGACGAGCAGGAAGGCGAGGGCGCGCAGGGCGTCGATGTCGTGCCGGCGCGGGTCGGTGGCCGGCGGGACGGAGTTGCGTGGAAAACGGTCGGCGGGCATGGGGGCTCCTGGATCGGGGTGAACGAGCGGCCATGGTCCGGGCGCGGCGCGGCGGCGGCGCATCCGGGGGACGGACCGCCCGGGCTTTGTGACGAGCGGTGGTCCCGGTGGGACGAAACAGGGGGCGAAATCCGTCCCCGGGCCGCCGCTGTCGCCCCATTCGCCACGCGGATCGCGACAATCGCCGGCCATGGCCGGCCCGCGCAAAGACCTCTACCACCGCTACGAGCCGATCCGCCGCTATGTCGAGGTCGGCTTCTGGATCGTCGTGATGGCGCTGCAGGCGCTGTTCAACACCACGGTGGCGATGGTCGACGCGCGCTCGCGCGCCGTGCCGCGCGAGACCTGGGAGATCGTGGTCTGGGAGGGCTCGAGCCACCTCGTGCTGCTGCTGCTGGTGCCGGCCATCGTGGCGCTGGAGCGGCGGCTGTCGCCGCTGGCCTCGCTCGCGCCCGGCAGGCTGGTGCGCTACCTGGCCTGGCATCTCGCGGCCAGCGTGGTGTTCAGCGTGCTCCACGTGATGGCGATGTTCGCACTGCGCTCGCTGGCCTACGCCGCCGCCGGCGAGCACTACGCCTTCGGCGGCTGGGCCGCGCAGTGGGGCTACGAGTACCTGAAGGACGTGCGCGCCTACGTCTCGATCGTGTTCGGGATCTGGGCCTACCGGCTGTTCATGCTGCGCTGGCAGGGCGAGGCGCGGGTGCTCGACGCGCCGGACGAGGCGCCTGAAGGGCCGCAAGGGCCGCCACGCCCGGCCGATGCCGCGCCCGCGCCGGCCGCGGACGAGCTACCGCCGCCGCCCGCCATGCCCGCGCCACCCCCGGCGCCCGCGCGCCCCGAGCGCTTCCTGGTGCGCAAGCTGCGCCGCGAATTCCTGATTGCCGCCGGCGACATCGACTGGCTGCAGGCCGAGGGCAACTACGTCGGCCTGCACGTCAACGGCCACGACTACCTGCTGCGCGCCACGCTGACCGATTTCCTGACCCAGCTCGATCCCGCGCTGTTCGTGCGCGTGCATCGCAGCCATGCGGTCAATCTGTCGCGGCTGCGCGAGATCGAGCCGCTCGATGGCGGCGATGCCCGGCTGCACATGCACGACGGCAGCACCGTGCCCTGCAGCCGGCGCTACCGCGAGGCCCTGCGCGGCGCCACCGCCGCCTGAGCCGCCGCCCGAGCCGCCGCGAGGGTGCGCCATGCACCGTCAGGCGCCATCCGTTCCGGTGCGCCGCGCCTGCTCGACGGACTCTCCAAGCCCCATCTCGGCCCGTTTCGCACCATTGACGAGCTTACAGGCACCATTTTTGCTTCATTGGCCCGCCGTCCTGCTGAATTCAGGTGCGGTGCACCAAATCAATCCAAAAACCAGCAAGAAGCTCCAATGGACGCACTCAAACAGGGCGCAGACGCGCTGTTCATCCTTCTAGGCGCGATCATGGTGTTGGCCATGCATGCGGGATTCGCCTTTCTCGAACTCGGCACGGTCCGCAAGAAGAACCAGGTCAATGCGCTCGTGAAGATCCTGGTCGACTTCTCGGTCTCGACCATCGTCTACTTCCTCGTCGGCTACGGCGTGGCCTACGGCACCCACTTCTTCGTCAGCGCCACCGAGCTGTCGGCCCGCAGCGGCTACGACCTGGTGAAGTTCTTCTTCCTGCTGACCTTCGCGGCCGCCATCCCGGCCATCATCTCGGGCGGCATCGCCGAGCGCGCCAAGTTCTGGCCGCAGCTGATCGCCACCGCCGTCATCGTCGGCTTCGTCTATCCCTTCTTCGAAGGCATCGCCTGGAACAAGCACTTCGGCATCCAGGACTGGATCGCCTCGGTCACGGGCCATGAGTTCCACGACTTCGCGGGCTCGGTGGTGGTGCATGCCGTGGGCGGCTGGCTCGCGCTGCCGGCCGTGCTGCTGCTGGGCGCGCGGCGCAACCGCTACCGCGGCGACGGCTCGCTGGCCGCGCATCCGCCGTCGAACATCCCGTTCCTCGCGCTCGGCGCCTGGGTGCTGTGCGTGGGCTGGTTCGGCTTCAACGTGATGAGCGCGCAGACCATCGACAAGATCTCGGGCCTGGTCGCGGTCAACTCCGTGATGGCGATGGTCGGCGGCACGCTGGTGGCGCTGGCCATGGGCAAGAACGACCCCGGCTTCGTCTACAACGGCCCGCTGGCCGGCCTGGTGGCGGTGTGCGCGGGCTCCGACCTGATGCACCCGATCGGCGCGCTGGTGGTGGGCGGCGTGGCCGGCGCCATCTTCGTCGCGATGTTCACGCTGACGCAGAACAAGTGGAAGATCGACGACGTGCTCGGCGTCTGGCCGCTGCACGGCCTGTGCGGCACCTGGGGCGGCATCGCGGCCGGCATCTTCGGCACCCAGGCACTGGGCGGCATCGGCGGCGTGAACCTCGGCGCGCAGCTCATCGGCACCGCCATGGGCGTGGTCTGGGCGCTGCTCGGCGGCGCGCTGGTCTACGGCGTGCTCAAGAAGACCGTCGGGCTGCGGCTGTCGCAGGAAGAGGAATTCGACGGCGCCGACCTCTCGATCCACCACATCTCGGCGACGCCGGAGCGCGAAGTCAACTGGTGAACGGTTCGCGGCGGGGGCGGCTCAGCACTTCTGGAAGCGCGGGCACTCGGCCACCGCGCGGATCGCCACCACCGTGTTCTCGCCGTCGAGGTGGCGCGAGACGAACTCGACCGGCGTGCCGTCGGCGATGTCGGCCGCGAGCTTGCGGTCGGCCAGCCTGAAGGTCTGGGTGGTGAACGGCAGTTTCGAGCGCGGCGGAATCTTCAGGTGCAGGTACAGCTTGCCGCCGGGCTCCTCGTGCGAGGACATCAGGCGGGCGCGCGTGTAGACGGGGTCGGTCTTCGTTTCCTCTGCGGCGGCGCCCGCGAGCGCGAGCAGGGCCGCGGCGGCCAGGGCCAGGCGGGACAGCGGCGGGAAGGGCATGTGCGAACTCCTCGTCGAAGGGGGCGGAAATGCCATTGTGAAGCGCCAACCTTCGGCCAAGCCAAAGATGCGCTCGCCCGCGCGCGCGACGCGACCGCGCTTCGGCACAATCGCGCCCCCGACAAGAACATGGAGGACGGGAGATGGCGAACCACGCGATCGAGATCCGGCGCTTCGATGTCCACGCGGACGATCCGTCCGAATGGGCGCGCTTCCACCGTTTCCGGCGCCTTCGCGACGAGGAGCTGCACCCCGGCGAGCCGCAGGCGGCCGATGCCGACTTCGAGCACGACGCGCGGCGCCCCATGCCCTTCTTCGAGGCCGAGCGCTTCGTCGCGCGCGAAGGCGACGAGCTGGTCGGCAACATCATCCTCTGGCGGCGCCGGCCCGACGCACCGAACAGCGAGCCGTTCGCGTTGCACGCGGAGGCCTGGCTCGGCGTGCTGGGCGCGCACCGGCGCCGCGGCGTCGGGAGCCGGCTGCTCGTGCCGTTGCTGGCCTTCATGCGCGAGCACCGCAAGACCGTCGCGACGATGAACACCTTCTACCCGCCGGGCCATGCCTTCCTCGAAGCCTCGGGCGCGGTCCTCAAGCACCGCGTGGTCGAGAACCGCATGCCCATCGACGGCCTCGACGCGGACGAGCTCGCGCGCTGGAGGGCGCAGGGCACGGCCGGTGGCGCGCTGCGCTTCGAGATCCATCCCGGCCGCACGCCGATGGCGCGCCTCGCGCAGCTGATGGCGCCGTTCTCAGACCTGTTCAACGACATGCCGCTCGGCGAACTCGAGCTGCCGCCCGCGCGCTACGAGCTCGACGGCTATGCCAACTGGTACCGCGAACTCGACCGCAGCGGCGGCGAGCACCACCTGGTGCTGCTGGTCGACGCCGACGGCACGCTGGCCGCGATGTGCGAGGCGCACTGGGACCCGCGCACCCCCGACCGCCTGCACCAGCGCCTGACCGGCGTGGCGCGCGCCTGGCGCGGCCGCTTGCTGGCCAAGGCGGTGAAGGCCGCGATGCTCGACAGCGTGCGCGCGCTGCATCCCGAACTGCGCACCGTCGTGACCTACAACGCCGAGGCCAACGCGCCGATCCTCGCGATCAACCGCCGGCTGGGGTTCGAGGTGCATCGGCGGCAAGGGGTCTATCAGCTGGGGGTGGAGGCGTTGGCGGAATGCCTGGCGCGGCGGGGCGAATCGGCGGCATGAAGCGCAAATTGCGCCGATACGCTTCAGATTTGAAGCGTATCGGGCCGGAACCGGTGCCCAGCAAGAACGCGCCGCCTGTAGCAAACTCGCGCGACCCGTTCCCGCCCGAGCCGCCACACCCCACCATGACCCAATCCCCACCCGCCCTCGAAGTCCTCCCGCGCGATCTCTCCGCCTACCGCCAGGGCAATGTCGGCGTCGAGTACGTGCACCGCTTCGAATCGGGCAAACCGGGCCCGCACGTGCTGATCAACGCCCTGACGCACGGCAACGAGATCTGCGGCATGACGGCCGCCACGCACCTGCTCGACCACGGCGTGCGGCCGAAGATCGGCACGCTCACCGTGAGCTTCGCGAACATCGACGCCTACGAGTCCTTCACCGAGGCCGCGCCCTACGACAGCCGCCAGATCGTCCACAACCTCAACCGCATCTGGTCGCCCGAGTGGCTCGATGGCAGCGAAGACAGCCCCGAGCTGCGCCGCGCGCGCATCCTGCGGCCCGTGGTCGATGCGGCCGACCACATCCTCGACATCCATTCCACCAGCCAGCCGGTGGTGCCGTTCTGGGTCTACCCGTCCTTCGAGCGCAATGCCAAGGTGGCGATGGCCATCGGCCGGCCGCCCGTGCACCTCGTGATGCCCGACGGCCTGGGCTCGGGCACGCCGCTGATCCAGTACGGCAGCCATGGCGGACCCGACGGGAAGGGCGTGGCGATGGTGGTCGAGTGCGGCCAGCATTTCCTGCGCTCGGCCTCCGACCTGGCGACCGCCGTCACCTACGACTTCCTCGCCTACTTCGGCCTGGTCGACAAGGACCCGGCCGCCCCCGCGCCCGAGCCGCAGCGCCGCTTCAAGCTGCTGCAGACGCACGTGATCCAGAGCGAGGACTTCGCCTTCGTGCGCCCGCTGATCGGCTTCGAGACCTTCGCCAAGGGCGAGCTGATCGCCACCAACGGCCCCGACGAGATCCGCGCGCCGGTCGACGACTGCACCGTGTTCATGCCGGCGCAGCGCGTGATCGTGGGGCGCGAGGCGCTCTACCTGACGCAGCCGATCTGAGCCGGGCGACGGGCCGCGGCGCTCAGCAGATGAGCAGGTGCCGCGGCACGTCGATCGTGCTGTAGTCGGCGTGCCAGTAGTGCGGGTCGTCGCAGAGGCTGAACACCACGTGCTCGTTCGCGTGGCGATCGCCGAAGCGGTCGCACAGCGTGACATGCACCGAGCCGGGGTCGGGCCAGTCGGCGCCGGCGTCGCTCACGCGGTTGCCCGCGGCGACCTCTGCTGCCACCACGGATTGCAGCGCGGGGTGCAGGCGGGTGTTGAGCAGCGCGAGCGCGGCGGCGCGCGAAGCCGGGGGCATGGCGGGATCGAGGCAGGCGGTGGTGAAGCTGTGGCGCCCAGGCATGGCCGGATGCTCGCTTCTCAAGCCGCCAGCGCACTGCGCGCCGGAATCTTCTCGAAGCAGTGGTTGCACAGCGACTGCTTCACGAAGGCCGCGTGCGTGGTGTCGACCGGTTTCTTGCAGTGCTCGCACATGAAGGCCTCGCCGACCGCGAGCTGGAATTTCTGGAAGAAGGCGTCGCTCAGGTGGATGCGGCGGATGTCGCGGATGTCGTCGCGCACCTTGAGGTTCTCGAGCGTGTTGTTGTCGAGCGCGGTGCGCGTGATGTTCAGGTGGTTGTAGCAGCCGTAGTCGATCGAGTAGACGTTGAAGGTCTCGCCCGCCATGTCCTTGTGCGAGTAGCCCTTCTTGCGCAGGTGCAGCACGCGGAAATCGACCAGACCGAGGATGTGCGGATTGGCCGAGTACTTCTCGCTGATCATGAAGTGGCTCGAGTTCTTGCCGACCACGATCTCCTGCACGATCTTCTCGAGCAGGTTCTTCTCGACCGAGTGCTCGTCGACCTGCTTCTTCTTGTCGGTCTCGTACCAGCCCGAGGTGGCGGCGCGCACGTTCTTGATCGAGATGTGCTTGGAGCCCGAGCTCTTGAACTGCGCGTACGAGTGGATGAAGAGGTTGATGAAGTCGCGCGGGATGCCCGCGCTCGCGATCAGCAGTTCGCCCAGCGCCTTGTTGGTGAGGAAGGCGTTGATGAAGGCATCGTTGTTCTTGCGCGAGGGCAGCAGCAGCTCGTCGGACAGGCTGGGGCTGTGCTGCTCGAGGTGCTTGCACAGCAGCTGGTTGAAGAAGTTGCGGGTCTTGGCCTTGTCGATCTCGAACACGTAGCGGTTGTCGAGCTGGTAGCCGAAGATGTCGCCGCCGTCCTCCAGGCCGTAGAACTTCTCGTCGGTCTTGTGGCCGAGGTCGGTGCGGTTCGGGATCGCGGCGATCTTGAAGCTGAAGCAGCTCGCGATGAAGGACTTCTTGACCAGTTCGGCCAGGTGCTTCTGGGCCGAGTTCGGGATCTCGGACCATTCGTCGATCAGGCAGAAGACGCGGTTCAGCTGCAGTTCCTCGCTCAGGTCCTGCAGCAGGTTCGCGATGTCGAAGACGCTGATGAACTGGTCCTTGCGCCGGGATTCCTGCGACTTGGTCTGCAGGCTGCCCGAGGCCTGCAGCTCGGGCGCCTTCGAGAGCTTGAGCGAGGCGCCGGCCTGCGAGATCGACTCGACGGCCAGGGCCGTTTCCTTGAGCTTGTTGAGCGAGCTGCCGTCGAGTTCGCGCTGGATGGCCTCGAGCCGCTGCTGCAGCTGGCGCTCGGCCTCGACGTCGAGCGGATCGCGGCGCAGCGGAATGACGTCGTCCCGGCCGTGGATGGCGCGCAGGTTGCTCGAGAACGCATTCACCAGGCTGCGGATGACGTTCTTGAACAGGATGACCGCGTACTGCTCCCAGCTCAGGCCGTCGGCCTCGGCATGTGGAAGGATGGTGCGCGCATCGATGTAGACCGCGATCCGCCGCGAGGCCGGGAAGTCGTTGTTGATCTTCTCCTGCAGTGCCTTCAGCAGGTGGGTCTTGCCCGAGCCACGCCGGCCATAGATGACCTGGTTGTTGAGGTTGTGGATGTCGTGCAGCGCGTCCTCGCCCACGTACAGGCCGAGGTAGCTCTGGTCCTGGATGTTCTCGGCGCGCAGCGCGTTCGAGAGCGTCGCGACGGCCTTCTGGATCTGGACGTCGCTGATGGGCATGGCATTGCCGGTCCGGGGCGCGCTGGTCGTGTTCTTCTGCATGAGGGCTGGTGCAAGTGCAACGGACCGGCGCGCGTCCCCGAGATGGGGCCTCCCGGCGCGCGGTCTGAAAACGAATTGTTACTTGCGTCGAGCGCCTTGCCAACAGAGGCGCCCCGGCCCGGACCGCCGGCGAGGTGCCGGCGCAACGTTCAGGCGGAAATGAACAGCGCCGGATCGACCATCGCGCGGTTGAGCATCACCGACCAGTGCAGGTGCGGGCCGGTCACGCGGCCGGTGGCGCCGACCGCGGCGAGCTTGTCGCCGGTCTGGAGCACGTCGCCGACCTTCACGTCGACGCGGCTCAGGTGGCAGTACATGGTCAGCAGGCCGCCGCCATGGTCGAGCCAGACGGTGCCGCCATTGAAGAAGTAGTCGCCGGTGTCGATGACCTTGCCCGGCAGCGGCGCGAGCACCGGGGTGCCGGTGCCGGCCGCGATGTCCATGCCGCTGTGGGGATTGCGCGACTGGCCGTTGAACACGCGGCGCAGGCCGAAGGAGCTCGAGCGGCGGCCCGGCACGGGCACGCGCATCTGCAGCGCGGCATCGGGGCGCAGCTCGGTGCGGGTGGCGGTCACGGTGGCGAGGTGGTCGCGCTCGCGCTCGTAGCGCGCCTGGTCCTCGGGCGAGAGGTCGACGGTGCGCGGCGCCACGTTCAGGCGCTGCTCGCGGTACTGCTTGGGCGCGATGCTGTAGCCGAGCTGGCGCGGCGCGGCGTCGGGCCGGGCCTGCACCGAGATGCTGGCCTCGCCGGGTTCGGCCGCGAGCGGAATGCCGACGATGGCGGTCCATTCGATGGCGTCGCCGAGCACCAGCACGGGCTGGTTGCCGTCGCCGCCGGTCGTGGCCAGCGGGCGCGCGGCCGCGGGGCCGAGCGACAGGCGCGCGATGCCGCCCGGGACCTGGGAGGCGCGTGGCCAGACTTCGGGGGGCTGGGGCTTGGCGGTGCCGGCCTTCCTGGTCGCCGCCGTGGCGGGCAGGGCGAGCAGGGCGGCGGTGCCGATCAGGAGCGTGCGGCGGGTGGAGAGCGGAGCGTGAAGGATGCGTGACATGGGCCGCATTGTGGCGTCATGGCCCGCGCCCGATTGTCGGAAAGCACCATGAAAAACCGGGGCACGCGGCCCCGGTTCATGGTGCGGCAAGAGCGCCGGCGCCTACTTGCCCCAGCTGTCGCGCATGCCCGCCGCGCGGTTGAACACGCGCCGGCCGTCCTCGGCCGCCTTGGCGTCGAGCACGAAGTAGCCATGGCGTTCGAACTGGAAGGCCGATTCGGGCTTCGCTTCGGCGAGCGAGGGCTCGACATAGGCCGCGCAGACCTCGAGGCTGTGGCGGTTGAGTTCATCGAACAACTCGCCGCCGCCCGGATTGGCTTCGGAGAACAGCCGCTCGTAGAGCCGCACCTCCGCCTGCACCGCGTCGGCCACGGCCACCCAGGTGATGTTGCCCTTGACCTTGATCGCGTCGGCGCCCGGGGTGCCGCTCTTGGTGTCGGGCACCAGCTTCGCCTGCACCTCGATGAGCTTGCCCTCGGCATCGCGCGTGGCGCCGGTGCACTCGATGACGTGGCCGTACTTGAGCCGCACCTTGTTGCCGGGGAACAGGCGGAAGAAGCCCTTGGGCTGCACGTCCTCGTAGTCGGTGCGCTCGATCCAGACCTCGCGGCCCAGCTTGAAGGCGCGCTTGCCGAGCTCGGGATGGTGCGGATGGATCGGCGCCGAGCAGTCGTCGAGCGCAGCGTCGCCGCCCATGAGCTCGCCCCAGTTGGTGATCACCAGCTTGACCGGGTCGAGCACCGCCATCGCGCGCGGCGCCACGGGGTCGAGGGTGTCGCGCAGCGCGGCCTCGAGCGCGGCGTAGTCGATCCAGCCGCCCGACTTGGTGGTGCCGCTGCGTTCGCAGAACAGGCGCAGCGCCTCGGGCGTGTAGCCGCGGCGGCGCAGGCCGGCCAGCGTGGGCATGCGCGGGTCGTCCCAGCCGTCGACATGCTTTTCCTCCACCAGCTGGCGCAGCTTGCGCTTGCTGGTGAGCACGTGCGTCACGTTGAGGCGCGCGAATTCGTACTGGCGCGGGTGCGGGCTGGCGATCAGGCCGCCCTCGGCGAGGCGGTCGAGCAGCCAGTCGTAGAACGGGCGCTGGTCCTCGAACTCGAGCGTGCAGATGCTGTGGGTGATCTGCTCGAGCGCGTCCTCGATCGGGTGCGCGTAGGTGTACATCGGGTAGATGCACCACTTGTCGCCGGTGTTGTGGTGCGTGGCCCGTCGGATGCGGTAGAGCGCCGGGTCGCGCATGTTGATGTTGGGGCTCGCCATGTCGATCTTGGCGCGCAGGGTGGCGGCGCCGTCGGCGAGCTTGCCGTCGCGCATCTCGCGAAAGCGCGCGAGGTTCTCCTCGGGGCTGCGGCTGCGGTACGGGCTGTCGGTGCCGGGCTTGCCGAAGTCGCCGCGGTTGGCGCGCACTTCCTCGGCCGACTGCTCGTCGACGTAGGCCAGGCCGGCGCCGATCAGGTATTCGGCCGCGCGGTACATGAAGTCGAAGTAGTCGCTCGCGAAGTACTCGTGCGGCTGCATCACGCCGGGCGCGCTGGGGCGGTCGGCGAGGTAGGTTTCGTAGCCGAGCCATTCCACGGCGTCGCGGATCGAGTCGACGTACTCCTGCTCTTCCTTCTCGGGGTTGGTGTCGTCGAAGCGCAGGTGGCAGACGCCCCCGTATTCGCGCGCCAGCTCGAAATTCAGCCAGATGCTCTTGGCGTGGCCGATGTGCAGGTAGCCGTTGGGTTCGGGCGGAAAGCGCAGGCGGACCCGGGCCGGGTCGCTCATGCCATGGGCGTGGTGTTCGGCATCGCCCGGAGCCCCGCCCCAGCGGCGGCCGGTGTAGGCGCCCTGGGCGAGGTCGTTTTCGATCACGTGGCGCAGGAAATTGCTGGGTGCGGCGGGTGTTTTTGCGACGTCTTTGTCGGTCGGGGAGGTCATCGACGCATTCTAATTTGGGGGATCTTCAGGTTACCTTTGGCAACGCTCTTCACAATGCGGCGGGCAACCACTTTGCATTTGGCGCGTTCAATACGTACATGGGCAGTGAATGCCTTCCCTACAAGGAGTCCAACATCATGAGCGTCACCCGTTCTACCTTCTTCAAGTGGGCCGCCGCAGGCGTCGTCGCCGCCGGTGCCCTGTTCGCGGCCACCTCGGCCAGCGCTCGCGGCGACGTGAGCTGGTCCATCGGCGTCGGCGTTCCCGGCGTGGCGGTGGGCGTGGGCGGCCCCGCCTACTACCCGGCACCGGTCTATGCGCCGCCGGCCCCCGTCTACTACGCCCCGCCGCCGCCGGTGTACTACCGCCCGCCGCCGGTCTATTACCGTCCGGCCCCGGTGTACTACGCGCCGCCGGCCTACTACGGCCCGCGCTACTACGGTCGCGGCTACTACCGCGGTCATGGCCACGGTCACTGGCGCTGAAATGCCACGCTGAATGTGAGCAAATGAAAAAGCCGGTTCTTCGGAACCGGCTTTTTCTTTGGGATGCATCGGCCCGGATTTCACATCGCGCGAAATAGATGGGCGTAGAGCCGGCTGACCGGTATCCGCTCGGGCCGCCCGCGCAGGTCGAGGGCGAGCTTGCCGGCCTCGTCGCGGTGCACCGCCTCGATGGCCGAGGCGCGCACGACGACCGCCCGGTGCACCTGCCAGAAGGTCTGCGCATCGAGTTGCGGCAGCAACTGCTTGAGCGGGGTGCGGATCAGGTATTCGTGGTCCGCGGTCAGCACCCGCAGGTATTTGTCGGCGGCCTCGAAATACAGCACCTCGTCGATCGGCACCATGCGCACCGTGCTGCCGCCGGCGTCGCTGGCGGCGATCATGCGCAGCGGCGTGGCCGAGGGCTCGGGCATCGGCGCACTGGCGCCGCCCGCGGCGGCCAGCACCTCGCGCCAGCGCGCCAGCGTGCGGTCCAGCGCCTCGTCGGCCGGCGTTTCGGCCGCCGGCCGCGCGGCCAGCGCCTGTTTCAGCCGCGCCACCGTCTTGCGCAGCCGCTCGGGCTGCACGGGCTTCAACACGTAGTCGATCGCCTGGGCCTCGAAGGCACGGGCCGCGTACTCGTCGTAGGCGGTCACGAAGACCAGTTGCGGCATCGGCGCTTCGTCCGTGGGCCAGGCGTCGGCCAGTTCGGTGGCGGCGCCCAGGCCGTCGAGGCCCGGCATGCGGATGTCGAAGAACAGCACCTGCGGCAGCAGCCGCAGCGCCTCGCGCACGGCGCTGCGGCCGTCGCCCGCGATGGCGGCGATCTTCAGCTCGGGCCAGGCGGCGGCCAGTTCGGCCTTCAGCGCTTGCGCGAGCAGCGGTTCGTCCTCGGCGATCAGCGCGGTGGGGATGGCGGCAGTGTTCATGGCGTGGGGGAGGCGGCCGGCGCGTCGCCGGTGGAGGAGGCCTGCAGCGGAAAGCGCAAGGTGGCGCGGGTGCCCGTGTGCTCGCCGGGCGCCAGCGTCAGGGTGGCGCGCGGGCCGTAGACCGTGGTCAGCCGTTCGCGCACCTGTTCGAGGCCGAAGCCGCCGCCGTCCCGCGACGTCGGCGGCGACGCGGCATCGAGCCCGATGCCCGTGTCGCTCAGTTCGATCACCAGCAGGTCGCCCTCGCGGCGCGCGCGCACCGCGATCTCGCCGCCCTCGACCTTGGGCTCGAGGCCGTGGCGGATGCTGTTCTCCACCAGCGGCTGCAGCAGCAGCGGCGGCACCGGCACTTCGCGCAGCTCGGCCGGCAGCTCGAGCGCGTAGCGCAGCCGCTCGCCCATGCGCACCGACATCAGCTCGAGATAGTCGGCCAGCCGGTCGAACTCGGCCCCCAGCGGATGCGCGAGCGTGCGCGAGCCGCTGAGGGTGACGCGCAGGTAGCTGTTGAGCCGGTCGAGCATGGCCACGGCGCGCGGCGGATCGAGCGTGATCAGTACCCGCAGGTTGGCCAGCGTGTTGAACAGCATGTGGGGCTCGAGCTGGGTCTCGAGCAGCTTGAGGCGCGCCTCGGTGGCGTCGCGCCGGGCGCGCTCGATCTGGCCCTGCAGGTGCTTGCTCTTGCCGAGGCTGTAGAAGAAGAAGCAGGCGCCGGCGGTGGCGACCAGCGTGATGGTGAGCGTGGTCGCCAGCTTGTGGCCGCGGTAGTCGAGGAAGTCGAGCAAAGGCGCGCCGCTCCAGGCGTCGCCGATCAGGTTGCCGAGCAGGAAGCCGGCGGTCACGCCGAAGCCGATCAGCGCGATGCTCTGCGTGCCATGCGGCCAGAGCACTTCGCGGTGGCCGCTCATCAGCAGCCGGCCGCCGTCGATGCACAGCCAACTGATCAGGCCGATCGCCATCGAATAGACCATGTGGTTGGCCCAGCTGCGGCCGCTCGAGATGCTGAGCGCGGCCGCGATCAGGCAGCAGAAGACGGCGGTGATCAGCCCGTGCCGCAGCAGGTCGCGCAGGTTCTCGATGCCGAACCTGGGACGGGCGGCGGCAGGGGCCTGGTTCAACGGCGCTCCCCGGCGGCCAGCGCGCGGCGTTCGCGTTCGACCAGGCGCTCGTAGAAGTCGCCGCCCGGCGCGATGAACCAGATCACGGCGCCATGCACCAGCAGGCCCAGGCCCCAGCCCATCAGCGGATAGACGGCCCAGGTGTGGCCCTTCGAGGCCGACAGCGCGACCAGCCCGAGGTTGACCAGCACGTAGACGAAGGCATGGATGTACCAGCCCATCTTGGCGCCGGCGCGGCGGCGGGCGCGCTTCTCGAGTTCTGCGGGAGAGGGGGAAGAGGACGTGTTCATGACAGCTCCTTGATCTGGACAGGAATGAAATCGGTGGTGGGGGCGGGCGCCGGAGCCTCGACGGCCGCGCGGCGGCGCAGCTCCTCGGTGGTCTCGCCGGGCCCGTCGGGGTTCCAGCCTGGCGGCTTCACGAGGTAGCCGACGAAGGCGCGCACCGAGCGGGCCGAGGCCAGGTCCTTGAACAGCGCGCGCCACTGGCTGAACTCGATCTCGAGCAGGTTGTACGAGGTGATCGGCTTCACGAGGCCGTAGCGGCAGGGCAGGTCGGCGCGTTCGGGGATGTAGGTGCCGAACAGCCGGTCGAACACGATCAGCACGCCGCCGTAGTTGCCGTCGAGGTACTCAAGGTTCGAGGCATGGTGCACGCGGTGCGCCGAGGGCGTGTTGAGCACCCATTCGAGCGGCCCGAGCTTCGGGATCCAGGCGGCGTGGATCCAGAACTGGTAGAGCAGGTTCAGGGTCAGCATGATCAGCACCACGCGCGGCGGCATGCCCAAGAGCGGCGCCAGCATGAAGAAGGCCAGCGTGCCGGTGAGCTTGCCGGTCCAGCCGAAGCGATAGGCGGCCGACAGGTTCAGCTCGTTGGGCGAGTGGTGGATCGCATGGGTGCACCAGAACCAGCGCACCCGATGCGCGGCACGGTGGTACCAGTAGTAGCAGAACTCCTGGCCGATGAAGCAGGCGGCCCAGCCGGTCCAGTGGTCCATCGGCAAGGTGAACAGGCGGTGCGCGTAGAGCCAGTCCATGGCGCCGACCCAGAAGACCAGCGGCAGCAGCCAGCGCAGCGGGTATTCGCGCACCAGGAAGTCGAACACCGAGATGCCGGCCGCCTTCCAGTCGTAGCTGCGCCAGCCGTTGCGCCACGAGAGCACCAGCGCTTCGGCCAGCGAGGCGATCAGCACCACGGACACCGAGATCTTGAGGATCAGCACGAGGACGGACATGGCGCTTCCTGCAGGCGTGGGGGAATGGGCGGGCGAAAAGGGCGGCGCCGATCTTAGGCGGCGCCGGCTCCGCTGGCCATGGCGTCGGTGGCGATCGCCAGCTTCCACAGGCGCAGGGCGCGGGCCGCGAAGACGCCGCTGAAGGCGCCGTAGAGCACGGGGATCGCGACCGCGAACACGCTGTCGTGGCGCAGCTCGGGGTGCATGACCAGCGCCACGCCGACCACGTACTTGGTGAAGAAGATGCCCATCATCAGCGCCAGCGGCACCGCGCTGCCGGCCAGGTGGAAGCGGCGCGTGACGGCGTCGTAGCGGGTGCTCGCGGGCAGCGGGCGCCGCAGCACCAGCGCGATCATCACGGCCGCGGCGGCGGCCCAGCCGAGCAGGGCGCCGAGCGAATCGCCGAAGGCCGAGGCCACGCCCATCAGCGACAGCGCGCCCATCGCGATCGGCATCAGCGTGATGCGCGTCAGGCTCACGCTGCCCGACAGCAGCTGCTTGCTGCCGAGCCAGACCAGCAGCACGAAGACGGCGAACACCCACTTGGGCGTGTGAAGAAGGATCTGGATCAGCATGGGGTGGCTCCTTGATCGGTCGAGGGTGGAAAGGCGGCCGGAAAATCCGGGAGAAACGATGGATGCCCGAGGGCGTTGGAGCGGACTTTGCCGGCGCGCTCGCAGGGCCGCCACGGCCGTGCGATGAAATGCGGGGGCGCGGCGCGAAGTGCGTGCCGGCGGCGCCAAATGCGGCCGGACGCGGCGCGCGGGCGGCACGGAATCCGGTGGGCCGCGGCCCGCCGCCCCCGAAGTCGAAAGCTTTACCGTCGCTTTACGGCACAGCAAACTCTGCATACACCTTTCGGCGCTGTACTCTAGGCCGCAACCCGTTCAGGCTCTACTCGCTTCCCATGGACCCCCACACCCCTGTTCCTCCGCCGGCCGCCGCATCGCCCACGCATCCCCCGGTCCGACGCCGCCGCTGGGTCGGCAGCCTGATCGCGCTGTTATTGCTCGTGGCCCTGGGCGGCGGTGCCTGGTACCTGGTGCAACGCGCGAAGACGCCGGTGGCCGGCCCCGGTGCCGGACCCGGCGGCCCCGGTGGGCCGGGCGGTCCTGGCGGCCGGCGCGGCGGCGGTGGCGGCGGCGCCGCTTCCAGCACCGTCGGCATCGCGACCGCGCGGCAGGCCGACATCCCGATCCAGCTCGAGGCGCTCGGCACCGTCACGCCGCTGGCCAACGTCACCGTGCAGCCGCAGGTCTCGGGCGTGCTGACGCAGGTGCTGTTCCAGGAAGGGCAGATGGTCAAGAAGGGCGACGTGCTCGCCACCATCGACCCGCAGCCCTACCAGAACGCGCTGGCCCAGGCCACCGGTGCGCGCCAGCGCGACGAGGCGCAGCTCGCCGCGGCGCGCGTCACCCTGCAGCGCTACCAGACCCTGCTGGGCCAGGACTCGATCGCGCGCCAGGACGTCGACACCCAGAGCGCGCTGGTCAAGCAGCTCGAGGGCACGGTCGCGATCGACCGCGCCAACGAGAACTCCGCGCGGCTGAACCTGACCTGGACCCGCATCGCGGCGCCGGTCGGCGGCCGCATCGGCCTGCGGCCGGTGGACGTGGGCAACTACGTCTCGACCGGCACCAGCGGCGGCATCGCCGTCATCACCCAGATCGCGCCGATCGACGTGGTGTTCTCGGTGCCGCAGGACCGCGTGCCCGAGGTGCAGGAGCGCCTCGCCGCCGGCGCCAAGCTGCCCGCCACCGCCTTCGACCGCACGCGCGTCAAGCAGCTCGCCACCGGCAGCTTCTCGACGCTCGACAACCTGGTCGACACCCAGACCGGCACGGTCAAGGCCAAGGCCCGCTTCGTCAACGCCGACGGCGCGCTGTTCCCGAACCAGTTCGTCAACCTGCGCCTGTTGCTGCGCACCGTGACCAGCGCCGTGGTGGTGCCGGTGACGGCGATGCGCAACGGCCCGAACGGCGACTACGTCTATGTGCTGAACGCCGACAACACGGTGTCGCAGCGCGTGGTGACGCGCGGCGAGTCGAGCGTCGACAACATCGCGGTGACCGCCGGCCTGAATGCCGGCGAGGTGGTCGTGACCGAGGGCGGCGACCGCCTGAAGGACGGCGCGCGCGTGCAGACCCAGGCCGACCGGCCCGCGGTCGCGCCCGGTGCCGCCGCCAATGGCCAGCACCGTGGCGGGCGGCGCCAGCGCGAGGGCGCGCAGGGCGGCGCTCAAGGCGGGCAGGCACCGGCCGGTGGCGCCGCGTCGTCCGCCGCGCCCGCGGCCGGTGGCAACGCCGCGCCCGCGCCGGGCACGGCGCCCGCTGCTCCCGCAACGGCCCCGGCCCCTGCGGCCGCGCCCGCCACCGGCGCCCAGCCGGCGGCCCCCGCCGCCGCACCCACGGCGGCCGCCCCCAAGCTCCCCACCGCCGAACAGCGCCAGCGCATGCTCGACGCCGCCAAGGACGACCCCGAGCAGCTCGAGCGCCGCAAGCGCTTCCTCGAACAGCTCGACCGTGGCGATCCGGCCGCGCTCGAGCGCTGGCAGCGCATGGCCGAGCGCCAGGGCCAGGGTGGCCAGGGTGGCCAGGGCGGGCAGGGCGAGGGCCGCCGCCAGGCGCCGCAAGGCCAATGACGCGCCGGCCTTCCGCCTCGGCATCCACCGCCGCGCCGCCCGCAGCGCCCTCGACGACGAATTGATCCCATGAGCCCTTCACGCCCGTTCATCCTGCGGCCGGTGGCGACCTCGCTGCTGATGGTCGCCATCGTGCTGGCCGGCCTGGTGGCGTTCCGCTTCCTGCCGCTGTCGGCGCTGCCGCAGGTCGACTACCCGACGATCCAGGTCCAGACGCTCTACCCGGGCGCCAGCCCCGAGGTGATGAGCAACACCGTCACCGCGCCGCTCGAACGCCAGTTCGGCCAGATGTCGGGGCTCGACCGCATGAGCTCCACCAGCGCGGCGGGCGTGTCGATCATCACGCTGCAGTTCACGCTGGGCCAGACGCTCGACGTCGCCGAGCAGGAGGTGCAGGCCGCGATCAACGCCGGCGGCTCGCTGCTGCCGGCCGACCTGCCGGCGCCGCCGGTCTACGCCAAGGTCAACCCGGCCGACGCGCCGGTGCTCACGCTGGCGATCACCTCCGACACCCTGCCGCTGACCGAGGTGCAGAACCTCGTCAACACGCGGCTCGCGCAGAAGATCAGCCAGGTCTCGGGCGTGGGGCTGGTGTCGCTCAGCGGCGGCCAGCGGCCCGCGGTGCGCATCCAGGCTAACACCCAGGCACTGGCGGCCAACGGCATCGGCCTCGACGCGCTGCGCACCGCGATCAGCGCGGCCAACTCCAACGGCGCCAAGGGCAGCTTCGACGGCCCCAAGCGCGCCTACACCATCAACTCGAACGACCAGCTGCTCACGGTCGACGACTACAAGAACCTGATCGTCTCGTACAAGAACGGTGCGCCGATCCGCATGGTCGACGTGGCGCGCGTGGTCAACAGCGCCGAGAACAACCAGCTCGGCGCCTGGGCCGGCACCAAGGCCGCCGGCGATGCCGAGGGCACGCTCACGCCCGCGATCATCCTCAACGTGCAGCGCCAGCCCGGCGCCAACGTGATCGCCACCGTCAACGCCATCAAGGCGCAACTGCCCGAGCTGCAGGCCGGCATGCCCGCGGGCCTGAAGGTCGAAGTGCTCAGCGACCGCACGGCCGGCATCCGCTCGTCGGTCGAACACGTGCAGATGGAGCTGGTGCTCGCCGTCGTGCTGGTGGTGCTGGTGATCTTCGCCTTCCTCGGCAGCCTGCGCGCCACCGTCATCGCCAGCATCGCGGTGCCGATCTCGCTGATCGGCACCTTCGGCCTGATGTACCTGCTGGGCTACAGCCTCAACAACCTGAGCCTGATGGCGCTGACCATCGCCACCGGCTTCGTGGTGGACGACGCGATCGTGATGATCGAGAACATCGCGCGCTACATCGAGGAGGGCGAGAAGCCCTTGCAGGCCGCGTTCAAGGGCGCCACCCAGATCGGCTTCACCATCATCTCGCTGACGGTCTCGCTGATCGCGGTGCTGATCCCGCTGCTGTTCATGGGCGACGTGGTCGGCCGGCTGTTCCGCGAGTTCGCGGTCACGCTGGCGATCACGATCCTGATCTCGGCCGTGGTGTCGCTCACGCTGGTGCCGATGATGTCGGCGCGCTGGCTCAAGCACGAGCCCAAGCGCGACCCCGCCAGCCACGGCATCGCCGCGCGCGCGCAGCGTTTCTTCGACGGCGTGATGACGCGCTACGACCGCTCGCTGCACTGGGTCATCGACCACCAGGCGCTCACGCTGCTGGTCGCGCTGCTCACCCTGCTGCTGACCGTGGCGCTCTACCTCTCGATCCCCAAGGGCCTGTTCCCGACCCAGGACACGGGCCAGCTGCAGGCACGCATCGAGGCCGCGCAGGACGTCTCGTTCGACCGCATGTCGCAGCTGCAGCAGCAGGCCGCGCGCGCCGTGCTGGCCGACCCCGACGTCGAGAACCTCAGCTCCTTCGTCGGCGTCGATGCCGCCAACAACACCATGCTGCACACCGGCAGCATGCTGATCAACCTGCGCCGCGGCCACGACAGCCAGCAGGCCGTGATGGACCGCCTGCGCGAGCGCGTGCGCGGCGTGGCCGGCGTGACCCTCTACCTGCAGCCCACGCAGGACCTGACCATCGACGCCGAGACCGGCCCCACGCAGTACCGCGCCTCGCTCGAAGGCGTGGACGGCGCCGCCATCACCGACTGGATGCAGCAGCTGGTGGCCAAGCTGCAGGCCGAGCACGGCGACAAGGTGCGCAACGTCAGCAGCGATGCCGGCGCCCAGGGCCTGGCGGCCTTCGTCAACGTGAACCGCGACACCGCGGCGCGGCTGTCGATCACCGCGAGCACGGTCGACGACGCGCTCTACAGCGCCTTCGGCCAGCGCATCGTCTCGACGATCTTCACCGAGACCAACCAGTACCGCGTGATCCTCGAGGCCCAGCCCGGCATGGTGAACACGCCGCAGACGCTGGGGCAGCTCAACCTGATCGCGGGCTCGGGCACCGCGACGCCGCTCTCGGCCATCGCCGACATCAGCGAGCGGCAGGCGCCGCTGCAGATCACGCACGTGGCGCAGTACCCGGCGAGCACGCTGAACTTCGATACCGCGCCGGGGGTGGCACTCGGGTCGGCGGTCGACACGATCCGTGCGACGGCGAAGGAGATCGGGTTGCCGAAGAGCATCACGATGACCTTCCTCGGGGCTTCGGGGGCTTACGAGAAGTCGTTGTCGAACCAGCTGTGGCTGATCCTGGCGGCGGTGGTGTGCGTGTACATCGTGCTGGGGGTGCTGTACGAGAGCTACGTGCATCCGCTGACGATTCTGTCGACCTTGCCATCCGCTGGGGTGGGGGCGCTGCTGGCGTTGATGGTGACGGGCAATGACCTCGGGGTGATCGGGATCATCGGGATCATCCTGCTGATCGGGATCGTGAAGAAGAACGCGATCATGATGATCGACTTCGCTATCGATGCGGAGCGCACTGAGGGCAAGTCGCCCCGGGAAGCTATTCATCAGGCGGCGTTGTTGCGGTTTCGGCCTATCTTGATGACTACGCTGGCTGCCTTGTTTGCTGCTGTGCCTTTGATGTTCAGTTTCGGCGATGGTGCTGAGCTGCGGCGTCCTTTGGGGTTGGCTATTTTTGGGGGGTTGATCGTTAGTCAGTTGCTGACTTTGTTCACTACGCCTGTTATCTATTTGGCGTTTGATCGGTTGGGTGGGGCGCGTCGGTCTGGGGTGGTTGAGGAGGAGGCGGTTTGAGTTTCCTCTCTCGTTCGGCTGCTTTGTGTTCTTGTGCTGCTTCTCCTGCGGGGGCTGTTGGCCGGGAATTCGCCCCGGCGGGCGAGTCACTTTCTTTTGCTTCGCCAAAAGAAAGTAACCAAAGAAAAGGCGACCCCGCTGTCTGTGTCCCTCCGCTTCGCTACGGGCAACCTGCGGTGCTCGGGGAAAGCGGGGGTCCGCAGAACTCGCTGCGCTGCGCTCCGCTCAGACAGCTGCGGCCCTTATCCCGCTTTCCCCTGCGCTCCTCGGCACAGCCAGAGGGGAGTGGGTCGGGCCATCGCTGCGCTCGGCCCCGCATACCCAACGGGCCTTCGCTTCGCTCGGCCGTGGTGAAAGGTCCAGGGCCTGCCCGTCCCTACACCCCACACAAGGACGCGCCATGGCGCGTTGACCCTGATCCCCTCTGGCTGCGCCGAGGAGCGCAGCGTTTCGCGGATCAGGGCTCGCAGCTGTTTGAGCGAAGCGAGTTCTGCGAGACCCCGCGAAACGCGAGCACCGCAGGTTGCCCGCAGCTTCGCTGCGGGTCGCAGACAGTGGGGTCGCCTTTCTTTGCTTACTTTCTTTGGCGAGACAAAGAAAGTGAGTCGCCCGCCGGGGCGAGACCCGGCCTACGCCCTCTGCAAGAGGCAGACCGGCAGCAAGCCAACACACCTAAGCTGGGAATCAAAGAAGGAGGCAAGAGATGAACCTCTCCCGCCCCTTCGTCCGCCGCCCCATAGGCACAGTCCTCCTCACCATCGGCATAGCCCTGGCAGGCATCGCAGCCTTCTTCGTCCTCCCGGTCTCCCCGCTCCCGCAAGTCGACTACCCCGTCATCTCGGTCCGCGCCTCCATCCCGGGCGCCAGCCCCGAGACCATGGCCACGAGCGTCGCCACGCCCCTCGAACGCCACCTGGGCACCATCGCCGGCGTCAACGAGATGACCTCGACCAGCTCAGTCGGCTCCACCCGCGTCACCTTGCAGTTCGACCTCAGCCGCAACATCGACGGCGCCGCGCGCGAGGTGCAGGCCGCGATCAACGCGAGCCGTGTCGACCTGCCCGCCACCCTGCGCAGCAACCCGACCTACCGCAAGGCCAACCCGGCCTCGTCGCCGGTCATCATCCTGGCGCTGACCTCCAAGACCAAGACCCCGGGCCAGATCTACGACGCCGTGTCGAACATCGTGAGCCAGCGGCTGTCGCAGGTCGACGGGGTGGGCGACGTGGAGATCGGCGGCGGATCGCTGCCGGCGGTGCGCATCGAGCTGCTGCCGTTCGCGCTCAACCGCTACGGCATCAGCACCGAGGACGTGCGTGCCGCGATCCAGGCCTCGAACGCGAACCGGCCCAAGGGCATGGTGCAGGGCGAGGGGCGCAAGCTGCAGGTCTACACCCAGACGCCGGCGCTGCGCGCGAGCGACTACGCCTCGATGCTGGTGGCCTGGCGCAACGGCGCGGCGGTGCGGCTGGCCGACGTGGCCGAGGTCTACGACGGCGTGGAGGACACGCGCACGCTGGGCCTGTTCAACGGCGAACCGGCGGTGATCGTGCTGATCACGCGCCAGCCCTCGGCCAACATCATCGAGACGGTCGACGGCGTGCGCGCGCTGCTGCCCGAGCTGCAGTCGCAGCTGCCGCCCGACGTCGAGCTGCGCGTGGCCTCCGACAGCACCAGCTCGATCCGCGCCTCGCTGCACGAAGTGGAATTCACGCTGGTGGCCTCGGTACTGCTGGTGGTGCTGGTGGTCAGCCTGTTCCTGCGCAGCGCGCGCGCCACCGTCGTGCCCGCCGTGGCCACGGTGGTCGCGCTGCTCGGCACCTTCGGCGTGATGTACCTGCTGGGCTTCAGCCTCAACAACCTGAGCCTGATGGCGCTCACGGTGGCCACGGGCTTCGTGGTCGACGACGCGATCGTGGTGCTCGAGAACACCAGCCGCCACATCGAGGCCGGCATGACGCGCATGAAGGCCGCGCTGCTCGGCGCCAAGGAAGTGGGCTTCACGGTGCTGTCGATCAGCGTGTCGCTGGTGGCGGTGTTCATCCCGCTGCTGTTCATGGGCGGCCAGGTCGGGCGGCTGTTCCGCGAGTTCGCGGTCACGCTGTCGGCGGCGGTGATGATCTCGCTGGTCATCTCGCTGACCACCACGCCGATGATGTGCGCCTGGCTGCTCAAGCGTGGCGGCGAGGCCGACAAGACCAAGCCGCCGGGCCGCTTCGCGCGCTGGTCGGAACGCGGCTACGAGTGGGTGCTCAAGCGCTACGAGGTCAGCCTCGACTGGGCGCTCGGCAGCAAGGCGCTGGTGGCGCTGATCCTGCTGGCGGTGATCGGGCTCAACGTCTACCTGTTCAGCGCGGCGCCCAAGGGGTTCTTCCCGCAGCAGGACAGCGGCCAGCTCAACGGCGGCCTGCGCGCCGACCAGAGCATCTCCTCGCAGGCGCTGGCGGCCAAGCTGCGCGAGGTGGTCGACATCATCCGGCGCGACCCCGCGGTCGACACGGTCACGGGCTTCATCGGCGGCTCGCGCGCGGGCGGCGGCTTCATGTTCGTCAACCTCAAGCCCGCGAGCCAGCGCACCGAGAGCGGCCTCGCGGTGATCGCGCGGCTGCGTCCGCAGCTCAACCAGGTGACCGGCCTGCGCGTGTTCCTGAGCCCGGTGCAGGACGTGCGCTCGGGCGGGCGCTCGAGCAACTCCACCTACCAGTACACGCTCAAGAGCGACAACCTGGCCGACCTGCGCACCTGGGCCGGCAAGCTGGCCGACGAGCTGCGGCTGCAGCCGAACCTCACGGACATCGACACCGACCAGGACCAGAACGGCGTGGAGACGGTGGCCGAGGTCGATCCCGACAGCGCGCGCCGGCTCGGCCTGACCTCGCAGGCGGTGGACAACGCGCTCTACAACGCCTTCGGCCAGCGCCAGGTGGCGACCATCTACACCGAGCTCAACCAGTACCACGTGGTGATGGAGTGGGCGCCGCGCTACACGCGCAGCCCGAATGCGCTGCGCGACGTCTACGTGCCGGCCACGCGCACCTCGGTGGTGGCGGGCCAGACCGTGACCACGCAGGTGGCGGCCAACGGCACGACCAACCAGTCGACCTCGGTGGCCACGAGCAATACGGCCACGGGCTCGAAGACCGGCACCGCGTCGACCGCCTCGAGCACCACGCCCACGGTGCCGGTGTCGGCCAACGCGGGCTCGCGCAATGCCTCCACCGGCAACGTGCTGAGCAACACGCCGACCACGCTGGTGCCGCTGTCCTCGGTGGCGAAGTTCGTCGAGCGCTCGGTCGCGACCTCGGTGAGCCACGAGGACGGCGAGCTCGCGACCACGATCTCGTTCAACCTGGCCGAGGGCGCCAACCTCGGCGACGCGCGCGAGGCGATCGCCAAGGCCGAGGCCAACATCGCGATGCCGATCAACGTGCGCGGCGCCTTCGCGGGCACGGCGCTCGCGGCGCAGCAGTCGCAGGGCCAGCAGGCGATGCTGATCCTGGCCGCACTGGTGGTCATCTACATCGTGCTGGGCATCCTCTACGAGAGCCTGGTGCACCCGATCACCGTGCTGTCGACGCTGCCCTCGGCCGGCGTGGGCGCGGTGCTGGCGCTGCTGATGTTCCGCATGGAGTTCTCCATCATCGCGCTGATCGGCGTGTTCCTGCTGATCGGCATCGTGAAGAAGAACGCCATCCTGATCATCGACTTCGCGCTCGAGGCCGAGCGCTCGCGCGGCCTGAGTCCGCTGGAAGCGGTGCGCGAGGCCTGCCTGCTGCGCTTCCGCCCGATCCTCATGACCACCATGGCGGCCGCGCTCGGCGCGCTGCCGCTGGCGATCGGCTTCGGCGAGGGCGCCGAGCTGCGCCGGCCGCTGGGCGTGGCGATCATCGGCGGGCTGATCGCCAGCCAGGTGCTGACCCTGCTCACCACGCCGGTGGTCTACCTGCTGCTCGACAAGCTGCGCCGCCGCGGCGCCGACGAGAGCCACCTGAGCCGCACCATGGAGGTCCAGCCATGACCGCAACGACAAAGACACCACGGCCCGCACGCGCCGTTCGAAGAATGCCCGCCTCCCTGTTCCAGACTCCCTTCTTTCCGCAGCGCATCGCGCTGGCCGCGACGCTCGCCGCGCTGCTCGCGGGCTGCGCCGTCGGCCCGGCCTACCAGGTGCCGGCCGCCGTGTCGCCCGCGGGCTGGAAGGAACAGAAGACCGCCGAGGGCTGGCTGCCGGCCGCGCCGGCCGACACGCTCGAGCGCGGCGAATGGTGGAAGTTGTTCGGCGACCCGGTGCTCGACGAGCTCGCGGGTCGGGTGCAGGTGTCGAACCAGAACATCGCGGCCGCGGTCGCCAACTACGCGCAGGCCCAGGCGCTGGTGCGCGGCGAGCGCGCGGCGCTGTTCCCCTCGGTCTCGCTGAGCGGCAACGGCAAGCGCAGCGGCAACATCGGCGGCGACAGCAATGCCTCGAACGCCTTCTCGGCCACGCTCGCGGCCGACTGGTCGCCCGACGTCTGGGGCCGGCTGCGCGCGGCCGTCAGCAGCGCGCAGGCCAATGCGCAGGCCAGCGAGGCCGACCTCGCGGCGGCGCGGCTGTCGGCGGTGGGCGAGCTGGCCACCAACTACTTCTCGCTGCGCGAGGCCGATGCCGAGATGGTGCTGCTCAACGAGACCATCGAGGGCTACCAGCGTGCCTACGAGATCACCAACAACCGCTACCAGGCCGGCATCGCCGCGCAGACCGACGTGCTGCAGGCGCAGACCCAGCTCGTGAACGCGCGTGCCGACCGCGTCGGCCTGCAGCGCACGCGCGCCACCTACGAGCATGCGATCGCGGTGCTGGTGGGCGCGGCGCCGGCCGACTTCAGCCTGGCGGCCGCGAAGTGGACGCCGACGGTGCCGGGCGTGCCGACCGGCGTGCCCTCGACGCTGCTGCAGCGCCGTCCCGACATCGCGGCGGCCGAGCGCTCGGTGGCCGCGGCCAATGCGCAGATCGGCATCGCGCGCGCCGCCTACTTCCCGAACTTCGGCCTCAACGCCTCGGTGGGCAGCAACGCGAGCAAGGTCAAGGACCTGTTCAATGCCTCGAACACGCTGTGGGCGCTCGGGCTGTCGGTGGCGCAGGTGGTGTTCGACGCGGGCGCCATCGGCGCCAACGTCGACTCGGCCAAGGCCGGCCACGAAGCGGCCGTGGCGCGCTATCGCCAGACCGTGCTGACGGCCTTCCAGGCGGTCGAGGACCAGCTCAGCGCGGGTGCCACGCTGGCCCAGCAGGAAGGCCTGCGGCGCGAAGCCTCGGCCGCGGCCGACAAGACCGAGCAGCAACTGCTCAATCGCTACCGCGCGGCGCAGGTCAGCTACACCGAGGTCGTGACCGCGCAGGTCGCCGCGCTCAATGCGCGGCGCTCGCTGGTGCAGCTGCAGGTCAATCGCCAGTCGTCGGCGATCGCGTTGATCCAGGCGCTCGGCGGCGGCTGGCAGGCCGAGTGGCTCGCGGACGCGGGCACGCAGCCGGCCACGCGCTGATCGCGTCGGCAAGGCGGATCGGGGAAAGGTCGCGGACGCACGCGGCATCGCGCGCGTCCCTGGAGTCGCCGCCGCGCCGCAATTCATCCGGCGGCCGGCGGCGTTCGAGAAAGGACCTTCAGGGCCTCAATGGGCCGGGCGGTCCGTCATGCCGCCCAGGTAGTCCTTGTCGGTCACCAGCACCCACAGTGCCAGCACCAGGATCGCCGCGGCCACGAACACCGCGTTGACCAGCGCCACCTCGAGCCCGCCGAAGCCCAGCACCCACGGCGACACCGCGAGCCAGACCGCGAGCGCGACCTCGGTCCACTCCTCCCAGGCCTGCGGCACGAAGGTCGCGCCCAGTGCCACGGCACCGAGCACGAGGCCGGTACCGATCGCGCCCCACATGGCGAGCGTGTGGCCCTGGAAGCCCAGGACCCAGGGCGAGACGATCAGCCAGACGCCGAGGACGGCGTTGACCGGGTCTTGCCAATGCTTCACTTGCTTCATGGTCTTTACCTCCTGTCGCGGCAACAGCAGGACGCGCGACCGCGACCGGGGTTGGACTGCCCGGCCTCGCCAGGGGTTCCGCGCGATCAGCCGCCGCGCGCCACCGGCGGAACCAGGTAGGCCCCCGACTCGAACAGCTGCGCCTCGGCCTGGTCGATGCGCCGGATCACGGCCTTGCCTGCACGGCTCGCGAGCAGCTCGACCAGCGCCTCGGCCACGGCCACGCCTGCGGCCACCGAGGGGAAGAACGAGGGGCTGTGGATGGTGAACAGCAGCGTCTCGTCGGCCCGCAGCGAGAGCGGCGAGCCGAGGCTGTCGGTCAGCGCCACGATGCGGCTGCCCGCGGCCTTGGCGGCCTCGGCCACCTGCAGCGCCTCGCGCGAGTAGGGCGCGAAGCTCGCGATCAGCACCACGTCGCCGCGCCCGAAGGCGCGCTGCTGCATCTCGAGCGTGCCGCCCTGGCCATCGACCAGGTGCACGCTGCCGCGAAAGAGGCGGTACACGTAGACGAAGGAGAAGGCGATCGGGTAGCAGGCGCGAAAGCCGGCTGCGTGCACCGCGGGCGCCTTCTCCATCAACGCGCAGACCTTCTGCAGCGCCTGTTCGCTCTGCTGCTGCGTGGTCTCTAGGTTGCGGCGCTGCACCTCGAACATCTCGCCGGTCAGGCCCCGGTCGCGCGCGCGGCCCACCAGCTGCTGGGCGCGCGCGCCGTAGGCCTCGGCGCCCAGGCCCATGTCGGTGGCGAAGGCGGCCTTGAGCTGCGGCCAGCCGTCGAAGCCCAGCGTCTGGGCGAAGCGCACCAGCGTGGCGGGCGTGCTCTGCGCGCGCGTGCCGATGCCGCGCATCGAGCCCGTGACCACCTCGTTCGGATGGTCGAGCACGTAGCGCGCCACCTGCTGCAGCGCGGGGCTCAGGTCGTCGAAGCGCTGGCGGATCTGGTCTCTGGCGCCCATGGCGTCGTTCCTCTTGGTCTCTGGCGTTGGAACGAATGTACCGGAGGCGCGCCCGCTGTTCCGGGCCGGGGCTGGAACGGGTGAAACGAGCGGAACGGTTGACGGAACAAATGTTCCAAGAAATAATTCGCCCGAAACGTTGGTTCCAACCCCCATCCGCCTGTCCTCACGCCATGACGCACGTCTTCCACCGCCATCTCCGCCAGACCCCGCCCGTCGCCACGGGCTCGCACGGCCTCTACATCCGCGACGCCGAGGGCCGCGAGTACCTCGATGCCTCGGGCGGCGCGGCCGTGTCCTCGCTGGGCCATGCGCATCCCGACGTGCTGGCCGCGATGCATGCGCAGATCGACCGGCTGGCCTATGCCCACACCAGCTTCTTCACCAGCGAGGTGGCCGAGCGCCTGGCCGACGAGCTGATCGGCACGGCGCCCGAAGGCATGAGCCATGCCTACCTCGTGAGCGGCGGCTCCGAAGCGGTGGAGGCGGCGCTCAAGATGGCGCGCCAGTACTTCGTGGAGATCGGCCAGCCGCAGCGCACCCACTTCATCGCGCGGCGCCAGAGCTACCACGGCAACACGCTGGGCGCGCTCGCGGTCGGCGGCAATGCCTGGCGGCGCGAGCCCTTCGCGCCGATCCTGGTGCCGGCCACGCATGTGTCGCCCTGCTATCCGTACCGCGAGCAGCGCGCCGACGAGAGCCCCGCGCAATACGGCCAGCGGCTCGCGAACGAGCTCGAGGCCGCGATCCTCGCGCAGGGCGCCGACCGCGTGATCGCCTTCGTCGCCGAGACCGTGGGCGGTGCCACCGCCGGCGTGCTGGTGCCGGTGCCGGGCTACTTCCAGGCGGTGCGCGCGGTCTGCGACAAGTACGGCGTGCTGCTGATCCTCGACGAGGTGATGTGCGGCATGGGCCGCACCGGCAGCTTGCATGCCTGCGAGCAGGAGGGCGTGGTGCCCGACCTGATGACCATCGCCAAGGGCCTGGGCGGCGGCTACCAGCCGGTGGGCGCGGTGCTCGCGCAGCGCAGGGTGGTCGAAGCGATGTCGCAGGGCAGCGGCTTCTTCCAGCATGGCCACACCTACCTCGGCCATCCGATGGCCTGCGCGGCCGCGCTCGCGGTGCAGCAGACGATCCGGCGCGAGGGCCTGGTCGCGAAGGTGCGCGAGGATGGCATGGCCTTCGGCGCGATGCTGGCCGAGGCGCTCGGCGCCCATCCGCACGTGGGCGACATCCGCGGCCGCGGCTTCTTCTGGGGCCTCGAGCTCGTGGCCGAGCACGCGGGCAAGACGCCTTTCGATCCCGCGTTGAAGCTGCATGCGGCCGTCAAGAAGGAAGCGATGGCGCGCGGGCTGCTGTGCTATCCCTTCGGCGGCACGGTCGACGGCCGCCAGGGCGACCACGTGCTGCTCGCGCCGCCCTTCATCGCCACGCGCGACGAGCTGCGCGAGATCGCCGCGCGGCTCGCGGATGCCATCGACGCGGTCACGCGCCGCGCCGCGGGCTGAGTCCGCGCTTCTTCCTTCCTTTTTTCTTCCACCTACCGCCTCGAGGAGCACCTCCATGCCCAAGCCACGCCTGCCGTTTTCCTTCCTGCTCGCTGCCGTCCTCGTGCTGCCGGCGCTCTGCGCGAGCGCACAGGAGAGCGACACCCTCGCCAAGATCAAGGCCAGCGGCGCCATCACCTTCGGCTACCGCGAATCCTCGTTCGGCTTCTCGTACCTCGACGGCAACCTCAAGCCCGTGGGCTACAGCATCGAGATCTGCAAGCGTATCGTGGAAGCGGTGAAGAGCGAACTCAGGATGCCGGCGATCGAGATCCGCTACCAGGCCGTGACCTCGGCCAACCGCATCCCGCTGGTGCAGAACGGCACGGTCGACATCGAGTGCGGCTCCACCACCAACCTGGTCGAGCGCCAGAAGCTGGTGGCCTTCTCGCCCGACATCTTCCGCTACAACGTGCGCATGCTGGTGAAGGCCGATTCGGGCATCAGGAGCATCGCCGACCTGCAGGGCAAGACGGTGGTGACCACCACCGGCACCACCTCGTTCCGCTTGCTGCGCGAGGCCGACAAGGGCAAGAACCTCGAGGTCACGAGTCTCGGCGGCAAGGACCACAGCGATTCCTTCCTGCTGGTGGAGAGCGGCCGCGCGCAGGCTTTCGTGCTCGACGACATCCTGCTGGCCGGCCAGCTCGCGAACGCGCGCAACCCGAAGGACTTCCTGATCACCGGCGAGAGCCTGCGCACCGAGAACCAGTCGCTGATGTTCCGCAAGGACGATCCGGCCTTCAAGGCCATCGTCGACCGCGTGGTCTCGGGCATGATGAAGTCCGGCGAGATGGAGACGCTCTACGGCAAGTGGTTCACCTCGCCCATTCCGCCCAAGGGCATCAACATCAACTACCCGCTCAACGCCGAGACGAAGGAAGCCTTCGCCAATCCCTCGTCGAAGGGCATCTGAGCCGCATCACGTCCCCATGACCCGCATCGCCCTGATCCACGCGCTCGCGCATTCGGTCGAGCCCATCAACGACGCCTTCGCGCGCGACTGGCCGCGGGCGCTGCGCATGAACCTGCTCGACGACAGCCTGTCGGCCGATCTCGCGCGCGACGGGCGCGGGCTCGACGCGGCCATGCACGAGCGCTTCCAGCGGCTCGCGCAGTACGCGGTCGACACCGGCGCCGAGGGCATCCTCTTCACCTGCTCGGCCTTCGGTTCCTGCATCGAGGCGGTGGCGCGGCGCCATGCGGCGCTGCCGGTGCTCAAGCCCAACGAGGCGATGGTGGAGGAGGCGGTGCAGGCGTTGCGCGAGGCCGGCCCCGGTGCGCGGCTCGGGCTGATCGCCACCTTCGCGCCCACGCTGGCCTCGATGCCGCCCGAATTTCCGACCGGCATCGCGCTGGTGCCATCACTCGCCGAGGGCGCGCTCGAGGCGCTCAACGCGGGCGACGGGGAGCGGCACGATGCGTCGATCGCCAGGCAGGCCGAGGCCTTGCGCGCGCAGGGCTGCAGCCACATCGCGCTCGCGCAGTTCAGCATGGCCCGCGCACGCGCGGCCTGCGAACGGGCCTCGGGGCTGCCGGTGCTGACCACGGTCGACAGCGCGGTGCGCGCGCTGCGCCGGCGCACCTCAGGCTGAACGGTCGCCGCGCAGCAGGGTGTAGATCGCGGTGGCCGCGATCTGCGCCGCGTCGCTGCGGCCGAGCGCCCGCATCCGGCCGGTCTCGCGGTCCACGGCCTGCAGGCCGGCGGCCATGCGGCGGTAGATCTCGGCCGAGGGCATGGCGCCGCTGGTGCCCAGCGCGTCGCAATAGGTCTCGACCAGCAGCTCGTTGAGGCGCTCGCACTCGGCGTTCGAGAGCTTCATCGCGTCGCCGTCGAACAGCGTCGCCACCGCGTGCATCAGGTAGGCCTGGGTCTCGAGCGAGAAGCCCTGCTGCCGCACGCAGTCCTCCATCGCGCTCCAGAAGTACGGGCCCGAGGTGCGGCGCCAGCTCTCGAGGATGCGGCGCGCGCGCGCCGTGAGGTCGGCCTGCGGGTCACGCGGGCCGCAGGGCCGCAGCGCCAGGCCCTGCAGCGCCAGCGCATGGGCGGCGTCGGCTCCGCCGAGCAGGAAGCTCCAGAGCTGCCAGCGCGCATACCACTTGTGGTCGTGGGCGGGGTCGAGCGCCTGCGTCAGGCCGCGTTCGATGTATTCGGCGGCGCCGGCCATCTGCCAGGCCATGTGGCCGTCTTCCAGGTCCAGCGGCTGCAGCCGTTGCGACAGCCGGTCGGCCGCGACCTGGCCTTCGGCCACCAGCGTGGCGCCGCGGCCGCAGCGGTCGATCTCGCCGAGGCAGCGCGCGAGCCGTTCGAGTTCGCCGGTCGAGGCGCCGGTGGCGCGGGCGGCGCGGCACAGCGCGGCCTGGCGTTCGGCCTCGCGGCGGCGCGCATCGTGGCGCGCATGCGCCGCATGGTCGTCGGCGGTCGACGCGTGCTCTTCGAGGCACAGCAGGTGTTCGTCGGCGTCTTTTTCGCGCTCGGGCGCGGGGGCGAGCATGCAATGTCCTTCGGTTGGCCGCCGGCGTGGGGCGTCGGCGCGGTTGGACTGTGACCGTGCCCGGCGGTAGGCGCCATCCCCCAAACTAGGTATGTCATAGAACGATACGAAAATCCGCCGAAGACCGGCACCCGCGACCCTCCGGAGCCTGAACCGGACCTGACCGGCTCCCTCGCGATAATTGCCGCTCTTTCAAGGAGTACGCGTTGGATATCGTTCTGTTGGTCAAGGCCGCCGTCATGGGCATCGTGGAGGGGCTGACCGAATTTCTCCCGATCTCGTCGACCGGCCACCTGATTCTTGCGGGCTCGCTGCTCGGCGGCTTCGACGACGAGCGCGGCAAGGTGTTCGAGATCGCGATCCAGACCGGCGCGATCTTCGCGGTGATCATGGTCTATTGGCAGAAGATCCGCTCGACCGTGGTGGCGCTGCCGCGCCAGGCCAAGGCGCAGCGCTTCGCGCTCAACGTGCTGATCGGCTTCCTGCCCGCGGTGGTGCTGGGCCTGCTGTTCGGCAAGGTGATCAAGGAACACCTGTTCACGCCGGCCGTGGTGGCCAGCACCTTCATCATCGGCGGCTTCATCATCCTGTGGGCCGAGAAGCGGCCGCCGGGCTCGGTGCGGGTCGAGAACGTCGACGACATGACACCCTGGGACGCCCTCAAGGTCGGCCTGGTGCAGTGCTTCGCGATGGTGCCGGGCACCAGCCGCAGCGGTTCCACCATCATCGGCGGCATGCTGCTGGGGCTGTCGCGCCAGGCGGCCACCGACTTCTCGTTCTTCCTCGCGATCCCGACGCTGATCGGCGCCGGCGTCTACAGCCTCTACAAGGTGCGCTCGCTGCTGTCGGTGGCCGACATCCCGCTGTTCGCGGTCGGCCTGCTGTTCTCGTTCCTCAGTGCCTGGCTGTGCGTGCGCTGGCTGCTGCGCTACATCAGCTCGCACAGCTTCATCCCGTTCGCCTGGTACCGCATTGCCTTCGGCATCCTGATCCTGGTCACCGCCTGGCAGGGCTGGATCGTCTGGGCCGAGTAAGGCCTTAGCTTTTTTCCGTCTCAGACGGCGCCGACCGGCATCCGCAGCCCGACGCGGGTGGCGCCCGGCGCCGAGGCGATCTCGAAGGCCCCGCCCAGCCGCCGCGCCCGCGTGCGCAGGCTGCGCAGGCCGGTGCCCTCGGGCCGCGGCGGCGCCTCGGGCTCGAAGCCGCGGCCATCGTCGCGCACCTCGAGCCGCAGCTGGCCGTTCTCTTCCACCAGCGACACGTCGACCCGCCGCGCGCCGCTGTGGCGCAGCACGTTGGTCAGCGCCTCCTGCAGGAAGCGCAGCAGGTCGAGGTTCTGCGAGGGCGCGAGCGTCAGCGCCTGCAGGCCTTCCACGCGCCAGCGGCATTCGATGCCGTTGGCCTCTAGCAATTGCGTGAGCCGATGCCGCAGCGGCGCGACCAGGTCGGCCAGCGCATGCGCGCCGTCGTCGCGGCCGTTGGCGTCGATGATCAGCCGCAGGTCGTCGCGCAGCCGCTTGAGCATGGCCAGCAGCTGCGGCGCGCTCAGGTGCTCGGGCGTGCGCTCCAGCGTCGCGATGCTGCCCACCAGCATGCCGCCCAGGCCGTCGTGCAGGTCGCTCGCGAGGTTCACGCGCTCGCCGATGCGCGCATGGGCGAGCTCCAGCGCATGGCGCTGCGACAGCGTGGCCGCGAGCTCGTCCTTGGCCGCGTTCACTTCCTGGATCAGCTCGGTGTTGAAGTTCTCGATGCGGCGCAGGCTCTGCACGAAGCGCCCGGCCTGCGTCAGCGCCATGCCCAGCAGCAGCACGTACGAAGACATGGTGGTGTAGTAGAGGTTGCTGTCGATCACCTGGGTGAACACCAGCAGGTCGTGCGCGCCGGTGAGCCCCGACACCGCCATGAAGGGCGCGAGCGAGCGCATCGGGCTGCCGCGATGGCGCCAGGCGTGGACGATGGCGGCGCTGTTGACCACGATGATCGTCAGCCCGCCCACCAGCGTCCAGATCGCGCGGTGCAGCGGCAGTGCGGCGGGCGCGGCCAGCCACAGGTCGAGCACGCCGACCGCCGCCGCCAGCAGCGAGGCGCCCTCGAGCAGCGGCATGCGGCGGTCGCAGAAGCGCAGCGCGAACACCGCGTAGGCGGTGCTGAAGACCAGCAGCAGCGAGGTGTTGAGCGCCTGCCAGGCCGAGGTGGTGGCGAAGGGCCAGGGGCTGGTGGCGATCTGGTTGTAGCCGAACAGCAGCCACAGCATGGACATCAGCGCGAACCAGCCGTAGGCGGTTTCGCGCCGCCGCAGCAGCCACAGCGCCGCGAAGAAGGCCGACACCGCCGCGCTGACCGCGAGGCCCAGCACCTGCAGGTCGCGCCGCACCACGCGCTCGCGTTCGTAGGTGGCCTGCAGCACGGCCGGCGGCCCGACCACGACGGGCCCCAGCCCGGCCTGGTAGACCGCGAGTCCCGAGACGCGCACCAGCAGAGTGTTGGTGCCCGCGCGCAGCAGCGGCGGCGCCAGCAGCCAGTAGCGCGGCGTGTTCCAGGCCCGCGTGAGCGGCTCGACCAGGCTGGCGTCGCGCGAGATCGGCGTGCCGTTGAGGTACACGGCGCCGGCCATGTTGAGGTAGTGCAGCAGCAGGCCGGTCTCGCGCTGCTCGGCCGGCTGTTCCCAGCGCAGCCGGTACCAGGCCACGCCGTCGAAGCCGCTCCAGCGGTCGGCCCAGTTGTCGGGCAGGGCGGCGACCGGCTCCCAGCCGTCCTCGGGCGGACGCGTGTCGTGCCAGCCGGCGGCGCGCACGGCCTCGATGCGCAGCGCGGGGAAGTCCTGGGCCAGCGCGCCATGCGCGCACAGCAGCAGCGCCAGCGCCGCGGCCAGGCGGCGCAGGAAGCTCAGCGCAGCAGCCCGTGCAGCCGCGCCTGGTAGACCGCCTCGGTGCGCGATCCGACGGCCAGCTTGCGGTAGATGTTCTTGGTGTGGCATTCCACGGTCAATCGGGAGATCGAGAGCATTTCGGCCATGTCGCGGTTGCTGAGGCCCTGCGACACCAGTTCGAGGATGCGGTGCTCGCGCCGGCTCAGCAGCGCGGCGGCGGGCGCTTCCTCCTTGCGCGGCGCGAGGCCCGAAGCGGGCAGCAGCTCGCCCGGCTGGGTGTCGGCGGTCATGGCCGGGATCGGCAGCGGCGCGGGCATGGTCGCGGGCGCGGCGTTCGGCTGGTGCGTGAGCCAGCCCAGGATGCGCCGTGCGATCGCGGGATCGATCGGCGCGCCGCCCTGCTCGATGCTGCGCAGCGCGATGCTGAGCTCGAGGTCGTCGCGCTCCTTCAGCAGGTAGCCGATGGCGCCCGCGCGCAGCGCCGCAAAGATGGTTTCCTCGGTGCGGTAGGCCGAGATCACCACCGCCGGCAGCCGCGGGTGGTGCTGCTGCAGCCAGCCGATCAGGTCGACGCCGCTGCCGTCGGGCAGCCCGATGTCGACCAGCGCCACACCGAAGCTGCGCGCGGCCAGCAGCGCCCGTGCCGAGGCCACGCTGTCGGCCCAGGCGATCTGCGGCGCGGTGCAGCCCAGCGTGCCGAGCACGTGGGCCAGCCGCTGCTGCATGGCCGGATCGTCCTCGACCACCAGCGCGGGGGTCAGCGACACGGGTTCGGGGGGTTCCGGAAGAGGCGTGGACATGGCGGCGGGGCGTTTTCCCTGGATTGTCGCCAGTTATTGCAATTTGTATCGCCGCCGTGGTTTTGCTGGCGCGTGCGCGGTGCCACGGACAATCGCGCGCATGCCCGACCTTCGCGAACTCATGCGCCAGTTTCCGCGCGCCGGCCGTCTCGAGGCCGTCTACCTGCGGCCCGCGCGGCGCGTGCCGGTGCAGGCCGTCGAGGGCGCGCAGGCGCTCGCGGGCTCGGGACTGGAAGGCGACCGCGCGAGCGCGGCCAGACCCGGCGGCAAGCGCCAGGTCACGCTGATCCAGGCCGAGCACCTGGGCGCGATCGCCGCGCTGGCCGGCCATGCGGCCGTCGACGCCGCGCTGCTGCGGCGCAACCTCGTGGTGTCGGGCCTGAACCTGATCGCCGCGCGCTCGCTGTTCCGCGACCAGCCGCTGGTGCTGCGGCTCGGCGACTCGGTGCGGCTCGAGATCACGGGCCCCTGCGAGCCCTGCTCGCGCATGGAGGAGCTGCTGGGCCCGGGCGGCTACAACGCGATGCGCGGCCACGGCGGGCTGACCGCGCGCGTGCTGGCGGGCGGCCCGCTGCGCGCGGGCGACGCGGTGCGCTGCGAGCCCGCCGAGGCCTGATCCGGAACCTTTAGAGCTTGAAGCCCGAATCCTTCACGAGCTGCCCGAGCATGCGGTCGATCTTCGCGAGCCGCTCGCCCTGGTCGGCCGGCGTGCCGGGCACGGTCGTCATGTCGAGGCCCCTGAACTTCTCCACCACCTCGGGCTGCGCCAGCACCTGCGCCAGCGCGGCGTTGTAGCGCGCCACCGTGGCCTCGGGCACGCCGGCGCCCGCGTAGAGGCCCAGCAGCTCGGTGAGCTCCATGCCGGGCAGGCCGGCCTCCTCGAACGACGGCACCTCGGGCAGCAGCGGCGTGCGCCGCGTCGACGCGAGGATGCGCAGCCGGCCGCTGCGGTGGTAGGGCAGGAAGTCCGACACGCTGGTGATCGCGCCGTGCAGCGTGCCGCCGAGCAGGTCGGGCAGCATCGGCGCCGAGCCCTTGTAGGGCACGGGCAGGCTCTCGACCTGGAAGTGGCGCGCGATCCGGCTCGCCATGAACTCGGGCGCGCTGGCCGCGGCCGGCACGCCGATGGCGGCGTCGCCGCGGTGCGTGGCCAGCCAGCGCCCGAAGGCCGCGAGGTTCGAGGCGTTGGTGGTCGCCGGATTCGTCGCGAGCGCGAGCTCGAAGGTGGCGACGCTGCCCACGGGCCGGAAGTCGCGCGTGGTCGAGAAGCCCGGGTTCTTCACCGTCAGCGGCACCGTCGCCACCGTGTGGGTGTTGGTCAGCATCAGCACCGAGCCGTCGGCCGGCGCGGCCTTGAGCGCGATCGCCGCGAGCTGGCCGCCGGCGCCGGGCCGGTTGTCGACCACCACCGGCTGCTGCAGCTGCAGCGCGAGCTTCTCGGCCACGATGCGCGCGGCGATGTCGGCCGGGCCGCCGGCCGCGTAGCCGACGAGGATGCGGATCGGGTTGCCTTCGGCCCGCGCGCGCAGGAAGGGCGCGGCCAGCAGGCCGGCGCCGAGGGCCAATGCCGAGCGGCGGGGCAGGGACGTGGTCATGCAGTCCTCCCTCGGTTCAGGCGGCCACCGGGGCCGTGCGCCCGATGCGCGCCAGGATCGCGCGCCGCTCGGCCACCACGCCGGCCACGCGCGCGCGCGCCGCCTCGACGATGTGGGCCGGCGCCTTGGCCGGCGCGCCGCTGTCGAACGGCGGCTGCGGGTCGTATTCGGCGAACAGTTGGATCGCGCGCGCCGTGTCGTCGTCGGTGGCTTGCGCGATCGCGCGCAGCGCGCAGTCGATGCCCGAGGTCACGCCGGCGCCGGTGATGCGGTTGCGGTCGACCACCACGCGCTGGTCGCGTGGCGTCGCGCCGACCATCGCCAGCAGTTCGTGCGAGGCCCAGTGGCAGGTGGCCTCGTAGCCCTCGAGCAGGCCGGCCACGCCCAGCAGCAGCGGGCCGGTGCAGATGCCGACCACCCAGCGCGCGCCGCGGCCCTGGCGCGCGAGGAAGTCGACCGTCTCGCGGTCCTCGAACAGCGCCGCGACGCCGGGGCCGCCGGGCACCACGAGCATGTCGAACTGCGGGCAGTCGGCCATCGCCTGCGTGGCGCGGAACTCCCAGCCGAGCTCGGTGCGGATCGGGTCGGTGTGCTTCCACACCAGCGAGAGGCTGGCGCCGGGAATGCGCACCAGCAGGTCCGCGGGCGCGACGTAGTCGGTCGCGGTGATGTCGGGAAAGACGAGCATGCCGATCTTCATGGGGAAACTCCAGGTGGGGGGATCGGCCCAGTCTAGGAAGCGAAGGGCTGGCATTCGAGACAATTGCCCCATCATTCCTGCCAGCCCTGGCGCGGCCCGCCGGCTTCGGTTCTGCTGCGTCTTTCTGCTTCGCGAAGGCAACGTCTCCATGTCGATCCTGCCCGTCTGGTTCGTGGTGTTCGAGCGCTTCCAGCTGCTCGACGTGTCGGGTCCGCTGCAGGTGTTCGCCACCGCCAACGACGAGCTGCGGCTCGCGGGCCGCGCGCCGGTCTACCGCACGCGCGTGCTGGCCGCCGAGGCGGGGCCGGTGGCCAGCTCGAGCGGGCTCGCGGTGCAGGCCGAGGCCTGGCCCGCGCGCGTTCGCCATGCCGAGGCGGGCACCAGCACCGTGGTCGCGCCCGGCGGCCCGGCCGCCTGGAACCCTTCGACGCAGCTCGGCGGTGGCGGCACCGAGGCGGCCGAGGCCTGGCTGCGCCGCCATGGCGCGCGCTTCGACCGCGTCGCCTCGGTCTGCACCGGCGCCTTCGTGCTGGGCCGCGCCGGCCTGCTCGACGGCTGCCGCGCCGCCACCCACTGGGGCGCCTGCGACGCGCTGGGCGCGGCCTTCCCGCGCATCGAGGTGCAGCGCGACGCGATCTACTTCCGCGACGGCCGCCGCTGGACCTCGGCCGGCGTCACGGCCGGCATCGACATGGCGCTGGGCATGGTCGAGGCCGACCTCGGCCGCGCCATCGCCATCGGCGTGGCGAAGAAGCTGGTGGTGTTCTACAAGCGCCCGGGCGGGCAGTCGCAGTTCAGCAGCGCGCTGCTCGCGCAGGAAGCCGAGGACCCGCGCATCGAGTCGCTGCATGGCTGGATCGACGAGCACCTGCACGAGACGCTCGACGTGGCGCGGCTGGCCGACCGCATGGCGATGGCGCCGCGCACCTTCGCGCGCTTCTACCTGCAGCGCACCGGCGTCACGCCCGCGCACGCGGTCGAGCGCATGCGGCTGGACCGCGCGACGCGGCTGCTGGAATCGTCGGGCGCGACCATCAAGGCGGTGGCGCAGCGCTGCGGCTTCGGTTCGGAGGAGATCATGCGGCGCGCGTTCCAGCGGCGCTTCGGCGTGCCGCCGCTCGACTACCGGGCGCGCTTTCGCTGAGGCCCTGTCAGCCCATCAGGTTGCGCAGCGCCGCCTCGATCGCGGCCGCCGTGGCCAGCGGCTTCTCCATTGGAAACAGGTGCGTGCCATCGAGCATCGCGATGCGGCCCTTGGTCACCTGCTGCGTCATCGCCATGCCCACGCGCTTCATCTCGGCCGACTGGCGCCCGCCGATGAAGGCCGCCTTGCACTTGAGCGGATGGCTGCGCAGCAGCGCGCCGAGGTTGTGCGGCAGCGTGTTGTAGATGGCGGTCTCGACGTCGCGGTCGAAGCTCAGCGCGCGCGTGTCCTCGCTGTCGAAGGTGCCGTGGTCGATGTAGTCGTGCAGCACCTGCTCGTCCCACTTCGCGAAGGCCTTCTTGCTGCGGAAATGCTCGAACACCGCCTCGCGGTGCTCCCAGCTGTTGCGGCGCCGGCGGCTGATCGCGCCGGGCGAGATGCTCTTCATGAGCGGCGTGCGCTTCACCATGTTGAGCGTGTTGGCGCGCCAGCCGCCGAGGATCGGCGAGTCGACCAGCACCACGCCGCGCGCCAGCTCGGGATGCCGCGCGGCGCACATCAGGCTCAGGAAGCCGCCGAGCGAATGGCCGACCAGGAACACCGGCCCGCCCGCGCGTTCGGCGCGCGGCCGCGCGAAGTCGGCCAGCTGCTCGACCAGGTGCGGCCAGTTGTCGGTGACCGGGTACTTCGGGTCGTGCCCGAATTTCTCGATGGCATCGACCTCGAAGCCGCGGTTGCGCAGGCTGTCGAGGACGACGCGGTAGGTGCTCGCGGGAAAACTGTTGCCGTGCGAGAAGACGATCGGCGGCACGGAGGTCAGATGAGCTTTTCGTCGGGCGTGGAGATCTTGCGCAGCGCGCCGTGCCGCGTGGCCGGCATCTTCAGCGGATGCTCGGTGGCGCTGTCGTCCCATACCGGGTCCTCGATGCTGTCGAACACCTCGCGCAGCTTCTGGCCCCAGCTGTTGTGCACCATGCGGTAGTAGGGGTTGTCGGCGTCGATGCAGATCACGCGGTCGGTCTCGAGCTTGTTGGCCTCGTAGACCACGAGGTCCAGCGGCAGGCCGACCGAGAGGTTGGACTTCATGGTCGAGTCCATCGACACCAGCGCGCACTTGGCGGCCTCGTCGAGCGGCGTCTCGGGCGTGAGCACGCGATCGAGCACCGGCTTGCCGTACTTCGATTCGCCGATCTGGAAGTACGGCGTCTCGGTCGTGGCCTCGATGAAGTTGCCGGCCGCGTAGACCAGGAACAGGCGCATGCCCTCGCCCTTGACCTGGCCGCCGAAGATGAACGAGACATTGAAGTCCAGGCCCGCATGCTTGAGCGCCTCGGCATCGCGGTCGTAGACGTGGCGCACGGCCGAGCCGAGCACGCGCGCGGCATCGAACATGCTCTTGGCGTTCCAGATCGTGGTCGGCGTGCCGGGCTCGCCGTTCTCCTGCGTCTCGCGCAGCTCCTCGATCTGCAGGATCTCGCGCACCGACTGCGAGATGCTGAGGTTGCCCGAGGACAGCAGCACCATGACGCGGTCGCCGGGTTGCTCGTAGACGATCATCTTGCGGAAGGTGCTGATGTGGTCCACGCCCGCGTTGGTGCGCGAATCGGAAAGGAACACCAGGCCGGCGTTGAGTTTGATGCCTACGCAATAAGTCATTTTTTCGTCTCGCAAGAGCAGTGCCTGCTCATGGGGCTCCGCGGTCGCGTGCATTCAGTTTCTGTAAGGCGTAGAGCGCGTCGAGGGCTTCGCGCGGGGTCATCGCGTCGGGGTCGAGCGCGGACAGCGCGGATTCTACGGCGCTGACCATGGGGGTTTCGGAAGCCGGCGGCGGTGCGAACAGGTCGACCTGTGCACGAGTTTGCGCATGCTGCGACTCGAGCGCTTCCAGCGCCTGGCGCGCATGGTTGACCACCGCCGCGGGCATGCCCGCCAGCCGTGCGACCTGGATCCCGTAGCTCTTGCTGGCCGGGCCGGGCTGCATCTCGTGCAGGAACACGATGTCGCGGCCGGCCTCGGTGGCGCTCACGTGCATGTTGACCGCACCATGGTGCGTGGCCGGGAATTCCGTGAGCTCGAAGTAGTGGGTGGCGAACAGCGTGAAGGCCTTGGCGCGGTCGTGCAGCTGGGCCGCGATGCCCGCGGCCAGCGCCAGCCCGTCGAAGGTGCTGGTGCCGCGGCCGATCTCGTCCATCAGCACCAGCGACTGCGCGGTGGCGCCGTGCAGGATCTGCGCGGCCTCGGTCATCTCGAGCATGAAGGTCGACTGCGCGTTGGCCAGGTCGTCGGCCGCGCCGATGCGGGTGTGGATGGCGTCGATCGGCCCCAGGCGGCAGGCCGCGGCCGGCACGTGCGAGCCGATCGAGGCCAGCAGCACGATGATCGCCACCTGCCGCATGTAGGTCGACTTGCCGCCCATGTTGGGGCCGGTGATGACCTGCATGCGCTGCTGCGGGCCGAGCTGGGTGTCGTTGGCGATGAAGCCGCCCGAGGACTTCTCGGCCAGCCGCGCCTCGACCACCGGATGGCGGCCCTGCTGGATCTCGATGCACGGGTGCGAGACGAAGCTCGGCGCGCGCCAGTGCAGCGTGTGCGAGCGCTCTGCCAGCGCGCACAGCGCGTCGAGCGTGGCGAGCGCCGTGGCCAGGCGCGTGAGCGCGGGCACCGAGGCCTGCAGCGCGTCGAGCAGCTGCTCGTAGAGCCACTTCTCGCGCGCCAGCGCGCGGTCCTGCGCGCTCAGCGCCTTGTCCTCGAAGGCCTTGAGCTCGGGCGTGATGAAGCGCTCGGCGTTCTTCAGCGTCTGGCGCCGGCGGTAGTTGTCGGGCACCTTCGAGAGCGCGCTCTGCGTCACCTCGATGTAGAAGCCGTGCACCCGGTTGAACTGCACGCGCAGGTTGCTGATGCCGGTGCGCTCGCGTTCGCTGACCTCGAGCTTGAGCAGGAAGTCGTCGCAGTTCTCGCTGATCTCGCGCAACTCGTCGAGCTCGGCGTCGTGGCCGGTGGCGATCACGCCGCCGTCGCGCACCAGCGCGGCCGGGTCGGGCTTGATCGCGCTCGCGAGCAGCTCGGCACAGCCCGGCGGCGGCGCCAGCCGTTCGGCGATCTGCGCCAGCAGCGCCGCGGCGCCGGGCAGGGCGGGCGCGAGCTGCTCGGCCTTGGCCAGCGCCAGCCGCAGCGCCAGCAGTTCGCGCGGGCGCACCTGGCGCAGCGCGATGCGCGCCGCGATGCGTTCCACGTCGCTGGTGTTCTTGAGCTGCTCGCGCAGCGTGCGCCAGGGCGCGCCGGCGCCGCCGAGCACGGTGGCCTGCAGCGCGCCGATGGCCTCGAGCCGCGCCTGCGCGTCGCCGCGCTCGCGCCGCGGCGCCAGCAGCCAGCGCTTGAGCAGGCGGCTGCCCATGCCGGTCATGCAGGTGTCGAGCAGCGAGAACAGCGTGGGCGAGTCCTCGCCGCGCAGCGTCTGCACCAGCTCGAGGTTGCGCCGCGTGGTGGGCGGCAGCTCGATCAGGTCGCCGTCGCGCTCGACCGTGAGCCGCTGCAGGTGCGACAACGCGCGGCCCTGCGTGTGTTCGGCATAGCCCAGCAGCGCGGCCGCCGCCGCATGGGCGTTGGTCAGCGATTCGGCATTCCAGGCCGCGAGGCTCTGGCTGCCCATCTGCTCGCTGAGCTTGCGTTCGCCCAGGCCGCCGTCGAACTGCCAGGCCGGCCGCACCGACAGCGTGAAGGGCGTGGCGCTGCGCGCCGCCTTGAGCCGCTGCTCGAAGGCCGGCGTGACCTCGGCGCCGTAGAGCAGTTCGCTCGGCGCGATGCGCGCGATCCAGGCCTCGAGCGCGTCGGCCGGGCATTCGGCCAGCCGCAGCTCGGCACCGGTCACGCTGAGCCAGGCCAGGCCGCAGAAATTGCGCGTGCCGGCATGCACCGCCAGCAGCGTGGCATCGGCCTTGTCGTTGAGCAGCTCGGCATCGGTCAGCGTGCCGGGCGTGACCACGCGCACCACCTTGCGCTCGACCGGGCCCTTGGAGGCGCCGACCTCGCCGACCTGCTCGCAGATCGCCACCGATTCGCCGAGCTTGATGAGCCGCCCGAGGTAGGTGTCGACAGAGTGGAAGGGCACGCCGCACATCACGACCGGCTGCCCGGCCGACTGGCCGCGCTGGGTCAGCGTGATGTCGAGCAGGCGCGCGGCCTTCTCGGCGTCGGCCCAGAAGAGTTCGTAGAAATCGCCCATCCGGTAGAAGAGCAGGGTGTCCGGATGGTCCGCCTTGAGCCGGAGATATTGGCTCATCATGGGCGTGTGCCCAGCGTAATCGGGGGCGGCTGCGGCGGGGGTATCTGTCACGGAATGGGCGCGTAAGCCATTGCTGGCGTTGGAGAAAGTGCTGTCTGAGAGTTCGGGCATGGACGCATCGTCGCTGGATCCCGGCCAGGCCATGGCGCGGGGCGCCCGGTATTGTGGCCGACCCGCAAGCCGGTGGGCGGCGTGGGGCGGGATGCGGGGGGAAGAGGTTGCGAGCGGGCAAAAAAACACCCGCACGTGGGCGGGTGGAGTTCTTCCCTGATGGCTGTGGGCGGCTGCTCTTCTGTTTGGTGGGCGCCCCTTTTGCGTGACAGCGAAGCGATGTTCGTGTATCGCCCGCACAACGCCTGTCAGTCTTTGCGCGGTAAGACTTGTAGGCGGGTGAAAGAAATGAGCAAAAAGTCACGCAACTAAACCCTTCGACCGCTTGCGAGTAGCAATGTTTTAACTTTTGCGCTCCCTCTCGCGGCGGTCAGGCAGCGGCACGCGGCCCCGTGGCACCATCGGCACCCCTCAATCCAACCGCGATCCTGGAGCGCCGATGCTGATCAACTGCGTGGCTTACGAGAACGGCGCCAAGCTGGCCGACATCCCCGTCGAAAGCATCAGCGAATACATCTCGCGGCCCGGCTGCTTCGTCTGGGTGGCGCTCAGCGACGCCACGCCCGAGGAACTGGCCGTGATGCAGCTCGAGTTCGGCCTGCATCCGCTGGCCGTGGAAGACGCCCAGCACGGCCACCAGCGACCCAAGGTCGAGGAGTACGGCAACTCGCTGTTCGTGGTGATGCACCTGGTCGAGCCCTCGGACGCCGGCGAGCAGTGCATCCATGTGGGCGAGGTCGACGTGTTCGTGGGCAGCAACTACGTGCTGTCGGTGCGCAACCGCAGCCGGCAGGGCTTCCTCGGCGTGCGCGAGCGCTGCGAACGCGAGCCCGAGCTGCTGAAGAACGGCGCCGGCTTCGTGCTCTATGCGCTGATGGACGCGGTGGTCGACCGCTACTTCCCGGTGATCGACGCGCTCGAGGACGAGCTCGAATCGATCGAGCAGCAGATCTTTGCGCAAAGCGGCGCGGCGCGCGACAAGATCAAGCAGCTCTACGAACTCAAGCGCCGCAGCATGGTGCTCAAGCGCGCCGTGGCGCCGCTGACCGAGGCGGCCGGCAAGCTGCACGGCGGGCGGGTGCCGCAGATCTGCATGGGCTCGCAGGAGTACTTTCGCGACGTGGGCGACCACCTGGGGCGCATCAACGGCTCGATCGACGCCATGCGCGACACGGTGGCCACCGCGATCCAGGTCAACCTCTCGATGGTCACGATCGAGGAAAGCGAGGTCACCAAGCGCCTGGCGGCCTGGGCCAGCATCTTCGCCGTGTGCACCGCCTTCGCGGGCGTCTGGGGCATGAACTTCGAATTCATGCCCGAGCTGAAATTCCGCTGGGGCTACCCCACGGCGCTGGCGCTGATCGCGGGCACCTGCGGCTATCTCTACTACCGGTTCCGGCGCGCGGGCTGGCTCTGAGAACGGGCCGCTAAGGCCCAACTAATAAACATGTAGATAATCAAGTCCCTTATGAAAAGGGACTTCAGCCAGCGTTTCGGCTTCATCGTGAAGGACGTGGCCAAGCGCTACGGCGAGGCCTTCGACCGCCTCGCGCGCGAGCGCATCGGGCTGAGCAGCGCGCAGTGCCGGCTGCTCGGCGTGCTGGCCATGGAAGGCGAGGAGGCGCCGCTGTCGCAGGCCGAGCTCGCGCAGCGGCTGGAGCTCACGCCGATGGCCGTGGGCGGGCTGTGCGACCGCATGGAGGCGGCCGGCTGGATCCGCCGCGAGGCCAGCGCCACCGACCGGCGCGTGAAGCTGATCCACCTGCAGCCCAGCGCCGAGAAGGCGCTCGATGCCGCGCTCAATCTCAGCGACGGGCTCAATGCGCGCGTGATGGCGGTGCTGGCGCCCGGCGAGCGCGCCCAGCTGCTGGCGCTGCTCGGCAAGGTGCGCGGCAGCCTGCTCGAGATCACGGGCGGCAACGGCCCCGAGGGCGAGGGCAAATGACCGCCGCGCCCGGAACCGCGGTGCCGCACCGCGGGATGATCACCGTCTCGATCATGCTCGCGACCATCATGCAGGCGCTCGACACCACGATCGCCAACGTCGCGCTGCCGCACATGCAGGGCAGCCTGCAGGCCTCGCAGGACCAGATCACCTGGGTGCTGACCTCCTACATCGTGGCCTCGGCGATCGCGCTGCCGCTCACCGGCTGGCTCTGCGGCCACTGGGGCCGGCGGCGCGTGTTCATCATCTCGGTGATCGGCTTCACCATCGCCTCGGCGCTGTGCGGCCTGGCGACCTCGCTGGTGGGCATCGTCGGCGCGCGGCTGCTGCAGGGCATCTTCGGCGCGGCGCTGGTGCCGCTGTCGCAGGCGGTGCTGCTGGACATCAACCCGCGCGAGAAGGTCGGCCAGGCGATGGCGATCTGGGGCGCGGGCATCATGGTCGGGCCGATCCTCGGGCCGCTGCTGGGCGGCTGGCTCACCGACAACTTCGACTGGCGCTGGGTCTTCTTCATCAACCTGCCGGTGGGCGTCTTCGCCTTCTGGGGCATCGCGCGCTACCTGCCCGAGAGCCGGCCGCAAGGCGAGAAGCTCGACATCTTCGGCTTCGTCACCCTGAGCCTCGCCATCGGCATGCTTCAGCTGTTCCTCGACCGCGGCGAGCAGCTCGACTGGTTCGACTCGTGGGAGATCCGGCTCGAGGCCGCGGCCTCGCTGGTGGCCTTCTGCTTCTTCGTGGTCCACACCTGGACCGTGCGCGGCGTCTCCTTCTTCGACCGCGACCTGCTCAAGGACCGCAACTTCGTCACCGGCCTGCTGTTCGCCTTCATCGTCGGCATGATCCTCTACGCGACCATGGCGCTGCTGCCGAACTTCCTGCAGGGGCTGATGGGCTATCCGGTGGTCTACACGGGGCAGGTCACGGCGCCGCGCGGCATCGGCACCATGATCGCGATGCTGGTGGTGGGGCGGCTGGTGCAGCGCGTGGACGTGCGTGCGATCATGGCGCTGGGCTTCGGGCTCACGGCCTTCTCGCTCTACCAGATGACGCGCATCACGCTGCAGATGGACAGCACCTTGATCATCGTCTCGGGCTTCGTCCAGGGCCTGGGCATCGGCTTCACCTTCGTGCCGCTGTCGACCGCCACCTTCGCCACGCTGGCGCCGCGGCTGCGCAACCAGGGCACGCCGATCTTCAGCCTGCTGCGCAACATCGGCAGCAGCGTGGGCATCTCGATCGTGCAGGCGCTGCTCACCGAGGGCTCGAGCGCCGCCCATGCGCAGATCGCGACCACCGTGGCGCCCGGCAATCCGGCGCTGGCCACGCTGCCTTCGATGATGTCGCCCGACAACCCGCTGGGCCTGGCCCTGCTCAACGCCGAGGTCACGCGGCAGGGCGCGCTGGTCGGCTACCTCGACGACTTCGCGATCATGATGGTGATCACGCTGGTGGCGATCCCGCTGCTGCTGCTGATCCGCAGCCCGAAGCGCGCGGCGGCCTCGGGGCCGGCCGAAGTGCCGCACTGAGCGGCACCGCGCGCAAGGCCGCTCAGTCCTCGATCGCGTCGTGCGTCGCGGCCGTGCCGCGGCGCCAGTAGCCCGAGGCCCGGATCCACTTCGGATTCGCGCCGCGCTCGCCCACCAGGTGCGAGCGCACGGCCTTCGCCACGCCGGTCTCGCAGCCGACCCAGGCGTGGTAGTCGCCCTCGGGCAGCGCCTGCTTCTTGAGCGTCTCGAGCAGCATTGGGCTCAGGCCCGCCGACACGCCGCGGCGATGCACCCACACCAGCGTGAGCGCGGCCCGGGTCTCGAACGGAATCTCGTCCTCGGGGCCGTCGACCTCGGCCAGCACCACCACACGCGCGCCCGCGGGCAGCTCGGCCAGGCGGCGCGAGATGGCGGGCAGCGCGGTGTCGTCGCCAATCAGCAGGTGCCAATCGAACTCGGTCGGCACGATGAACGAGCCGCGTGGGCCGCCCACGCCGATGCGGTCGCCGGGCTTGGCGTTCTCGGCCCATTGCGTGGCGGGGCCGGCCTCGTGCAGCGCGAAGTCGATCTCGAGCGTCTTCGCGGCCGCGTCGTGGCGGCGCGGCGTGTAGTCGCGCATGGTGGGGCGGCCCTCGGGCCAGACCGGGCCGTCGGGGCCCATGGTCGGCAGGGTCAGGCGGCCGGTGGCCGGGTCGGGGAAGAACAGCTTGGCGTGGTCGTCGAAGCCCGGGCTGTGGAAGCCCTCGAGCTCGTCGCCGGTGAGCACCACGCGCAGAAGGTGCGGCGTGACGCGCTGCACGCTCTTCACCGTGAGCTGGCGAAAGCGCAGGTCGTGGCGCACGCGGCGCGGCAGGCGGTCGGGTTGGGAGGCGGTGGAGAAGTCGGTCATGTGCGGTTGACTTTCAAAGACGTTCGATCTGTTGTGCGGCGCTGTCGAGCACCGCGGCGAATTCGTGGGCTTGTTGTTCGGTGAGGGGCGTGCCCGAGAGGCGCAGGCGCATCGCGAGCTTGAGGTTCTCGATGGCGCGCGTGACCTGCGGCGGCCGGCCGCCGCGCGCGCCGGCGCCGTCGACGCCGCCGTTGAGGCGTTCCATCATCGATTCGGCGGTCTCGCGGTTGGCCGCCAGGTACTCGCGCCCGCTGTCGGTGAGGGTGTAGCGCTTGCGGCCGCCGCCCTCGGCGCCGCTCTCGACGCTGAGGTGGCCCAGCTCCTCGAGCAGGGTCAGCGTGGGATAGACCACGCCGGGGCTCGGCGCATAGCTGCCGCCCAGGCGTTCCTCGATCAGCTTGATGAGTTCGTAGCCGTGCGAGGGCTTGTCGGCGATGAGCTGCAGCAACACGAAGCGCAGGCCGCCGTGGCCGAACACCCGGCCGGCGCCGAAGCCGTGGCGCCCGCCGCGGCCCCGGCCACCCGAGAGGCCGTCCTCGTGCTCGCCGCGCGGGGTGCGGTGGCAATGGTCGAAGTGGAAATGACGCATGGGAGCCTCTCTTTCTGAATCGATATCTGTTTGTGTCTAAATTATTTTAGATATATCTAAATCGACGCGTCAAGAGGGGAGAAAGGCAAGACCGGAGCGCCGGCAGGGGCAATTTAGATAGCCTGCGCCGCAGTCCCCGGGCACCGCGAGGCGTTGTTCGCGCCGCCTTACCATCGAGGCCATGGAACGTCTTACCCGCCAGCGCGCCGCCGTGTTCTCGGCCTTCAGCGATGCCAGCCGCGTGCTCACCGCCCCCGAAATCCATGCGCATGCGCGCGAACTCGTGCCCGAGATCAGCCTGTCGACCGTCTACCGCCAGGTGTCGGCGCTGCTCGCGGACGGCGAGATCGCCAAGGTCGAGCTGCCCGGCGAGCCCGCGCGCTACGAGGTCTCGTGCCGGGAGGAGCCGCATGCGCACGCGCACGGCGACCACGCCCACGAACACGAGAAGGGGCAGGGCCGCGCGGGCGACCACCACCATCACTACTTCCATTGCCTGTCGTGCGGCCAGGTGTTCCTGCTGCATGCCTGCCCGGGCCCGATGGACGACCTGGCGCCGCCGGGCTTCCAGGTCGCGAGCCACGAAGTGACCCTGCACGGCAGCTGCGCGGCCTGCGTGGCGAAGGCGGCACCGGCCGGCCGATCGCACTGAACAAGGCACCCGCGCGGGTGCTCATTCTTCTTTACAAAGTTATTGCGAATGAATTCGCAATAACTTAGACTGCTGGTTTCCATCCAACAGCGCGACGCCATGCAAGTCCTGTCCTCCCTCAAAGAAGCCAAGAAGCGGCACCGTGATTGCCAGGTGGTCACCCGGCGCGGACGCACCTACGTGATCTGCAAGTCCAACCCGCGCTTCAAGGCGCGGCAGGGCGGCGCGAAGAACAAGCGCGCCCGCTGACCGCCTGAGACCGCGGCCCGGACGATCCGGCCGCCTCCCCGATCCGCCACGGCACCGGCCCTCGGTGCCCAGCCAATCCCCTTTTCGAACGTCACGGCATGCACCCGCATGCGCGTGAGCCTGCGCGCGTCCACCGCGGATGCATGCGGGCGTGCGCGCGCCGTTTCCCCGCTTCTTCTCTTCGACCGGAACCCTCCCATGCTCAGAGCACAGGGCCTCACCAAGCAATACGGCAGCCATGTCGCGCTCGACCGCCTCGACCTCGACATCCGCGCGGGCGACATCTACTGCCTGCTCGGCGCCAACGGCGCGGGCAAGACCACCACCATCAACCTGTTCCTCCACTTCATCGCGCCCAGCGCGGGCACGGTGGAGATCAACGGCGTTGACGTCACGCGCCATCCGCTCGCGACCAAGCAGGACGTGGCGTACATCCCCGAGCACGTCACGCTCTACGGCACGCTCTCGGGCCTGGAGAACCTGCGCTTCTTCGCCGGCCTCGCGCTGGGTCGCGCGCTGCCGCGCGAACGGCTGCTCGAGCTCATGACGGCGGTGGGCCTCGACCACGCGGCGGCCGACAAGCGCGTGTCGGCCTATTCCAAGGGCATGCGGCAGAAGGTCTGGATCGCGGTGGCGCTGGCCAAGGAGGCCAAGGCGCTGCTGCTCGACGAGCCCACCTCGGGCCTCGATCCGCATGCGGCCAGCGAGTTCTCCGAGCTGCTGCGGCGCGCGGCCGACCAGGGCGTGGCCGTGCTGACCACCACGCACGACCTGTTCCATGCGCAGCAGACCGCCACGCGCGTCGGCATCATGAAGAGCGGCCGCCTCGTCGACAGCCTCGAGGGCGCGCAGCAGATCGCGCGCATCGACCTGCAGTCGCTGTACCTGCAGCACATGAGGGCCTGAGCATGTGGCGCTGGATCGCGAACCGCGAATTCACCGAACGGCTGCGCGACGGCCGCCTGCTGTGGGCCGGCGGCCTGGTGCTGGTGCTGCTGTTCACCGCGCTCGGCGTGGGCTGGGCGCACCAGCGCGAGGCGCGCGCCGAGCAGCAGGCCGCGCAGGCGCTCGACTACCGCGACTGGCTGGCGCAGGACCGGCGCCATCCGCACGACGCCGCGCACCAGGGCATGCATGCCTTCAAGCCCGAGGCGCCGCTGGCCATGGTCGACGCGGGCATCAACCCCTACATCGGCAGCACCGTGTGGCTGCAGGCGCATCGCCAGAGCGAGGTCAAGTTCAATCCCGCGCAGGACGCCACCGGCCTGCAGCGCTTCGGCAATCTCTCGGTCGGCTGGATCCTGCAGGTGCTCGGGCCGCTGCTGGTGATCGTGCTGGGCTTCAACGCCTTCGCGGGCGAACGCGAGCAGGGCATCCTGCGCCAGACGCTGAGCCTGGGCGTCTCGCCGCTGCGCCTGCTGGCGGGCAAGGCGCTTGCGCTCGCGGCCTCGCTTGCGGTGCTGCTGGTGCCGGCCGCCCTGGTCGCCGCGTTGGCGGTGGGGCTGGGCGCCGCGCCCGGCGAGCGCGCCGATGCGCTGCTGCGGCTGGCGGCCTGGAGCCTGGGCTATGCGGTCTACCTCGGCGCCTTCGTGTTCGTGGTGCTCGGCGTGTCGGCGCTGTGCGCCACCTCGCGCGCGGCCATCACCGTGCTGCTCGCGCTGTGGGTGGCGCAGGCCGTGATGGCGCCGCGCGTGCTGTCCGAGGCCGCGCGCGCGGCCTATCCGAGCCCGACCCGGCTCGAGTTCAACCAGCCGCTGCAGGCCGAGCTCAAGCAGGTCTCGGACCGCACCTGGCTGCAGGCCTTCGGCACCACCGAGCGCTGGGGCCGCGACGTGCCGCTGCGCCAATGGGGCATCGCGCTGCGGCTCGACGACCAGGCCTCCTACCCGGTCTACGACCGCCACTACGGCCGCCTCTGGGACACCTGGGAGCGTCAGCAGCGGCTGCAGGAATGGAGCGGCCTGCTGCTGCCCCTGCTCGCGATGCGCAGCTACTCGATGGGCATGGCCGGCACCGACTTCGCGCACCACCGCAGCTTCACCACCGCGGCCGAGCTGCATCGCCGGCGGCTGCAGGACCTGATGAGCGAGGACCTGGTCGCGCATGCCGATCCGCTCGGCGACCGCCACTTCGCCTACCAGTCGGGTCCCGAGCTGTGGGCCAAGGTGCCGCCGTTCGTGCACCGGACGCCGCGCGTGGGCTGGGCGCTGCGCCACCAGCTGCGCAGCCTGGCCGTGCTGTGCGCCGGCCTGCTGCTGGCCGCGGCCTTCGCGGCCGTCGCCGTGCGCCGCCAGCGCGCGCTGGCCTGAGCGCGCCTTTCAGAAAGAGCCAAGCAAGAGGAAGCCATGTCCGTCTCCATCGTCAACCCGCCCCAGGGCTTCAGGCTGCGCGCCGTCATGCGCCAGGAGCTGCGCCTGCTGCTGGCCGACCGCAGCGTCTGGGCCGTGGCCCTGCTGTTCCTGCTGCTGGTCGGCTACGCGCTCGGCAACGGCCTCGCGCAGACCGCCCAGCGCGACCGCGCGCAGGTGGCCGTGGCCCAGGCCGACCGCGACACCCGCGCGGCGCAGCGCGCGCAGCTCGAGGCCATCCTCGCGGGCCGGGCCCAGCCCACGCCGTTCGAGAACCCGGCCGATCCCTCGCGCATGGCCAGCAGCTACGGCGCGCAGCACGCGATCCTGCCGAGCGCGCCGCTCGGGCCGGTCGCGCTCGGGCGCAGCGACCTGTTCCCGAGCCAGTTCCGCGTCACGCACCAGAGCCGCGTGGCCTTCATGAATCCGAGCGACATCGAGAACCCCTGGTACCTGCTGAGCGGCCAGTTCGACCTGGCCTTCGTGCTGGTCTACCTGCTGCCGCTCTTGATCTTCGTGCTCGGCTACAACCTGCTGTCGGCCGAGCGAGAGAACGGCACCCTGCGCCTGCTGCTCTCGCAACCGCTGCGCCTGCGCACGCTGCTGGCCGGCAAGCTCGCGGTGCGCGCGGCCGCGCTGCTGGTGCCGGCGGTGCTGCTGCCCGTGGGCGTGCTGCTGCTGGCGCGGCAGGCGGGCTTCGCGCCCTCCGCGCCGGGCGCGGGCACCGTTACCTTCTGGTGGGCGCTGCTGGTGGGCGCCTATGCGCTGTTCTGGTTCGCGCTGGTGGTGGCGGTCAATGCCTTCGGCGCGCCCTCGGCCACCAATGCCATGGTGCTGATGATCGCGTGGGTGCTGCTGGTGCTGGTGGCACCGGTGCTGCTCAACCTCGCGGTCACGCAGGCCAGCCCCGCGCCCTCGCGCACCGAGCTCGCGACCCAGACGCGCACGCTCACGGCCGCGGCGATGAAGCGCCATGCCGAGCTGCTGAGCACCGACTACAGGCACGTCGGCCAGGGCGCGCTGCTGCTGCCGCGCGACGGCAAGATCGAGATCAGCGCGCGCGGCCTCGCCAACTACCGCATCGAGCGCGAGATCGACGAGGCGATCGCGCCCGAGCTCGAGCGTTTCGAGCGCCAGCATGCGGGCCAGCAGCGGCTGCTCGAGCGCTTCGGCGCGCTGTCGCCCGCGGCCGTGGCCTACGAGGGCATGACCGGGCTGGCCGGCACCGGCGCGCGGCGCCATGCGCAGTTCGTCGCGCAGACGGTGGGCTTTCATCTCGCGTGGAAGCACTTCTTCTTTCCGCGCATCGAGGAACGCAGCGCGCTGATGCCGGCCGACTTCGACCGCATCCCCAGCTTTGCATGGCGCGAGGAGTCGCCGCGCGAGCTGCGCGACCGTGCCCTCGCGGCCGTGCTGCAACTGCTGCTGCCGAGCCTGCTGCTGTTCGGCCTCGCGGGCTGGCGGCTGCGCCGCTTCTCGGTGGCCTGAGCGCGCACGCCAAAGAACGATCAATCTCCGGAGGGAATTTCAGATGAAACACACGATGTCGGGCGTGGCCGCGGCCATCGCCGCGTTGTCCATGGCGGGCGCGCAGGCACAGGAGCAGCCGGCGCCGCAAGCTCAACAAGCGCAACAGGCATTGGGCGCGATCACGGTCGAGGGCAACCGCGACGCCGAGGGCCTGCACCTCGAGGGCAGCAGCGGCAGCGCCTCGCGCCTGGGCCTCACGGTGCGCGAGACGCCGGCCTCGGTCGAGGTGCTGTCGCAGGACCTGATCCAGCAGCGCGGCGCGCGCACCTTCAGCGAGGCGCTGCGCGGCGTCACCGGCCTCGCGGGCGGCGGGCCGCCGTCCTCGCCCACCACGCTGTCGACGCGCGGCTTCACCAGCCTGCTGTATCTCTACGACGGCGTGCGCACCTCGGGCGCGGGCGTCACCAACCGCGTGCAGGACACCTGGAACTACGACCGCATCGAGGTGCTCAAGGGCCCGGCCTCGGTGCTCGACGGTGAGGGCGCGATCGGCGGCGTCGTCAACTTCGTGACCAAGCGGCCCGACCGCAACAACCCGAACCGCGAGCTCTCGGTCGGCTACGGCAGCTTCGGATCGACCCGCCTGGGCGTGGGCTTCGGCGGGCCGGTCGGCGAGTCGGGTGCCTATCGACTCGACTACAGCCACAACGACAGCCGCGCCGGCAACGTGCCGGGCAGCGGCGAGCGCATGGACCACTTCACCAGCGGCCTGGCCTTCGACCTCGGCGGCTCGGTCAAGCTCGACCTGAGCTTCGACTACCTGAAGGACGACAACAAGGCCTACTGGGGCACGCCGCTGGTGCCGGCCTGGTTCGCGACCGAGCCCACGGGCGTGGTGCGCACGCCCGACGGCCGCGTGATCGACCGGCGCATCGCGCGCATCAACTACAACGTGCTCGACAACGAGAACACCTCCGAGACCTACTGGCTCAGCGCACGCCTGAGCGGCCGCCTCGGCGACAACTGGTCGTGGCGCAACACGGTGGCGGCCAACAAGTCGCAGCGCCTGTTCCGCAACTCCGAGAGCGCCGTGTTCGTCGCGCCCGCGAGCATCGCGCGCGACCAGACCCGGATCACGCACGACCAGGACTTCTGGCTCGAGCGCTTCGATGCCACCCACCACGGCACCTTCGGCGGCATGGACAACCGCTTCGTGGTCGGCGGCGAACTCAGCGGCACGCGCTTCGACAGCCAGCGCCGCTTCTCCGACGGCCAGGCCTCGACCGCCGCCGCATTGCGCGTGCCGGCGCTCGCGCCGTTCACGGGCTTCTACAGCGACGATCCGCTTCTCAGCGCCACCGGCGCCGGCAACCGCACCGACACCACCTCGCGCGTCGACGTGAGTTCGGTGTTCGTCGAGGATGCGCTCAAGCCGCTGCCCGGCCTCACGCTGGTGGGCGGCTGGCGCCACGACCGCACCAAGGTGCAGCGCGGCATCGCCGACCTCAACACCGGCGGCTACAGCCGCTTCGACACCAGCTACCGCACCGACTCGGGCCGGCTCGGCGCGGTCTACGACCTGTCGCCGCAATCCAGCGTCTACGCGCAGTACACCAACGCCACCGTGCCCGTAGGCTCGTTCTTCCTGCTGTCGCAGTCGAATGCCAACTTCCCGATGTCGCGCGGCAAGCAGGCCGAGGTCGGCTTCAAGCAGAGCCTGCCCGAGGCGCGGCTCGAGTGGACCGCCGCGCTCTACAAGATCGAGCTCGACAACGTGCTCTCGCGCGATCCCAACAAGCCCGGCGACACCGTCAACAACGGCCGCCAGTCCTCGCGCGGTGTCGAGCTCTCGGCCGTGTGGCGGCCCACGCGCCAGCTCACGCTGGCGGGCAACCTCGCCGCGCTCGACGCGCGCTTCGACACCCTGGTGGAGGCCGGCGGCGTCTCGCGCGTGGGCAACACCCCGCCCAACGTGCCGCGCCACGTGGCCAACCTGTTCGCCACCTGGCGGCCCGACAACTCGAACTTCGAGTGGTTCCTCTCGCTCAACCGCGCCGGCCACGTCTTCACCGACACCGCGAACCAGATCCGCATCGAGGGCTACTCCACCGTCGACGCGGCCGTCAGCTACCGCCTGAAGCCTGCCCTGCTGACCTTCCGCGTGCGCAACCTCACGGACCGGCTCTACGCCACCTGGGGCGGGCGCGCGGTGAGCCAGGTGCTGCTGGCGCCGGGGCGCAGTTTCGAGGTGTCGGCGCGCTTCGACTTCTAGCCGGCGCCCAGGCCCGCGAAGCCGCCCGGCATCTGGCCGATCGCGGCGCGCAGGGCATCGGCCTGGCGCCGCGACTGCATCAGGGCCAACCCGCTGGCGCCGAGCGCGCGCCGCCGCGCATCGTCGCACAGCAGCGCGAGGCAGGTGGGCACGATGCCGTCGTACGAGGTGAAGGCCACGGCGCCCGCGTACGCACGTTCCGCCTCGCGATCGTCTCCGGTCTCCGACACCACGCAGCAGCCGTTGGCCAGCAGGTAGGACACGCGCACCACCTCGAACAGCCGGCCCTCGTAGTGGTGCAGGTTCAGCACGATCCGGCTGCGCGCGATGTAGTCGTCGCGCGCGGCGCCGTAGACGCCGAACAGCGCGACCACGCGCAGCCCCGCGTCCTCGAGGGCCCGCAGTGCGTCGCGCCGCCGGTCGTTGACCGAGCCGTAGAACAGCACGTCGATGTCTTGTGCCTCGCGCGGCACGATGCGCCGCAGCGCGTCGGCATGGCCCACCTCGCACAGCGTGGCCGCGATGCCCATCGAACGCAGCAGCGCCACGTTGCGCGCGCTGTAGTCCCACACCGGGCGCCGGCGCAGCAGGTCGAGGTAGCGCTCGGACCACCAGGGCGAGCCGGGCGACAGCTGCTCGAGGTTGAACAGGATCGCGCGGCGCGGCGGGCGGTCGGCGATCGAAGGCAGCAGGTTGGCGCCGAGCACGATCGTCTCGCCCTCGGGGCGGCGGTGCACGATCGGCGCGGCCACGCCGAGTTCGCGCAGGCCTTCGCTCAGCGCGAGCGCGAATTCCTCGAAGGCGCCGCTGTGGGCATAGCCGGGCGGCGTGACGATCCAGATGCTGGCAGGGGGCACGCGGCGTGCTCCTTGGCGGAAAGGAGACCGATGATAGTCAGCGGTCCCCGCCGAAGCGTCCCTCGATCGACGCGCCGGCCACGAGGCGCAGTTCGCCGCGGTGCGCGTTCGCGATGGCACGCAACAGTGCCTGGCGGTGCGCGCGGGCCAGATGCTGGCCCGGCGTTTCGATGGCGTCCTGCGCTGGCGCATCGCCCGCATGCACGGCGATGCGGAAACGCGCGCCGTCGATCTCGCTGACCACGATGCAACGGGACTTCGCCCGCGGCGCGAGCTCCTCGAGCGCGAGCCGCACGAACTGCGCGATGCGTGCCGGATCGCCGAGGCCCTCGCCATGGCCGAGCCGGTCGTGCTCGATCGCGATCGCCTCGTGCGAGGAACGCCGCGCCTCGATCGCCTCGCCGACCACCTGATGCAGCGGGAAGCGCTTCGCGACCATGGCGATGGGTCTTCCGGCCGCGAGCCGGCAGAAGTCCGCGAGCTCCTCGGCCTGCTCGTGGGCGCGCACGGCCGCGCTGTCGATGTGCTCGAGCACCGCGTCGGCCTCGTTCAGGTCGCCGCGCCGCGCCAGCAGGTCCACGCCGAGGCGGATCGCGGACAGCGAGTTGCGCACGCCGTGCATGGCGGCGTCCATGAGCCGGTCCATCGAGGGGGCCGCCGTGCGTGCGCCGGGCCCCAGGGCGGGCGCGCTCCAGTGGGACAGCGCCCAGTTCACGGCCGACGGGCGCGGGCTGCCGGCGGCTGCCGCGGGGGCGGCGGGTGGAGCCATGGACGATGCCGGCTGCGCATCGCCGTTCGGAAGGAGGTCGGGCATGTCGTCACGCAAAGGCGCCGTCGGGAGGATCCGGGCGGCCGGCCTGGCGCGCTCGCGATGTCGGCGCGCGTGCGGCGGGCGATCCGACCCGGAAATGATGCACCGCCGCACGCCGGGCCGCTGTCGGGCGAAGCGGCAGCGCGTGTAGGCGGATGCCGACGTTCAGGGCCTGCGCGTGGCCGTGCGCAGCGTGCCGGGATCGGGCGCGTCGTGCTGGTCGGCATCGGTCAGCGTGCGCAGGAAGGCCGCCACGTCGCGGATCTCGGCCTCGCTGAGCGCCGGCTTGCCGCCGGGCTTCCGGCCGAAGGGCGGATCGGTGTTGACGTTGGCGTGGTACTGCGCGGGCAGGTCGTCGAAGCGACGCACGTGGCCGTCCTTGCCGCGCCCGTACCAGCGCTGCGGCGCCGTGTCGCGCTGCGCATAGAAGCGGATCACTTCCTCGAGCGAATGGAACACGCCGTTGTGGAAGAAGCTCTGGCGCACCGCCACGTTGCGCAGCGAGGGCGTGCGGAACAGGCCGCAGTACTCGGGGTGGTCCTTCATGTCGGTGCGGATCGGGCCGCACACGCCCATGTCGTGGTAGTCGGGGTCGGCATTGGCCGCGAGCTTGCCGTTGCGCGGCACGCCGAGCGCGATCTGGCCGAAGTCGCTGAACAGCGGGAAGGCGCCGTCGGGCGTGCGCTCGCTGATGTGGCAGGAGGCGCAGTTGCCCTTGTCCTCGGCGTTGAAGAGGGCGAGGCCGCGTGTCTCGGCGGGGCCGAGCGCCGCCTTGCCGCGCAGCACGGCGTCGTACTTGCTGCTGAACGGGTAGAAGTCCGACGGCGATTGCTGGAAGGCCTCGAGCGAGAGCCCGGCCGCGCGAAACGCCATCTTCGGATCTCCGAACACCTCGTCGCCGAAGGCCGCGCGCATGTCGCCCGCATAGGCCGCGTGCTCGAGCTTGCGCACCACCTCCTCGACCGAGGCATTGGCCATCTCGGCCGGCGACAGCAGCGGCAGCGTCGCCTGCTCGTGGGCCGAGCCCGCGCGGCCGTCCCACATGCGCCCGCCCGTGGGGCCGGCGTCGACGCTGTCGTCGCCGTCGTTGTCGTGGTGGTGCTCGGTGAAGGCGGTCAAGGTCTGCAGGTAGCGCAGCGAGGGCACGGCGCGCGGGCCCTCGCTGCGGCCGTCGGGGCCGGCCAGTTGCACCGACAGGGCATTCGGTGGTCCCCAGGCGTGCCGGGGATCGTGGCAGCTCGCGCACGACGTTCGCCCCGAGGCCGAGAGGCCCGGGTCGAAGAAGATGCGTCGTCCCAGTTCGCCCAGTTGCTCCGGCGTGGGCTGGCGGCGGCCCGGCAGCACGGCATAGGGTGCATCGAGATAGGCCGGGCGCGCGGGCTCGGTGGCCGCCACGGCGGCCGGCGCGTTCGCCGCTGCCGGCGATGCGACCGGGGGCTGCATGCCTGCCGTGGGCGCCTGCTCGCAGGCCGCGAGCAGCAGGGCGGCCGCGGCAAGCAGGGCCAGGCGGCGGAAAGGGCGAGGCATCGGGAACAGGTGCAGCGGGAGAAGAAACGGGGCCGGGCCGCGGACGAGCCTAGGAGGGCCGCATGTCAGAACGATGACGCGGCGCGGGGATTTCTTAGGCCTGAATGAGCAGGGAAGCGAAAGCGCTGCGTGCAACGCGGCTGTCATCCGTTCCTCGGAGCATCGCGCGGCCGGGCCGCCGGCCTGGTTCGTCCCTCTTTCATGACAACACAATGATGACCGCCTCCACTCGCAGCAGCGGTGCGCTCGCCTCGGCGCGCACCTTCGTCGCCCGCTTCAAACCCTGGCCCGTGGCCCTCGCCGCGGCGACGCTCGTCGTGGCCTGCGCCAGCGACTCGGACCAGGGCGCGGTCGGCGGCATGTCGGGCGTGGTCGCGGGCGGCGCCTTCCGCAACGCCAAGGTCTGCATCGACGGCAACGGCAACGGCCGCTGCGACCGCGGCGAGGCCAGCACCACCACCGATGCCAACGGCGCCTTCACGCTCGCGGGCCAGGGTGCGGTGGTGGCCGAGATCGGCAGCGGCATCGAGAGCGGCGTGGCCCGGCCACTGGTGTTTCGCGCACCGGCCGGCGTCGGCGGCGTGGTCAGCGCGATCAGCACCGAGCTCGCCGCGCTGATGGATGCCAACGGCGGCAACTTCGCCGCCGCGCGCAGTGCCCTGGCCACCCGCCTGGGCGTGAGCGAAAGCCAACTGCTGGCCGACCCCGGCAGGATCGGCGATGCCAGGGCCAGGGCCGTGCTGCAGACCGAGATCGACCAGTCGCTCGAACGCATCGCCGAGGCCGTGGCCGAGGCCGGCGGCAGTGGCGACCGGGTCGCGGCCCTGCGCAACCGCTTCGCGCTCGACGAGATCACCCAGGTGGTCGTGATCTACGCCGAGAACCGCGGCTTCGACAACCTCTTCGGCCTGTTCCCGGGCGCCGACGGCATCCCGGGCGTGAACCCGAGTTCGTCGGCCCGCGCGAGCGAGCCGCAGAAGGATTTCGACGGCGCCACGCTGCCGAACCTGCCGCCCGTGTGGGGCGGCGTGACCGCGGGCGGCCAGGAGGTCACGATCGCCGAGAACCGGACGATCGGGATGCCGAACCGCATGTTCCAGATCGATGCGCCGGGCGGCTTCCACGACACGCACCTGCAGGCATCGCAAGGCGTCATCACGCGCGACCTGGTCCATCGCTTCTACAACAACCAGATGCAGATCAACGGCGGCAAGAACGACAAGTTCGCCGCCTATTCCGATGCCGGCGGCCTCAGCATGGGCTACTACGACGGCAGCAAGATGAAGCTCTGGGACGTGGCCCGGCAGTACACGCTGGCCGACAACTTCTTCATGGGCGCCTTCGGCGGGTCGTTCCTGAACCACCAGTACCTGGTCTGCGCCTGCGCGCCGCTGTACCCGAACGCCGGCGATCCCGCGTCGCCGGGCCACGGCTCGATCTCGGCCATCGACACCGATGCCGACGGGAACTTCGTGCGGCTCACGCCCGCGGCCAACTCGCCGGCCTCGGTGCTCGCGGGCGCGCCCGTCTACAAGAAGGACAGCACCCTCACGCCGAAGGATGCCGCCGGCAACTTCTATGCGGTCAACACGATGCAGCCGCCCTACCAGCCGAGCAACAACGAGCCGGCCAAGGACGCGCCCCACCGGCACTACGCCGATCCCAAGTCCGCGACCACGCTGCCGCCGCAGACGCAGGCCACCATCGGCGACCTGCTCACGGCCAGGGGCCTGAGCTGGGCCTGGTACGGCGGCGCATGGAACAGCACCACCGCCATCGCCGAGGGCGACCGCAAGTTCCCGGCCGCCGTGCCGCCGGCCGCGCAGACGCCGAACTTCCAGTTCCATCACCAGCCCTTCAACTACTACGCCGCCTTCGATCCGGTGCAGCACCCCGAGGCACGCGCCGCCCACCTCAAGGACTTCGACGCCGACTTCCTGAAGGACGTCGCCAACGGCACGCTGCCAGCCGTGAGCTTCTACAAGCCGCAGGGCAACCTGAACCAGCACGCCGGCTATGCCAGCGTGGCCGACGGCGACGCCCACATCGCCGACGTGATCGCCAAGCTCAAGGCCAGCCCGCAGTGGAAGCACATGCTGGTGGTCGTGACCTACGACGAGAACGGCGGCTTCTACGACCATGCGCGCGTGCCCAAGGCCGACCGCTGGGGCCCGGGCACCCGCATCCCCGCGCTCATCGTGTCGGACTTCGCGAAGAAGGGCTTCGTCGACAAGACGCAGTACGACACCGCCTCGACCCTGCGCTTCATCACGCACCGCTGGTCGCTGCCGGTGCTGCCGGGGCTGGTCGAGCGCGACAAGGCGCTCGCGAAGAACGGCCTGCAGCCGATGGGCGACCTGACGAGCGCGCTGGACTTCAGGCAGAAGTCCTGAGCGCAGCGGGGCGGCGCTTCTAGGCGCCGGGCTGCTCCAGCACGCTCTCGAGAAAGCGCTGCGCCGCCGAGGTCTGCGCGCCCGGCGGCAGCGCGAGCGCGATGCCGATCGCGACCTGCGCGCCCGCGCCCGAGAGCGGCTTGAACACGACGTTGCGCGCCACGTGGCGCGTGGCGACCGAGGGCACCAGCGCCACGCCCAGGCCGCTCTCGACCAGGCTGATCAGCGTCTGCACCTGCACCGCTTCCTGCTGCACGTTGGGGATGAAGCCCGCCTGCTGGCAGGCCAGCAGCGCCGCCGCATGCAGGCCCGGCACCTCCATCGCGCCGTACATCACGAAGGGCTCGTCGGCCAGGTCGGCCAGCGCCAGGCGACGCCGCCGCGCGAGCGGATGGTCGGCCGCGACCGCGGCCACGAACACGTCGCGCTCGGCCGGGAAGATACGCGCATGGCAGGCGCGCCCGATCGGGAAGCGCACCAGGCCCACGTCGACGTCGCCGGCCTCCACCATCTCGACGATGCGCGCGGTGGTCGATTCGCCGAGCTGCAACTGCACGCCCGGATAGCGCGCGCGAAAGCGCGGCAGCACGCGCGGCATCAGCGCATAGGTGGCCGAGCCCACGAAGCCCACGCGCAGGATGCCGGCCTCGCCGCGCGACGCGGCCTGCGCCGCGCGCGCGAACTGCTCGGCATGGAAGACCGCGCGCCGCGCCTCCTCGAGCGCCGCCGCGCCCGCGGGCGTGAGCTCGGTGCCGCGCCGGTTGCGCACGAACAGCGGCACGCCCACCTGCTCCTCGAGCCGGCGGATCGAGGCCGACAGCGGCGGCTGCGCCATGTGCAGCCGCTCGGCCGCGCGGTGGAAGTTGAGGGTCTCGGCAAGGGCCACGAAGTGGCGCAGCTGGCGGATGTCCATGATCTTTAAACGGTATCACAGAGCAGGTATTTGATATTGGACGGCACCCGGTCCCCTTCGCAGAATCGGCGCAGGAGACAAACAGACGATGCTTCCCCTGCAGGGCGTGAAGGTGCTCGACCTCTCGAGCGTGGTGTTCGGACCCTTGGCCAGCCAGACGCTGGCCGACTACGGCGCCGAGGTGATCAAGGTCGAGCCGCCCGAAGGCGATTCCACGCGCCACACCGGCCCCGCGGCCGAGCCCGGCATGGCGGCCGTGTTCCTCGGCAGCAACCGCAGCAAGAAGAGCGTGGCGCTCGACCTCAAGCAGAGCGCCGCGCGCGAGGCGCTGATGGCGCTGGTGGCGCAGGCCGACGTGTTCATGCACAGCATGCGGCCGCAGAAGCTCGGCGGCCTGGGCATCGATCCGCAGACGCTCATCGAGCGCTTTCCGCGCCTGGTCTACGCGGGCCTGCACGGCTTCTCGCAGCACGGTCCCTATGCGGGCCGGCCGGCCTACGACGACGTGATCCAGGGCATGTCGGGGCTGGCTTCGCTGATGCAGATGCAGTCGGGCGAGGCGCGCTACCTGCCCACCATCGCGGCCGACAAGACCTGCGCGCTGGTCGCGGCCCAGGCCATCCTGGCCGCGCTGTTCCGGCGCGAGCGCACGGGGCAGGGCGGTTTCGTCGAGATCCCGATGTTCGAGACCATGGTGTCCTTCAACCTCGTGGAGCACCTCTACGGCAACCACTTCGAGCCGCCGCTGGCCGAGGCCGGCTATCCGCGCGTGCTCACGCCCTGGCGCCGCCCGTGGCGCACCGCCGACGGCCACATCTGCATGATGCCGTACACCTCGCTGCACTGGCGCCGCTTCTTCGCCGAGGTGGGCGAGCCCGCGCTGGCCGAGGACCCGCGCTTCGTCGATATCGCCGCGCGCACGCAGCACATCGGCGAACTGCTCGCGCTGGCCGGCGGCTTCGTCGCGCGCGGCAGCACCGCGCACTGGCTCGCCACCTGCGAGCGGCTCGAGATCCCGGCCGCGCCGGTCAGCCGCCTCGAGGACCTGCCGCGCGACCCGCACCTGGCGGCCACCGGCTTCTTCGCCGAACTCGACGACCCGCGCATGGGCCGGCTGCGCTTTCCGGGCGTGCCGGTGCGCTTCAACGGCGAGCGCGCGCCCGTGCGCATGCCGCCGCGCCTGGGCGAGCACACGCGCGAAAGCCTGGTGGCGGCCGGCGTGCCGGGCGCGCATGTCGATGCGCTGATCGCCGACGGCGCCGCCATCGTCCCTTCCGCCTGAACAACGCAACGCATCGAGACCCGCATGAGCGACAACACCGACACCTTGCCCCGCCTCACCGCCGAAGACGCCGCGCTGCCGCGCCTCGGCCAGGGCTTCGTCTGGCAGCACCTGGCGCCGGGTCAGCGCCTGCGCACCTTCCGCCGCACCATCACCGAGGCCGACCTCGTCGCCTTCATCGGCGTGACCGGCATGGTCGAGGCGATCTTCATCGACGCCGACTACGAGGCCGGCGCGATCGCCGGCCGCCCGGTGCCGGCCGCGCTGACCTACACGCTGATCGAGGGCTTCATCCTGCAGACCATGATCCAGGGCACCGGCCTCGCGATGCTCGAGCTGGTGCAGAAGATCCATGCGCCGGTGCGCGTGGGCGACCGCATCGAGGCGGTGGTCGAGGTCACCGGCATCCGTCCGACCTCGAAGGGCGGCCGCGCCATCGTCGACTCGCGCATCACCGTCTTCAACCAGCACGGCCAGTGCGTCATGCACTACGACGCGCGCCGGCTGCTCGCGGGGCGCGACCCGTCCTGAGCCCTGGCGGGGCGAGCGCCCGCAGAGCGCGATCCCGCCGCACCACCCGTTCCCAGTTCCAACGACAAATCGGAGACAAGCCCATGCATTCCAGAACCCCTGGCGCCGCGCGCCCGCCCCAGCGGCGATCGCTGCTGCTCGCCACCGCGGCCGCCATCCTCGCCGCGTCGGCGGCTCCCGCCTTCGCGCAGGGCGGCAGCTACCCGAACAAGCCGATCACCATGGTCGTGCCCTTCCCGCCGGGCGGCCCCACCGACCTGGTGGCGCGCGTGCTGGCGCAGAAGCTCTCGGAGCAACTGGGCCAGAACGTGCTGGTCGACAACCGCGGCGGCGCCAACGGCAACATCGGCGCGCAGCTGGTGGCGAAGGCGCCGGCCGACGGCTACACGCTGCTCTACAACACCTCCTCGATCACGCTGAGCCCCGCGCTCTACAAGAGCGTGTCGTACGACGTGCAGAAGGACTTCGCGCCCGTCGCGCTGGTGGCCGTGGTGCCGCTCGCGCTGGTCACCCATCCCTCGGTGCCGGCCAGCAACGTCAAGGAATTCGTGGCCTACGCCAAGGCGCATCCCGGCAAGCTCTCGTACGGCTCGGCGGGCAACGGCAACGTCACGCACCTGGGCGCCTTCCAGTTCGTGCAGGCCAACGGCATCGATGCCGCGCACGTGCCCTACAAGGGCAGCGCGCCGGCCGACGTCGACCTGGTCGGCGGCCAGATCCAGTTCATGACCGACACCGTCAACTCGGTGATGGCCTTCGTGCGCGACAAGCGAATGAAGATGCTCGCCGTGACCACGGCCAGGCGCATGTCGCTGTTCCCCGATGTGCCCACGCTGGCCGAGTCGGGCATGCCGGGCTTCGAGGTCGGCGCCTGGCAGGGCGTGATGGTGCCCGCGGGCACGCCGGCGCCGGTGGTCGAGCGGCTCAATGCCGAGATCGTCAAGGCGCTGAAGGCGAGCGACGTGCGCGAACGGCTCGCGCTGCAGGGCGCCGAGCCGCTGGGCTCGACCCCCGCCGAGTACGGTGCCTACGTGCGCAAGGAGCTCGCGCGCTGGGCCGGCGTGGTCAAGGCCACGGGCGTGACGCTCGATTGACCGGAGACACCCCATGACCACCACACCACGCAAGACCCGCGGCACGCGCCGCCGTGCCTTCGGCATCGCGCCCGCGCTGCTGCTCGGCTGGGGCCTGCTGGGCAGCGCCGCCCCGGCCGCCGCGCAGGACTTTCCGTCGAAGCCGATCAAGTTCGTCGTGCCCTTCCCGCCGGGCAGCGGCACCGACACCTCGGCGCGCTACTTCGCGCGCAAGCTCAATGAACTCACGGGCCAGCCCGTGGTGGTCGAGAACAAGCCCGGCGCCAACGGCTTCATCGCCGTGAAGGCCGTGCTCGCGGCGCCGGCCGACGGCTATACCGTGTTCGTGGGCAGCAACTCCACGCTCGCGGTCAACGTCGCGCTGTTCAAGCAACTGCCGTACGACCCCGTGGCCGACCTCGCACCGCTCACGATGATGATGCGTTCGCCCGCGCTGGTCGTGGTGCCCGGCAACTCCGAATACAAGACACTGCCGGCGCTGATCGCGGGCGCCAAGGCCAGGCCCGGCGTGCTCAACTACGGCGCGGGCTCGGCCGGCTACCAGCTGATGTCGGAACTCTTCAACGACGCCGCCAGGGTGCAGACCGCGCACGTGCCCTTCAAGGGCGCGGCCGAGGCCGTGATCGCGGTGGTCTCGGGCACGGTGAACTTCGCCTTCGCCGAGATCACCAGCGTGCAGGAGCTCGCGCGCTCGGGCAAGGTGCATGCGCTGGCCGTGGCCTCCGACCGGCGCGTGCCCGCGCTGCCCGAGGTGCCCACGGCGGCCGAGGCCGGCCTGCCGGGCTTCACGGCCTACACCTGGGTGGCCGGCATGGTGTCGGCCAAGACACCCAGGGCCGAGACCGAGAAGCTCGCCGCGCTGCTCACGAAGATCGAGAAGATGCCCGAGACGCGCGAGTTCTACGAGCGCATCGGCGCCGAGGTGATGCAGGGCGGCCCCGAGGAGATGCGCAATTTCCAGAACGCCGAGATCCAGCTCTGGAAACGCATCGCGGTGACGGCCCGTGTCGAGCAGCAGTGAGATGAAGAAGCCAGCTGCCGATGCGCCCGTGCCCGGCGCGCTCTCGCACATCCGCGTGCTCGATCTCTCGCGCGTGCTGGCCGGCCCCTGGGCCAGCCAGACGCTGGGCGACCTGGGCGCGGAAGTCATCAAGGTCGAGCGGCCCGGCCGCGGCGACGACACCCGCCTGTGGGGCCCGCCCTTCCTCAAGGACCGCGAGGGCACCGACACGCGCGACTCGGCCTACTACCTGTGCGCCAACCGCAACAAGAAGTCGGTGGCGATCGACTTCACCACCGCCGCCGGCCAGGCGCTGGTGCGCGATCTCGCCAAACGCTGCGACGTGCTGATCGAGAACTTCAAGGTCGGCAGCCTCGCGCAGTACGGCCTCGACCATGCCTCGCTGCTCGCGCTCAATCCGCGGCTGGTGTATTGCTCGATCACCGGCTTCGGCCAGACCGGCCCCTATGCCGAGCGCGCCGGCTACGACTTCCTGATGCAGGGCATGGGCGGCCTCATGAGCATCACCGGCCGCGCCGACGGCGAGGAGGGCGCCGGCCCGGTCAAGGTGGGCGTGGCGCTCACCGACATCCTCACCGGCCTCTATGCGAGCACCGCCATCCTGGCCGCGCTGCAGTCGCGCGACCTCAGCGGCGTGGGCCAGCACATCGACCTCGCGCTGCTCGACGTGCAGGTGGCCTGCCTCGCCAACCAGGGCATGAACCACCTGTACGGCGGCCAGCCGAAGCGCATGGGCAACGCGCATCCCAACACCGTGCCCTACCAGGACTTTCCCACGGCCGACGGCCACATGATCCTGGCGATCGGCAACGACGGCCAGTTCGCGAGCTTCTGCCGCGCCGTGGGCCATGCCGAGTGGGCGAGCGATGCGCGCTTCGCCACCAACGCCGACCGCATCGCGAACCGCATCGCGCTGATCGCGCTGATGCGCGAGATCACGGCCACGCGCGGCACCGCTGAATGGGTGACGCTGTTCGAGCGCGTGGGCGTACCCTGCGGTCCCATCAACACCATCGCCGACGTGTTCGAGGACCCGCAGGTGAAGGCGCGTGGCACGCGGATCCGCATGGCGCATCCGGTGGCGGGCGAGATCCCGCTGGTGGCCAGTCCGCTGCGGCTGTCGCAGACCCCCGTGCAGTACCGGCGCGCGCCGCCCACGCTCGGGCAGGACACGCGCGAGGTGCTGGGCGATCTGATGGGCCTGTCGGCGCAGCAGATCGGCGACCTGACGAACCAAGGAGTGATTGCATGAGTGGAGCCCTGAGCTCGCTGTCGATGACGGCGATTCCGCCCGAGGACGAGGCGCTGCGCGCGCCCGTGCGGGCCTTCCTGGCCGAGGCGTTGAAGGACGTGCCGGCGCCAGTGCGCGCGCGCTCCTGGTCGGGCTACGACGGCGCCTTCAGCCGCGCGCTCGGCGCCAGGGGCTGGCTCGGCATCACCTTGCCGACCGAATACGGCGGCGGTGGCCGCAGCGCCTTCGCGCGCTACGTGCTGGTGGAGGAGTTCCTCAACTCTGGCGCGCCCGTCGGCTCGCACTGGATCGCCGACCGCCAGAGCGGCCCGCTGATCCTCAAGTACGGCACCGAGGCGCAGAAGCGCTTCCACCTGCCGCGCATCTGCCGCGGCGAATCCTTCTTCTGCATCGGCATGAGCGAGCCCAACGCCGGCTCCGACCTCGCGAGCGTGCGCACGCGCGCCGTGAAGGGCGCGGATGGCTGGACGCTCAACGGCCAGAAGATCTGGACCACCAACGCCCACCACTGCCAGTACATGATCGCGCTGGTGCGCACCTCGGGCGAGCCCGAGGACCGGCACAAGGGGCTGTCGCAGCTCATCGTCGACCTCTCGCTGCCCGGCGTCACCGTGCGGCCGATCGAGGACCTCTCAGGCGACTCGCATTTCTGCGAGGTCTTCTTCGACAACGTGCAGCTGCCCGCCGATGCGCTCATCGGCGCGGAGGGCCATGGCTGGGAGCAGGTCACGGCCGAGCTGGCCTTCGAGCGCAGCGGCCCCGAGCGTCTGTTCTCGAGCATCGTGCTGTTCGACGAATGGCTGGCCTTCGTGCGCACCGAGGCTGGCCGCACGCCCTCGGCGGTGCGGCTCGCGGGCCGCATCATGGGCCAGCTCGCGCCGCTGCGCGCCATGTCGCTCGCCGTCACCCAGAAGGTGGCCGAGGGCGGCAGCCCGGTGGTCGAGGCCGCGCTGGTCAAGGACCTGGGCACCGGCGTCGAGCAACTGATCCCGGCCGCCATCGCCGACGACCTCTACGGCCGCGCCGAGGGCACGCCCGTGCCGCTCGAGCTGCTGCTCACCCTCGAATACGTGACCCAGGTCGCGCCCTCGTTCTCGCTGCGTGGCGGCACGCGCGACATCCTGCGCGGAATGATCGCGCGCGGCCTCGGCCTGCGCTGAGCCCGCGGCACCCACAAGGAACCAAAGCATGGAAGACATCTACGCCGACGCCCTGCGCGGGCTGCTCGAGGACTGTTGCACCCTGCGCCATGTGCGCGAGATCGAGGCCGGCGGCCCGGCGGGCGCGCTGTGGGAAGCGATCGAAGGCTCGGGCTTCGCCAATGCGCTGCTGCCCGAATCGGTGGACGACGGCGCGGGCCTCGCGCTGGCCGACGCCTTCGCGCTGCTCGAACTCTGCGGCCGCTTCGCCGTGCCCGTGCCGCTGGCCGAGACCATGACCGCGCGCGCCCTGCTCGCGCAGGCCGGCGTGCGGCGCCCCGGCGGCGGCATCGCGCTGACCGCGGGCCGGCTCGACGCCGATGGCGCGCTGCATTGCGAGCGCGTGGTCTTCGGCCGCGTTGCCGACTGGGTGCTGGTGCAGGTCGAAGGCTCGCCGTCGCGCTGCCTGCTGCTGCCCGTCGATGCGGCCGAGGCCACGCCGGCCGTCGCGCCGCTCGATGCCGGCCTGCGCTGGCCGGCTGATGCGCTCGCCGCTGCGCCGTCCTTCGAGGGCGGCGAGGCCCTGCGCCTGCACCAGGCACGCTTGATTGCGGCCCAGCTCGCGGGCGCGCTGTCGGCCGTGTTCGAACGCACGCTGCAGTACGCCAACGAGCGCCAGCAGTTCGGCCGCGCCATCGGCAAGTTCCAGGCGATCCAGCACCAGCTCAGCGTGATGGCCGAGCATGTGTTCGCCGCGCGCATGGCCGCGCAGATGGGCTGCACCGCCGACGGCGCGCAGCCGCTCGCGCCCGATGCGCTGCGCGTGGCCGTCGCCAAGGCACGCACCAGCGAGGCCGCGCTCGAAGTCGCCGCGCTGAGCCATTCCATCCACGGTGCCATCGGCTTCACGGCCGAGTTCGACCTGCAGGTCTACACGCGCCGCCTGCATGCCTGGCGCCAGGCGGCCGGTGCCGAATCGCACTGGCACGATCTCATCGGCACCTTGCTCGTCGACGGCCGCTTCGAACGCTCGCTCGACCTGCTGCGCGCCGCCACCGATCCCGTCGCGGCCTGACCGCCTCTCACTCCGGAGACATCACCCCATGGACAGCTTCCTCCAATCCCGGCGCGACGGCGCCATCCTCGTGCTCACCATGAGCCAGCCGCAGACGCGCAACGCGCTCACCGGCAACAGCGCGGTCGAGGAGATCGTGCAGGCCTGCGCCCAGGTCACGCGCGACCGCGCCATCCGCGTCGTCGTGCTGACCGGCGCCGACCCCGTCTTCAGCTCGGGCGGCAACGTCAAGGACATGCAGCGCTACGAGAAAGAAGGCCTCTCGCCCGAGGTCATCCGCGAGGAGTACCGCAACGGCATCCAGCGCCTGCCCAAGGCGCTGTACAACCTCGACGTGCCCGTGATCGCCGCCGTCAACGGCCCCGCCGTCGGCGCCGGTCTCGACCTCACCTGCATGTGCGACATGCGCATCGCCTCCGAGAAGGCCACCTTCGCCGAGAGCTTCGTCAAGGTCGGCATCGTGCCGGGCGACGGCGGCGCCTGGCTGCTGCCGCGCGTGGTCGGCATGTCGAAGGCCTCGGAGATGGCCTTCACCGGCGATGCCCTCGACGCGCAGGAAGCGCTGGCCTGCGGCCTGGTCTCGCGCGTGGTGCCGCACGAGCGATTGATGGAGGAGAGCCTGAAGCTCGCCGCGCGCGTGGCCGCCAACCCCGGCGGCGTGCTGCGCATGACCAAGCGGCTGCTGCGCGAAGGCGAGCGCAGCACGCTCGAATCGCTGCTGGAGATGTCGGCGGGCTACCAGGCCATTGCGCACATGACGAGCGATCACCGGGAGGCGGTGCGGGCGTTCATCGAGAAGCGCAAGCCGGTGTTCGGGAACGACTGAAAGCTACCTCTGCCCGGGTTGCGTGCTTGCGATCGCGTGCGTTCGCGACATCTTTGCTGTCAGTCGATAAAAGTTCATTCACATTCATTAGAAAAGCAGTCGATCTCTCTGAGCAATCAGTGCCATTTTTGCAACTGGGTGGCTTTACCATAGTTCTCCGATCCTGATAATCGACATCCCCGACGAATGCGCCGACAAAAGAGCGCTGGGGGTTTGATTCAGGGGAGGACACAAGGGATGAATCGCCAGTTGCATCGCGTCGTCTTCAATGCCGCCAGGGGCATGCGGATGGTGACGCAGGAGACGGCCAGGAGCACCGGCAAGGGTTCCAGCAAGGCCACATCGACCATGGCCCGCGGCGCAACGGAGGGCGCGAGCACCTGGAGCGCCATGCCGGCCGTCATCGCGCTGGCCGGCATGCTGGCGACGCTATCGGCGCAGGCCCAGATCGTCGGCGCACCCGACGTTCCCGGCAATCTGCGCCCCACCGTGCTGGTCGCACCCAATGGCGTTCCGCTCGTCAACATACGAACTCCGAGCGTCGCTGGCGTCTCGCGCAACGTCTACAACGCCTTCAACGTCGGTGCCAACGGTGCCATCCTCAACAACAGCCGGGGGAACGTGCAGACCCAGCTCGGCGGCTTCGTGCAGGGAAATCCCAACCTGGCCACGGGGCCCGCGCGCATCATCGTCAACGAAGTGAACGGCGGTAATCCGAGCCAGCTTCGTGGCTATCTGGAAGTCGCGGGCCAGCGCGCCGAGATCATCATCGCCAACCCGGCGGGCATCAGTGTCGATGGCGGCGGCTTCATCAACGCATCGAAGGCGACGTTGACGACAGGGACGCCACAGTTCAACGCGATCGGTGGGCTCGACAGCTTCGTCGTACGTGGTGGCACCGTGAGCATCGATGGCGCGGGCCTCGATGCAAGAAGAACCGACTATGCGGCCATTCTCGCGCGCGCCGTGCAGGTCAATGCCGGCATCTGGGCCAGCGAGCTCAAGGTTGTGACGGGCGCCAATCAGATCGGTGCCGATCATGCGCAGATCGCGCCCACGACTGGAGCAGGCGCGACACCCGCTTTTGCTCTGGACGTCTCCCGGCTAGGCGGGATGTTCGCCCATCACATCTTCCTGAAGGGCACGGAGGCCGGCCTGGGCGTGCGCAATGCCGGCAACATCGGTGCGAGCGCCGGCCAACTGGTCGTCACGACAACGGGCCGGCTCGAGAACACCGGCACGCTCGAAGGCACGCGCGTGGAAATCGCCGGGGCAGGCGATATCGACAACCGCGGTGGGACGATTCGGCAAACCAGCGGCATAGGGCTTGTGATCGCTTCGCCGACGCTGTCCAACACGAACGGGGGCGTGATCGGTGTCGAACGGTTGCCGGCCTCGACGACTGGCGGCGCGGATGGCGGCGCGGATGGCGGCGCGGGCGGCACCACAGGCGGCACCTCCGAACCGGGTGCGCCGGCCAATGGCTCCGGCTCCGGTGGCGCTGCGGCTGCACCCGTGTCAGCACCAGCACCAGCGCCCTTCATACCCACCTCGCCCGGTGCCCTCACGGCCACGGGCGCCATCCTGAACGACGGCGGGAAGATCTACGCTGGCGGACCGATTGCGTTGCAGACCCCACGGATCAGCAATGCGGGTGGCGCGCTTTCGGTGGCCAGCATGGCGGTTATCGGCCCGGATTTCAGCAACGCGGGCGGCACACTCCATGTCAGCGACAGCTTCAGCGCCAACGTCGGTCGGTTCGACAACACGGGCGGCAAGCTGAACGCAGGCGCGTTGAACATTGCGACCAGCAACGACCTGCTCAACAACGACGGCGTATTGGCGAGCGCCACGCATGCCAGCCTCACGGTCGGTGGCAAGGCAGACAACCTGCGCGGAAGCATCTCCGCGGCAGGGGCCTTGGGTGCGACCGTGGCGGGTGCCATGAACAACAGCAGTGGCACCCTGACTTCCAACGAGGCGCTGACGCTCGATGCCGGTTCGCTGGACAACACGCAGGGCCGCATCCAGTCCGCCCAGGCCGGCGTGCGGCTCGGCGTGACTCACGCGCTGGACAACGGCGGTGGTGGCAGCATTCAGGCAGCCAGCGACCTCGGCATCCGCTCGGGCTCGCTGGCCAACGGAGGGAGCCTGCGCGGCGGCAACGATGCCGATATCGTGGTCGTCGGCGCGATGACCAACGATGGCAGCGTGACCGCGAGACGGCACGCCACCATCGCGGCTGGCAGCGTGCGGAGCAGTGGCACCGCTGTGCTCGGCGCCGGCATCCGCGATGACGGCAAGCGCGGCGGAGCCGGCGATCTGCGCGTGACCGCCGCCGGTGCGCTGGTCGCCAACGGCACCAGCCTGGCGGCCGGCGATGCAGTGCTCCAGGGGGCGAGCGTCGATCTCTCCGGCAGCCAGACCCATGCAGCCGACATCACGATCACGGCCACGCGGGGCAATGTCGTCACTACCAACGCCGCGGTGACCACTCCCGGCACGCTGGCGATCGGCGCCAACGGCAATGCCACGCAAACCCTCGTCAACGACGCCGGCAAGCTCGGTGCAGCCCGATTGAGGATCGAGGTCTCGAACATCGCCAATACGAGCAAGGGCGAGATCGTGCAGACCGGCAACGGAGTCACCCGGATCGTGGCCTCCGGCGCCATCGACAACAGCGGTGGGACGTTGGCGAGCAACGGTGGCCTCGATCTCGTCGCGGCGAGCCTGAGCAACAGGAGCGGCATCCTGCGGGCGGCTCAGGCGTCGGACCTGGTGGTCACGGTGGCGGGCCTCGTGGACAACCGCCAGGGCGAGATGAGCGCGGGCGGCAACGCCGCGCTTCGAGCGGGCGGTCTCGACAACGAGAACGGACGCATCGCGGCCGCTGGCGATGTATCGAGCGCCACGAGCGGCGAGATCAGCAACCGCGGCGGCACGATGGCCGCGAACGGGCGTGTCACGCTGAACGCCGCGAGCCTGGACAACACGGGTGGCAAGGTGTCCGCGCTGGACTCCTTGACGGCCAGTGTCCAGGGCGCGGTGAACAACGCCTCGGGCACGTTGGTCGCCGATCGGGCACTCGTGCTCGATGCGGGCTCGCTGGCCAACGACAAGGGTGCCATCCAGTCGACGCGGGCCTCGACCCGCTTGAACGTGAGCGGTGCGCTGGCCAATGGCTCGGGCTTCGCGGGGGGCGCGACCGACCTGCGCATCGAGGCGGGGAGCCTGTCCAATGCAGGCAGCCTGCGCGCCGGCAACGACCTCGCCGTCGCGGTGGAGGGGCTGTTGGCCAACAATGGCAACATCACCGCGGGACACAACACCACCATCGCGGCCGGCAGCGTGCAAGGCGGCAGCTCGGGGGTGGTCGGCGCCGGCATCCAGAGCGACGGCAAGCTCGGCGCGGCGGGAGACCTCGTGGTGAGCGTTGGCGGGGCGCTCGTGGCAACGGGAACCCATCTCGCGGCCGGCAACGCCACCTTGCAAGGGGCGAGCGTCGACCTCTCGAACAGCCAGGCCAGTGCGGCGAACATCGCGCTCGTTGCAACGCAGGGCGACGTCACCACCAGCAGGTCCAAGGTGCTCACCGCGGGCACGCTGGCGATCCGCGCCAACGGCAACGCCGGGCAAGCGCTCGTGAACGATGCGGGCCTGCTCAGCGCCGGCCGATTGCTGATCGATGTTTCGAACCTTGCCAACACCAACGGTGGCGAGATCGTGCAGACCGGCTTAGAGGCGACCACCATCGCCATGGGTGGCACGCTGAACAACGATGGCGGGCGCCTTGCCAGCAATGGACGCGACCTCGGCCTGCGCGCCGGCGCGATCACGAACAAGGCGGGCACCATCGAGCATGCAGGCAGCGGCGCGCTGGGCATCGCTGGCGGCAGCTTCGATGGAGAGAACGGGCGGATCACGACGAACAACGCGTTGACGGTCGAAATGTCGGGAGCCTTTGACCAAGGCGGCGGCACGACCAGCGCCAAGCGGATCACGATCGACGCCGGCTCGCTGGACAATCGCGGCGGCCAGATCCTCCAGACCGGCACCGATGCCACGCGCATCGCCGTGGCCGGTACGCTCGACAACGGCAATGCGGGCGTCATCGCCAGCAATGGCGACACGACCATCGTGGCCGGCAGCCTGTCCAACCGGGGCGGCTCGATTCGTGCGGCACAGGCTGCCGGCCTCGCCGTGAACGTGAGCGGCCTGCTCGACAACAGCGACAAGGGCTCGATCGGCGCTGGCGGCGACGTTGCCGTCCGGGCCGGCAGCCTCGCGAACGACGCGGGCAGCCTGACGGCCGTCGGCAACCTCGATGCCACGGTGTCGGGCGTGGCCACCAACGTCGGCGGCACGCTCGCGTCCAATGGCAACACAACGCTCACGGCCGACAGCCTGGACAACAGCGCGGGGACGGCTGCGGCCGTCAACGGCAACCTGAGCGTGATGACCACCAGGCCGACGCTCAACGTCGGCGGCATGTTGCAGGCGGGCGGCGGCACCACGCTGAGCACTGGCGGCTTCGTCAATCGGGGCGGCAAGGTCTTCGGAAAGACCTTGTCCGTCGACACGCACGACAACACGCTCGACAACAGCGCGAACGGCACCATGGCCGCGACCGCCACGGTGGCCATTCGCTCCGGCACGCTCCTCAACGATGCCGGCCTGGTGCAAAGCGGCGGCGCGATGACCCTCGACACGAATGGCCGAAGCCTGAGCAATACCAACGCCGCGGGCCATGGCAGCAAGCAGGGTGGCATCGTCAGCGCCAGCACGCTCACGCTGGACACCGGCGCGCTCGACAATGCGGCCGGGTTCATCGGCGCGAAGAACGCGCTGGCGGCCAGCACGCGGGACTTTTACAACACGCAGGGCGGCATCGTTCTCGGCCAGTCCAGCGTCGCGGTCGTCACCCATGGCGCCACCTACGACAACAGCGGCGGCAAGACGCAGGCTGTGAGCGATCTCAGAATCGAGGCCGCGGATGTCCAGAACTCGGGCGGCCTCGTGCGCTCCGCCGCAACGACGACGCTGAGAGCCGGCACCGTCATCAACACCACCACGCAGGGCCAGGATCAGGGCATCGAGGGCAGGAACGTCGTCGTCGATGCCATCAACCTGGACAACGACGGGGGAGCGATCCGTGCCGACGTCGACGTCACCATTGGCAGCAGCGGCACGGTCAGCAACAGGAATGGCCTGATCTCGGCTGGCGACACGCTCGCCATCGTCGACCCTCATGCAGCGAATCCCGGCGCGAAGACACTCAATCTCATCAACACCGACGGCACGCTGGTGGCCGACAAGGGCCTGAAGATCGATGCCGCCGGGTTCAGCGGAGACGGCAAGGTCGTCTCGGGCAAGGACCTGCGCATCGCGCTCACACAGGACATCGTCAACAACGGCGAGGTGGCTGCCAACGGAGACCTCAGCTATACCACCACCGGCCATCTCACGAACAACGGCAAGCTGCTGGCGGGCCAGACCCTCACGGTGGGCGGCAACACCATCGACAACACCGCCAATGCGGAGATGTCGGGGCAGCACACCGTCGTCCAGGCCAGTGGAACGCTCACCAACCGAGGCTTGATCGACAGCCGGGGAACGACCCGGATCGATGCGGGCGTGCTGACCAACACCGGCACCGGACGCATCTACGGCGATGCTGTCTCCATCGGCGCCGGTACGCTCGACAACGCGGCCGAAACGGTCGCAGGCGTGACCAAGGCGGGGACCATCGCGGCGCGTGGCGACCTGAACATCGGCGCGGCGAACATCCGCAACCGCGAGCATGCACTGATCTTCAGCCAGGGCAACATGTCCATCGGTGGAGCGCTCGATGCCGAGCGCAAGGCCACCGGGCAAGGTGCCGTGCTCGATAACCTCAGTGCCGACATCGAGTCCATCGGCAACATGCGCATCGCGATGGCGCAGATCAACAACCGCGATGTGCACATCCGCAAGGGCACGCCCACGGTGACGCCCGGCGGCGCCATAGGCATTGCGCCGACGACGCCCGTGGGCAGCGGCATCGGCAGGACGACGCTCTACACCCTGGACGAGGTCAACGTCGATGCCGCCAACGGCCTTGTCTTCCGCAAGGACACCGGCGAACTCGTGGGCATCGGCGGCTATGGCATCTGGCAGAACGTCACCACGACCACGGAAGACACGGCCGTCGATGCCGATCCCGCGCGGCTCGTCGCGGGAGGCAACATGAACGTCGACGGCCGTCTCTACAACGAGAACAGCCAGGTGCTGGCCGGCGGAACGATCACCGCCACCAGCTATCAGTCTTCCCAGCTGTCGGGCACGCGCTCTGTCGTCGGCTCGGCCACTGTGATCGACAACACAGGGCAGTTGCAGACGCCGGTCCCCATACCGATCGTCATACCACCGCAGACGATCTCGCTGGGTGGCTACAAGTACCAGTCGAACCTGAACGCGAGCACGGGCTACGACGCCGGGACAGCACCGGTCGGTGGCGCCACGGGTGGCGCGGCCGGCACGGGCAGTGTGAGCGGTGGCAACGGCCCTGGCGCCATCGTCGAGGTGGCCGCCAGCGTGGGCGAGGTGATGAAGACCGATGGTCGGAGCGTGGGCAGTTCGGCGGGCTCGAGCGGACCTGGAGGCACCGCACCGACGGAGGCCGGCGTGGGCACCACGACCGTTGCCGCGAATGGATCGGCGCAGGGCACAGCGTCCTCCGCCCAGGCCGGCGCAAGCCGGACCGTTCCGATGGTCGTGCGCACCAGCGCGCCGAGCACGGGCATTCCCAACGCCAGCCTGTTCAGCCTGCGCACGAGCGGCGGCTACCTGATCGAGACCGACCCGCGCTTCGCGAACTACCGCAACTGGCTCGGCAGCGATTACCTTCTGAACAACCTGGGCCTCGATCCCAACAACACGCTCAAGCGCCTGGGCGACGGTTTCTACGAGCAGAAGCTCATTCGCGAACAGGTGGCCAAGCTCACGGGCTATCGCTACCTGGAGGGCTTCAGCAACGACGACGACCAGTACACCGCGCTGATGAATGCCGGTGCGACCTTCGCCAGGCAGTACGGGTTGCGGCCTGGTGTCGCGCTGAGCGCGGCGCAGATGGCGCAACTGACCAGCGACATCGTCTGGCTGGTCGAACAGACCGTGACGCTGCCCGACGGCAGCACCCAGCGCGTACTGGTGCCGCAGGTCTATGTGCGGGTGCGGCCCGGGGACATCGATGGCTCGGGGGCGCTGCTGAGCGCCGACACCACCGTCATCGAGGGCCAGGGCGACCTGGTGAACACCGGCACCATCGCCGGTCGCAGCCTGGTCAGGATCGACGCCGGGAACGTCGGCAACCTGGGTGGCCGGATCGACGGCGGCGCCATCGGCATCAACGCCCGCAACGACCTGAACAACATCGGCGGCAGCATCACCGCACGGGACGCCGCGGTGCTCACGGCCGGGCGCGACATCGACATCCGGACGACGACGTCGACATCCGCTGGCAACACGGCCATCGACCGCGTGGCCGGCGTCTATGTGACCAACCCAGGCGGTACGCTCGTCGCCTCCGCAGGCCGCGACGCGAACCTCGTCGCGGCGGCCCTGGTCAGCGCCGGCGATGTGTCCGTGGACGCCCGGCGCAACATCGACCTGGGCACCGTGACCGAAGGCCATGGCATCGCGATCGTGGGCCGCAACGGCGCGGGCATCGCGTCCGAGAGCCGGGAGGTGGGTTCGGTCGTGCAGGGGCAGGGCAATGTGCGGCTCGCGGCCGGCAACGACCTTCGTATTCGCGCGGGCGCGGTGGCCAGCACCGACGGTGCTCTGGTGGCCACCGCCACCAACGACATAGACGTCTCGGCGGGTCAGGCCACGAGCAGCGTGTCGACCGCCACGCAGAGGTCTTCGAAGAGCCTGCTCAGGAAGAGCAGCTCCAGCACCTTCGACAGCACCACCACCACCGAAGTGCTTTCCAGCAGCCTGAGCGGAAAGAGCGTGGTGTTGGTGGCTGGTAACGACGTCAACCTGCAGGCCGCGCAGCTTCGCTCCGAAGATGCCACCAGCCTGTCGGCGGGGCGGGACATCAACCTGAGCACGGCAAGCCGCAGCACCGTGGAACTGCATGCGGCGCAAAGCCGCAGCAGTGGCACCGTCTTCGGGCAGGCACTCGCTGCCGCGACCTTCGCCGGCGATCCGACAGCCGTGGCCATTGCCGGCAACAAGAAGTCCAGCAACAGCGCCGGCGCCAGCGTCGATACCCAGACCGTCGGCACCCAAATCTCGGCCGGCAGCCTGCAGGCCGTGAGCGGACGCGACATCGGCCTGAAGGGCGCCACGATCGTCGCGGACAAGGACGTCACCCTGATGGCCGGGCGCGATCTGCGCATCGAGAGTGCGCAAGGCACCCGTGTGGAGAACCGCTACGACGCCAGCAGCAGTTCCGGGATGATCGGCCAGTGGTACAACCCGGCCATCGGCAACGTCAAGGGCTCGCAGGCCAACGCGACCACGGGCACGACGCAGCAAGCCAGCCAGGTGGCCAGCCTGCAAGGCAACGTGACGCTGGTGGCTGGCAACGAATACCGACAAACCGCGAGCAGCGTGTTGGCCGCCGGGCAAGCCGGTGCGCTGGCGGGCGGCGACGTCAACATCCTCGCGAAGAACGTCGTCATCAACGAGGCGTACGACACCACGCAGTCCGTCACGCTGGATCGGCGCTCGAGCACCATCGTGGGCGGGAGCGCCAGTGTCATGGGAGTTGGCACCGACACGCTCAAGGGCGGCTCCAGCACCATCAGGGCGATGGGCGACATCGGTGGCGGGGATGGCCGCCTGCAGGCGCTGGGGACCATCAACCTGGCCATGAGCGGCAAGCAGGCCTACGACAACGTCAGCGCGCTGGCCAACGGCGGCCAACTGAGTTACGGCGTGAGCGTGAACGTCAGCCGCAACAGTACCGAGAGCACGAGCTTTACCAACAACACTCAGGCGGTGGGCTCGGGCATCGTGGGAGCGAACAACGTCAACATCGTTTCGACCGGTAGGGGCAAGGACTCCAACATCCGTGTCGCGGGCTCCACCATCGCCGCCGGCAAGACAGTCAACCTGACGGCAGACAACGACATCACCCTGGAGGCCAGCAAGAGCGAGAGCGTGGCGGCGGGTCAGAACTCCAGCCGCGGCGCCAACGTCGGCGTGACCGTGGGTGCCGGCGCGCAAAACGGCGTCAGCTTCCAGTTGGGCGTGAATAGCGGCAAGGGCAAGAACAACCAGAGCGACGTCGGCTACAGCGCCACCAGCGTCAGCGGCGGCAGGGCCGTGAACGTCAGCAGCGGCGGCGATCTGAACATGCGCGGCGGCATCATCGAAGCCAATCGCATCGCGGCCGATGTGGGGCGGAATCTGAACATCGAATCGCTGCAGGATGTGAGCATCGGCCAGTCCCGTCAAAGCAGTTCGGGCTTGAATGTCAGCCTGTGCATTCCTCCGATCTGCGGCGGAGTTTCCACGGTGGGCGGCAGCGCGGCCGGAGCCAAGGCCGACGGTGTCTTTGTCAGTCCGAATGCGCAGGCGGGCATCAAGGCCGGCGATGGTGGCTTCGATGTGAAGGTCAAGGGCGACACGAACCTCGTGGGTGCCGTGATCGAGAGCACACAGGCTGCCGTCGACGACAAGAAGAATCGCTTCGACACCGGCGGCGCGCTCACTACGCGCGACCTGCAAAACCTGAGCCAGTCCAGCGGCAGCAGCTACAGCGTGAGCGGCGGCGTGGGCTTCATGGCTGGCGGTGCGAGCGAGCAGCAGGCGGCCATGCGCATGGACCGCAACATGAGCGAGAGCCAGGTCGCCGCGGCCAGCAACTCCATGCCTTCTGGCAGCGCGGGCGGGGGAAGCTACGGAAGCAGCCAGAGCAGCGTCACGAAGTCGGGCATCTCCGGCATCGCGGGTGGCCAGGACGTGCGCACCGGCGACAGCAGCGGCGTCGGCACCTTGGTCAAGGACTGGAATGCCCAGGACATCGTCAAGAACGTTCAGGCGCAGGCGCAGCTCACGCAGCAGTTCAATCAGAACGCCGCGCGGGAAATCGGAACCTATGCGGGCAACCGGGCTATCCAGCTTCGAGATCGCGCGCAAGCCGAGACTGATCCTGGACGGCGACAGTTGCTTCTGAGCGAAGCGAGGCAGTGGGACGAGGGGGGCGCTTATCGAGTGGCGTTGCATACCGCCGCAGGGGCATTGGGAGGCGGGATCGGCGGCGCGCTGGGCGCGGGTGTCAGTGCGACCCTGATGCCCCGTATTGCGCAGGCGATCGAGGACATGAACTTGCCTGGACCCGTCGCGCAGGCTCTGGGTGCCATCAGCGCGGCGGCGATCGGGGGGATCGTCGGAGGAACGACAGCTGCGGCCAGCGCCTATGGCGTGGATATCAACAATCGTCAGTTGCATCCTGCGGAAACCAGGCTGATCAAAGACCATGCAAAGGAGTACGCGGCCAGGAAGGGCATCAGCGTGGCCGACGCCGAGAAGGAACTGGCTGCCCAGGCGTTCAGACAGGTTCAGTTCGGTGCGCCCGGCGCCTGGGACAAGGACGCCAATGCATTCCTGCAGGAACTCGCAAGATACGGCCAGGGGCAGAACCTCCCGCTAGACCCGGCATTCCCGCAAGCCGGCCCGGGGTACTACTTCCAGGCCACCCCTGCGCAGAAGGTCAATGCCGCGATCTATCTGAATGAGGTAATTCGGAGTCCTCAAGCGCTGCAGTTCTATCGCGACAACAACATCCAGCAGCCCACCATTGCCCAGATCGCAGCGGCCGCGAGCAAGGACCAAGGCGCTCGGAGCCAAATCGCACAGCTGACGATCCAGGCCGCGGCGCTAGCGGGGGGGCTCGCCCTGGCGCCTGGCTTGAGTGGCGTTGCCGCCGAGGGATATGCATTCGCGCAGAACCCGGTGGCGTACTGCACGCTCAATCCGGCGGCCTGCATTGTCGGCGCCGACATCGTGGCCGCCACGGTCTCTGGCGTTCCCGTAACGGGGGCGCCTCTTCCCAATGCCGGGAGCACCGCGCGAACATTGACGCGCGTGGCGGAGTCCGAAGCCGCTGCCGCCGCCAACGCCGCAAGGGCCACCGCCGGAAATGTCGAGACGGTCGCGAATGCCATCGGCGCACAGCGGACCATCACGGCACCGAGCGCCGCCGGGCGCACGGTATCGACCATGGGTGAGGCCGTGTCTGGCAACCCCATTGCCGCCACGCAGGCCGGTACCGTCAAGGGGGCCGATATCTGTGTCAGTGGCTGCGCCATTGGAGGGCTGACCCAGCCGGAGCAGCAACTGGTTACGCGCATCCGCAATGGAGAAGACTCCGCTGGCGGGAACTTGACGGAGCAGTTGCTGACATCGGTTTCTCAGCGCACGGGGATGACTGTCCTGGCCGGCGGAAAATATGGCAGTAACAACGGCTTTGATCTGGTGTTGCAGGATGCGGCGGGCAACGTGACGGTCATCATGGACGCTAAGCAGATTACCCAGGCAGGGTCGATCAAGCTCTCGACAGATGGAGCCAAGGGTACAAACCAGCTGTCACCAGATTGGATACGAAGTGTGTTGAACGCACTTCCTCAAAACTCGCCAACCCGACATGCAATTCAACAAGCAATTAATAACAATGCCTTGACGGTAGCTGTTGGTGGGGTTAACCGGACGACCGGACAATTGATTGTCGCCCCCGTTACTGTGCCAAACAAGCAGCCGTGGAATTGAGGATTCTATTCAATGAATGAAAATTACCAACAGGCCGTGAGTGATGGATTGGAGCATGCGCGTGGGCATGCTGCAGATTTTTTTAATTTTGACAAAAAATTTCATCCTCTTTTTCTTATTGAAGAAGGGCGGGGAAATCGTGATGGCTGTATGAGACATTTGGAAAGCATTCATACGGCTCGGGCGATGGTTGATTGGTTTGGTGGGCACGATCTTTTTTCATTCAAGCAAGACTGCTACGTCGCCAGCAGACTTCAATACATTCGAAAAAAAGAGGCCAATGAGTTCGGAGTATTGTGGGAGCAAGATTTTTTTACTGTTTTGATGAGCGATCATGCTCCTCTGATAAATTTCTGGGCGAGCTTTAAGGTAAGGAGCCAGCAAGCAATCAAAGAGGTAAGCGATCCCCGAAAGCACTTCTTTCGCCACTACCAGATGACATTGGCATTGCGAGGTGAGTGGGAGGAGTTGGGTCGTCGTGCGCAGGAACAGCTCGATGCACAGCCAGCCGGACTCAAACGATTCATGGTCGATCAGCGGTTTTATCTAGCACTGGCTCGGGGTGATAAAGCTGGCATGGAAGAAGCCTTGGCTGACCTGACTTCGCCCAAAATGGCAAAGGTGCGCAACAGGCAATTGGAATTTGGCTATACCCATTTTTTCATCGGTACGCACGCAACGATGTACGCCAAGATCGCCTGGAGAGCCGGGTACGAGGTCGAAGTCGACACGCCTTACATCCCGAAGGAGTGGTTGCCGATCCAGCCGTTGGCGAAGTACGAGGAACCGTACGCCTTCATGCGCGCGTACGACGCCGACTCGCCCACTGTCTGAGCGATTCTGCGACGGTGCCCGATGCCACGAAAGGCAGTCAAAGGCACCATGGCCCATTCCGGCGTCATGACGGCCTAAGGCTACGTGACACCGGAAATCTTGGAATTTCGGGAGTAAAACAATGACCTATTCAGGGAGCTTTCTCTTCGTCACGATGCCCGCAGCCTTCCTGCTGGCTTCCTGCACCTATTCGCAGATCAACCCGCAAGCCGCGCTGGAAGATATCCGCGCCAACGACGGTTACTACGAACTGAAAAGCGTCGAGCCCGGCAGCACGAAGCTTGTCTTGCGCACACCCGGCGTCGCTGCCGCATCGGCCGCGGCCCAGTACGCAGTCAGCACCGCCGAGGCGCCTTGCGAGGGCTTCCAGCACCTGGGCGCCGCGGCGAGTGCGGGCCACGGCGTCGTTTATCCGTGGATCGCGCGGGCCACGCGCGTGGGCTCGGGAGCCGAGCCCTTCCTGGTTCACGAGGCGACGCCGGGGCAGCCGATCCAGGTTCGCGGCATCGGTAAATGGAGCACGGGCGGCGCGAACATCGCCTTTCAGCACGGCAGTTGCGGACCGGAGGTCGTGCGCTTCACGCCTCAGGCGGACCACGCCTACGCGGTGGAGTTCATCTGGGGCAAGGGCATGTCCTGCCGCCTCGCGGTGATGGACGCGACAGACCCCGACGCGCCTCAACCGGTGGGGTCCAGGCCCGTCCCCGGCTGCCCGGCACCCGCGCGCTGAGCGCCGTCGCCATGAAGAAGTATCTGTCGGCGGCGGTGGCAGCCACCTTGCCCTTGCTCGCTTCCGCGCAGCTCGCTGCCACGCCGCAACCCTTCGTCGAGCAGCAGCGTCAGCAGGAGCGTGAACGCGCCCTGCGCGAGCAGAACGAACGCAGCGTCGACCAGCGTTCGCAGGCGGCTCCTCCAGCGCCCACGCAACGCATCCCCGAGGCCGAGGCGCCGTGCTTTCGCATCGATCGTGTGCTGCTGGCGGGCGAGCAGTCCGAACGTTTCCAGTGGGCCATCGCCGACCTGTCCGGCCCCGAGGACAACGACTCGCCGCTGGGCCGCTGCCTCGGCACGGCCGGCGTCAACGTCGTGCTCGCGCGCGCGCAGCGGGCCGTCATCGCGCGCGGCTTCGTCACCAGCCGTGTGCTGGCCGCGCCGCAAGACCTCTCCACCGGCACCCTGACGCTGTCGCTCGTGCCCGGCCGCATCGCCGCCATCCGCCTCGCACCGGATTCCTCGTCGACTCTGCTCGGCGGGGGCCCCCTGTTGGCCACCGCGATCCCCGCGCGCGTTGGCGAGCTGCTGAACCTGCGCGACATCGAGCAGGGGCTCGAGAACCTCAAGCGCACCCCTACCGCCGAAGCCGACATCCAGATCGAGCCTTCGACCGCGCCCAACGCCAAGCCCGGCGACAGCGACCTCGTCGTCAAGTACGTCCAGTCGAGGATATGGCGCCTGAGCTTCAACCTCGACGACAGCGGCACCGAGGCCACGGGCCGCAACCAGGCCGGTGTCACCTTGTCGCTGGACAACCCCCTGGGACTCAACGATCTCTTCTACCTCAACGCCAACCACAGCATCAACGGCCACTTCCTTTCGGAGCCGCGCTACGGCACCGAAGGCCAGACGGTGCACTACTCGCTGCCCCATGGCGATTGGATGCTGGCCTTCACGGCCTCCAACAGCCAGTACCACCAGACCGTGGCCGGCCTGAGCCAGGACTACATCTACGCCGGCAAGACCAACAACGCCGAGATCAAGCTCTCGCGCCTGATCTACCGCGACCAGCAGCGCAAGACCACGCTGGCGATCAAGGGCTGGCGTCGCGAGTCGCGCAACTTCGTCGACGACACCGAGGTCGAGGTGCAGCACCGCGTGGTGGGCGGCTGGGAGGCCAGCCTGAACCACAAGGAGTTCATCGGCGAGGCGACACTCGACGGTACACTGGCCTACAAGCGCGGCACCGGCGGCTTCGGCTCGCGCACCGCGCCGGAGGAGGAGTTCGGCGAAGGCACTTCGCGGCTGAAGCTCTACACGGCCGAGATCGGCCTCAGCGCTCCGTTCAAGTTCGGCGAACAGAGGCTGCGCTATTCGGGCTTGGTGCGCGCCCAATGGAATCGCACGCCGCTGACGCCGCAGGACCGCTTCGCGATCGGCGGGCGCTACACGGTGCGCGGTTTCGACGGAGAGACCAGCCTGATGGGCGAGCGCGGCTGGCTCATCCGCAATGACATCGGCTGGGCCATCCCCTGGGGCGACGGCCCGAGCGGCGCTGAACTCTACGCGGGCATGGACTACGGTCATGTGGGCGGACGCTCGACCGTCGATCTGCTGGGCCGCAGCCTGGCGGGCGCGGTCGTCGGCGTGCGCGGCCAGTGGGCCCGGCTGAGCTACGACTTCTTCGCCGGCGCGCCCATCCGCAAGCCGCAAGGCTATCGCACCGCCAAGGTGGCGCTGGGGTTCAATCTCAACGCCAGCTTCTGATGCCGGGACATGGGCCCGCGTCTCGACTTTCTTCGCCGGAGGTGATCGAATCCCGCGCAGATGGCCAAGCTCGATCCGCTGAACACCTCGCGCTACTGGCATGCCCCCGACCTGCCGGGCATGGACCTGCTGCATGCGGACTTCAGGACCCATGAGTACGCACCGCATGTGCACTATTCCTTCGTGATCGCGGTCACCGAGGCCGGCGGTTCGGAGTTCACGAGCCGGGGCCGCACCGGCATCGCGCAGCCGCGCTCGCTGCTGGTCTTCAATCCGGCCGAGCCGCATTCGGGGCGCATGGCGGGCAGCGAGCGCTGGCGCTATCGCTCCTTCTATCTGGCCGATGCGGGCATCAGGCATCTGATGAACTCGCTGGGGCTGGACCAGATTCGCTACTTCGCATCGAACACGCTCGATGATCCGCAACTCGTCGACAGCTTCCTCGCGCTGCACCAGGCCTTCGACGGCGACGGCCACTCCGGTGATTCGCTGCGCCGGCAGGAGTTGTTCGTGCAGGGCTTCGGCACGTTGTTCGAGCGCCATGCCCTTGCCGGGCGGCGCGCGCTGCCGATGCCCGGAGGCGCACGCGTGCTCGCGCCGGTGCTCGAACTGCTGCACGACGCCTATGCCGAGAACCTGAACCTCGAGCGGATGGCGGCCGTTGCCGACCTCACGCCGTTCCAGCTGATCGGCGCCTTCAACCGCACGATCGGCCTCACGCCCCATGCGTACCTCACTCAGCTGCGGATCCGGGTCGCCATCGGTCATCTCGCGGCGGGCCGGCCGCTGACCGACGCGGCGATCGCGAGCGGCTTCTACGACCAGAGCGCGCTGACGCGGCACTTCAAGCGCACCTTCGGCATGACGCCGTTGCAGTACGTGCGCGCCCGCAAGGGCTGAGCGCTCCTCGCAATTTTCGCCAATACGCCGGCGCGTTCGCCGGCCAGGATGCGTGCCACGGCTTCGGCCTTTCCGCCACGGCACGCTCCATGACCACGACCCTCGCGCTTCCCGCCGCCACGCGCGGCCAGTTCCTCTCCTTTGCCGCGCTGCTGCTCGGCGCGGCCGCGCTGGCGTTGGGCGGCGTGTTCCTGCGCCACAGCGAGCTGCAGCCCACGGCCAGCGCGGTCTACCGCGTGGCGCTCGCGATCCCGGTCTTCTTTTTGCTCGATGCACTGGCGGCACGCGCCGAACCCGCGCCCCGGGCCGCAGCGGCGTTTCCGGTCAAGCTGGTGCTCGTCGGCTTCATCTTCTCGGGCAACCTCGCGCTCTACCACTGGTCGATGACCCTGACCACGCTGGCCAATGCGAACCTGCTCGCGAACCTCGCGCCGATCTTCGTGGTGCTCGGGGCGCGGCTCTTCCTCGGCAAGAAATTCAAACGCGGCTTTCTTGCTGGCATGCTGTGCGCGCTGGCCGGCGCCTTCCTGCTGATCGGCCACCGGCTCGACTTCGGCTCGGGCCGCATGGCCGGCAACCTGCTGGGCCTGCTGTCGGCGGTGTTCTACGGCAGCTACCTGCTCGCGGTCAGCCTCGTGCGTTCCAACCACCGCACCATGAGCGTGATGGCCTGGAGCAGCCTCGGCACGCTGGTCGTGCTGCTGCCGGTCGCGTTGCTGCGCGGCGAATCGCTGCTGCCGCACACGCTGCACGGCGTGCTGATGCTGCTCGCACTGGCGCTGGTGTCGCACGTGGGCGGGCAGGGCCTGATCGCCTATGCGCTGGCCAAGCTGCCCGCGGCGCTGTCCTCGATCACGCTGCTGGTGCAGCCCGTGATCGCGACGGTGCTCGGTGGCTGGCTGTTCCAGGAGTACCTGAGCCTTACCGAGTTCGCCGGCGGCGCGATCATCCTGATCGGCATCGTGACCGCTCGGCGATTTTCCTAGTTCCTCCGCCAGACCGAAGATCCGATGTCACCCTATCTCTGCCATCTAGACCCCGATTGCCTGCGCTTCGAAGCCGGCGTGATCGCGCGCCGGCCTGACGCCGTGTTGCTCGACCGCTCGTATTTCTATCCGGGCGGTGGCGGCCAACTGAGCGACCGCGGCACGCTGCAATGGAAGGGCAGCGAATTGCGTGTGGAGCGCATCGAGACGGAAGGCGCCAACGCCTGGCACTGCCTCGCCGAGGGCGAGATCGCTCCCGAGTCCGGCGAGCGTGTCGTTGCGAACGTCGACCCCGCCTTCCGCTTCCTGATGAGCCAGCTGCACACGGGCCTGCATATCCTCAATGCGCTGGTCTACCAGCGCTTCGAGGGCTCGCTGGTGACCGGCGTGCAGATGGCGGCCGACGGTACGGCCCGCATCGACTTCGACCTGCCCGCCGCCGACAACAACGCGCTGCGCGCGCTCGAACCCGAACTCAACACGCTGATCGGCGACGGCCTGCCGGTCAACGTGCTGTACCTCGATGCGGCCGCACTCGCGCGCGAGCCCGGCCTGCTGCGCAGCCGCTCGGTCGCGCCGCCGCGCCAGGACGATGGCATGACGCGCATCATCGAGATCGCGGGCCTCGACCGGCAGGCCTGCGGCGGTACCCACCTGACGAAGACCTCGCAGTCGGCGCCGCTGCGCATCCTCAAGATCGAGAACAAGGGGCAGCACAACCGGCGCATCCGCGTCGGCCTGGCCGCATAGGGCCGGCATGACCACGGTCGAGATCCTGCGCGTGCTGGTCGCCTTCGACACCACCTCGCAGCGCTCCAACCTCGACCTGATCGACTGGGTGGCCGACTACCTCGCGGCGCACGGCACGGATGTGCACCTCGTGCGCAGCGACGATGGCCGCAAGGCCAACCTGCTCGCGCGCATCGGTCCCGATGCGGCGGGCGGCATGGTGTTGTCGGCGCACAGCGACGTGGTGCCGGTGGCTGGACAGTCGTGGCGCTCCGAGCCCTTCGCGCTGGTCGAGCGCGAGGGCCGCTTCCATGGCCGTGGTGCGGCGGACATGAAGGGCTTCATCGCGGCCTGCCTGTCGGCCGTGCCCGCATGGCAGCGCAGCAGGCTGATGCGCCCGATCCATCTCGCGTTCTCGTACGACGAGGAGATCGGCTGCCTCGGCGTGCCGCGCCTCGTCGACAGCCTCAAGGCGCGCGTGCAGGCGCCCGCGCTCGCGATCGTCGGCGAGCCCACCGGCATGCGCATCGGTGTGCGGCACCGCGGCTTCTTCGGCCATCGCGCGCTGTTCAGCGGGCTGGCCGCGCATTCGAGCGACCCCTCGCTCGGCGCCAGCGCGATCGAACCCGCGGCGCATCTGGTCACGCGCCTGGCTCGGCTGCGCCGCAGCCTCGATCGGCAAGGGCAGGTGGCCACGCTCAATGTCGGGCGCATCGATGGCGGCAGCGCGATCAACATCGTGCCCGGTTGCTGCGAGGTGCTGTGGGAATTCCGCCCCGAGGACGAGGCCGCGGCCGAGCGCGTGCGCACTGCGGTGCGCCGCATCCTTACGGCCCTACCCGCGGGCGTGAAGGTCGAGGCCGAGCAGGTCGCGGGCGTGCCCGCGCTGTCGGCGCAGGGCAACGAGGCAGCGGTCTCGATCGCACGCACGCTCGGCGCGCTGTGGCCCGAAGCCGAGTTGCCCTTCGGCACCGAGGCGGGCTTCTTCCAGCAGGCCGGCATTCCGACGGTGGTGTGCGGGCCAGGCTTCATCGCGCAGGCGCATCAGCCCGACGAATGGATCGCGGCGGATCAGTTGTGTGCGGCCGATGGCTTCATGGCCTCGGTGGGGGCGTGGGCGATGCGCGACGTGGCCGGGCGCTTGCACGCGAGCCGGCGTGAATAGAAAGACCGGAACCGGCGAGGCACGCGCGAGCGCACTTCGCGACAATGCCACCCCCATGGACCTCGCACCCGATGCCTCTCCCGCCGCCGACGACGGCCTGATCCAGTCCGCCGACGGCCGGCGCCACTGCGCCTGGCACCCGCAGATGCCCGACTACCACGCCCACGAGTGGGGCCGCCCGGTCGGCGACGACCGCGCGCTGTTCGAGAAGATCTGCCTCGAGGGTTTCCAGTCGGGCATGGCCTGGATCACCATCCTGCGCAAGCGCGAGGCCTTCCGCGCGGCCTTCGCCAATTTCGAGATCGACGAGGTGGCGGCCTTCGGCGAGAAGGACATCGAGCGGCTGATGGCCGATGCCGGCATCGTGCGCAACCGCGCGAAGATCGTCTCGGCGATCAACAACGCGAAGCGCGCGCAGGAACTGATCGCCGAGGCCGGCTCGCTGGGGGCATGGTTCTGGCGCTTCGAGCCTGGGCCGAAGGATCGGCCGGCCGTGGTCGACATCGCCTACTACCGCGCCAACCCGACCACGCCGGCGTCGCAGCGCATGTCGAAGGAATTGAAGCAGCGCGGCTGGACCTATGTCGGCCCGACCACGCTCTATGCGCTCATGCAGGCGATGGGGCTGGTCAACGACCATATCGAGGGTTGCGCCTGCCGCGCGGCGGTGGAGGCGGCGCGCGAGCGCTTCAAGCGGCCGGGCTGAATCGCGCGTCGACCCAGACCTCGCCGCCCGGGCAACGTCAATCCGGGTTTGCCGCTTGGCCGCCATTTGGTTGTTTATTGCAAACAGGCGGCTTGCAATAGATAAGAAAAATCCGCTGATCTGCACACATCGGATTAATGACATGGACTTACGCGATTACCATTCGCGACGCGCTCCGGAGAGGGAGGCGCGGTTTTCGAATTAAAAAGAGGAGCCTTCATGTTGAAGAAGTCATTGGCGATCGCCTGCGTGGCGACGTTGCTTTCTGCCTGCGGCGGTGGTGGTGGCGGAGGCGGCGGGGCTTTTCCGCCATTCCCGGCACCTGCACCGGCACCTTCCCCGGCACCCGCGCCCGCACCGGCGCCTGCAGCCGACACGACACCGCCAAGCGTCGTGGCTTTCGATCCCACGACCAGCACCGACGTTCCCCGCAACACCGAGATATCGGCCACCTTGAGCGAAGCCTTGCTGGCAACGACGGTGACCGACAGCAATCTGCGCATTACCCGTTTGGGGGTTGCAGTTCCAGGCTCGTTGAATTACGACGCCACGAAAAACAAGATTTCCTTCGCTCCGACGAAGGCGCTGGACCTGCTGGCCAATTACACGGTGACGGCGGGGACGGGCCTGAAGGACTTGGCGGGCAACAGCCTGGCCGCGGAGAAGTCCTGGTCGTTCCGGACGGCCGATGGGAGTTGGGGCGCCCCGCAGCAACTCGAGGCCGAGACGGCTGCCTCAGGCGAGCCCATCGCACTCCAGGACGGCCAAGGAAATACGCTGGCAGTCTGGGTGGGGCAGGCTGCCAGCGGCTTCTTCGAAATCCGTATGGCATTGCAAAGGGCAGGCGGTGACTGGGGCAGTGTCAGCACGTTGAATACGCCCGGGGCCTATAACGCCCAGTTCCCTCAGGTCCGCTTCGACAACCAAGGCAACGGCTTGGCTATTTGGACGCAATCGGATCGAGAAAGCGCTGAAGTGTGGTCATCGCGCTTCGTAAAGAACACGGGCTGGCAAGCGCCAACACGCCTGGACAGCACTCTCGGCTCGGGCTATGGCGCTTCGCTCGCGATCGATGCTGACGGCAATGCCTTCGCAGTCTGGAGCAAGCGTCCACAGCAATATGGCTATTCGGATATCTGGGCCGCTCGCTTCACCCCGGCCGGCGGCTGGCAGGCACCGGTGCAACTCAGTGATGTAGCCAGCATCGGCACCTACGATCAGGCCGAGCAGCCGCAGGTGGTCGTGGATGCTGCGGGCAATGCCTACGTGCTGTGGGCGCAAAGAACCAGCAACTCACCGATCTGGGCAACGCGCTATCAAGCCGGCAGCGGCTGGCAACCCGCCGTGTCGCTGGGCGCTTCTCGGCTGGGCGAACCGTATGCGCCAAGACTCGCTGTTTCCAGTTCGGGGCAGGTGATGGCGCTATGGAACACCTTTATTTCCGGGTCGACGGAGCGCTTCGACCTGTGGTGGAGCACGCTCGCAACACCGGGTGGCAACTGGACCCTGCCGGCCTTGCTCGAAAACGAGGATGGGGGGCATGCCCTGAATCACGTATTGGTCGTCGACGGCGCGGGCAACTTTCATGCAGTCTGGGAGCAACATCCTTCCGAGTACGGTAGCGACCTCGTCTATCGCCGGTACGCCCCTGGTTCGGGCTGGAGCATCGTCGCGACCGTCAGCACAACGAGTAACGCGTACTACAAAAATCGTCTCCCCAGCCTGGCGGCGGACCGCAACGGCAACCTGATGGTGTTGTGGGGCGGCTACCAATCGGGTGATGGCACAGCGGAGCAGGGCACGTATGCAAGACGATATGCAGCCGGTGAAGGCTGGCGCCCCACTTTTCGCCTAGGTATCCCGGGTCGCGCTCCGGCGTTGTACACCTCGCTGGACGTGCAAGCGGATGGCGCCATTGCGGCAGCTTGGATGGAGCCTGCGGAGTACCGCGGAAATGGGCCAATTTCTGCGGCCAGATTCAAATAAAAAAGCGCGCTCTTGACACGCGTCGGAGCGCATTCGCGGAGCTGCCTGACCGACGCACGGGGCGTCTCTCGGGGATGCCCCCCAAGCACTTCGCAAAACAAACCAAGAGGAGAAGAGGATGAGAAATAACACGTACCGCGCGCTAGGCATCGCGCTGCTTGCCACGTTGACCGCATGTGGCGGCGGTGGCGGCGGAGGAGGTGGCGGTTTCCCGATCGCGCCCATCGCGGTCACGCCGCCACCGGCAGCCAATCCCGACCCGGTGCCCCAGGATCCCGTCCTGCCGGCCCTGTCGCTGGACTTCGAGCTGCTGACCAACGAATTCGATCCGGTGAAGCTGCTCGCCGCGCTGAATGCGGAAGGAAGCAAGGGATTCCGCTGGGTCACCTCGCCCAACTTCAAGAACGACCCGAGGCATGTGCTGTCGAAGGACACCAAGGCGACGGACAAATACATCTACGAATTCCTGGATGTGGGGCTGTCGCAGGACGACTACCTCACGCAGATCAATGCCAGGGGCGCCCATGGCTTCAAGCTGCTCAACGACGGGGCGGTGGTGCGCAACAGCGCGGTGAGCGCCTGGTACAGCTACACGCTGGAAACGAGCTTGCGAAGGAACAATTCCAATACCGATCCCAACAACGATCCGGTGAGCCTGGATGGCTTCCTGGCGCAGCTCAACGCGAAGGGCGCGCAGGGCAATCGATACGTCGGGCAAGTGCATTTCGCACCGCTGCCGGACGGCCGCTTCAACATCCAGAGCGTGTATGAGAATGCCGGCAACGGTGCCTTCCAGTACGAGATGCTGCCGAGGGCTGGAAAGGACGCCGACTTCATCGCGCAGTTGAATGCGCAGGGCGCGAGGGGATACAGGTTCAACTTCATGGCCTTCCTGAAGAGCGGCGAGGCGAAGGCCTTCTACGTGAAGGACAAGGCGCAGACGCCGAAATTCACCTACTGGATCGTCGATCGCCCCGCCGATGCGTCGGCATTCCTGGCCCAGTTGAAGGACAACGCGAGCCGCGGCAGGGCTTTCTTCATCGACAACTACGCCTCGGGGACCGACAGGGTCACGGGCCCGGGTTCGTCGGAGCCGGTGCAGAAGGTCATCTACTCGGCTTCCGCGCAATGCCAGGGCGTTCTTTGCGGCGACCTGTATGCGTTCTCGATCATGAGCATCTACTGAAGCCGACCACCGCTTCCACGCAGAAATGGCCCGACATCGGGCCATTTCCTTTTGGAGCCTCAGCGCCTCAATTCACGCACTGAAACGACCCCGCCAGATTGACATCCCCCGACCCCTTGTACTGCGGCCACTTCGGGTAGTCGCACAGCGGCCGCGTGCGGCCCGGCACGCCGGCGGTGTCGGTCGTGACCTGGTTGCTCGGCGCGGTGCCCTTCTCGACCCAGCCCTCGAGCGCGGTCAGCGAGTCCCAGGTGGCGTTGAACACGCTGCTGACCGCATGGCCCAGGCCCGCGACCTCGTAGTAGCGCACGAAGCCATCGACCTCCGACGGGCCCCAGCGCGACTGCAGGCGCTGGTAGTACTGCTCGGTGGCGCGCGTGCTCACGAGCACGTCGGCCAGGCCGTGCGCGAGCAGCAGCTTGCCACCGCGCGCCTTGAAGGCCGAGATGTCGGTGCTGGCGTCGAGCTGGGTGCTCAGCGCGCTGATGCGGCTGGCCCACGGGCCCGGGTCCTCGGGGTCGAGCGAGAGCGAATCGAAACTCACGTCGCGCGTCACCGAGTACTTGATCCACTGGTCGGTCAGCACGCTGATGTAGGGCGCGTTGGCCGGCATCGGGCGCGTGGGCTGCGCGCTGCCGAAGGCCAGGAAGGTCACGGTGGGCTCGAGCGGCGAGGTCCAGGTGCTGATGCCGGGATCGGCGCCCCAGATGTTGTAGCCCGGGTACTGGGTCTCGCCGCTGGCCAGCGCGAAGCGGAAATTGGTCGCGGTGTTGATGCTCTTCATGGCCGCGATCTGCGCATCCGACAGGCAGCTGTTGCCGGTGTCGGCGCCGCCCGCGCAGCGCACGGGCGCACCCTTGAGCATGGCGGTGGTGGGATCGAAGCGCGCGTTGCACAGCGTCTGGTTGCTGATGAGGCCGTCGGCCACGCCGTCGAGCGCGTCGCAGGTCTCCATGGCGGCGTTGTAGAGCAGCTCGCGCTTGGCGGCATTGGGGTAGGCGCCGGGCTGCGCCAGCGCGCGGCTCATGCGGTGGCCGCCGAGCAGCGCGGCGGCGTCGTTCCAGGCCGGGTACCAGGCGATGGCGCCGTCCCAGTCGGCGGGCCAGCGCTGGATGGCGGTGACGGCCTCGCGCCCGCCGGTGGAGCCGCCCGCGAAGTACGACTTCGAGGGGCTGGCCGCGTAGCGTGCCTGGACGATCGCGAGCGCGGCGTCGTGCGTCTTCTTGAGCGCATCGCCGCCGAAGTTGCGCACGGCCTCGTCGTTGAGGCCGAAGCGGCCGTCCTGCGAGCCGAGCGCATTGGCCTGGTGGCCCGAGTCGCTCGCGAAGGTGGCATAGCCGCGGGCCAGCGGCACGGGCTGGTCGACCGGGCCGTTGGGCACGTTGCCCTTGACGCTGGGAATGCTGCCGTTGAAGCCGCCGCCGCCGAACATCACGACCTTGCGGTTCCAGTTCGTGGGGAGGGCCACGGTGAAGCGGATGTCGGGCGCGCTGGCGTCGACCGGCGAGATCTTGCCCGACACCTCGCAGTAATCGGGCAGCGCGGCCACGCCGGTGCCGGCGGCCGGCACGGTCTTGGTGGCCGTGACGGTGGCGCCCGAGGTCGGCAGGCCGATGGCCGCGGCCGGCACGCTCAAGCCCGGCAGCTGCTCGCAGCTCAGCGCGGCGCTCGATGGCGGCGGAGCGGGTGGTGGGGGCGGAGGGGGTGGCGGCGCGGGCGGCGGGTTGCCCGAGATGGGCAGCAGGAAGCCGTTGCCGCCACCGCCTCCGCCGCAGCCCACGAGCGTGGCGCTGACGGCGATGCAGGCGGCGACGGCCAGGACGATGTCGCGATGGCTGGATGTCATGGGTCTCCGATGTCGTTGGTTTTGGGACGCGGCACAGTCTCTCGCGCGCGGGTCCCGAATCCAATGTGCGGGCCGGACACAGCAGGCCGCGTTCCTGTGTGCGCGGCCCATGCCGCGTAAACCCTGAGCGGCGGCCCTCAGTGCGGCAGCGGCACCTCGAAGCCGGCCTTCGAGAGCTCCCACTGGTACTGCTCGAAGCCCGTGCCCGGCACACGCTCGTCGCTGCGGTCGCGGATCTCGTCCATGCGCGCCGCGACCTCGGCCGCGGTGTCGGCGCTGCCGTCGATGAAGATGCCGCGCGTCATCGTGAGGTTGGCGCTCTCGAAGCTGCCCGCACCCGCGAGCAGGATGGTGCGCGTGGGCGCGTCCTCGCCCACCAGCGCGACCAGCCCGGGGCTCACGTAGTCGGGCTGCAGCCGCGCCAGCGCCTCGGGCGGCAGCACGCCCTCGGTCATGGCGGTGGCGGCGGTGGGCGCGAGGCAGTTCACGCGGATGTCCTGCCGCTCGCCCTCGAGCGCGAGGGTCTGCATCAGGCCGACCAGCGCCATCTTGGCCGCGCTGTAGTTCGACTGGCCGAAGTTGCCGTACAGGCCCGAGGAGGAGGTGGTCATCACGATGCGGCCATAGCGCTGCGCGCGCATGGTCTCCCACACGGCCTTGACGGCATGCACGCTGCCCATCAGGTGCACGTCCATCACGCGGCGGAAGTCCTCGAGCGTCATCTTCGAGAAGCTCCTGTCGCGCAGCACGCCGGCGTTGTTGACGAGGATGTCGATGCGGCCCCATTCGGCCACGGCGCGCGCGGCCATCGCTTCCATGGCCGCGAAGTCGGTGACGTCGCCGCCGTCCGCGATGGCGCTGCCGCCCGCGCGCGCGATCTCGTCGGCCACGGCGCGGCCCGGCGATCCTTCGTGCGCGCCGGCCACGTCGTTGACCACCACGCGCGCGCCGTGGCGCGCGAGCGCCAGCGCATGGGCGCGGCCCAGGCCGCTGCCCGCGCCGGTGACGATGGCCACGCGGCCGTCCAGTGTCTTGTTCATTGCTGTTCCCGATGAATGAAGAAAAAAGGGGGCGGGGCTCAGAACGCGACCGCGTCCTTGCCCTTGAGGCCCAGCATCGCGCGCGCCTCGTCGGGGCTCGCGATCTCGAGCGAGAGCTCCTCGAGGATCCGGCGGATCTTGCGCACCTGCTCGGCGCAGGACTTCGCGAGCTGGCCCCGGGCGAGGTAGAGGCTGTCCTCGAGGCCCACGCGCACGTTGCCGCCCATCACCGCGCCCATGGTGAGCAGCGGCATCTGGTGACGGCCCGCGCCGAGGATCGAGAAGCGGTAGCCGTCGCGGCCGAACAGCCGGTCGGCGGTGGCACGCATGGTCACGAGGTTCTCGGGATCGGGCCCGAGGCCGCCGAGGATGCCGTAGATGCTCTGGATGAACAGCGGGCCCTTGACGAGGCCCTCGTCGACGAAGTGCGCGAGGTTGTAGAGATGGCCGACGTCGTAGCACTCGAACTCGAAGCGCGTGCCGCAGTCCTCGCCGAGCACCTGCAGGATGTGCTTGATGTCGCGGAAGGTGTTGCGGAAGATCAGGTCCTCCATGCCCTCGACGTAGGGCTGCTCCCAGTCGTGTTTCCACTCCGCGATGCGCCGCGCCGCCGTGTGGATCGAGAAGTTCATCGAGCCCATGTTGAGCGAGCACATCTCGGGCTTGGCCTGCAGCGGATAGGCCAGCCGCTCGGCCAGCGTCATGCGCGTGCTGCCGCCGGTGGTGATGTTGATGACTGCATCGGTGGCGGCCTTGATGCGCGGCACGAACTGGTCGAAGACCTTGGGGTCGGCCGAAGGGCGGCCATCGACCGGATCGCGCGCATGCAGGTGGAGGATCGCAGCGCCGGCCTCGGCCGCTTCGATTGCTTGTTCGGCGATCTGGTCGGGCGTGAGCGGCAGGTGCTCGGACATGCTCGGCGTATGGACCGAGCCGGTGACCGCGCAGGAGATGATGACCTTGTCTTGGGTGCTTGCCATGGGATGTGTCGCTGAAGAAAGAAAAGGTGGGTGGCGCCGCGTCAGACCGCGAGCCACTCCGAGACGAGTTGCTGGTCGGCCTTGAGCGCCTGCGGCGTGCCCTCGAACACGATGCGGCCGTGGCCCATCACGCAGACGCGGGTCGAGACCTTGAGCGCGATCGCGAGCTTCTGCTCGACCAGCACCACCGACAGTCCCTTGCGGTGCATGTCGACGATGCATTCGCCGACCTGCGCCACGATCTTGGGCGCCAGGCCCTCGGTGGGTTCGTCGATCAGCATCAGCAGCGGATTGCCCAGCAGCGAGCGGCACATGGTCAGCATCTGCTGCTCGCCGCCCGACATGCTGCCGGCCTTGGTGTTGCGGCGCTCCTTGAGGCGCGGGAAGTAGTCGAACATCTGCTCGACGGTCCAGCGGTGCGCGCCGGGCACGGCGCGCTGCTCGCCCATGCGCAGGTTCTCGTCGACCGTGAGGTTGGCGAACACCTCGCGCTCCTCGGGCACGTAGCCGATGCCGGCGCGGCACACGGCATAGGGCCGCGCGCCGGCCAGCTCGCGTTCGCGCAGCCGGATGCTGCCCGCGGAAGGCGGCACGAGGCCCATGATGGCCTTCATGGTGGTGGAGCGGCCCGAGCCGTTGCGCCCGAGCAGGCTGATGACCTCGTTGCGCCCGACGCTCAGGTCGACGCCGTGCAGCACGTGGCTCTTGCCGTAGTGGACGTGGAGGCCCTGGACGCTCAGCAGCGTGTCGGTCGTGCTCATGCCGCCACCTCCTCGCCGAGATAGGCTTCCTTGACGCTGGCGTTGGCGCGGATCTCCTGCGGCGTGCCGGTGGCGATCACCTGGCCGTAGACCAGCACGCTGATGCGGTCGCTCAGCGAGAACACCACGTCCATGTCGTGCTCCACGATCATCAGCGCGCGGCCCTTCGTGACCTCGCGGATCAGCTCGGCCGTGTAGTGCGTCTCCTCGGTCGACATGCCGGCCATCGGCTCGTCGAGCAGGATCACCTTCGGGTCGGAGGCCAAGGTCATCGCGATCTCGAGCGAGCGCTGTTCCGAATAGGCCATCTCGCCCGCAATCGTCGCGGCGCGGGCCTGCAGGCGCACCAGTTCGAGCAGCCGTTCGGTCTCCTCGCGGATGGCGCGGTCGCGGTCGATGAAGCGCCAGAAGACGTACTGCAGCCCATGGCGGCGCATGACCGCGAGGCGGATGTTCTCGAACACGGTGAGCTTGGGAAAGATGTTGGTGATCTGGAACGAGCGCGCGAGCCCGAGCCGGTTGATGGCCTGCGGCGTGCGCCCGGCGATCGACTGGCCGTCGAAATGGATGCTGCCGGCCGTGGGTGCGAGCTGGCCCGAGATCAGGTGGAACAGCGTGGACTTGCCCGCGCCATTGGGGCCGATCAGCGCATGGCGCTCTGCCCCCAGCAGGTCGAGGTCGACGCCGCGCATGATCTCGGTGGGGCCGAAGGACTTGCGCAGGCCGCGGATGCTCAGGATCGGGTCGTTCATGCGGCGCCTCCGGTGCGCTCGGTCAGGGGCGCGGCCTGCGCCGCGGTGGTGCCGTCGGCTTCGCGCTGCGCCAGGGTTCGCAGCCGTTGCCGTGCGAAGCGCGCGAGCAGCCCGCCGACGGCGAGCAGCGCGAGCGGCACGGCCCAGGTCGCGAACGACAGCGGCAGCCAGGCGCGGCCCAGGAACTGGATCGGCGGCCAGCCGCCACCCGGTTGCAGGTTGGCGAGCGAGCGGTAGTCCTGCGAGAAGCAGCGCTGCAGCATCTCGATCGCGAAGGCGCCGCCGAAGCTCAGCAGCAGCGCCGCGGCCACCGACAGCGCCGCCACCGGCAGCAACCGGGCCAGGCCGAAGCGCTGGCGCAGCCGCGCGGTGGTGCCCACCAGCCCCGCGAGGCCGGCGGGCATGAACATCATCACCAGCACGAACAGGATGCCCTGGTAGAGCAGCCACGAGCGCGTGAGGTCCGACACGGCGTAGCCGAAGAAGGTCATGAGCGCGGCGCCCAGCGCCGGGCCCAGGAACACCTGCACGCCGCCGATGTAGGTGTTGAGCACCACCGCGGCCGACAGCGCGGGATCGAACACCACGTAGTTCGCCGATTCGTTCGACACCACCTGCAGCCCGCCCGCGATGCCCGAGAACATGGCCGAGACCGCGAACACCAGCACGCCGAGGCCGTGCACGTTGTAGCCCAGGAAGCGCAGCCGGTGGCTGTTCTCGCGCAGGCCGCAGGTCAGCCGGCCCAGCGGCGTGCGGGTGTAGAGGTAGAGCAGCGCGAGCGACAGCAGCACCCAGCCCAGCGTGAGGTAGTAGACCTCGGTGGTCGAGCCGAAGCCGAAGCCCCAGGCCGGCATGCGCATGGTCGACACGCCGGCCTCGCCGCCGAACAGGCCCTTGAGGTGCGGCGCCAGCGAATGGATCAGCTCGGCGATGGCCAGCGTGATCATCGCGAAGTAGGTGCCGCTGCGCTGGGTCGCGAACCAGCCCGCGATGCCGCCGATGGCCAGGCCGCAGACCGCGCCCGCCAGCGGCATCAGCGGCGTGGGCAGCAGGCCGGCACCGCCGAGCGCGTTCATCGCGTGCACGGTGCCGAAGGCGCCGACGCCGAAGTAGGCCGCATGGCCGAAGGACAGCATGCCGGCCTGGCCGCACAGCAGGTTGTAGGCGCTGGCGAACAGCGCGGCGATCAGCATCTGGATGGCCGCGTTGAGCAGCCCCTGCGACAGCAGGAAGGGCAGGGCCAGCAGCAGCGCGACGCCGGCGGCGAGCAGGGCGAGGGTGGTCTTCATCGTCTCGGCCCTCCCGCTCAGTTCTTCTCGCCCATCAACCCGCTCGGGCGCACCAGCAGGATCAGCAGCATCAGCGCAAACGGGATGGTGGCCGACAGGCTCGAAACCTTGAGCGTCATCAGCCCGCCGACGCCGCGCGCCCAGTCGCCCGCGCCGACCAGCGCGAACAGGTCGGCCAGGCTGCGGTCGATGCCCACGGCCAGCGAGGTGATGACGCCGATCAGCAGCGAGGCCAGCATCGCGCCGCCCAGCGAACCGAGGCCGCCGACCACCACCACCACGAACACCATCACGCCGAGCTCGAGCGCCATGTTGGGGTTGGTGGTGTAGAAGGCACCGGCCACCGCGCCCGCCAGCCCCGCGAGGCCGGCGCCGACGCCGAACACGCCCATGAACACCAGCGGCACGTTGTGGCCCAGCGCCTCGGCCATGCGCGGCTTGTAGATCGCCGAGCGCACCACGATGCCGACGCGGGTGCGCGTGAGCAGCAGGTAGATGGCCACGAACATCGCGATCGCGATGCCGCCCATCAGCAGGCGATAGGCCGGGTACTGCGCGCCGCCGATGGCGAAGGCCGGCACGTCGAGTGTGGGCGGGATGCGGTAGTCGACCGGGAAGTTGCCGAAGAACAGCTTGATGGTCTCGGCGATGATGAACGACAGGCCGAAGGTCAGCAGCAGCTCGTGCGCATGGCCGTGGTGGTGCACGCGGCGCAGGAAGAAGCGCTCGACCACCACGCCGATCAGGCCGACCAGGATCGGCGCGGCGATGACCGCGGCCCAGAAGCCGATGGTGCCCTGCAGCGTGTAGGCGAAGTAGGCGCCCAGCATGTAGAACGAGGCATGCGCGAAATTGAGCACGCCCATCATTCCGAAGATGAGCGTGAGGCCGGCCGACACCATGAACAGCAGCAGTCCGTAGACGATGCCGTTCATGAGCGAGACGATGAGCTGGTCCATGGGTGTCCTTGCGAGCAGCCGAGGCTGCGCCGGCGGGACGCGCGCGTCCTGCCGGTGAGGGGATTCGGGAAACGGGGCCGCGCGGCGCGGCCCCGGAGAGAGGAGCGCGCGGGCGCTCAGCCCGGGCGCTTCATCGCGCAGCTCGACTGCGCGGGCGTCGAGGCTTCCTCGGCCGTGAAGCGCTTCACCGGCTTGAAGCCCATGTCGGTGTCGTCGGCCTTGTAGCGCGCGTCCTTGGTCACGGTCGACACCACCATCGGCAGCAGCACCTGGTGGTCGGCCGCGCGCATGCTCATCTCGCCCATCGGGGTCTTGATCTTCGCGGTCTCGATCGCGCGGGCCAGCGCGTTGACGTTGAGCGCGCCGTTCTCGGGCTTGGTGCGCTTGAGCGCATCGGCCACCATCGCCATGCCGAACACGGTCTGTGGCTCGATGAAGGCCGGCGCGTGGCCGGTCTTGGCCTTGTAGTCGGCCACGAAGCGCTCGCCTTCGGCACCGGCCGCCTCGGCGTTGAAGGTGTGGGCCACGAAATGGCCGACCGCGAGATCGCCCGCGTTCGCGATGTTGCCGGGCTGGTCGAGGAACACGGTGCCGAAGCGCACCTTGAGGCCGGCCGACTTCGAGGCCTTCATCAGCAGCAGCAGGTCGTTCGACCAGTTGCCCGTGAGCACCGAGTCGGCCTTGGCGGCGCTGATCTTCGCCACGTAGGGCGCGAAGTCCTGCACCTTGTTGACGTCGTGCAGCGTCTTCTCCACCACCTGGTAGCCGCCGGCCGATGCGTTGTCGACGATGGCGCGCTCCATGTCCTGGCCCCAGGAGTAGTTCTGGTTGATCGAATAGACGCGGGTGCCGAGCGCGTTGGCCTGCTTCATCGCGCTGACCAGCGCCTTGGTACGGATCTGCGCGTCGCCGCTGAAGCGGAAGTGATGGAAGTTGCACTTCTCGCCCGTGAGCTCCAGCGCCTCGGCGCCCACGTTGATGTAGATCATCTCCTTGCCGGGATTGCGCAGGTTGTACTTGCGGATGTCCTCGGTGATCTGGCCGCCGATGGCCGAGGAGGCGCCTTGCACGATCAGCTGCACGCCGTCGGCCGCGGCCGCCTTGAGCTTGTCGGCCGCGCCCGCGGGGCCGCCCTGGTTGTCGTACTCGAGCAGCTGCACCGGCTCGCCGTTCCAGCCGCCGGCCGCGTTGATCTGGTCGATGGCGAAGCGCACGGCCGTGCGGTAGGCCTGGCCCGACGAGGCCTGCGGGCCCGACAGCGTCTCGAGCACGCCGATCTTCACGGGCGCGGCGGAGGCACCGGCCGACAGCAGGGCCAGCGAGCAGGCCAGGGCCGACGCGGCGGCGTTGAACGAGAGAGGGAAGGGGGCGGATGTGCGCATTGATGTCTCCATGCTTCTTGAAAAAAAGGGGTGGGCCGCTCGCCGGCGTTCAGAGGTATTCCATGTTCCCGTCGACGCTGATCGCCTGGCCCGTGAGGTTGCGGGCCGCTGGCGAACAGAGGAACAGCGCCATCGCCGCCACGTCGTCGAGCGTGACCATGCGGCGCAGCGAGATCTTCTGCAGGTACTCGGCGCGCATGGCCTCGACCGACACGCCCGCGGTGGCGGCGCGCGCGCCGATCACGCTGTTCATGCGCTCGCCCTCGACCGTGCCCGGCAGGATCGCGTTGACGCGCACGCCATGCGGGCCGAGCTCGATGGCCAGCGACTTCATGAGGCCGACGATGGCCCACTTGGTCGATGCATACGGCGTGCGGAAGGGATAGCCGAGCCGGCCCGCGACCGAGCTCATCGCGATCAGGCTCGGGTTGGCCTGCGAGCGCTTGAGCAGCGGGATCGCGCGCTGCGCGAAATAGAACTGGCTGTGCAGGTTGACGGCCACCGTGCGCTCCCAGTCGCCGCGCTGCAGGTCCTGCAGCGCGCCGGTGGGGCCGGCGATGCCGACGTTGTTGATCAGCACGTCGAGCCCGCCGAGCGCGCCCTCCACGTCGTCGAACACGCGCGCCACGTCCTCGGGCACCGAGGCATCGGCCATGCTCGAGGTGATCTCGGGCGCCTCGCGCGCCATGCGGTCGAGCGCGAGGCGGTCGATGTCGCAGACATGCACGCGCGCGCCGGTCTCGCGAAAGGCCAGCGCGATGGCCGCGCCGATGCCGGACGCGCCCGCGCTGATCAGCACCCGCAGGCCCGGCGCGGGCCGCAGTGAATCGATGATGCTCATGGGTTCCTGTGGTGTCTCGTTGTGTCCATGCGGGCGCCATGGCGCTCTCGCTTCATCGGCAGTGTCTTGAAAGCACCGCGTCAAAACTATGTGCGTCGCGCACACTGGCAACCCCCTGTCGATGTGATGCGGTGTTCGCGATCGCCATCGCGGCACCAGGGGAGAGGGATCGGACCCATGGGCATGGCCGCATCGTTCTGCTAGCCTTCGCGGCCCTATGTCATCCCTGTCCACCGAACGACCGCGCGCGGCGGGCTCCTCGCGCGACGCGAGCGAGCAGGCGGCCGACGAGATCGCCGCCGAACTCATCGGCCTGCTGCACCGGAATGCGCCCGCGGAAGAATTCGCCGGCCGGCTCGCGGCCGTGGAAGCCCTGCCCGATGCATTGCGGCGCAAGTCCAGCCTGGTCGAGCTGGTGCGCATGGCGATGGCGCTGCGCAACCGGCTCGAGCTGCACGAGCAGCGCGAGCGCGGCATGCTCGCGGTGATCGAATCGGCGCAGGACCTCTCGGGCCGGCTCGACCTCACGGGCCTGCTCAAGACCATCGTGAAGCGCGCGCGCCACCTGATGGGCTCGCACCTGTGCTGGCTCACGGTCTACGACACCGTGACCGGCGCGTTCCAGGTGGTGGTGGCCGACGGCGCGATCTCCGACCGCACCGGCCGCATGACCGTGGGCCGCAACCTCGGCATCGCGGGCATCGTGATGAGCACGCGGCTGCCCTTCTTCACGCCCGACTACCTGCACGACAACCGCTTCGTGCACGACCCCACGCTCGACGACATCTTCCGCGACGAGGGCGTGGCCGCGCTGGTGGGCGCGCCGCTGATGCGCGACGACGAGGTGATCGGCCTGCTGTTCGTGGCCGACCGCTACCACCGCACGCACACCGCGCTCAACGTGTCGATCCTCTGCACGCTGGCCGCGCATGCGGCGGTGGCGATCGAGAACGCCAAGGCCTTCGCGGAAGCGAAGGACGCGCTCGCGCATGCCGACGAGGCGCGTGGCGAACTCGAGCGACACGTGCGCGACGTGCAGGGCGCGGCCGAGGCGCACGAGCAGCTGACCTCGCTGCTGGCCAAGGGCGCGTCGCTGGGCGCGCTGTGCGAGTCGATCGCGCAGCTGCTCAACGGCGGCGTGCTGGTGCTCGACGAGGCCCACCAGGTCATCGGCCGCGCGCTGGCGCCGGGCTATGAGGGCACGGCCGCTGACGCTTATGCGCCGAACGACGAGCACAGCGCCGCGCTCGCGAAGGCGCTGCGCGAGAGCCGGCAGGCCGGCCGCTCGGTGGTGGCCTACGAGCGCGACGGCGAGCTGTGCCGCGCCATCGCGGTGCTCGGGGGCAACGAGGTGCTCGGTGCAGTGCTGCTGTTCCGGCACCAGGACCTGCGCGAGACCTCGCTGCGCACCTTCGAGCGCAGCTCCAGCATCATCGGCATCGTGCTGCTGTCACAGGAGCGCGTGGAGGCCGGCAAGAGCCGCGAGGTGGCGGCGCTGCTGCGCACCCTGATCTCGCCGCGCCAGGACGAGCCCGCGCTCACGCGCGACCGCGCCGAGCGCTTCGGGCTCGACCTCTCGCAGCCGATCTCGCTGATGGTGGTCGAGATGGCCGAGCCCCGGCCCGGCTTCTGGGCCCGGCGCCTGCGCGCCGGCGCGCCGATGTCCGAGCAGGTGTTCGACGAGGTCGACGGCGCCCTCGCCATCGTCTGCGCCGCCACCCGCGCGCAGGACGTGCTCGAGGCCGTCACCGCCTTCGCGCGGCGCGAGCTCGGCGATGCCTACCGCGGCGTGCTGTCGCGGCCGGTGCAGTCGCCGGCCGAGATGCCCGCGCTGTATGCCGCGCTGCGCCGCGCGCTGCCCGTGCTGGGGCGCCTGGGCATGCGCGGCGCCATCGTCGGGCAGAACGAGATGGCGCTCTATTCGGTGCTGTTCGAGACCCACGACCAGGGCAGCCTCAACACCTTCCTCGACGCCACCATCGGCGCGCTCACGAGCCATGATCGCAAGCGCGGCGCGGAGCTCACGTCGACCCTGCTGGCCTACTTCGACTGCAACCAGAACGCGAAGACCACCGCGGCGCGCATGGGCATCCATGTGAACACCGTGCGGCAGCGGCTCGCGAGCGTGGAGGAACTGCTGGGGCACTGGGGCAGCGCGAGCCGGGCGCTGGAGATCCATGTGGCGCTGCGGTTGTGGAGCCTGGGGATGTCCAGCGCGCGGGGCGGCGCCGACGAGGCCTGAGCCTCGCGCGGCGCTCAGCGCTGCGGCATGTCCTTCACCGAATACCCCAGGCTCACCGTCGCATCCTCCGGAATCGGCGGCATGGTCGCGTTCCAGGCCAGCCAGTCCTCGCGCATCGCCGCCAGCCGTTCGGGCTCCTGCTTCGCGCGGTTGGCGCGCTCGCGCTCGTCGGACGGGATGTTGAACAGGTACTCGTTGCCGTCGACCTTCAGGTACTTCCAGTCGCCGTCGCGCAGCGCCTGCTGGCCGCGGTGGTTCATGCGCCAGTGCAGAGGACGGCGGAAGCCGTGCTTGGCATCCTTGAGCACGGGCATCAGCGAGACGCCGTCGAGCGGGTAGGCCGGGTCGGCCTGCACGCCGGCCGCGTCGAGCATGGTGGCCGACCAGTCCATGGTCAGGCAGTGCTGGGCGCTCTCGCCGCCGGGCGCGATGACGGCGGGCCAGTGGGCGATCCATGGCACGCGGATGCCGCCTTCGGTCAGGTCCATCTTGCCGCCGACCAGCGGCCAGTTGTCGGAGAAGCGTTCGCCGCCGTTGTCGCTGGTGAAGACCACGAGCGTGTTCTCGGCCATGCCGTGCTTCTCGAGCGCGGCCATGATCCAGCCGATGCCCTCGTCCATGTGATGGATCATGCGGCGGTAGACGTGGATGTTGCCGCCCGCGAGGTCGAACAGGTTGTCCTTCACCAGCGGCGCCTTGTCGGCGTCGTCGCGCGTTTCCCACGGCCAGTGCGGCGCGGTGTAGTGCAGGCTCAGGAAGAAGGGCTTGGCCTCTTCGGAAGGCTGCTGCGCCATGCGCTCGACGAAGTCGACGGCGCGCTTCGAGAGGATGTCGGTGAGGTAGCCCTCTTCCTGCTTGTCCTCCTCGCCGTACCAGAGGTCGTGGCGGCCGCTGGAGTCGCAGTGGGTGAAGTAGTCGACGCCGCCCGACATCGGGCCGAAGAACTCCTCGTAGCCCGAGCGCAGCGGGCCGAAGCTCGGCGGATAGCCGAGGTGCCACTTGCCGATCAGCGCGGTGCGGTAGCCGCTGTCCTTGAGCAGCGAGGGCAGGGTGGGATGGTCGACCGGCAGGCCCAGCGTGCTGCTGCCGCGGCTCTTGCTGTTGATCGGCTCCTCGGCCGCGCCGCGCAGCCGGTACTGGTAGCGCGCGGTGATCATCGCGAAGCGCGTGGGCGAGCACACGGGCGAGTTCGCGTAGCCCTGCGTGAGCTTGAGGCCCTTGGCGGCCAGGCCGTCGAGCACCGGCGAGACGGGGCCGAAGACGGCGTCGCGGCCGCCGTAGCAGCCGAGGTCGGCATAGCCGAGGTCGTCGGCGACGATGAAGATGATGTTGGGTCTTGTCATGGTGTCGAGGGCCTGCAGGGCCGGGAAAAAGGTCAGGGCTGGTAGCCCGATTTCTGCACCACCGGACCCCATTGCAGCCGGTAGGCCTTGAGCATCGCGGCGGTCTGCGCCGGGGTGCTGACCACCGGCGTCATCTTCGAGTCGGTGAACTTGCGCACCGTGTCGGGGTCCTGCATCACCTCGCGAATCGCGGTGGCGAGGCGCTCGACCTTCTCGCGCGGCATGGTGGCGGGCGCGAAGAAGGTGTTCCAGCCGCTGGCCGAGAGGTCGAGGCCGGCTTCCTTGAAGGTGGGCACCGAGGGCGCGAACGGCGAGCGCTTGGCGCCCGAGATCGCGAGGATGCGCAGCTTGCCGCCCTCGTGCTGCGGGATCACCACGTCCTCGGTGTCGACCGCGATCGGCACCTGGCCGCCGATCAGGTCGTTGAGCAGCGGCGCCGAGCCGCGGTAGCCGATGACCTGGGTCTGGACCTTGGCCTTCTCGCCGACCATGAGGCCGAAGAAGTGCGGCAGGCTGCCGGTGGCCGGCACGCCGACGTTGGCCTGCTTGGGATTGGCGCGCATCCAGGCCAGCAGGTGGTTGAGCTCGCGCACCGGCAGCGTGGGCGACACGGCGAGCGCGAAGTCGTAGTCGTTGACGTGCGAGACCGGCACGAAGTCGTGTTCTGCGTCATAGCCGTTGTCCTTGAAGACCAGCGGCGCCACCACCATCACGGCGGGGTTGGCGAGCATCAGCACGTTCTGGTTCGCGGGCGTGACCTTGACCTGCTGCGCCGCGAGGCGGCCGCCAGCACCGGGCTTGTTGTCGACGATGACCGGCACGCCGAGCTTGGGCGCGAGCTTGTCGCCGACGATGCGCGCGACGCGGTCGGTGGCGCCGCCGGGCGCGTAGCCCACGACGATGCGCAGCGGGCCGTCGAGCGGCTGCTGCGCGGCGGCGCCGGTGGCCGTCAGGGCCGTCGCGAGACCGGCGATGGCCATCAGGCCGGCGAGGCGGCGGGTGATCGGGTGTTTGCGTTGCATGGGGTCCTCCTTGCGTTTCATGTATTGGGGTTCAGTCGTTGGCCTGGAAATTCACGGCCTTCATGATGCCGGCCCAGCGTGCCGTGTCCTCGCGCATGGTCTTCACGAGCGCATCGCCCGTGTCGGCCACCGGGTACATGCCGTTCTGCAGCAGCATCTGGCGCACCTCGCGCTTGTTGACGGCGCGCGCGAACTCTGAGCGCAGCTTCTCGACCACGGGCTGCGGCGTCTTCAGCGGCGCGTAGTAGGCGAACCACGCGGTGGCGACCACGTCCTTGTAGCCGGCCTCGACGAAGCTCGGCAGGTTGGGCATCAGCGGCGAGCGCTTCTCGCCGCTGGTGGCCAGCACCTTGACGCGGCCCGAGGGCAGCATCTGCTGCGCGCCGCCCACGGTGTCGAAGTAGACCGGGACGGTGCCGCCCATCACGTCCTGCCGCGCGGGCGTGGAGCCGCGGTAGGGCACGTGCACCATCTTCAGCCCGGCCGCGCGGTTGAGCATCTCGCCGAGGAAGTGCGAGGGCGTGCCGGCGCCGTACGAGGCGAAGCTGACCTTGTCGCCCTGCGCCCTGGCCCAGGCGATGAACTCGGGCAGCGTGTTCGCGGGCACGTCCTTGTTGAGCACCAGCGCGAGCTCGAAGCGCGCCGCGTTGAGGATCGGCGCGAAGTCCTTGATCGGGTCGTACGAGAGGTTGCGGTAGGCGCTCGGGAACATGGTCATCATGCCGGCCGTGCCCAGCAGCAGCGTGTGGCCGTCGGGCGCCGCGGTCTTGACCGTCTCGACCGCGATGCGGCCGGCCGCGCCCGAGCGGTTGTCGATGATCAGCGGGCCGAGGCTGTCGCGCACCTCCTGCGCGATGGCCCGCGTGAGCACGTCCTGCGTGCCGCCCGCCGGCACGCCGATCAGCACCTTGATCGGCTGGCCCGGCGCGAAACCCTGGGCGCGCGACAGCGCGGGCGCGAGCGCGAGGCCGCCGAGCGCGGCGACCAGCCGGCGGCGGCCGGGGGCGGGCAGGTGGGAAGCGTGCGAGGGGCGGGAAGGCATGGGGCGAAGTCTCCGAAAGGCGCCGGGTCGGCGGGGCGTGGTCCCGCGGCTGCGGACGATTCTGGAGACGCTACAGTCGATTGATCAAATCAACCATTCCCCGGATTAACCCGAGCGCGATGCCCCAGCCCATCGATGTGCCCGTGAAAGCGACCGCTCGCAAGACGGCCAAGGCCACCATCGAGGCGGCCGAGGACGCCAGCCTCGCGTTGCCGCGCCGCCCGCTCGACGACCTGCTGCTCTACCGCCTCTCGCGCCTGCTCGCGGTGGCCGGCAGCATGGTGATCCGCCTGTGCGAGGGCCGCTTCGGCATCACGCGCCGCGAATGGCGGCTGATCGCCACGCTCGCGAGCCGCGGCGAGCTCGGCTCCTCGCAACTGGCCGAGCATGCGCAGCTCGACCGCGCGCGCACCTCGAAGGCCGTGGGCTCGCTGGTCGAAAAGAAACTGCTCTCGCGCGTGGCGCGCGCGGGCGACCGGCGCCATGTGGAGCTGCGCCTCACCGACAGCGGGCAGGCGCTCTACGACGCGCTCTTTCCGCTCGTGACGGCGATCAACGGCGAGCTGATGGGCGCGCTCGATGCCGGCGAGGCCGAGCGCTTCGATGCGGCGCTGCATCGCTTGCAGGAGCGGGCCGAGCGCATGGTGGCGCAGGCGGTGCTGCCGAAGGCGGACCGCGGCAGGCGCCAGTCGGCGGCCGCGCGCTGAGCGGTGCATCTCAATCCACCTTCATGCCCGTGGCCTTGACGATGCGGCCGTAGCGTTCGCGGTTGCCGTCGAGGTGCGACGCGGCCGCGGCACCGGTCTCGCCGAGCGCCACCATGTCGAGCGAGGCGAGCCGCGCCTTCACCTCGGGCCGGCCCAGTGCCGACTGCAGCGCCGTGCGCAAGGTCTGCATCACGGGCTCGGGCGTGGCGGCCGGCACCATCGCGAGGTAGAGCACCTCGAACTCGAGGTCCTTCAATCCGAGTTCGCCCACCGTGGGCACCTGCGGCAGTAGCGGCGAACGCTGGCGGCCGGTGACCGCGAGCGCATGCAGCTTGCCGGCCTGCAGGTGCGGCAGCAGGCCCGGCGTGGCCAGGATGCCGGCCTGCACCTCGCCCGAGAGCAGCGCCAGCACGGCGGGTGCGTTGCCCTTGTAGGGCACGTGCGTGATCTTCGCGCCGGTGGCGTTGGCGAAGATCTCCGCGGCGATGTGGCCGGGACTGCCGTTGCCGGCCGAGCCGAAGGTGACCGACTCGCCCTTGGCCTGCGCGACGAACTCGGGCAGCGTCTTCGCCTTGACCGCGGCGCCGGTGCCGAAGGCCAGGCCCGAGGAGCTGAAGATCATCAGCGGCTTCAGGTCCTTCGCCGCGAAGGGCATGGCGGCGTAGAGCTGCGGGTTGATGGTGAAGGTGCTGTCGATGCTCAGCAGCACCGTGTAGCCGTCGGCCGGGCTCTTGGCCACGAGGTCGGCGCCGATGTTGCCGCCCGCGCCGGGACGGTTGTCGACGATGAAGGGCTGCTTCAGTTCCTTCTGCAGCACCTCGCCGAGCGCGCGCCCGAGGATGTCGAGCGGCCCGCCGGCCGGGAAGTTGGTGAGGAAGCGCACGGGCTTGGCCGGGTACGCGGCTTCGGTTTGCGCCAGGGCGGCGGCCGGGGCGCCGAGGCCCAGGACGAGCGATGCGGCCATGCAGGCGCTGGCGAGCGCCAGGCGCCGGCCCTTCGGGATGCGGGGGGTCATGCGGGTGTTTCCTTGTCTCCGTGTCGGCGCACTCTAGGAGCGTGGTGCCGCGCGCACAACTGAAAGCTGTTCCGCCAGGTATTCCGTCTCGTTATATTTGGTGCCCGCCGCTCCACAGCCAGCCGCCATGTCAGCCATGAACTTTTCTCGCTTGAAGCTGCGCCACCTGCAGTGCCTGGTGACCGTGGCGCAGGAGCGCAACCTGGTGCGCTCGGCCGAGGCCCTGTCGCTGACGCAGCCCGCGGTCTCCAAGACCATCGCCGAGCTCGAGGAGATCGTGGGTCGCCAGTTGCTGCTGCGCCGCCGGCGCGGCGTCGAGCTCACGCCCGCGGCCGAGGTGCTGGTGCGGCACGCGGTGTCGGCCCTGCGCGGACTGCGGGAGGGCATGGGCCTGGCCATGGACCAGCCCGATGCCGACCAGTTGCTGGTGGCCGTCGGTGCGCTGCCGAACATGGTGCCCAACCTGCTGCCCGAGGCGGTCGCGCTGCTCAATGCCGCGCATTCCGCGCTGCGCGTGCGGGTCATGAGCGGCACCAACGCGCAGCTGATGACGCAGCTGCGCCAGGGCGAGATCGACCTCGTGCTGGGGCGGCTCGCCCAGGCCTCGGCGATGGCCGATCTCGCCTTCGAGCAGTTCTACAGCGAGCCGCTGCTGCTGGTGGTGCGCCCCGACCATCCGCTGGCCGCGCGGCGCCGGCCGCCGCTCGATGCCTTGGCCGCCCATCCGCTGGTGCTGCCGGTGTCGGGCACGCTGATCCGCCACACGGCCGATGCCTTCCTGATCGCGCGCGGCCTGGAGCTGCCGCACCGGCTCGTGGAAGCGACCGACACCAGTTTCATCGTCGGGCTGCTGCAGCGCTCCGATGCCGTGTGGTTCGCGCCGCAGGGGGCGGTGGAAGGCTTCATCGCGCGCGGCGAGCTGCGGCGCGTGGCGATCGACACCGCGAGCACCGAGGGACCGGTGGGCATGACGGTGCGGCGCGGCGCCGAACTCGGGGAGGGCGCGCGGCTGCTGGTGGAGGCGATCCGGCGGATCGTGGGCCGGCGCCATGAGGCCGCGCCTTGAGGACGGATCGGGGTCGCGTTGCCGCCCGAGCCGCGCCATGCCCCCGATTCGGGCCGCCCGTTCGGTATCTAATCGGCGCATCGCAAAAAGAAAGGAGTCGCCATGGGAATGACCGCATCGTTCGTCGCACTGACGCAGGAAACGCTCGAGGCATTGAAGGCCGCTCCGGAAACCGCCGCCGACCATTTCATGGCGCAGATCGGTGGCGATGCCGAGGACCGCGTGCTCGACATCGACAAGGCCTGGCACGGCCTGCACTTCCTGATGACCCACGAAGCCTATGGGGGCGGCGGACCGCTCTCGCTGCCGATCCTGGGCGGCACCGCGATCGGCGACGACATGGGCTATGGCGCGCCGCGCTATCTCGACGCGCCGCAGGTCAAGGAGGCCGCGGAGGCCTTGGCGGCCCTGCCTGTCGACGAACTGCGCCAGCGCTTCAAGCCGGCCGAGCTCGAGGAGGCCTACATCTATCCCACGGGCATCTGGGAAGACGAGGGAGACGAAGCCTTCGAGTACCTGGCCCACTGGTATGCGCAGCTTCAGCTTTTCTATGCCGCGGCTGCCGGGCGCGGCGACGCGATGCTGCTGGCCATTCTCTGACGGCCCGTGTCCACGCAGGGCCGGCCCGTACCGAACCAGGAGAAGACGCGATGAGCCCGATGGAAGAAGTCTGGAAATACCGCGAGGAAGTGCTCTACCCCCAGCTCTTCGGCGAGAAGCGCAAGGGCATCTTCGTGCTGGGCGCCGATGACTTCTCGGCGCTGGGCGCGCAGGACATCGATCCGCGCTGGCTGCACCTGGGCGTGTTCGAGTTCGAGCCGACGCCCGTGCGCAACTCCTGGCTCTACGTGACCTCGGGCGGATCGACGCCCTGGGAGGGCGAGCCCGCCGACTACGACCCCGAGGACTACTCGTGGATCGGCTCCGAGCTGGTGCTCGAGGTGCCGTCGCAGGCTGGCGAGACCTGGCCGATCAAGCTGCTGCAGAAGCTGCTGGCCTACAACGTGCTGCTCGCGCATGGCCGCTTCGGCGAGGACAAGCCGCCGCTGGACTACGGCGACCGCATCCCGCTGGGCGGGCCGATCGGGCAGAAGGCCGCGTCGGTGCTGCGCCACGTGTTGCTGGCGCAGCCGAAGCACTATCCGGCGACGGCGCAGCTCGACTCGGGCAAGTTCGATTTCCTGCACGTAGTGGGCATCTCCGACACCGAGCGCGACTGGGCCAAGGCGCGCAGCTCCGAGGACCTGGTGCGGCTGCTCGAGGTGCATGGCCACTGCCCGGTGACCGACCCGAAGCGCGCGCCGGTGGCCTGAGCGCCGCATGCAGGGAATGGACGAGGCCGAAGCGCCTTCCTCAACGCCCGCGCCGCACGCGCCTCATGCGCCTCATGCGCCGCAGCGCCAGACCACGGTCGATGCATTGCGCGGCTTCGCGCTGTTGGGCATCCTGGTGGTCAACATCGCGACCTTCGCTTCGACCTACTACGGCATGGGGCTGCCCGATCCGCTCGCGAACTCGCTGCCCGAGCGGCTCGCGGTGTTCGTGCGCACCTTCGTCTTCGAGACCAAGTTCTACCTGCTGTTCTCGTTCCTGTTCGGCTACAGCTTCCTGCTGCAGAAGGAGGCCGCGCAGCGCGCGGGCCGCGCGTTCGCGCCGCGCATGGCGCGCCGGCTGCTGGGGCTGTGGCTGCTGGGCGTGGCGCATGGGGTGCTGCTCTACCAGGGCGACATCCTCACGACCTATGGCGTGATCGGCGTGGTGCTGCTGATGTTGCACCGGCGCGGCGACCGCTTCCTGCTGGGCGCCGGCATCGCGCTGGTGCTCGGCACCGCGCTGCTGTGGGCGGCCTTCAGCGCGCTGCTGTCGTTCGCGCTGGGCGGCGGCCCGATGGACCTGCGCAGCGCCTATGCGGAAGCCGTCTCCGCGTTGGCGGCCTACCGCGGCACGCCGATGACGGTCATCGTGCAGCACCTGCGCGAGCTGTCGCAGATCTGGTGGCTCACGGCGCTGGTGCAGGCACCGACGGCGCTCGCGATGTTCTTCGCGGGCTTCGTCGCGGGGCGGCATGCGTTGTTGGCCGACACCGGCGCGCACCTGCCGCTGTTCCGGCGCCTGCTGGCCTGGGGTCTGGTGGTGGGGCTGCCGGGCGCGGCCTTCTATGCCCAGTCGGCGCTGCGCGTCGATGGCTCGGTGCGCGACTTCCTCGGGCTCTCGGCCACGCTGCTCACGGCACCGTTCCTGAGCGCCGCCTATGCCTGCGCGCTGGTGCTGCTATTCCGCACGCCGCGCGGCCGCGTGCTCGAACGCTGGCTCGCGCCCGCGGGGCGCATGGCGCTGTCGAACTACCTGCTGCAGTCGGCCGTGTGCGCGTGGCTGTTCCTGGCCTACGGACTGCGCTGGATCGGCGCGACGCCGCCGCTCGCGGCGATGGGGATCGCCTTCGCGATCTTCGGTTGCCAGCTGCCGCTGAGCCGCTGGTGGATGGGGCGCTTCGCCTACGGGCCCGTCGAGTGGTTGCTGCGGGCGTTCACGAACCTCGCATGGCCCCCGCTGCGGCCCTGAGCCCGCGGCGTACGCCGATCAGGGCGGCGGCAGCGGCCGCGACCACAGCCAGGCCAGCACCACCGCCATGCAGCCGATCGCGAGCACCGCGGTCCAGGCGCGGTGCGCGGTGTACGAGATGATCACGGCGCACAGCGCCATGGTGACGGTGGCGCTCCACTTGGCGCGCCGGCTCACGGTGCGGCCGTGGGCCCAGTTGTGCAGCAGCGGCCCGAAGATGCGGTGGCCGAGCAGCCAGGCATGCAGCCGCGGCGAGCTGCGCGCCGCGGCCCAGGCGGCCAGCAGGATGAAGACGGTGGTCGGCATGCCCGGCACCACCACGCCGATGAGGCCGAGCACCAGGCACAGCACGGCGAAGGCATAGAGCAGGGCGCGTACCAGCGGGCCTCTGGGTTCGGGATCGGGCTTCAACGCGGCACGCTCGGGACGAAGAAGGCCGCTCAGGCCACGGCCTGCGGCTGCAGCGGCCCGGGCTCGCGCTCGGCCGGGTGGTCGTTGCCCACGCGCACCTTCGGCAGGTGCTGCGGGTATTCGCGCTGCATGAAGTCGATCAGCCCCTCGCGCACGTTGCAGCGCAGGTCGAAGGCCAGGCCCGAGGTGGCGGCGGTGCACAGCACGCGGATCTGCATGGTGCGCTCGGTGGCGTCGGTCACGCGCAGGTTGAAGAAGCGGCCGTCCCATTCGGGCGAGGCCTTCACGATGCGCTCGACCTCGGCGCGCAGCGGCGCCAGCGGCATGCCGTAGTCGGCATAGACGAACACCGAGCCGAGGATCTGCGAGGAGTGGCGGGTCCAGTTCTGGAACGGCTTCTCGATGAAGTAGGTCAGCGGCAGGATCAGCCGGCGCTCGTCCCAGATCTTGAGCACGACGAAGGTGCCGGTGATCTCCTCGACGCGGCCCCATTCGCCCTCGACCACGAGCACGTCGTCGATGCGGATCGGCTGCGCGAGCGCGAGCTGCAGGCCGGCGATGAGGTTGCTGAACACGGGCTTGGCCGCGAGGCCGGCCACGATGCCGATCACGCCGGCCGAGGCCAGCAGGCTGGCGCCGACCTGGCGCGCGCCCGGGAAGGTCATGAGCATCATCGCGCCGCCGGCCACCACCACCACGGTCATGGCGGTGCGCGCGAGCACGCGGGTCTGCGTGAGCACGCGGCGCGCCTGCAGGTTGTCGGCCACGTCCGACGGATGCTGCGCGAGCACGCCGTCGGCGAAGCCGCCGATGGCCTTGAGCGCGAGCCAGGTGGTGGCCGCGATCAGCAGCAGGCCGTTGAGGTGGCGCACGTTCTCGATGTAGCGCAGGTCCTCGGGCGTGGCCTGCCACACCATCTGCAGCGCGATCAGCGGCAGCACCGCGCGCGCCGGGGCATGGCAGGCGACCACCATGGCATGGATGGCGGGCGCGGGGCGCGTGATGCGCTTGAGCACCATGCCGCCGATGCGGTGGACGACGAGGGCGACGGGAACGGCGATGACGGCGGCCAGCCAGGTGCCGAACCAGGGATGGGAGAGGATGGATTGCAACAGGGTCATGCCGATGCGAGTCCCGAAGCTTCCTGTTCGTTCAATGCCTGGAGGATCCGGGCCGCATCGTCTCGCAATTGGGTCGACAGCGCGGTCGCCAAGTCGAGCCGGCGCAGCAGCCAGGGACTGATGTCGTTGTCGAAGGGATCGGGCAGCGGGATCGGGCCGCCGACGGCGGTGGAGGCCGTGCTCTCGGGCTGCGTGGGGCCCGAGGTGGGCACCGCGCCGATGGCGGCCTCGATGCGCTGCGTGGTGCGCGCGAGCGGCCCCTCGACCTCGCCGGGCGTGAGGCGGTCGCGCCGCAGCACCAGCATCGACTTGACCGCGCTGAGCTGCGCCAGCAGCTGGTAGCTGTGGGCCTGCAGGTGCTCGAGCGGCTCGACCGGCGGCTGCACCGCGCGCGGTTCGGACAGCGAACGCTGCGTGGCCTGCACCAGCGCCGAGAGGCTGTCGAAGGCCTCGCGGCGCGCCAGCCGCCATTCGAGCTCGGGGCTGCTGTCGACGGTCTGCAACTGGCCCAGGCCGAGCGCGAGCCGCGCATGGCGCGCCTGCGCGGTCAGCACGCGCGCCACCAGCGCCGGGATCTGGCCGCGCTCCCACGAGGGCAGCACGTAGCAGAAGGCCCAGGCGAGCGCGGCGCCGATCAGCGTGTCGGCAATGCGCTCGAACAGCGCGAACAGCGGCGCCGCGCCGGTGTTGAGCATGTGGGCCTGCAGCAGGCCCAGCACGGTGGCCGCCACCGCGGTGATCAGGTAGCGCCGCACCGCGAAGCTGTGGGCGATGGCCTGCGCCACGGTGAGCACGGCCAGCAGCCCGAGCGCCGAGAGATGCGCCGACAGCAGGCCGACCGCGAGCACGCAGCCCAGCAGGGTGCCGGCCACGCGGTGGTTGCGCCGCTCCAGCGTCTGCGAGAGGCTGCCGCGCAGCACCACCACGATGGTCAGCAGGATCCAGTAGTCGTGCGAGCCCCAGGGCATCGAGACCGCGACCGCGTAGCCGGCCGCGATCGCGAGCGCGGCGCGGATCGCGTGGCGCAGCGGCGGCGCGTCCCAGCGCCACAAGGTGAAGAAGGGGCGCCACGACCAGTCGGTGGGGCTCACGAACATCTGCCAATTGGCGCGCACCACGGCGAGGTTGGGCTCGGCGTCGCCGCGCGCCATGGCCGACAGGCGCAGCACCTCGTCGTTGATGTGGCCGATGCGGCTCGCGAGGCCGCGCGCGAGCATGGCGGCATTGGGGCCGGGCAGCATGGGATGCGGGTGGCCGGCCGAATCCTCGCCGTCGACGTGGATCGCCGCGAGGCGCGGCCGGCGGTCGGCCACGAGGTGCGGGTGGCGGCCCATGAGCAGCGCGTCGGCCAGCGCGATCGTGTCCTCGGCCAGTTCCTCGAGCACGCAGCGCATCTCGACCAGCGCGTCAGCATGGGCGGGATGGGTCTTGAGGGCATCGAGGTCGAGCTCGCTCGCGAGCAGCTGGTCGCGCATCTCGAGCACGATCACCAGCATCGCGGCCAGCCGCTGGCGGCGCGGCGTGCGCGGCGACTCGAGCACGATGTCGCGCGTGGCCTGCAGCTGGTCGGCCAGCGCGGCCTGTTCGCGCAGCAGGCGGCCCAGCATCGGCGCGGGGGTCTCGCGCACGTCGCCGGTCTCGTCCTTGGGCGTGAACTGGCTGGCCTCGGTGCGCATCAGCGCGGCCAGCGAATACAGCACGTCGGCCACCGACTGCACGCGGTAGCGTGTGTTGAGGATCAGGTTGGCGAGCACCGACCACACCACGTACAGCCCGGCGCCGAGGCCGAAGTGCCAGGTGCGCTCGATGGCTTCGGCCATGCCGTGCGGCGTGGGCGTGGCCATGGAGAAGATCATCGAGAACATCACGGCGATCGCGATCGGGATGCCGCGCTTGCCCCAGGCCATGGCCAGGAAGGCGAAGAAGGTGGCCGGCACCAGCAGCAGGCCGAGCCGGATCGGCGCGGCGTGCAGCAGCTGCACGGCGAAGAACAGCGGCAGCCCGATCAGCGGTGCCGGCAGCATCTGCCAGAACTTGCCGCGGCGCGGGCCCGGCAGGTCGGGCGGCGCGGTGACGATCACGCCGACCGCGGCCGAGGAGGCCGCGATGGTACCGAGCCAGAAATGCACGCCGCCCGAAATGAACAGCAGGCCGAGCGCGACCGTGAGGCCGCTGGCGACGTAGTGGCTCAGCGCGATGCGCAGCGCGGCGCGCAGGCGCTGCTGCAGCACCGAGGCCTGGGTCTCGCCGCCGATGGCGCGGGCCCCTGCCATCACTTGGCGGAAGCGTCGCCCTCGAACGGGCCGGTGGCGGCGGGGGCGTCGCGGCGGATGCGGGTGAGCTTGCGCTTGGCCGGGGCGGCGGTGGCGGCGGGTGCCTCCGCGTTCTGGTCGTCCTCGGCCGGGCCCATCTCGGTCACGGTGCTGCGCGCGTAGATGTCGGCCGAGCCCTCGGTCTGGGGCTTGCTCGCGGCGGCGATCGCGCGCACGCGGTCGCTGGCGCGCAGCTTGTCGTCGACGCTCGCGAACTTCGAGTACTTGGCCAAGAGCGGCACCAGCTGGCCGTAGATGCGCGGCGCGCCGGCCAGGCATTCGCGCTGGTCGATGAAGTCGGGCTCGCCCGTGAAGTTGCCGATCAGGCCACCGGCCTCGGTCACCAGCAGCGAGCCGGCCGCCACGTCCCAGGGGTTGAGGCCGGTCTCGAAGAAGGCATCGGTGAAGCCGGCCGCCACGTAGGCGAGGTCGAGCGCGGCGGCGCCGGGGCGGCGCAGGCCGGCCATGCGCGGCATCAGGTCGGCCATGATGGCCAGGTACTGCTTGAAGTTGTCGCCGGTGCGGAACGGGAAGCCGGTGGCCACCAGCGATTCGGACAGCCGGGTGCGCTTGGAGACGCGGATGCGGCGGTCGTTGACATAGGCGCCGCGGCCCTTGGTGGCAGTGAACAGGTCGTTGCGCGTGGGGTCGTAGACGACCGCCTGCTCGATCTTGCCGCGCACCGACAGCGCGATCGACACGCAGTAGAACGGGAAGCCGTGGATGAAGTTGGTGGTGCCGTCGAGGGGATCGATGATCCAGACGTAGTCGGAATCCTTGGCGCCATGCTCGGAGCCCGATTCCTCGGCCAGGATGCCGTGCCCCGGATACGCCGTGAGAAGCGTTTCGATGATGGCCTGCTCGCTTGCGTGGTCGATCTCGGTGACGAAATCGTTCACATGCTTCTGGGAGATGCGCACGGCCTCGACGTCGAGCGCGGCGCGGTTGATGATGGCGCCGGCGGCGCGAGCGGCCTTCACGGCCACGTTGAGCATGGGATGCAGGTTGGGGGACGACATTCTGAATTGTGAGCGTGAGCGGAACGCCTGCGCGGACCCGGCAAAGGCCCGGGTGGCCACGGCTGTCGTTCCTGACTGACTGGAAGAACTGGGGGTGGGACCCTGAAGGACCCGGAAACCGGCCCGGCGATGCGGGCGGCGAGAATCGAGGGATTTTAACGGCTCGGCCGGTCCCTGTCTCCCCACCCCTTTTCATGCGCACCCGTTTCATCCTGATCCAGACCAGCCACGCCGGCAACGTGGGCGCCGCCGCCCGCGCCATGAAGACCATGGGTTTCGGCGAACTCGTGCTGGTGGCGCCGCGCTGGGCCAACGTGCTGCGGCGCGAGGAAACCATCCAGCGCGCGAGCGGCGCGCTCGACGTGCTGGCCAACGCGCGCATCGTCGAGACCCTCGACGAGGCCCTCGACGGCGTGACCCACCTGTGCGCCACCGCGATGGTGCCGCGCGACTTCGGCCCGCCCACGCGCACGCCGCGCGAGCACCTCGGAGCGCTGGCCGCGCAGGGCGAGGCGCACGTGGCCTTCCTGTTCGGCTCCGAGCGCTTCGGCATGCGCAACGAGGACGTCTACCGCTGCCACGTCGCCCTGAGCATCCCCACCGACCCGAACTTCGGCTCGCTCAACCTCGGCGCCGCGATCCAGGTGATCGCCTACGAATGGCGGCTCGCGCTCGGCGGCTTCGAGGTGCGCGACGCGGTCGCGCCGCCGCCGGCGGCCGATGCCCAGGCCGTGGCCGGCATGCTCGAGCACTGGGAGCGCTCGCTGGTGGAGGTGGGCTTCCTCGATCCCGAGGCGCCCAAGAAGCTGATGCCGCGGCTGCAGCAGCTGTTCAACCGGGCCCAGCCCACGGCCGAGGAGATCCACATCCTGCGCGGCATCGCCAAGGCGATGAGCGAGGCCGCAGCCGGCAAGATCCGGCGCTGAGCGGGCCTAAAACCCCATCGCCCGTACGCGATGAGGGCCGGCTATAGACTGCGCGGCCCCCATCGTCATAACCAAAATATCCGAAGGCAGCGATGTTCTCTCGCCTGCGCGCCGACATCCGGTGCATCCTCGAACGCGACCCGGCCGCGCGCAGCGCCTGGGAGGTGCTCACGGTCTATCCGGGCCTGCATGCCGTGGTGCTGCATCGCTGGGCGCATGCCTGTTGGAACCATGGCTTCAAGTGGCCCGCGCGCTTCATCGCGCACATGGCGCGCTGGCTCACTGGCATCGAGATCCACCCGGCCGCCAAGATCGGCCGCGAGGTGTTCTTCGACCACGCCATGGGCGTGGTGATCGGCGAGACCGCCGAGGTCGGCGACGGCTGCACCATCTACCAGGGCGTGACCCTGGGCGGCACCTCGCTCTACAAGGGCACCAAGCGCCATCCGACCCTGGGCCGCAACGTGGTGGTGAGCGCCGGCGCCAAGGTGCTGGGCGGCTTCGTGGTGGGCGACGGCGCCAAGATCGGCAGCAATGCGGTGGTCATCAAGCCGGTGCCGGCCGGCGCGACCGCGGTCGGCATCCCGGCGCGCATCATCCCGTCGAAGGCCGGCGAGAGCGCCGACGTGACCGTGCCGCAGAAATTCAGCGCCTACGGCATCACGCAGGACGACGACCCGCTGAGCCAGGCGATGCGCGGCCTGATCGACAACGCCTCGAGCCAGGAGCACCAGATCGCGCTGCTGTGGCAGGCGATCGAGAAGCTCTCGGCCCATCCCGGCACCAAGGACTGCGTGCCCGGCGACGCGGCGCGCGACGAGTGCTTCGAGGCCGAGAAGCTCACGCAGCTGGTGGGGAAGTGACGTGAGCTGGGCGCTGTTCCATCGTTTCGAGGACGAGCGGCCCACCGACTTCCACGAGCTGCGGCAGTTCGGCAACTCGCTGTGGGCCGCGAGCGGCAAGATGCAGACCTGGGGGCGCTCGAGCGTCGCCGAGTTCGCCAGTCCCCAGGCCGCCGAGGAGGCCCTGGCGCAGCGCAGCCGCGAGATCGAGGCCCAGGGCTACGTGCGGGTGCGCCAAGGCATCCACGACCCCGCCCGCGTCGACTTCGCGCTGCTCACGACCGAGATCCGCGAGGGCGCCCGCCGCGCCTTCGAGGCCATTCGCGCGGCCGAGCCCGACCGGACCTTCCGGCTTTTCGCGCTGGGCAGCGACGAGAGCGCGATGACCATCGTCCACGCCGCCAGCGACCTCGTCCTGGGCGAACCGGGCGAGATGGAGGACGAAAGCGAGATCTGGAGCTCCGGCGAATGGTCCCACGGCGAGGGCGGCGAGTTCCTCGACATCGCCTACCGCATGATCCTGGCCTGCCACCGCGAGGACCTGCCCTGCGGCGTCGAGTTCGACGTGCTGCACGACGGCCTCTTCGAGGCCTGCATCGCCGCGATGGCACAGCTCGATGGCGAGGGATTCTTCGGCACCGGCGCCGCACGCGAGGAGGTGGTGCTGCTGTGCCAGGTCGAGGGCGGCGAGGACATGGAAGGCTCGGTCGCCCGGCTCAACACCGCGCGCGTGGCGGGTCGGCTCCAGCGCTGGATCGATCTCTGCCAATGAAGGCCGGGCCGGGCCTTCAGCCCGGCACCATGCTCAGCCGCTCGGTCAGCGAGTAGCGCTGCATCGTGCGCTCCATGGCCTCGAGGAAGGCCTGCTCCGCGGCGTTCATCTTGCGTGCGCGCAGCCACATCAGCTGGATGTCGACGTCGGTCACGCCCTCGTCGGGCGGCAGGCGCCACAGGCGCTGCTGCGCCAGGTCCTCGCGCACGATGTGCTCGGGCAGGCAGCCGATGCCGAAGCCCGCGAAGATCATGCGCCGCACCTCGTCCAGGCTCGACGAGGCGGCCACGATGCGGCCCGTGAAGCCGCGCGTGTCGCGGAACACCGTGAGCGGCGAGAGGCTGTCGCCGAGCTGGTCGCTGGTGAAGGAGACGAAGTTCTCGGCCAGCAGGTCGTTCGTCGTCAGCCCGTGGCGGCCGAACAGCCGGTGGTGGCGGCCGCAGAAGATCGCGTAGCGCTGGCGCATGAAGCAGCGCAGGTCCAGCCGCTCGTCGGGCGCGCGGCACAGCCCGAGGCCGACGGTCGCGGTCTTCTGCAGCAGCGAGGAGATGATGTCCGAGGAGCGCATCACCTCGATCTGCAGCTCGATGCGCGGATAGGTCTGGTGGAAGTCGGCCAGGAACTGGTCGTAGACGGCCGACTGCATGCGGCTGAGCGACAGCAGCCGCACCGAGCCCGCGACCTCGTCGCGCCGCTCGTCGAGCTCGCTCTCCAGCCGCGACACGTGGCCGTAGATGTCGCTCGCGATGCGGAACACCTCCTCGCCCGCGCGCGTGGGCTCGAAGCGCGCGCCGTGGCGCTGGATCAGACGGCAGTCCAGCGACTCCTCGAGCCGCTTGAGCGCCTGGCTCACCGCGGGCTGCGTGACGTGCAGGCGCGCGGCGGCCCGGCTCACGCCGCGCTCCTGCACGATCACGAGGAAGGTGCGCAGCAGGTTCCAGTCGAGCCGGTCGTTGAGGAAGCGGGCCTTGTCGAGGTTGGGCGAGGTCATGGGCGGTGGTTCTCCGCCTTCAAGATTAGCTCAACTTATGTGAAAAATAAAAAACAGAAATTTGACTGATATTTGGGCGCTGACGATAGTCCGGGCTCGCCTGCGGCCTTCGCCGCGGCACCCGGAGGAGACACCTTGAACACAGCCAACCCGGCGGCCTCGATGCCGTCCGCCGCCCCGGTCCGCCAACCCGCCCGCGCGGCGGCCGCGGCCTTCGTCGGAACCATGATCGAGTGGTACGACTTCTACATCTACGCCACGGCCGCCGCGCTGGTGTTCGGCGCGCTGTACTTCCCCTCGCAGGACCCGTTCCTGAGCACGATGGCCTCGTTCGGCACCTTCGCCGTCGGCTTCTTCGCGCGGCCGCTGGGCGCGGTGGTGTTCGGCCACATCGGCGACCGGATCGGCCGCAAGAAGGCGCTGATGGCCACCATCGTGATGATGGGCATCGCCACCGTCTGCATCGGCCTGCTGCCCACCTACGGCCAGATCGGCGTGCTGGCGCCGGTGCTGCTGATCGTGCTGCGCGTCGTGCAGGGCATCGCGGTCGGCGGCGAATGGGGCGGGGCGGTGCTGATGGCCGGCGAACACGCGCCCAAGGGCCGCCGCACCTTCTTCGCCTCGTTCGCGCAGCTCGGCAGCCCGGCCGGGCTGATCCTGTCGCTGGTCGCGTTCCGCCTGGTCTCGACCATGGACCCGGCCGACTTCCTCTCGTGGGGCTGGCGCCTGCCGTTCCTGGCCAGCGCCGTGCTGCTGCTGGTGGGCGCCTGCATCCGCCTCGGCGTGCACGAGTCGCCCGAGTTCGAGCAGGAGAAGCGCTCGCGGCTCACGGTGAAGCTGCCCATTGCCGAGGTGTTCCGTTCCTCGGGACTGCTGGTGGCGCTGTGCATCGGCGCCAACACGCTCGGCGTGGCCGGCGTGTACTTCACCAACACCTTCATGATCGCGTACACGACCACCTACCTGGGCGTGACGAAGTCGGTGATCCTCGACTGCCTGTTCCTGGTCGCGATCATCCAGTTCGTGGCGCAGCCGCTGGCCGCGCTGCTGGCCGAGAAGATCGGCGGCGCGCGCTTCCTCAAGCTCAGCGCCTTCCTCGCGATGCTCTCGCCCTACCCGATGTTCCTGCTGGTGCAGGGCACCAGCGTGCCGTCGATGGTGCTGGGCATCGCGCTCGCGGTGGTCTGCCTGTCGAGCTTCTATTCGGTGATCGCGGGCTTCGTGAGCGGCGTGTTCCCGACGCGCGTGCGCTACTCGGCGATCTCGATCGGCTACCACGTGTGCGGCGCGATCGCGGGCGGCCTGACCCCGCTGGTGGGCACCTACCTGGCGCACCGCTTCGTCGGCCAGTGGTGGCCGCTGGCCGTCTTCTTCACGGGCCTGGCCGGCGTGTCGCTGGCCTGCGTGATGGCACTCGATGCGCTCAGGCACCGCCGCGCCGATGCCGGCGCCCCCGAGCACTGACCCGCAACGACACCGATCCGATTCCGATGCTGACCTACTTCCATCCCGAGCAACTGAAGCACCATCCGCAGAGCTACCTCTCGCGCGGCCGCATGCGCACGCCGCAGGAGGTGCCCGAGCGCGCGCTGCGGCTGCTGCGCGCCGCGCGCGCGCTGGGCTTCGAGGTGCGCGAGCCCGCCGACCACGGCGCCGCGCCGCTCGCGGCCGTGCACGGCATGAACTACCTGCGCTTCCTCGAGGAGGCGCATGCCGAGTGGCGGGTCGCGGGCCCCGACTGGGGCGACGAGGTGATGTCGAACATCTACGTGCGCGAAGGCAACGCGCTGCGCGGCGTGCTCGCGCAGGCCGCGCGCTACCTGACCGACGGCAGCTGCCCGGTGGGCGCGCAGACCTGGCGCTCGGCCTACGGGTCCGCGCAGTCGGCGCTGGCCGGCGCGCAGGCGCTGCTGGCCGGCGAACGCGAGGCCTATGCGCTGTGCCGTCCGCCCGGCCACCATGCGCGCGCCGAGGGCGCCGGCGGCTTCTGCTACCTGAACAACGCGGCCATCGCGGCGCAGGCGCTGCGCGCGCAGCATGCGCGCGTGGCGGTGCTCGACACCGACATGCACCACGGCCAGGGCGTGCAGGAGATCTTCTACGAGCGCGCCGACGTGCTCTACGTCTCGATCCATGGCGACCCGACCAACTTCTACCCGGTGGTCGCGGGCCACGAGGACGAGTGCGGCGCCGGTGCCGGCCTGGGCTTCAACCTCAACCTGCCGATGCCCCATGGCGCCAGCGAGGCGCTGTTCTTCGACCGGCTCGACGCGGCGGCCCGCGCGCTGCGGCGCTACCAGCCCGATGCGCTGGTGCTGGCGCTGGGCTTCGACATCTACCACGAGGATCCGCAGTCGCGCGTCTCGGTGACCACGCCGGGCTTCGCTCGCCTGGGCGAGGCGATCGGCGGGTTGAAGCTGCCGACCCTGATCGTGCAGGAGGGCGGCTACCACCTCGACAGCCTCGAACGGAACGCGGCCGCGTTCTTCAGGGGCTTCGCGCGCGAGCGCTAGCGGCGCGCGTGCAGCGCGCCGTGCACGTGGCCCGCGTGCTGGCCGAAGCCCTCGGGCTCGAGCGCGACTGCGTCGAGCTCCTGGATGATCCCGCAGGGCTGGGCCGAGTCGGCGCCGCCGCATTGCTGGCGCAGCGCCTTCAGCTGCTTCTCGAGCGTGCGCAGTTCGGCGATGCGCGCCGCCACGTGGCCGATGTGGTCGTCGAGCAGCTGGTTGACCTCGCCGCAGTCCTCCTGCGGCGCATCGCGGAATTTCAGCAGGCTGCGGATCTCGTCGAGCGTCATGTCGAGCGAGCGGCAGCGGCGCACGAAGCCCAGGCGCTGCGCGTGGTCCTCGCCGTAGATGCGGTAGTTGCCCTCGGTGCGCGCGGGCGCGGGCAGCAGGCCTTCGCGCTCGTAGTAGCGGATGGTCTCGACGGGCGTGTTCGCGGCCTTGGCCAGATCACCGATTTTCATGATGCGGCAGATGGAAGGCTGGCGGGCGGGCCGGGCCGTGGTGGCCGGCGAAGCCCCGCCAGCGGGTGGGGGAACTGCGTTTGACTCTACACCTGCTTCAGGGTTTTCAATCGAGCCCATGACGAACCAGAACACGCTCGACAGGGATATTCGGGGGGGCACGGCGCCCGCCGACGCGCACGGCCACGACCATGGCCATGCGCACGATCACGGCCATGCGCCCGCGGCCGCGCCGCCCGCGCACGACGCCTGCTGCAGCCACACGGGCTGCGGCTCGGCCTCGGTGTCGACCTTCGTGTCGGCGCCGGAGCCGGCCGACCTGCCCAAAGGCGCGACGCTGTTCCGCATTCCCACCATGGACTGCGCGGTCGAGGAGTCCGAGATCCGCCGCGCGCTCGAGCCCGTGGCCGGCATCGGCGCGCTGCGCTTCCGGCTCGGCGAACGCACCATGGCGATCACCGCCGACGCAGCGGCGCTGGCCGAGGCCCTGGCGGCGATCCGCAAGGCCGGCTTCAAGCCCGAGCCGGTGGCCGCGCCCGCGCCGGGCGCGGCGCGCAGCATCGAGCCCGCGGGCTGGAAGAGCGCCGGCCTCGCGCGCCTGGTCGCGGCGCTGGTGCTCGCCATCGGCGCCGAGTCCGTCTCCTTCCTCGCGCTCGAGGGCCGGGGCTTCATGGTCTTCGAGATGGGGCTCGCGCTCGCGGCGATCGCGCTCGCGGGCCTCGACACCTACAAGAAGGGCTTCGCGGCGCTGGTGCGCGGCCGGCTCAACATCAATGCGCTGATGGCGGTGGCCGTGACCGGCGCCTTCTTCATCGGCCAGTGGCCCGAGGCCGCGATGGTGATGGCGCTCTATGCGATCGCCGAGCTGATCGAGGCGCGCGCCGTGGACCGCGCGCGCAATGCGATCCAGAGCCTGCTGGCGCTGGCGCCCGAGCAGGCCGAGGTGCGCCAGCCCGATGGCGGCTGGCGGACGGTGCCCGCGAGCGAGGTGCCGTTGGGCGCGGTGGTGCGCATCCGCCCCGGCGAGCGCGTGGCGCTCGACGGCGTGGTCACGGCCGGCAGCAGCGCGATCGACCAGGCGCCGGTCACGGGCGAGAGCATCCCGGTCGACAAGACCGTGGGCGACACCGTCTTCGCCGGCACCATCAACCAGACCGCGGGGCTCGAGTTCCGCGTCACCGCGGTGGCCGCCAACACCACGCTGGCGCGCATCATCCACGCGGTGGAGGAGGCGCAGGGCACGCGCGCGCCCACGCAGCGCTTCGTCGACCGCTTCGCCGCGATCTACACGCCGGCCGTGTTCGCGATCGCGCTGGCCATCGCGCTGTTCACGCCCTGGGCCATGGGCTGGACCTGGCTCGAGGCGATCTACAAGGCGCTGGTGCTGCTGGTCATCGCCTGCCCCTGCGCGCTGGTGATCTCCACGCCGGTGACGGTGGTGAGCGCGCTGGCCTCGGCCGCGCGGCGCGGCATCCTGATCAAGGGCGGCACCTACCTCGAGGAGGCGCGCAAGCTCAAGGCGGTGGCGCTCGACAAGACCGGCACCATCACCGAGGGCAAGCCCAGGCTGGTCAAATCCGAGGTGCTCGGCGCCACGGCCGGCGGCGACGCGGCCGTGCTCGCCATCGCGGCCAGCATCGCGGGGCGCTCCGACCATCCGGTCTCCCGGGCCATCGCCGAGGGGCTGAAGTCGGTCGACCATGCGCTCGAGGAAGTGCAGGACTTCGCGGCGCTGCCCGGCCGCGGCGTGGAAGCCGTGCACGGCGGCCAACGCTACGCACTGGCCAACCACCGCCTGATCGAGGAGCGCGGCCTTTGCACGCCCGCGATCGAGGCCGCGCTGAAGCGCCACGAGGAGGCCGGCCGCACGGTCACCCTGCTGGCTTCGGAACAGGCGGTGCTCGCGCTGTTCGCGGTGGCCGACACCATCAAGCCCTCGTCGCAGGCCGCGGTCGCCGAACTGCGCGCGCTCGGCGTGGTGCCCGTGATGCTGACCGGCGACAACGCCGCCACCGCCCGGACCATCGGCGCGCATGCCGGCATCGAGGACGTGCGCGGCAACCTGCTGCCCGAGGAGAAGCTCGATGCCGTGAAGGCGATGCAGCAGCGCTACGGCATGGCCGCCATGACCGGCGATGGCATCAACGACGCGCCCGCGCTCGCGCAGGCCGACATCGGCTTCGCGATGGGCGGCGCCGGCACCGACACCGCGATGGAGGCGGCCGACGTGGTCATCATGAACGACGACCTGCGCCGCATCCCCGAGACCATCCGGCTGTCGCGCCGCGCGCATGCCGTGCTGTGGCAGAACATCACGCTGGCGCTCGGCATCAAGGGCGTGTTCTTCGTGCTCGCGGTGTTCGGCAGCGCGACCATGTGGATGGCCGTGTTCGCCGACATGGGCGCGAGCCTGCTGGTGGTGGCGAACGGGCTGCGCCTGATGCGCGCCGAGAAGAACGCCGCCTGAGCTACCAGCGCGCGGCCCAGCGCTCGAGCGGCACGCGCGCCGCGTTGCAGACGTAGCTCACCGCGTGGTACCAGCCCGCGAGCATCATCAGTTCGAGCAGTTGCGCGTGGTCCCAGTGCTCGCCGAGGGCGTGCCACAACGCATCGTCGATGTCGCCCGTGTCGTGCAGTTGGTCGACCATGCGCAGCAGCAGGGCATCGCGCGGCTGCAGCGTGGACAGGTCGGCGTCGCGCGCGGCGGTTGCCCGCCGCTCGGCCTCGCCGAGGCCGGCCGCGTCGGCGAAGCCGCTCCAGTGCACGCCCCATTCGTACTCGGCGCCGCAGCGCGCGCACACGCGCAGGATCACGAGCTCGCGCTCGCGCAGCGAGATCGAGGCCTTGCGGCCCAGGAAGTGGCGGCCGAGCTCGAGCGTGCGCTCGGCGAGCCGGGGATTCACGGCCATCACCCGGAACAGGCCCAGCACCTCGGGGGCCTGCGGTGGCGTCATGCGCGTGAGCAGTTCGGCGATGCCTTCGGGGTAGGGCGCCTCGAGCGGCGGGATGCGGGGCGCGGTCTCTGCAGTCATGGGAACTCCTTGCATAGAATGGCTCGAAATCGCTACGAAATCCGTAGCGATGCTCCAGTCTATCGCTACGAAATGCGTAGCGAAGTAACGCACGCGACTCGCCCAACGAACCATGCAAGAGAACGAACCCGCCGAAGCCCCCGCAGTGCACCGCCGCCCCGTCATGCGGCTGCTCGAGCAGCTCGGCCGCAAGGGCACGCTGCGCGTGTTGTGGGAGCTGCGCGACGGCCAGTCGCAGAGCTTTCGCGCGCTGCGCACCAGCTGCGGCGAGATGTCGCCCTCGGTGCTCAACGACCGCCTCAAGGAGCTGCGCGCCACCGGGATCGTGGCGCTGGGCGACGCGGGCTATGCGCTGACCGAGTCGGGCGCCGAGCTGGTGCGGCGGCTGAAGCCGCTCAACCAGTGGGCCGACCGCTGGTTCGCCCCATGACTTAGGGCACTTCCGAGCGCCGGGGGCGGTCCCCAGAATCGTCCCGATGACCAGCGCCGCAGCCCGCGACCCGAACGGCGAGCCCCTCGACCGTGCCCTCGCGCAGCGCGTGCTGCGCGAGCACCTGGCGTCGTTCTATGCCTCGCGCAACGTCTCGGTCGCCACCCACATCGGCTTCGCGATCGCACTCGGCGTCGCGACCTTCGAGCGCAGCTCGGTCCTCGCGCTGCTGTGGCTGGGGCTGGTGATCGCCACCGATCTCGCGGTGCTGCTGGCGCCGCGCTGGCATGCCGGCATCCCCGATGCCATGAGCGCGACCTGGGCGCGTCGCTATGCCGCGCAGGTCACGCTGCTGAGCCTCGTCGCGGCGCCGGTGCCGGCCTTCTTCATGGCGCGCGACGACCTGGTGACGACCACGCTGCTGGTGGTGGTCATCATGAGCGGCTGGACCCGCTCGATGCAGTCGCTGTGCTCGCTCAAGCCCGCCTTGTTCGGCTACGGCATCCCGATGATGGCGGGGCTGGTGCTCGCGCTGGCCTGGCAGGGCGACGGCGTGCACCTGTTCCTCGCGGTCTTCGGCGCGGTGCACCTGGTGCTGACCTTGCGCATCGCGACGCGCCAGCACCGCGTGCTCGACGAGGCGCTGCGGCTGCGCTTTCGCAACGAGGTGCTGGCCGCTCGCCTGGGCGAGCAGGTGGTGGCCACCGAACGCGCGAGCCAGGAGAAGAGCCGCTTCCTCGGCACCGCCAGCCACGACCTGCGCCAGCCGCTGCATGCCATCGCGCTGTTCGGCGCCGCGCTCGAGAACGAGTTGCGCAACCGCCCCGAGGGCCGCAATGCCGAGCGGCTGATGCGCGCGGTGCATGCGCTGGGCCATTCGCTCGACACCATGCTCGACGTCTCGCGGCTCGATGCCGGCGTGGTCGCGCCGGCGCTCGACGCGGTGCCGCTCGATGCGCTGTTCCTGCCGCTCAACCACACCTTCTCGGCCCAGGCCGAGCAGCGCCAGCTGCAGCTGCGCGTGCGCGCCAGCGGGCTGTGGGTGCGCAGCGATCCGCAGCTGCTGCACCGCATGCTGTCGAACCTGATGGACAACGCGCTCAAGTACACCTGGCGCGGCGGGGTGACGGTGATCGCGCGCGACCGCGGCGAGGTGGTGTGGATCGAGGTGCGCGACACCGGCATCGGCATCGCGCCCGAGCAGTCGGGCCGGATCTTCGAGGAGTTCTACCAGATCGACAACCCGGGCCGCGACCGCTCGCGCGGGCTCGGCATCGGGCTGGCGATCGTGCAGCGTCTGTCGCGCCTGCTCGGCCATCCGGTGCAGGTGCATTCGCGCCTGGGCCGTGGCACGCACGTGCGCGTGGTGGTGCCCGCCGCGCCGGCGCGCGACGAGGCCTGCGCGCCCGCCGCCGCGGCCGCGCCGCCGTGGCGCCAGTCCTTCACGCCCGCGTCTTCGTTCGGGCCGCGCGCGCCGATGCCGCGCATGGAACCGATGCCGCGCCGCGTGCTGCTGGTCGACGACGAGGCCGACATCCGCGATGCCATGACCGGCCTGCTGCGCCAGCACGCGATCGACCTGCACGCGGTGGCCGACGAGGCCGCCGCCGCGCAGGCGCTGGCGCGCGCCGGCGCCGAGGGCCGGCCCTACGACCTGCTGCTGTGCGACTACCGGCTGGCCGACGGCTCCGACGGCCTCGATGCCGGGCTGCGCCTGCGCCGGAGCCAGGGCGGACGGCTGCCGCTGCTGCTGGTGACCGGCGAGACCGCGCCGCCGCGGCTGCAGCGCGTGCGCGAGTCGGGCGTGCCGGTGCTGTTCAAGCCGGTGGTCGAGGAGTCGCTGCTGCGCGCCATGGCCGCGCTGTGGACCGAGGCCGAGCGCGGCGGGACTTAACATCCGGCCATGTCCGCCACGACGCTGCTGCTGCAACTGATCGTCATCCTCGGCACGGCCCGCGTCTGCGGATGGGTGCTGCGCCACCTCGGCCAACCGGGCGTGGTCGGCGAGATGGCGGCCGGCCTGATGCTGGGGCCGGCCGTCATGGGCGCGCTGTTCCCCTCGCTGCATGGCCAGATCTTCGCGAAGGAGTCGCTGGGCGGCCTGTCGGCGCTCGCCACCGTGGGCCTGGTGCTGTTCATGTTCGTGGTCGGCCTCGAGCTGCGCGCCTCGCAGGGCGTGAAGGCGCAGCTCAAGTCGGCCGGCTGGGTCGGCATCGCGAGCGTGATCGCGCCGCTGGGCCTGGGGCTGGCGATCGCGCCCGCGCTGCATCCTTCGCTGGCACCGGCCGGCGTGGGCTTCTGGCCCTTCGCGCTGTTCATCGCGGCGGCGCTGTCGATCACCGCGTTCCCCGTGATGGCGCGCATCCTCAAGGACCGCGGCCTGACGCGCACCCCCTTCGGCCAGCTCTCGCTGGGCGCGGCCGCGGTGGTCGATGTCTTCGCCTGGGTGCTGCTGGCCTTCGTGGTGGCGCTGGCCGGCGCGGGCGAGGGCTACCTCGGGCTGCTGCGCACCGGCGGCGGCGCGGTGGCGCTGTTCGCCTTCCTGTTCCTCGGCCTGAAGCCGGCCTATGCCTGGCTGCTGCGCACCCGCGCGCCCGACGGCGAGCCCTCGACCACGGTGCTGGCCTCGCTGATGATCGGCCTGCTGGTCTCGGCCCTGCTCACCGAATGGCTGCACCTGCACGCGGTGTTCGGCGCCTTCCTGTTCGGCGCCTGCCTGCCGCGCGACGACCGCCTGCTGCGCTCGCTGCAGGAGCGCATCGAGCCGCTGTCGATCGTGCTGCTGATGCCGCTGTTCTTCGCGCTCGCGGGGCTGGGCACCACGGCCAGCGCCTTCTCGGGCGCGGGCATCGGCGCGCTGTTGCTGATCGTCGCGGTCGCCAGCATCGGCAAGCTGGCCGGCGGCGCGATCGGCGCGCGCCTGGCCGGCTACGGCTGGCGCGACAGCCTGGCCACCGGCGCGCTGATGAACGCGCGCGGGCTGATGGAGCTGATCGTCATCAAGATCGGCCTCGACGTCGGCCTGATCGGCCCCGAGCTCTTCACCATGCTGCTGGTGATGGCGCTGGCGACCACGGCGATGACGGGGCCGCTGATCAACCTCGTGATGGGACGCAAGGCGCGCGCGGCCGAGGCGGCGCGCGTGGAGTCCTAGGCGCGGGCGGGGGCGCCGGTGCGGCCGGCGGCACGCGCGCCGGTGCCCTGCGCGCGGACCAGGGCGAGGGCACCCAGGGCGCGGGCATCAGCGCGGCGTGCTGCATCGCGCAGCCGGATGTGGGGTCAACAAAAGCATGGGCATCGGCGGCTCCGGTTCGAAAGAGGCGCGCATCCTCGGCCCGGCCGTCTTTCCGCAGGCTTACCGTATGGAGGCGGGCCGGTAAGACCGCGGTAAGACTGCCGCATCGAGCATCCGGGCTTCCCTGACAACCCGATTGGCTTCGCCATGCCGCGTGCTTCCTCGCTCTCTTCCTTCTCCCGTTGCCTGCCCGTGCTCGCGGGCCTGTCGCTGACCCCGTGGGCCGTGCCCGCCTGGGCGCAGGACACGGCCCTCGAACAGCCGCTCGCCGAGCCTTCCGCCGCCCCGTCCGACGACCGCGCCCGCTGGGGCCTGGGCCTCGCCGCCGGCGTCAGGCAGCAGCCCTACACCGACGCCGGCAACAAGTCGCAGGGCCTGCCGCTGGTCTATTTCGAGAACCGCCATGTGCGCGTGTTCGGCACCGGCGCGGAACTCAAGCTGCCGGCGCTCGAGCTGGGCGGCCGTTCCTCGCTGTCCTTCGGCCTGCGCGCCCGCTATGGCCTGGGCGGCTACAAGCCCGACGATGCGCCGGTGCTCTCGGGCATGGAGGAGCGCAAGGGCAGCATCTGGCTCGGCGCCGGCCTCGTCTGGCGCAACGAGCTGGCCGACGTCTCGCTCGAATGGCTTGGCGATGCCTCGGGCAAGAGCAAGGGCCAGCACCTGCGCCTGGGCGTGCAGCGCGACTTCCGCGCCGGCCGCTTCACCTTCACGCCGCGCCTCGAGGCCGTGTGGGTCGACGACAAGTACGTCGACTACTACTACGGCGTGCGCGCGCAGGAGGTCCGCATCGGGCGTCCGCTCTACCTGGGCCGCTCGAGCGTCAACACCGAGATCGGCCTGCGCGTGGGCTATGCGATCGACCGCCACCAGTCGGTGTTCCTCGACGTCGGCTCCACCCAGCTGGGCAAGCAGATCAAGAACAGCCCGCTGGTGAACCGCTCCAGCCTGGGTTCGGCCTCGGTCGGCTATCTCTACCGTTTCTGAGGCATCCTCGGGCGCATGAACCGGATCGCGCTGATCGAAGACCACGAACGCATGGCCGCGCTGGTCTGCAAGGCGCTGTCGGGCGCGGGCATCGAGGCCGATGTCTTCGGCCGCATCGACAGCGCCGCGCATGCGCTGCGCGACACCGCCTATGCGGCGCTGGTGGTCGACCGCGGCCTGCCCGACGGCGACGGCCTGGAGCTGGTGCGCCGGCTGCGCGCGGCCGGCACGCGCACCCCGTGCCTGATGCTGACCTCGCGCGATGCGCTGCACGACCGCGTCGATGGCCTCGAGTCCGGCGCCGACGACTACCTGGCCAAGCCCTTCTCGATGGAGGAACTGGTGGCGCGCGTGCGCGCGCTGCTGCGCCGGCCGGTGCAGCTGCAGAGCCTGTCGCCGGCCCATGGCGACATCCGGATCCAGCCCGACAGCGGCACGCTGGCCTGCGGCCCCGAGGCGGTCACGCTGGCGCCGGCCGAGCTGCAGATCATGTTGTGCCTGGTGCGCGCCGGCGGGCAGACCGTGCGGCGCGGCGCGCTCGAGTCGGCCGCCTGGGGCCTGTCGGAAGCGGTCACGCCCAATGCGCTCGACGTGGCCCTGCACCGGCTGCGCAGGAAGCTGCAGGCCGTGGACTCGCGCTTGCAGATCGCCAACGTGAGAGGCCACGGCTATGCGCTTCGCGATGCCGCGTAGCCTCGGCACGCGCCTGCTGGTCACCTACGTGGCGGGCGTGCTCGTGTGCATCGTGCTGATCGCCGCGGGCGGTGCCGTGGCGTTCGCGCTGCGCGGCCAGGTGTTCAACGAGAGCATCGCCAACCATGCGCGCCTGATCGCTCGCGCGCTGCGCTTCGACGCGGCCGGGCAGCCGGTGGGCCTGGACGAATCCCGTCTCACGATGTGGCTCTATGCGGGCCTGGGCCGCGAGACCTCGGTGCGCGTGCTCGACGCGGCGGGCCGGGTCGTGCTGCCCGCGGGGCAGGGCCTGGCGGCGCTGCGCGCGGACAACGGCAGCTTCGAGCCGGAAGGCCGCTCCTTCGACGCGGTGGCGGACGGCCTGCCGATGCGGGTCGCGACCGAGGCCATCGAGCATGGCGGCCGGCGCTGGTACGTGCAGGTGGCGATCAGCCGGCGCTTCATCGAGGTCATGGAGCGCGCCGTCGGCCTGCCGGCGCTGGGGCAGGGCATGCTGTTCGCGAGCCTGGCCTCGGTGCTGGTGTTCGCCGTCGCCATGTATTTCACGCTCGGCCGCATGCTGCGGCCGCTGCGCGCGGCGTCCGACAGCGCCGCCTGCATCACGCCGCGCACGCTCGATGCGCGGCTCGAGGTGCGCGGGCTGCCGTCCGAGATGCTGCCGCTGATCGAGGCCTTCAACCGCGCGCTCGACCGGCTCGAGCGCGGCTATGTCGCGCAGCAGGACTTCCTCGGCACGGTGGCGCACGAGCTCAAGACCCCGCTGGCGCTGATCCGAGCGCAGATCGAGCTGCATGGCGCGGGCGATGCCGGCTTCGATCGCGAGGCCCTGTTGCGCGACGTCGACCAGATGGCCCGGCACGTCAACCAGCTGCTGCACCTGGCCGAGGCCACCGAGTTGCGCAACTACGAGATCGGCCTCGTGCACCTGGCCGCGCTGGTCGACGAGGTGGGCGACTACCTCGCGCGGCTGGCCGAGCGGCGCCGGGTGCGGCTCGACCTGCGCGTGGCCTCCGAGTCGCTAGGCTGGCGCGCCGACCGCGGCGCGCTGTTCACGCTGCTGAAGAACCTGCTCGAGAACGCGATCCAGCATTCGCCGCCGAACGCGACGGTGCGGCTGGTGGCCGATGAGCTGCGAATCTCGGTGCGCGACCAGGGACCCGGGCTGAGCCCCACCGAGTTGCCGAAAGTCTTCGAGCGCTTCTGGCGCGGCGCCGGACGGCGCGACGAAGGCTCGGGCCTGGGGCTCGCGATCTGCCAGGAGATCGCGCTGGCGCATGGCTGGCAACTGACGGTGCGCAGCGCGGCGCCGGGGGCCGAGTTCGTCGTCGCGCGCGAAAGCGCCTAGCGTGCCCTAGCGCGGTGTCATCGACGGCGCCGCGGCCGCCGCCTGCGCGCGCAACTGCAGCGCCGCCTCCAGCCGCAGCCGTTCCTCGGGCGTGAAGAGCTGCTGCTTCATCTGTTCGAGCGACTGCGCATCGGCCTTGGCCGATTGCAGTGCCGCGTACTGCGCGAGCCGCCCTTGCCAGTCGCGTTCCTCGCGGTCGAGCTGGGCGAGCTGCTGCGCGGCCGGCGCGCCGTGCTGCGCGCTGCGCTCGGCGAAGCGTTCCTGGTCGCTGGCGCCGCGCGCCTCGAGCGCCGCGGTCTGCGAGGCCACCTGGAGCTGGGCCACGGTCCCGGCGCGCTGCGCGCGTTGGGTCTCGCCCAGGCTGCGCTCGTTGTCCTCGAGCGCGGCCTGGCGCTGCGCGGGCGTGAGGGCGGTGTTGCGCTCGATCTCGAGCCGCGCGAGGCTGTAGCGGTCGAAGTCGTCGTCGGCACCGAACAGCGCCTGGTATTCGTCGGGCATGAAGTGCTGCTCGCGCACCCGGCGGCGCGCCTCGACCGTGTCGCGCAGCGCGCGCGGGTCGCCGAGGTCGGCCGGCAGCTGCAGCGCGCCGAGCGCCACGCGGTAGTCGACGTAGCGGCCCAGCAGCGCGCGGGCGCGCGCCGCTTCGTGCGGCGCGAAGTGCGCGGGCACCAGCGCCTCGACGCGGCGCTTGAGGTCCTCGGGGCTCGCGGCCTCGCCGGCCTCGAGCAAGAGCGCCTCGATGCGGTCGCGCAGGTTCGGCGTGAGGAAGCTGTCGGCGATGGTGGCGGACGCGGTGGCCGCGGGTGCCTGCAGCAAGGGCGCGGGGCCGGCCGAGGCGGCCTCGCCCGTGCGCGCCTCGCTTTCCGCCGGGCCCGACGCGCCGAACCACCAGCCGCCGAGCGCCACCGCCGCGGTCGCGGCCAGAACCAGGGGCCAGCGGCGCGTCACAGGCCGATCTGCTTGAGGCGGGTGGCGTGCTGGCGGTACAGCGCGACCGGATCGGGTGCGAGCCAGTCGCGCACGCCGAGCAGCTGGTTCACTTCGTCGAGGTGGTTCTGGCGGTAGTCGCCCAGGTGCTTGCCCAGGCGCGAGGAGCACACGGCCACCAGGCCGTCGTTGGTCTCGCCGAAGCTCAGGCTCAGCAGGCCGAGCGAAGCGTCGCTGGGGTCGAGCAGGTTGGTCACGGGCTGCTTGCCGGTCCACGAGTAGTAGCGCACGCCACCGACCACCTCGGCGCCGTCGCCGCAGCCCGTGGGCACGGCCTGCGGGAAGCGGCGCGTGAAGTCGGCCGAGCCGGCCGCGGTCAGCGAATCGAGCGCGGCCACCGGCATCTGCGGCAGCCCGCTGCCGCCCGAGCCGAGGTTGATGAGCGCCACGAAGGCATTCACCGCGCCGTTGAGCACGGTCTCGCTGAGCGAGCCGGCCGGCACGGTGCCGCGCAGGATGTCGGCCACGCGCGAGCCCTTGTTCGGGCCGGCCACCGAGGTGACCGAGGCCACGAGCTGCGGCGCCACGCCGGCCACGTAGCGGATGGTCGGGCCGCCATGCGAATGGCCCACCAGGTTGACCTTGGCGGCCCCGGTGATCGCCATGATGTTCTTCACCTGCGCGAGCAGCTGCTCGCCGCGCACCTCGGTGCTGTTGGCGGCCGACACCTGCGCCACGAACACGCGCGCGCCGCTGCGCTGCAGCGCCGAGGGAATGCCGTACCAGTAGTCGACGCCGAACAGCGAATCGAAACCGAACAGGCCGTGCACGAGCACGATCGGGTACTTGGTCTGCGTGGCGTTGTCCTGCGCCTGCGCGGGGGCCGCGAGGCCGAGAAAGCTCAGGGGGCCCAGCAGGCCGAAGACCGTGGAAAGCGCCAGGCGGCGCAGCAGACCACCGAAAAATCCATTCATGCTCATCTCCTTGAGTGCCGGTTAATAAAACGAACGTCCGTGCTTTTTATTGAGGGCGGATTCTTGGGGGAGCAACGCCTGCGCCGTATCGGGATAAACCCGGCTCGGCCGACGAAAGGTACGCGCAGTTCCGCGAAGGAAGCCCAAAGTTCTCGGGCGTTGCGTGCGCGATGAAGAAGAAAGGCGTCAGCGGCCCGCGGCGGCCGGACGCCCGCGCATCACGGCTGCGTTGGCACCGTGAAGCCGATGCGCGTCGTGCCGTCCTGGCTGGAGGCGAACACGCGGCCGCCGTGCATGCGCGCGATGGCCTCGACGATAGCCAGGCCCAGCCCATGGTGGCGGGCCGAACCGTCGCGCGCCGGGGCCGCGCGGTAGAAGCGCTCGAACAGCCGCGGCAGCACCTCGGGCGCGATGGCGGCGCCGCGGTTGACCAGCACCAGCGCGATCGCGTCGCGCTGGCAGCCCGGGCCAGTGTCGGGCCCGATCTCGATCGCGATGGCCGAGCCCGGCGCCGCGAAGCGGATGGCATTGCCCAGCAGGTTCGACAGCGCGCGGCGCACCAGCGCCGCATCGACGTCGACCCTGGCATCGCCTTCGACGCGCGCCTGCAGCCCGGCCTCCTCGAGCATGGCGTCGTGGAAGTCGATCACGTCCACCGCCTGCGCCGCCAGGCTCACGGTCGCGCGCGAGCGCGTCGCGCCGCCGCGCTCGGCCTGCGAGAGGAACAGCATGTCGGTCACGATGCCCGAGAGGCGGCCGATCTCCTCGAGGTTGGAGGCCAGCACCGCCTGCAGCTCCTCGTTGCCGCGCGGCCGGGTCAGCGCGAGCTCGGTCGAGCCGATCAGGTTGGCCAGCGGCGTGCGCAGCTCGTGCGCCACGTCGGCATTGAAGGATTCGAGCTGCACGTAGGCGCGCTGCACACGCAACAGCAGTGCGTTGAACTGCGTGATCCAGGGCCGCAGCTCCTCGGCGAAGGCCAGCGCGTCGATCGGCTCGTTGGGCCGGTCGGGCGCCATCGCCGCGGTGCGCTCGGCCAGCGCCTTCAGCGGCCGCAGCCCGCGCCGCACCAGCCAGAAGCCGGTCAGCGAGACCAGCGCCGTGCCCAGCAGCACCGCGCCCAGCAGGGTCCAGGCCAGGCGCTCGAGCAGGCGCGCGTCGTTGGCCACGCTGATGCCGATGGAGACCGTGAGCGGCGCGTTCTGCGCGCCCGGTGCGCGCCACGGCATCTGCCGGTCGCTGCGCACCCAGCGCCCGCCCGTGGGCGGCGTGGAGCGGAAGATGGTGTCGCCCGTGGCCGTGACGATGGACAGGCTGAACTCGTCCTCCATCGAGAAGAAGTCCTCGAGCTTGTGCCGCAGGGTCGAGAGATCGCCGGCCTTCTCGCCCTCGGCCAGCAGGTGCTGCACCAGCTCGGCCTTGTGCGCGATCTCGGTGTCCTGCTTGGCGCCGAAGTTCCAGGCCGTGACCAGGTAGACCGCGAGGCACACCACGCTGAGGCCGAAAAAGGTCTGGGCCGCGAACCAGAGCGACAGCCGGCGGCGTATCGAGGGGGCGCGCATGCTCGCCGGAAGGAAGGGGGGCCGGGCCCTCAGGCCCAGGAGCGGTCTTCGAGCACGTAGCCCATGCCGCGCACCGTGTGCAGCAGCTTCACCTCGAAGGGATCGTCGATCTTGCCGCGCAGCCGGCGGATCGCCACCTCGACCACGTTGGTGTCGCTGTCGAAGTTCATGTCCCACACCTGCTCGGCCAGCGTGGTGCGCGAGAGGATCTGGCCGCGCCGGCGCAGCAGCACCGTCAGCAGCATGAATTCCTTCGAGGTCAGGTCGACGCGCTTGCGCGCGCGCTGGCACTTGCGGCTCGCGAGGTCGAGCTCCAGATCGGCCAGACGCAACACGGTGGCGTCTTGGGCCTGGCCGCGGCGCAGCAGGGCCTGGATGCGCGCGAGCAGCTCCGAGAACGAGAAGGGCTTGACCAGGTAATCGTCGGCGCCCTGCTGCAGGCCGTTGACGCGGTCCTCGACCTTGTCGCGCGCGGTCAGCACCAGCACCGGGACGTTCTTGGTGCGGCGTATCGCCTTGAGCACCGCGAATCCGTCGATGCCCGGGAGCATCACGTCGAGCAGGATCAGGCCGTAGTCGCCCTCGGTGGCCAGGTAGCGGCCTTCGATGCCGTCGCGCGCGATGTCGACGACGTAACCGTTCTCCTCCAGGCCTTTCTTGAGGTAGTCGCCCAGCTTGGGCTCGTCCTCGATGACAAGAATTCGCATCGCCGGATGGTAATGAAACAGGGCCCTCGCGGGGGGTTACAAATTCGTAATCCGCTTGACGGACAAAGCCGTGTCGAGGCGTCGTACAGTGCGCTGCACCCGCGTTCCGTGGGGTCTTGAAAGCCTCGGTGCCGCAGGTGCCGTCGATATACTCCCGCTCCCATGCGCCGCTGGCTGTTGATCTTCCTGGTGTTCCTGCTTCCGCTCCAGTACAGCTGGGCGATGTCGGCCGCCTATTGCGCGCACGAGCAGGACGCGCAGACACAGCACTGGGGCCACCACGAGCATCCGGGCAACGCGGCCGAAGACCGCAGCCACGCCGACGCGGGCACGTCGAAGGACGCCGGCAACGTGCCGAATCCCGCGATCGGCGACTGTGCCCTGTGCCACTTCGGTCATGCGCAGCATGCGGTGGCGGCGCCCGCCGAAGTGCCCGGCATCGCCTTCGTTCCGCAGGGCCCGCGTGCCGTGCTCGCCGAGTCCTTCGACTCCCACATCCCCGAAGTGCCCGTGCGCCCCGCATGGACTCTCGCCGCCTGATCCGGCGAGAGCAAGCCTTCATTCCCTTTTCGCACTGACACCGTTCATGCACTGAGCTCTCGCCGGATTTTCCCGTTCGTTGTTTCGCAACCCAGGAGAATCCGATGCGCACGCTCTTCGTGCCGCTGGCCGTGTTGGCCTTGGCGGTACCCCCGGTCCTTGCTCAGCCTTCGCTGCCCACGCAGCAGGCCGCGGCCGGCACTTCCACTTCTTCATCGCAGGCATCCGCCAGCCTCGAGCCCGCGGGCCCGCTGACCTTGCGCAGCGCGCTCGCGCTGGCGTTCCAGGCCAACCCGGGCCTGTTCGCGGCGCGGCGCGAGCGCGAGGCCACCGATGGCGCGCTGGTGCAGGCCGGTGCCTGGCCCAATCCCACGCTCGACGTCACCCTCGAGGACACGCGGCGCGACAACCGCACCACCACGGTCCAGCTGAGCCAGCCGATCGAACTCGGCGGCAAGCGCGCGGCGCGCGTGAGCGCGGCCGAGCGCGCGCGCGACCAGGCCGAATCCGCGCTCGCGGCCAAGCGCGCCGAGCTGCGCGCCACCGCGATCACGCTGTTCTTCGACGTGCTGTCGGCGCAGGAAAGGCTGCGGCTCGCGCAGGACTCGGTCGGCCTCGCGCAGGCGGCCACGCGCGCCGCGGCCAACCGCGTGGCGGCCGGCAAGGTCTCGCCGCTCGAGGAAACCCGCTCGCGCGTGGCCGAAGCCGGCATCCGCGTCGAGCTGATGCAGGCCGAGGGCACCCTGCGCACGGCGCGCCAGCAGCTCGCGGCGCTGTGGGGCAATCCGGCGCCGCGCTTCACGCAGGTCGACGGCGCGGTCGATCGCCTGCCGCAGCCCCTGGGCGAGCAGGAGGTGGCGTTGCGCCGTGCCGAGGCACCGGCGCTGCGCCAGGCGCGGCTCGAGGTCGAGCGCCGGCGCGCGCTGTCCGAGCTGGAGCGCGCCAAGCGCATTCCCGACGTGACCGTGTCGCTGGGCGCCAAGCGCGTGCCGGCCTCCGAGGGCGAGGGCGGCACCGGCGGGTCGCGCCGTGACCAGGTGGTGCTGGGCCTGTCGGTGCCGCTGCCGATCTTCGACACCAACCGCGGCAACCTCGCCGAGGCCCTGAGCCGCGAGGAGAAGGCGCGCGACGAGCTCGCCGCGGCCGAACTGCAGCTGGGCGCCGACCTGGCCCAGGCGAGCGAACGGCTGCGCTCGGCGCGTGCCACCGCCGAGACCCTGCAGCGCGACGCGCTGCCCGGCGCGGCCGAGGCCTGGCGCGCGGCCACCAAGGGCTTCGAGCTCGGCAAGTTCAGCTTCCTCGAGGCGCTCGATGCGCAGCGCACGCTGTTCCAGGTGCGCGCGCAGTACCTGCTGGCGCTGGCCGAGGCGCACCGCGCCGCGGGTGAACTCGACCGGCTGCTCGGCACCGAGGGCCTGTCCGACGACCTCGCCACTCCGGCCCCCATGGCCGCCATTCCCGCCGCCACCCCCCATTCCGCTGTCACCCGCTGAGGTTTCCCATGAGCATCGAACAAGAACGCAAGAACGCCGCGCCCGCCGTGGGCCGCAAGCAATGGATCGCGATCGCCGTCGTGCTGGCCGTGGGGCTGGCCGTCGGCGCGCTGATCCTGCGCACCGGAGGACCGTCGAAGCCCGCCGGCGGCCACGCCGAGTCGGCCGCGCATGCCGACGAGGAGCACCACGAGAGCGGCAAGGAGGCCGCCGGCCATGGCCATGACCACGAGGAGGCGAAGGGCCATGCCGATGGCGAGCACCACGAGGAGGAGGGCAAGGGCGAGAAGAAGGCCGAGGCTGGCGATGACGGCCACGGGCACGGGGCCAAGGAGGAGGCCAAGGGCGAAGCAAAAGGCGAAGCGAAGGCCGAGCCCAAGGCCGCCGCCGGCGGGCACGAGGGCGAGGACCGCAGGATCGCCTTCACCGAGGCCCAGATCAAGGCCGCCGGCGTGGCGATCGAGACCACCGGCCCCGCGAACATCCGCACCGCGCTGCAGCTGCCGGGCGAGATCCGCTTCAACGAGGACCGCACGGCGCACGTGGTGCCGCGCGTGCCGGGCGTGGTCGACAGCGTGCCCGCCAACCTCGGGCAGGAGGTCAAGCGCGGCCAGGTGCTGGCGGTGATCTCGAGCCCGGCGCTGTCGGAGCAGCGCAGCGAGCTGCAGTCGGCGCAGCGCCGGCTCGAGCTGGCGCGCAGCACCTACGAGCGCGAGAAGAAGCTGTGGGAGGAAAAGATCTCGCCGCAGCAGGACTACCTGCAGGCGCAGCAGGCGATGCAGGAGGCGCAGATCGCGGTCGCCAACGCGAACCAGAAGCTGCTGGCGCTCGGCGCCGTGCCGGGCTCGGGCGGCGGCTCGCTGGGCCGCTACGAGCTGCGCGCGCCCTTCGACGGGCTGGTGGTCGAGAAGCACATCTCGCTCGGCGAATCGGTCAAGGAGGACGCCAACGTCTTCACCGTGTCCGACCTGTCCACCGTCTGGGCCGAGATCAGCGTGCCGGCGCAGCACCTGCCGCTGGTGCGCACCGGCGAGACGGTCCGCATCCGCTCCACCGCCTTCGACCAGGTGGCGCAGGGCAAGGTCTCGTACGTGGGCGCGCTGCTCGGCGCGCAGACGCGCACCGCGACCGCGCGCGTGACGCTGACCAACCCGCAGCGCGTGTGGCGCCCGGGGCTGTTCGTCAATGTCGAGCTGGTGGCCTCCGAGCTGCAGGCGCCGGTCACGGTGTCGGCCGAGGCGGTGCAGAGCGTGGAGGACAAGCCCACCGTGTTCCTGCGCGTGCCGGGCGGCTTCCTGCCGCAGGCGGTGCAGACCGGGCGCAGCGACGGACAGCGCATCGAGATCACCGGTGGCCTGAAGCCGGGCCAGGCCTATGCCGCCGCGGGCAGCTTCGTCGTCAAGTCGCAGCAGGGCAAGGCCTCTGCGACCCACACCCACTGAGGACGCACGATGTTCGAACGTGTGATCCGATTCGCCATCGAGCAGCGCTGGCTGGTGCTGCTCGCGGTGCTGGGCATGGCCGCGCTCGGCGTGTTCAGCTACCAGAAGCTGCCCATCGACGCGGTGCCCGACATCACCAACGTGCAGGTGCAGATCAACACCGCCGCGCCCGGCTATTCGCCGCTCGAGACCGAGCAGCGCGTGACCTACCCGATCGAGACCGTGATGGCCGGCCTGCCGGGCCTGCAGCAGACGCGCTCGCTGTCGCGCTACGGCCTGTCGCAGGTGACGGTGATCTTCAAGGACGGCACCGACATCTACTTCGCGCGCCAGCTCGTCAACGAGCGCATCCAGTCGGCGCGCGAGAAGATGCCCGAGGGGATCTCGCCGGTGGTGGGGCCGATCTCCACCGGCCTGGGCGAGATCTACCTCTGGACCGTGGAGACGGAGGAGGGCGCGAAGCGGCCCGACGGCCAGCCCTACACGTCCACCGACCTGCGCGAGATCCAGGACTGGATCATCAAGCCGCAGCTGCGCAACGTGCCGGGCGTGACCGAGATCAACTCCATCGGCGGCTACGCCAAGGAGTTCCAGATCGCGCCCGATCCCGCCAAGCTGCTCGCGCACGGCCTCACGATGACCGACATCGTGACCGCGCTCGAGCGCAACAACGCCAACGTGGGCGCGGGCTACATCGAGAAGCGCGGCGAGCAGTACCTGATCCGCGCGCCGGGCCAGGTGAAGTCGGCCGAGGACATCGGCAACGTGATCCTCGGCAACGCGCAGGGCGTGCCGCTGCGCGTGTCCGACGTGGCGCAGGTCGGCATCGGCCAGGAGCTGCGCACGGGCGCGGCCACCGACAACGGCCGCGAGGTGGTGCTCGGCACGGTGTTCATGCTGATCGGAGAGAACAGCCGCAGCGTCTCGCAGGCGGTCGACCGCAAGATGCAGGAGATCAACCGCACCCTGCCCGAGGGCGTGAAGGCGGTGACGGTGTACGACCGCACGGTGCTGGTCGACAAGGCCATCGCCACGGTGAAGAAGAACCTGCTGGAGGGCGCGGTGCTGGTGATCGCGATCCTGTTCCTGTTCCTCGGCAACATCCGCGCGGCCATCATCACCGCGCTGGTGATCCCGCTGTCGATGCTGTTCACCTTCACCGGCATGGTGAACCAGCGCATCAGCGCCAACCTCATGAGCCTGGGCGCGCTCGACTTCGGCATCATCATCGACGGCGCGGTGGTGATCGTGGAGAACTGCGTGCGGCGCCTGGCCCATGCGCAGGCCCACAAGGGCCGGCCGCTCACGCGCAGCGAGCGCTTCCACGAGGTCTTCGCGGCCTCGCAGGAGGCGCGCCGGCCGCTGTTGTTCGGCCAGCTCATCATCATGATCGTGTACCTGCCGATCTTCGCGCTCACCGGCGTCGAGGGAAAGCTGTTCCACCCGATGGCCTTCACCGTGGTGATCGCGCTGCTGGGCGCGATGATCCTGTCGATCACCTTCATCCCCGCGGCCGTGGCGCTGTTCATCGGCAGCAAGGTCGGCGAGAAGGAGAACCGGCTGATGTCGTGGGCGCGCCGCGCCTATGCGCCGCTGCTGGCGCGCGTGATGAACGCCAAGCCGCTGGTGATCACGCTGGCCTCGGTGGCGGTGGTGCTGTCGGGCCTGCTGGCCACGCGCCTGGGCACCGAGTTCGTGCCCAGCCTCAGCGAGGGCGACTTCGCGATCCAGGCGCTGCGCATCCCGGGCACCAGCCTCACGCAGTCGGTCGAGATGCAGCAGCAGCTCGAGCGCACGCTGAAGGCGAAATTCCCCGAGATCGAGCGCGTGTTCGCGCGCACCGGCACGGCCGAGATCGCTTCCGACCCGATGCCGCCGAACATCTCCGACGGCTACATCATGCTCAAGCCCGAGAGCGAATGGCCCACGCCCCGGCGCAGCCGCGCCGAGCTGCTGGTGGCGGTGCAGGAGGAGGTCGAGAAGCTGCCGGGCAACAACTACGAGTTCTCGCAGCCGATCCAGCTGCGCTTCAACGAGCTGATCTCGGGCGTGCGCAGCGACGTGGCGGTGAAGATCTTCGGCGACGACATGGCGGTGCTCGAGAAGACCGCCGCGCAGGTGGCCGGCGTGCTCAACGGCATCGGCGGCGCGGCCGAGGTCAAGGTCGAGCAGACCACGGGCCTGCCGATGCTCACGGTGGAGATCGACCGCGGCAAGACCGCGCGCTACGGCCTCAACGTGGGCGACGTGCAGGACGCGGTCTCGACCGCGGTCGGCGGCCGCGAAGCGGGCATCCTGTTCGACGGCGACCGGCGCTTCGGCATCGTGGTGCGCCTGCCCGAGAACCTGCGCACCGACCTGGAGGCGATCCAGCGGCTGCCGATCGCGCTGCCGCGCGGCACGGCGGCGCCCGCGGGCATCGCCGGCAGCACGGTGCAGGGCGCCACCGGCGCCGCGCCCGAGGGCCAGCGCCTGAGCTTCATCCCGCTCGGCGAGGTCGCCACCCTGTCGGTCGCGCCCGGTCCCAACCAGATCAGCCGCGAGGACGGCAAGCGCCGCATCGTGGTCAGCGCCAACGTGCGCGGGCGCGACCTCGGCTCCTTCGTGGCCGAGGCCGAGCAGGCGATGCAGTCGGTGCGCATTCCCGTGGGCTACTGGACCGACTGGGGCGGCCAGTACGAGAACCTCGAGTCGGCGACCAAGCGGCTGCAGATCGTGGTGCCGGTGTCGCTGCTGCTGGTGTTCGTGCTGCTGTTCGCGATGTTCGGCAACCTCAAGGACGGCCTGCTGGTCTTCACCGGCATCCCGTTCGCGCTCACCGGCGGCATCGTGGCGCTGTGGCTGCGCGACATCCCGCTGTCGATCTCGGCCGCGGTGGGCTTCATCGCGCTGTCGGGCGTGGCGGTGCTCAACGGGCTGGTGATGCTGTCGTTCATCCGCAACCTGCGCGAGGGCGGCCTGCCGCTCGACGCCGCGATCCGCGAGGGCGCGCTGACCCGGCTGCGGCCGGTGCTGATGACCGCGCTGGTGGCCTCGCTGGGCTTCGTGCCGATGGCCATCGCCACCGGCACCGGCGCCGAGGTGCAGCGGCCGTTGGCCACGGTGGTGATCGGCGGTATCCTGTCCTCGACCGCGCTCACGCTGCTGGTGCTTCCGCTGCTCTACCGCATCGCGCACCGGCGCGACGAGGAAGAGACCGAGGAGGAGGCCCGCGAACGGCAGCAGGGCGCGCCGATCGACCCCGAACCGCGAGCCGCATCCCATGGCCCATGAGCATTCGCACGGCGCCGGCGCGAACGAGAAGGCACTGCGCTGGGCGCTGCTGCTGACCTCGACCTACCTCGTGGCGGAGGTGGTCGGCGGGCTGGTCTCGGGCAGCCTCGCGCTGCTGTCCGATGCCGCCCACATGTTCACCGACACGGTGGCGCTGGCGATCTCGCTGGCCGCCATCCGCATCGGCCAGCGGCCGGCCGACCGGCGCCGCACCTTCGGCTACCACCGCTTCGAGATCCTCGCGGCGGTGCTCAACGCGGTGCTGCTGTTCCTGGTGGCGATCTACGTGCTCTACGAGGCCTGGCGGCGCATCGCGGCGCCGGCCGAGATCCAGTCGACCATGATGCTGCTGGTGGCCGCGGGCGGGCTGGTCGTCAACCTGATCGGCATGCGCCTGCTGGCCGGCGGCAAGGACAAGAGCCTCAACGTCAAGGGCGCCTACCTTGAGGTCTGGGCCGACATGCTGGGCTCGGTGGGCGTGATCGTCGGCGCCCTGGTGATCCGCTACACCGGCTGGGCCTGGGTTGATTCGCTGATCGCGGTGGCCATCGGCCTGTGGGTGCTGCCGCGCACCTGGCGCCTGCTGCGCGAGAGCCTCAACGTGCTGCTCGAGGGCGTGCCCGACGAGGTCGACCTGCCCGAGGTCGAGCGCGCGCTGCTCGCGAGCGAGGGCGTGGCCAGCCTGCACGACCTGCACGTGTGGGCGCTGTCCAGCGGCAAGGTGAGCCTCAGCGTGCACGTGGTGAGCGCGTCCGGCGTCGACGACCTCGCGCCGCTGGTGCAGCGGCTGCGCGCGCTGCTGGCCGAGCGCTTCGACATCCACCATTCGACCGTGCAGGCCGAGCGCGTGCCGTGCGAGCAGGCGGGGGAGACGCACGGCTTCGGCGCCTGAGCGCTTCGTGACTCGCGGATGGCGCACAATCCGCCGCGAATCACAGCACACAGGACCGATGAGCCGCAGCCACCGCCAGTCTTATTCGCCCGCCATCGAGGCCGCCGCCGCCCGCGAGCCGCGGCGCCGCAAGGGCGACGCACCCTCGCATGCGCCGATGGCCTTCGACGCGGCATCGGCGCCCGCGACTTCCGCGCCCCCCACGAGGACCTGGCGCTCGACCGTGGTCGGCGCCGCCATCGGCTTCGGCATCGTGCTGGCGCTGGCCATGCAATGGCTCATGACCTGGCAGATCGACAGCGCTCAGCAGCGCCGCGAGCAGCAGAAGCAGCTGCGTGCGGCCGCCTCGCGCTGCTACGAGCAGGCGTCGAATGCCGCGGTGCAGGCCTGCCTCAAGGAGGTCGAGGCCAGGAGCGCGGCGGTCCAGCCCTGAAGCGTCAGCGCGCGGGCCGGATCGCCGACTTGGGCCGGAAGGCCTTGCAGACCGAATCGTCGGTCTCGAGGTAGGGCCCGCCGATCAGGTCGATGCAGTAGGGCACGGCCGCGAAGATGCCGGGCACGAGCTGCGTGCCCTCGGCGTCCTTCAGGCCTTCGAGCGTTTCCGCGATCGACTTGGGCTGGCCCGGCAGGTTGATGATCAGGCTCTTGTCGCGGATCACCGCGACCTGGCGCGAGAGGATCGCGGTCGGCACGAAGCGCAGGCCGATCTGGCGCATCTGCTCGCCGAAGCCCGGCATCTCCTTGTGCGCCACGGCCAGCGTGGCCTCGGGCGTCACGTCGCGCAGCGCGGGGCCGGTGCCGCCGGTGGTCAGCACCAGCGAGCAGCCGGCGTCGACCAGCTCGATCAGCGCGGCGCTGATGCCGGGGGCTTCGTCGGGAATGAGCCGCGGCTCGAAGGTGATCGGATTCCTGAGCGCACGGCGCAGCCAGTCCTGCAGCGCGGGCAGGCCCTTGTCCTCGTAGGCGCCGCTCGAGGCGCGGTCGCTGATCGAGACGATGCCGATGCGTACCGGATCGAAATCGCTCATGCGTCCTCCTCCCGGCCCTGTTCCGCCGCGGCCGCCGCGTGGTCGTCGCCGCCATGCACCGCGAGCTGCTCGCGCACGAGCTGGAACACCTCGCGGTAGGCCTTGCCCTGGCGCGGCGCCTCGCCGGCCGGGCCGGCCTTGATGTCCTTGCGCGCCTGGCGCACGAGGGCGCGCAGCTGCTGGGCATCGGTGGCCGGGTGGGTCTCGATCCAGCCGCCGAGCGCATCGTCGTCGGCGATCAGGCGGTCGCGCCAGCGTTCGGCCTCGTGCAGCAGCGCGGTCTCGGCGGCCGGGCCGCTGGACTGCTCGGCCAGCGCGGCGCGGATCGCCTCGATGGTGGGCTCGTCGAGCTTGCGCATCAGCTTGCCGATGAACTGCATCTGGCGGCGCTTGCCCTCGAAATTGGTAATGCGCCTGGCCTCGTGGATCGCCTCGACCAGCTTCTCGCCGAGCGGCAGCGCGTCGAACAGCGCGGCGCGCAGGGTCATGAGCTCTTCGCCGAGCTTCTGCAGTTCGGCGCTCTCGCGCTTGAGGTCGGTGCGGCTGGCGTCGTCGGTGCCCTTGAGCTCGCGCTTGAGCTCCAGGTCGAGTTCGCTGCCTTCGGCGACGAACTGGCCGCGGACGAAGTAGCCTTTTTTGGGTTTGCGGGACATGGGGATGGATTCTGTGCCGCGCCGCGCGGCGGTGCAACGCGGCGGGACCGAGGGGAAAACGGTGCCAAACGGGAAACGGGGGGCGCAAGTATCATAGCCACCCACATGACGACCTCTTCCTCGCGCGCCGACTCCGGCTTCGCCTACAGCCGCTCCTTCTTCGAAAACCTGGTCGATTCGGCCCTGGCGCATGCCAAGAAGCTGGGGGCCACCAACGCGGGGGCCGAAGCTTCCGAGGGCTGCGGCCTCAGCGTCTCGGTGCGCAAGGGCGAACTCGAGAACGTGGAGCGCAACCGCGACAAGTCGCTGGGCGTCACCGTCTACGTCGGCCACCGGCGCGGCAATGCCAGCACCTCCGACTTCTCCGAGGCGGCCATCGCGCAGACCGTGCAGGCGGCCTACGACATCGCGCGCTTCACGGCCGAGGACCCGGTCAGCGGCCTGCCCGACGAGGCCGACATCGCCAAGGAGCATCCCGACCTCGACCTGTTCCACCCCTGGGAGGTCACGAGCGAGCAGGCCGCCAAGCTGGCGCTCGAATGCGAGGCGGCCGCGCTGTCGACCGACAAGCGCATCACCAACAGCGAAGGCGCGGGCGTCTCGGCCCAGCAGAGCCACTTCTTCAGCGCCCACACCCACGGTTTCCGCGGCGGCTACGCGAGTTCGCGCCACTCGATCTCGGTGGCGCCGATTGCCGGCAAGGGCGACAACATGCAGCGCGACGCCTGGTACAGCTCGATGCGCTCGGCCGACGAGCTCGCGAGCCCGCAGGCCGTGGGCCGCTATGCCGCCGAGCGCGCGCTGAGCCGGTTGAAGTCGCGCAAGATCAAGACGGTGGAATGCCCGGTGCTGTTCGAGTCGCCGCTGGCCGCGGGCCTGCTCGGCGGGCTGGTGCAGGCCACCAGCGGCGGCGCGCTCTACCGCAAGAGCACCTTCCTGCTCGATTCGCTCGGCAAGCCGGTGCTGCCTTCGCACGTCGACGTGAGCGAAGACCCGCACGTGCTGCGCGGCAAGGGCAGCTCGCCCTTCGACGACGAGGGCGTGGTCACGCGGGCGCGCAAGGTGGTCGACGCGGGCCGGCTCGAGGGCTATTTCCTCTCGACCTACTCGGCGCGCAAGCTCGGCATGAAGACCACCGGCAACGCCGGCGGCTCGCACAACCTGGTGCTGAGCTCGCGCCTGACGCAGGCCGGCGACGACCTCGACGCGATGCTGCAGAAGCTGGGCACCGGCCTGTTCGTCATCGAGCTGATGGGGCAGGGCGTGAACTACGTGACCGGCGACTACTCGCGCGGCGCCAGCGGCTTCTGGGTCGAGAAGGGCCGCATCGCGTTCCCGGTGGAGGAGATCACCATCGCCGGCAACCTCAAGGACATGCTGATGGGGATTGAAGCCATCGGGGCCGATGCTTACACTTTCGGCGCCAAGACGACGGGCTCGCTGCTGGTCAACCGCATGAAGGTCGCTGGCGCCTGAGCCCACGCCGCACGGGCGCCGCGGCGGCGGCACCGGGGTTCGAGCCTTGCCGATCCCCGGGGAGACAACAATGACCAGAACACAGCGCGCCGCCCGCAAACCCGAACTCGAACACGAACTGCTGCGCGACCCGCGCCTGGGCTTCGAACCCGCGGGCGGCGGCACCGTGCGCTGCCTGCAGCACGGCGTGCCCTGGCCCTTCGACTGCTGGCACTACCACGACGAGTACGAGCTGCAGATCATCAACCGCACCACCGGCCAGGCCTTCGTGGGCAACCACATCGGCCGCTTCGAGCCCGGCTACGTGGCGCTGGTGGGCTCGCGGCTGCCGCACACCTGGATCTCCGACGACGTGCCGGCCGACGGCATCGCCGACCGCAGCATGGTGATCCACTTCCGCGAGGAGCCGCTGCGCAAGGGCTCGGCGCTGTTCCCCGAGATCGACGCGGTGCTGCCGATGCTCGACCGCGCGCGCCGCGGCATCGAGTTCTTCGGCATCGGCGAACTGGCGCGCGAGCGCTTCCAGCGCGTGCAGGCGCACGAGGGCATGGCGCGGCTGGCGGAGTTCATCGGCCTGCTGCACGAGCTCGCGCGCTGGGAGGACTGGCGCCTGATCTCGAGCGAGGACGAGCCCTCCGACGGCGACCCCGCCACCAGCACGCGCATGCGCCGCGTGCTCGACCACCTCGACGAGCACCTGGCCGAGGAGATCTCGCTGGCCTCGGTCAGCGCCATCGCGAACATGGCCGAGAGCAGCTTCTCGCGCTACTTCCACCGCCAGATGGGCAGCACCTTCACCGAGTTCGTGACCCGGCTGCGCATCGCCAAGGCCTGCCAGATGCTGCAGACCTCGGACCGGCTGGTCAGCGACATCTGCTACGAGGTCGGCTTCTTCAACATCGCCAACTTCAACCGCCGCTTCCTGCAGCACAAGGGCATGACGCCCAGCGCCTACCGCCAGCAGGCGCAGGAGCGCTTCGGGCTGCGCACGGTCCACTACCCGCCCACGACCCCGGTAAAACCCCAGTCGGCCTGGTCATGAAAGTACCAGTACCCCGGTTGGGGGGTACGCGGCACCGCTGAGCCGCTGCATACGCTTCACCCCGTCCCGTCGCTGTCGCGCCGCCCCCCGAAAAGGGCGCCCGGCACGGCGGGCTTGTTCCCCGGCCTCGGCCGGCGATCCGCAACAAGTTCAACGGAGACAAGCGATGTTCAAAGAATCCGCAGGGAGGCGCGTCCGGGTCCGCACGCTGCTCGTGGCGCTGCTGGCGGCCGGTGCCGCCGGTGGAGCGCTCGCGCAGGCCGCGTCGTGCAAGGAGGACGTGCGGGTGCTGGCGCAGCCGCGTGACGGCCTGACCCTGCTCGAAAAGTACAAGGACGAGTTCAAGACCCTGGCTGGCGCCTCGTTCAGCATCGACAACCTCAACGAGAACGACCGCCGCACCAAGACGCGCGCCGATGCCTCGACCGTGGGCAAGTACCACGTCTACTACGTGGACGAGGCCAACGTGCCGCTGTTCGCGCAGTCGAAGTGGATCGTGCCGCTCGCGAAGTACTACCCGGCCGACTACGACTACGCCGACTTCGATCCGGGCCGCCAGAAGGTCGCCACCTACGCGGGCGAGGCCTGGTTCGCGCCGCTGACCGGCGGCGGCGACCTGATGGTCTATCGCAAGGACCTGCTCGAGAAGGCCGGCATCAAGCCGCCGGCCACGCTCGAGGAGTTCGTGGCCGCCGCGAAGAAGCTCAACGACCCGGCCAACGGCGTCTACGGCGTGGCGCTGCGCGGCCAGCGCGGCTCGGGCGCCAACGTGTGGCGCTGGATGCCCTACTTCCGCGGCTATGGCGGCCAGTGGTTCGACGGCGACAAGCCGGTGTTCGACTCGCCCGCCGCGCTCAAGGCCACGCAGACCTACCTCGAGCTCTTCAAGTACTCGGCGCCCGGCACCAAGACCGGCGGCTGGGACGAGGCCACCGGCGCCTTCCTCGCGGGCAAGGTCGCGATGCTGGTCGAGTCGACGCCGCTCGCGGGCAACGCGCTCGATCCCAAGATGTCGACCGTGATCGGCAAGATCGCCTATGCGACGCCGCCCGCGCCGCTGACCGGCGGCGGCTACGGCCACGGCCTGGCGATCGGCGCCAAGGCCAACAAGAGCGAGGAGGCGAAGAAGTGCGCCGGCCTCTTCATCGCCTGGGCCACCTCGAAGAAGAACGAGCAGCGCCGCCTCGCCGAGGGCCAGTTCGGCGAACTGAACCGCACCAGCGTGCTGGGCAGTCCCGAGTTCTCCAAGCGCTACGGCGCCGACCTCGGCAAGGCGCTGGCCGACACCGGCAAGCTCACCGCGGTCAACTTCTGGCAGGACCCGGCCTGGCCCGACCTCGGCGACCGCTGGGGGATCATCCTCGAGGAACTGATCACCGGCTCGCGCACCGACATCCAGGCCGGCCTCGACGAGCTCGACGGCTATGCCAAGCAGCTGATCGCGCGGCGCCGCAAGTGAGCCGCCCGGCCCCGCGTTCCTTGCGAGTCCCGCGATGACCCTTCACAAGACCCGACTGCCGCTCGTCTTCATCGGCCCCGGCCTGCTCGTGCTCGCGGTGCTGGCGCTGGTGCCCACCGTGTTCGCCATCGCCGTGTCGCTGCAGGACCGCGAGCTCGGCCAGTCCGACATCGGCTGGGTGTGGTTCTCCAACTACCTGCAGCTGTTCTCGGACCGGCGCTTCCTCAACTCGGTCGGCGTCTCGCTGACCTGGGAGCTGCTGACCGTGAGCGCCACCATGGGGCTCGCGGTGCTGCTCGGCGTGCTGCTGTTCCAGAGCGCCACGCCGCGCTGGCGCAACCTGCTGTGCATGCTGTTCATCGTGCCGGTGCTGCTGCCGCGCGTGTCGGCCGCCTTCGTCTGGAAGTTCGCCTTCCATCCGCTGTTCGGCCTCTTGACCTGGCCCTACAAGGCGATCACCGGCGAGCCGCTGGACCTGCTCGCGCAGCCGCTCACGGCGCTGCTCACGGTGGCCTTCGTCGACGTCTGGCAGTGGGGCCTGTTCTTCGCGGCGATCGTGCTCAAGCTGCTCGAGACCCTGCCGCCGCAGCCCTTCGAGGCGGCGCGCATGGACCATGCGAAGCCCTGGGAGGTCTACGCCTTCGTCGCGCTGCCGATGCTGCGCGCGCCGCTGATCAGCCTGAGCTTCGTGAAGATGATCGAGTCGCTGCGCGCCTTCGACCTGATCTACGTGATGACGCGCGGCGGCCCCGGCATCTCGACCGAGACCCTCGACATGTACGCCTTCTCGCAGGGCTTCATCGAGTCGGGCCGCATCTCCTACGCCTCGAGCATGGCCGTGCTGATGATGGTGGCCTCGACCGTGGCCTTCACCTACCTCTGGAAATGGACCCGGCCCGCATGACCCCCGCCACGACTTCCGCCGCGCCCGTGCTGCGCGCCGGCGATGCGCCCGCCATCCGCCCGGCCGCGCGCCGGCGCCTGGGCCTCGGCACCCTGGTGGCGCGGCTGGTGCTCGCCGCCGCGGCGCTCTCGGCGCTGGTGCCGGTGCTCTGGACCTTCCTCAACTCGTTCAAGAACCGGGTCGACATCGTCTCGGCGACGCCGAAGTTCCTCTTCACGCCAACGCTCGAGAACTACGCCTACGTGCTGGGCCGCGAGGCGGTGGCGCAGGGGCTGGTCAACTCGCTCGTCGTGGTGGGCTCGGCGGTGCTGATCGGCGCGCTGCTGGGCCTGCCCGCGGCCTATGCGCTGGCGCGCTATCCGGTGCGGCGCGCCGACGACATCCAGTTCTTCGTGCTGTCGATGCGCTTCCTGCCGCCGGTGGCGGTGGCGATCCCGCTGATGGTGATCTGGCTGCAGCTCGAGCTCTACGACACGCGCATCGCGCTGATCGTGACCTACACCCTGCTCACGCTGTCGACCGTGATCTGGCTCGCGATCCCGGCCTTCAAGGCGGTGCCCCGGGAGGTGGAGGAGGCCGGCCGCGTCGACGGCTACGGTCCCTACGCGATCTTCTTCAAGGTGGCGCTGCCGATCGCAGCGCGCTCGCTGGTCGGCGCCATCGCCTTCGGCTTCGTGCTGGTGTGGAACGAGTTCCTGATCGCGCTGATGCTGACCACCTCGGACGCCAAGACGCTGCCCATCGTGGCCTCGGAGCTGAGCCAGCTCGGGCGCGACGTGCCCTGGGGCATCCTGAATGCGTCCGTGATCCTGCTGTCGCTGCCGCCGCTCCTGATGATCGGCGTGCTCAGCGGCTTCCTCAACGCGGCCTTCAAGCGCAAGCGCGACGCCGCATGAAGACCATGCGCCCCCTTTCCGAGAGAAGCAACAACATGTCCGCAATCAGCTGTCACAAGATCATCAAGCGCTACGGCGACACGCAGGTGGTGCACCAGTTCGACCTCGACGTCTGCGACAACGAGTTCGTCGTCTTCCTCGGCCCCTCGGGCTGCGGCAAGTCGACCATCCTGCGCATGCTCGCGGGCCTGGAGGACATCAGCGGCGGCGAGCTGCTGATCGGCGGCACGCGCGTCAACGACCTGCCGCCGCAGGAGCGCGGCATCGCGATGGTGTTCCAGAACTACGCGCTCTATCCGCACATGAGCGTGCGCGACAACATCGCCTTCGGGCTCAAGCGCCTGAAGGTGCCGAAGAGCGAGATCGCGCGCCGCGTGAAGGAGGTGTCGGACACGCTGGGCCTGGAGCGCTACCTCGAGCGCCGGCCGACCGAGCTCTCGGGCGGCCAGCAGCAGCGCGTGGCGATCGCGCGCGCCATGATCAAGACGCCCAAGGTGTTCCTGTTCGACGAGCCGCTGTCGAACCTCGACGCCAAGCTGCGCAACCACATGCGCGTGGAGATCGCGCGGCTGCACCAGACGCTGCGCACCACCACGGTCTACGTCACGCACGACCAGCACGAGGCCATGACCCTGGCCGACCGCATCGTGCTGCTGCGCGACGGTCGCATCGAGCAGGTGGGCTCGCCGCGCGAGATCTACGAGAACCCGCGCTCGGCCTTCGTGGCCGGCTTCATCGGCACGCCGCCGATGAACCTGCTCGAGATGACGGTGGCGCACGGCGACGGCGGTGCCGTGCTGCGCGGGCACGGCGGCACGGTGCGCGTGGATGCGCGCCGCTTCGCGCTCGAGGGGCGCGAGCGCGTCACGCTCGGCATCCGGCCGGCCCACGTGCTCGCGCGGCCCGACGACGCGGGCGCCTTCGTGGGCGAGGTGCAGCTGGTGGAGTACCTCGGCAACGAGGTGCTCGTGAGCATCGGCGACGAGCCGGGCAGCGAGATCGCCGCGCTGGTGCATTCGGCGCGCGCGCCGCGGCTCGGCGAGCGCGTGCGCTTCGGCATCGACGCGGCCCAGCTTCACCTGTTCGACGCGCAGACCGGCGCCTCGCTGCGGCGCGACGCGGTGGCGCCGCTGCACTGAACCCCTTCATCGACTTCCCCTCAGAAACACCCGTTCTCCATGAAAGCCCTTGTCCTCGAGAAAGCCCACGAACTCGCGCTGCGCGAGATCGCGCTGCCGCCGCAACCGGTCGGCCCGCGCGACGTGAAGATCCGCATGCACACGGTCGGCGTCTGCGGCAGCGACGTCCACTACTACCAGCACGGCGGCATCGGCCCTTACGTGGTCGACGCGCCGATGATCCTCGGCCACGAGGCCTCGGGCACGGTGGCCGAGGTCGGCTGCGAGGTCACGCACCTGCGGCCCGGCGACCGGGTCTGCATGGAGCCCGGCATTCCGCAGCTCGACTCCCGCGCCGTGCGCGAGGGCATCTACAACCTCGACCCGGCCGTGCGCTTCTGGGCCACGCCGCCGATCCACGGCTGCCTCACGCCCTACGTGGTGCATCCGGCGGCCTTCACCTTCCGCCTGCCCGACAACGTGAGCTTCGCCGAGGGCGCGATCGTCGAGCCGCTGGCGATCGGCCTGCAGGCCGCGAAGAAGGCCGCGCTCAAGCCCGGCGACGTGGCGGTGGTGGTGGGCGCCGGCACCATCGGCGCGATGACCGTGCTGGCCGCGCTCGCGGGCGGCGCGGCGCGCGTGATCCTGGCCGACCTGGTGCCCGAGAAGCTCGCGCTGTTCGCCGACAACCCGGCCGTGAGCACGGTGAACATCCGCGAGCGCAAGCTGGCCGACGCGGTGCGCGAGCTGACCGACGGCTGGGGTGCCAACGCGGTGTTCGAGGCCAGCGGCAGCGTGCGCGCCTTCGAGGGCATCTTCGAGCTGGCCTGCCCCGGCGGCTGCGTGGTGCTGGTGGGCATTCCACCGGCGCCGGTGGCCTTCGACATCGTCGCGATCCAGGCGAAGGAGCTGCGCATCGAGTCGGTGTTCCGCTACGCCAACATCTTCCCGCGCGCGCTCGCGCTGATCGCCTCGGGCCAGGTCGACGTCAAGCCCTTCATCTCGCGCACCTTCGCGTTCGAGGACGGCATCCGCGCCTTCGAGGAGGCCGCGGCGGGGCGGGCGACGGACGTGAAGATCCAGATCGAGTTTCCGGCCGAGGCCTGAGCGGCGCCGGGCCCCGCGGCCCGGCGTGCAAGGGAAAACGCCGGGGCGGCGCGGCAAAACGCGCCGCTACATTGGGGCGCATCTTTTTTCGAGCCGCGCTTCCCCGATGCCCCCTCGCTTTCGCAATGCCGTGCTGACGGGCGCCTGTGGCGGCCTGGGCCAGGCCTTGGCGCGCGGGCTGATCGCCGACGGCACGCAGGTGGCGCTGGTGGGGCTCGACCGCGAACGGCTGCGCGCGCTCGAGGCGCTGGCGCCCGGGCGCTGCGCGGTCTACACGCCCGACGTGGCCGACACGGTGGCGATGCAGGCCATGGCCGCCGACTGGATGGCCCGGGCCGGCACGCCCGACCTGGTGATCGCCAACGCGGGCGTGGCCGGCGGCTTCGACACCGCGCAGGCCGAGGACCTCGCGGTGTTGCGCCGCATGCTCGAGATCAACCTGCTGGGCGCCGCGACCACCTTCCAGCCCTTCGTGGCCGCGATGCGCGGCGAGGCGCGCGGCGCGCTGGTCGGCATGGCCAGCATCGCGGGCTGGCGCGGCATGCCGGGCAACGGCGCCTACTGCGCGAGCAAGGCCGGGCTGATCCGCTACCTCGAGAGCCTGCGCGCCGAGTTGCGCGGCAGCGGCGTCGGGGTGCACACGGTGAGCCCGGGCTACATCCGCACCGCGCTGACCGCCGGCAACCGCTTCGCGATGCCGGGGCTGCTCGAGCCCGAGGAGGCCGCGCGCCGCACGCTCGCGGCGGTGGCCGCGGGCCGCGAGCGCATCGTGCTGCCGCGGCGCATCGGCTGGCTCTCGAAGGCACTCGATTGCCTGCCCGAGGCGCTGCACGACCGGCTCTTGCGCGGCCAGCCGCGCAAGCCGCGCGCGGGCGAGGCCGGTGCCACGCCGATCCCCGGGCTGCCACCCTTTTCATCACCGCCCTCGCCGAAGGAAGGCTCGCCGCCAACGTGACAGTGACAGTGCCCACCCACGAACAGATCGCGCTGATCGGCGCCGGCCCCTCGGGCCTCGCCGGTGCCCGCAACCTGCAGAAGCACGGCATTCCCTTCCAGGGTTTCGAGGCGCACAGCGACGTGGGCGGGCTGTGGGACATCGCGAACCCGCGCTCCACGGTCTACCACTCGGCGCACCTGATCTCGAGCAAGAGGACCACCGAGTTCAGCGAATTCCCGATGCCCGACACGGTGGCCGACTACCCGAGCCACCGCGAGCTGCGCCGCTACTTCAGCGACTTCGCCACGCGTTTCGGGCTGCGCGAGCACTACCGCTTCGGCACGCGCGTGCTGCGCGTGGAGCCGACCTCGGACGCGCCCGACACCACCTGGCAGGTCAGCGTGGGCCCGGCCGACGGCGATGGCGAGGAGGGCGTGGAGACCTTCGAATTCAAGGGCGTGGTGATCGCCAACGGCACGCTGTCCGAGCCCAAGCATCCGCGCTTCGACGGCCACTTCGAGGGCGAGCTGCTGCACACCAGCGACTACAAGCATGCCGAGATCTTCAAGGGCAAGCGGGTGCTGATCGTGGGCGCGGGCAACTCGGGCTGCGACATCGCGGTCGACGCGGTGCACTACGCGAAGTGCGTGGACATCTCGGTGCGGCGCGGCTACTACTTCGTGCCCAAGTACGTGTTCGGCAAGCCGGCCGACACGCTCGGCGGCAGCAAGCCGCTGCCGCCATGGCTCAAGCAGCGGCTGGACGCCAAGGTGCTGCAGTGGTTCACCGGCGACCCCACGCGCTTCGGCTTTCCGAAGCCCGACTACCGCATGTACGAGTCGCACCCGATCGTCAATTCGCTGATCCTGCACCACATCGGCCATGGCGACATCGCGGTGCGCGCCGACGTCGAGCGGCTGGCCGGCCACACCGTCTACTTCAAGGACGGCGGCACGCACGACTACGACCTGATCCTCACCGCCACCGGCTATGCGCTGCACTACCCGTTCATCGACCGCGCGCTGCTCGACTGGCAGGGCATGGCGCCGCGGCTGCACCTCAACATCTTCTCGCCGCGCTTCGAGAACCTCGCCGTGCTCGGCATGATCGAGGCCAGCGGCATCGGCTGGCAGGGGCGCTACGAGCAGGCCGAACTGGTGGCGCGCTACCTGCGCGCTCAGGCGGCGGGCTCGCCCAAGGCCGGGGCGCTGCGCGCGGCCGCCAAGGGGCCTGCGCCCGACCTCTCCGGCGGCTACAAGTACCTGCAGCTCGAGCGCATGGCCTACTACGTGCACAAGGACACCTACCGCGCCGCGGTGCGCGCCGCCTCGGCGGCGCTGGCCGATCCGGGCTGAGCCGACGAAGAAAAGGACACGCGCCCATGCTGCCCGTCGACGAGATCCGCCTGCACTTCAATCCGGCCTCGCTGGTGCTGCTCAACGTGGTGCTGGGCTTCCTGATGTTCGGCATCGCGCTCGATACGCGCATCGAGGACTTCAAGCGCGTGGCGCGCATGCCCGGCGCGATGGCGGTGGGCATCGGCGCGCAGTTCGTCGTGCTGCCGGCCGTGACCTTCGCGCTCACGCTGGTCCTGAAGCCCGCCCCGAGCATCGCGCTCGGCATGATCCTGGTGGCCTGCTGCCCGCCGGGCAACATCTCGCAGATCCTCACGCACCGCGCGGGCGGCAACGTGGCGCTGTCGGTGTCGATGACCGCGATCTCGAACGCGCTGTCGATCGTGCTGATGCCGCTGAACTTCGCCTTCTGGGGCGGACTGCATCCGACCGCCGCGCCGCTGCTCCAGACCATCGCGCTCGATCCGCTCGACATGCTGGGCCACATCGTGATGATCATCGGCATTCCCTTCGTGCTCGGCGTGGCCTGCGCGCACCGGCTGCCGGGGCTCACGGCGCGCATCAAGAAGCCGGCGCGGATCCTGAGCTTCCTCGCGCTGATCGCCTTCATCGTCGGCGCGATCGCGGGCAACTGGCGCTACTTCCTCGACTACGTGGGGCTGGTGCTGCTGGCCGTGGTGCTGCACGACGCACTGGCCTTCGGCACCGGCTACCTCTGCGCGCGGCTGTCGGGGCTGGCCGACTACGACCGGCGCGCGGTGGCGATCGAGGTCGGCATCCGCAACGCGGGGCTCGGGCTGGTGCTGATCTTCAGCTTCTTCGGCGGGCTCGGCGGGATGGCCGTGGTGGCCGGCGTCTGGGGCTTCTGGGACATCATCGCGGGCCTCGCGCTCGCGAGCTGGTGGGGCCGCCGGCCCGCGACGCCATGACAGCCGCCGCGCGCCGCGTGCTGGTGACGGGCGCCGACGGCTTCCTGGGCCGCGGCGTGCTGGCCGCGCTCGCGCCGCGGCTGGGCCACGGGCAGCTCGAGGGCCTGGTGGCGCTCGACGTGCGCGAGGTGCCGTCCGCGCGCCGGCTGCCGGGCGTGGCCTACCTGGCGCAGGACGTGCGCGAGGCCGGCATCGGCAAGGCCTTCGCCGACCATGCCATCGACACCGTGGTGCACCTGGCCTCGATCGTCACGCCGGGCAGGGACTCGAACCGCGACTTCGAGCATTCGGTCGACGTGGGCGGCACGCGCAACGTGCTCAAGGCCTGCACCATGTACCGGGTCGCGCACATCGTGGTGTCGTCGAGCGGCGCGGCCTACGGCTACCACGCCGACAACCCGGCCTGGATCGACGAGCGCCAGCCGCTGCGCGGCAACGCGGTGTTCGCCTATGCCGACCACAAGCGCCAGGTCGAGGAGCTGCTGGCCGACTGGCGCGCGCGCCATCCCTCGCTGGCGCAGACGGTGCTGCGCATCGGCACCATCCTCGGCGAGCGCGTCGACAACCAGATCACGGCGCTGTTCGAGAAGCGGCGGCTGATCGCGATCCGCGGCAGCGCGAGTCCCTTCGTCTTCGTCTGGGACGAGGACGTGACCGGCGCCATCGCCCATGCGCTCGAGGGCGGTGCGCCGGCCGGCTGCTACAACCTCGCGGGCGATGGGGCGCTGCCGATCCACGAGATCGCGGCGCGCCTGGGCAAGCGCACCATCGACTTTCCCGCGGGCGTGCTGAAGACGGCGCTGGCGGTGGGCTCGGCGCTCGGCGTGAGCCGCTACGGGCCCGAGCAACTCGACTTCCTGCGCTACCGGCCGGTGCTCTCGAACACCGCGCTGAAGGAGCGCTTCGGCTACCGCCCGCGCAAGACCAGCGCCGAGGCTTTCGAGGCCTTCGTGGCGGCGCGTGCGGCGCAGGGGCGGCCGGTCACGCGCGAGGCTTAAGACTTCTCCACGGGCTCCAGCAGGTAGGCGAGCATGCGCCGCGCGTTCAGCGGCAGCTCCTGCGAATTGCGCACGCAGGCCATCAAGGTGCGCTCGGCCCAGGCGTCGGCCAGCGAGGCGCGCGCGATCTTCATCGAACGCGCGCAGCGCGCGGCCGCGGTCTGCGGCAGGATGCCCACGCCGATGCCCTGCTCGACCATGCGGCACACGGCCTCGAAGTTGCGCACCCGCACGCGGTAGGACAGGTGGCGCCCGAGCGCGCGCGCATGCATGGTCACGAGCTGCTGCAGCGCGCTGTCGGCGGGCAGGCCGACGAACTCGCTGTCGACCACCTCGGCCAGCTTCACGCGCCGGCGCCCGGCCAGCGCGTGGCCGCGCGGCATCACCAGCACCAGGTCGTCGCGCCGGAACGGATGGCATTCGAGGCCCTCGGTGTCGATGGCGTCGGAGACGATGCCGATGTCGCACAGGCCGGCGCGCAGCGCCTCCACGGTGTCGGGGCTGGGCCTCTCCTCGAGGTCGATCGACACCCGCGGATGCTGCGCCAGGAAGCGCGCCAGCACCTCGGGCAGGTGCTCGGTCAGCGCCGAGGTGCCGCAGAGGAAGCGCACATGGCCCTTGAGGCCCTGGCCGTATTCGCCGAGTTCGCCGCGCAGCCGCTCCATCTGCTGCAGCACCACGCGCGCATGGTGCAGCAGGGTGCGGCCGGCCTCGGTGGGGCGCACGCCCTGGGCATGGCGCGTGAGCAGCGGGGTGCCGAGCGCGTTCTCCATGCCGCGCACGCGCTGGCTGGCCGAGGCCAGCGTCATGTGCGAGCGCTGCGCGCCGGCGGTCAGGCTGCCGGCCTCGACGACGTGGAGGAAGAGCCGCAGGTCGGTGAGATCGAATCGCATGGTGAGCCCGCAAGGTAGCACGCCGGCCTCAGTCTGTGCCTGAGGCTCGCTGCGCGAATGCCGGATTCCCGGCCGGCGCCGCGGCCGGCAGACTGCGCGCCGATGACGTCTTCCTCCTTCTCGAACGAACTGGCCGGCCTCGCGGGGCACGGCATCGCCGCCGCGGCGGTCTTCCTGCTGGCCGGCGTGATCAAGGGCGTGATCGGCCTCGGGCTGCCGACGGTGTCGATGGGCCTGCTCGCGCTGTGGATGCGCCCGGTGCAGGCGGCGGCGCTGCTGATCGTGCCCTCGCTGGTCACCAACGTCTGGCAGACCGGGCCGCGCGCGACTTTCCTGCCGGTGCTGCGGCGCATCGGCGGCATGCAGGCCGGCATCGTGGCGGGCACGCTGGGCGGCGCCTGGTGGCTGGGCGTGCCGGCCGGGGCCTGGGCCTCGGTGGCGCTTGGCGTGGCGCTGGTGGCCTATGCGCTGTGGGGGCTGACCGGACGGCAGCTGAAGGTGGCGCCCGCGCACGAGCGCTGGCTCGGGCCGCTGGTCGGCATCGCGACCGGGCTGGTGACGGCCGTGACCGGGGTGTTCGTGGTGCCGGCCGTGCCCTACCTGCAGGCGCTGGGCTTCCAGCGCGACGCGCTGATCCAGGCGATGGGCATCTCGTTCACCACCTCGACCGTGGTGCTGGCGATCGGGCTCGCGGGCAACGGCGGCTACCCGCTGGCGGTGCTCGGCGGCTCGGCGCTGATGCTGGTGCCGGCGATCGCGGGGATGGTGCTGGGCACCTGGCTGCGCCAGCGGCTGCCGGTGCCGGTGTTCAGGCGCTGCTTCCTGATCGGGCTGGGGCTGCTGGGTGCCTACATGGCCGTGCGGGCCATGGGGTGAGCGCGCTGGGGGCGTTCAGCTCGCGGCGACGGGCTGGGCCGTCGCCAGGGCCTGCGCGGCGCGCACGCGCTCGATGGCCTGGCGGTAGGGCAGGGCGTAGCCGTCGATCGGCGCCTCGGGCGCCAGCCAGCTGAAGGAGAACACCAGGCCGTCTTCCTCGGGGCTGCCCATGGCCACGTGGTCGAAATGCTCGGGCAGCGGCCCTTCGGCGTGGATCAGGAACAGGTGCCACAGCTGCGGGTGGCGGTGGGTGTTGCCCTCGACGCCGGCCTCGCAGTCGCGCTGCAGGGTGCCCAGCGAGACCAGCGCGCCGGCATGGTCGATGCCCGATTCCTCGAGCAGCTCGCGCCGCACCGCGAACTCGGGCGATTCGCCCGGTTCGATGGTGCCCTTGGGCAGCTGCATGTTGCCGTCCTCGGGATGGCGGAACACCAGCAGCCGGCCGCGCGCGTCGACCAGGCAGGCGCAGGCCTTCGGGATCGCGGCGGTCTCGGTGCCGGCGGTCATGGCGATCAGGCGCCGGTCAGCGCGGCCTTGACCGCGGCGCTCACCAGGCCCATGTCGGCCTTGCCGGCCAGGCGCGTCTTGACCGCGCCCATCACCTTGCCCATGTCGCCCGGGCCCGCGGCACCGAGCTCGGCCACGATGGCCTTGACCTCGGCGGCGATCTCGTCGGCGCCCAGGCGCTGCGGCAGGTAGACCTCGAGCACCTTGATCTCGGCGGCTTCCTTGTCGGCCAGGTCGGTGCGGCCGCCCTGGGTGAAGGCGGTGACCGAGTCCTTGCGCTGCTTCACCAGCTTGTCGACGATGGCCACGACCATGGCGTCGTCGAGCTCGACGCGCTCGTCGACTTCCTTCTGCTTGAGCGCGGCCAGCAGCAGCCGGATCGTGCCCAGGCGCTCGGAGTCCTTGGCGCGCATCGCGGTCTTCATGTCTTCGGTGATCTGTTCTTTGAGGCTCATGGGGTCTCCTGCGGGAAAAAACAAAGCCGCGGCAGGTTTCCCTGGCGCGGCTGGAAGGCAGTTGGCGGGGCGGAGGGCGACGGGTTCGGTGTTGTCGAATCGGCCGCTGTCTCCGGTGCCAGGGTGCGTCAGTACAGCTTCTTGGGCAGCTGCATGCTGCGAACGCGCTTGTAATGGCGCTTCACGGCGGCTGCCTTCTTGCGCTTGCGCTCGGCGGTCGGCTTTTCGTAGAACTCGCGGGCGCGCAGGTCGGTCAGCAGGCCGAGCTTTTCGATGGTGCGCTTGAAGCGGCGCAGGGCGACGTCGAAGGGCTCGTTTTCTTTAACGCGGATGGTGGTCATCAGGAATCGTTGATTTGAAATTTGGCCGGGGGAGGATCGAGAGCCCCAGGCCGGGGTTCCTCAACAAGAAAAAGTGTGTGGCCGTTGAGGGAAGGCCAAAGTTAGCCGGCGATTATAGCGCGTTTGCGCAGGCGTGGGCACTCGCCCAGGCCCATTGGAAGTTGTAGCCGCCGAGCCAGCCGGTGACGTCGACCACTTCGCCGATGAAATACAGGCCCGGCTGCTTCGATTCCATCGTCTGGGACGACAGGTCCCGGGTGTCGACGCCGCCGGCCGTGACCTCGGCCTTCTTGTAGCCCTCGGTGCCCGAGGGCACGATCTGCCAGCGCGCGATGCGCTCGGCCAGCGCGGCCAGCGCGCGGTCGGCGGCCTCGTTGATCGGCCGCTGCAGCGCGCCGTCCTGGCCGACCCAGACATCGGCCAGCCGCGAGGGCACCAGGGCGGCGAGCTCGTTGGCGATGCGCTTCTTCGAGCGCAGCTTGGCCTCGGCGAAGGCCGCGGCCACGTCCACGCCGGGCGCGAAATCGAGCGTGAGCGGCGCGCCGGGCTTCCAGTAGCTCGAGATCTGCAGCACGGCCGGGCCCGAGAGGCCGCGATGGGTGAACAGCAGGTCCTCCAGGAAGGCGATCTTCTCCTTCTTGGCCCCGGTCTCGATGCGCACCGGCAGCGCCAGCCCGGCCAGTTCGGCATAGGGCGCCCAGGCCTCGCCGCCGAAGGTCAGCGGCACCAGCGCCGGGCGCGGCGCGACCATGCGCAGGCCGAACTGCTCGGCGATGCGGTAGCCGAAGTCGCTGGCGCCGATCTGCGGAATCGACAGGCCGCCCGTGGCGACCACGATCTTCGGCGCCTCGATCGGACCGCGGCTGCTCTCGATTCGATAGCTTCCGACGCTCGTCCCATCTGCGTTTTCGGCCGAAAACGTGATCTGCCCGATGCGGCAGGGCTGCCAGCGCTCGACCCCGCCGGCCGCGCATTCGGCCAGCAGCATGTCGACGATCTGTTGCGAGGAGCCGTCGCAGAACAGCTGCCCCTTGTGCTTCTCGTGGAAGGCGATGCCGTGCTTCTGCACCAGCTCGATGAACTGCTGCGGCGCATAGCGCGACAGCGCCGAGCGGCAGAAATTCGGGTTCTCGCCGATGAAGTGGCGCTGCGGCGCGCGCACGTCGAGGTCGCGGTTGGTGAAGTTGGCGCGGCCGCCGCCCGAGATGCGGATCTTCTCGCCCACCTTCTCGCTGTGGTCCAGCAGCAGCACCCTGAGCCCGCGATGGCCCGCCACGCCCGCGCAGAACAGCCCGGCGGCGCCGGCGCCGATCACCACGGCGTCGAAACGCGAGACTTCGCTCACTGAAGTACCTCCGTGCTTCGCACTGCGGTGCGAGCTTGCTTGGGGCGGCCCGGCGCGGCGCTCATGGCCCGTCGGCCGCCAGCACCGGCGGCGGGTTGTACTTGAGGTGGCCCACGTAGCGCAGCGGCTGGGTGGCGGCGATCGAGGGCACGTCGCCCTCGCGCATGTGCAGCAGGTCGGCCGGGCTGACCCAGCGCGGGTCGGCGCTGGTGATCGGCAGGCCGGCCTGGTTGTAGGCCTCGAGCACGAACTGCGAGCAGAAGAACTGGTCGTCGCGGCTCGCGCCCAGCTGCACCATGGCCATGCCGCTCATGCAGTAGTGGCTGACCGCGCCCGGCATCAGCGGCAGTTCGCACAGCCGGCGGTTCAGCACGAAGGGCGCGTTGAGCAGCACGCCCACGGTGTTGTAGCGCACGCCGACCTGCGACAGCGCCCAGGCACGCATGCGCTCGGCGCCGGCCGCGTCCACGCCGGGCACGCGGAAGGCCACCACCATCTGTTCCTCGTCGACCACCTCGGCCAGGGCCCGCGCGCGCACGCCGGTGCCCACGGCCTCGGCGATCCGGCCGTCGCCGAGGTAGAGCACGGCATGGCTCACGGGCGAGAAGGTGCCCAGCCGGATGCCGAAGGAATTCACCGTGGCGATCGAGGTCAGCAGGATGTCGCCGGGCTCGAGTGCATCGGCCGCGATCAGCTCGCCGCCGTTGCCCGGCGCGATCACCGAGCTCTGCACCCGCAGGCGCAGGCCGCTGTCTTGCGAGGGCAGGTCGAGGCGGGTGGCGCAGGCCCCGAGCAGCAGGGCGGCGCCCGCGGCAGCGAGGGCCGCGCAGGTCTGGCGGAACACGCGCATCAGCCCTTCCAGAGGAACGGGAACTTCAACTGCTTGAAGAAGCCGTTGGGCACGTAGTCGCCGAGCACGCCGTACTTCTCGGGCCAGAGCCTGGTGGTCTTCACGGCCGTGCCGAAGAGGTAGTCGAGGAAGGCGTAGTGCGCCGCGTAGTTCTTGTCGAGCGCTTCCTGGTCCTGGCTGTGGTGCCAGTGGTGGAAGTTGGGCGTGACGATCACGTAGCGCAGCGGGCCGAGCCGCACGCTCACGTTGCAGTGGTTGAACACCGCCTGGAAGCCCACCACCACGATGTAGGCGTCGATCACTTCCTTGCTGAAGCCCAGCACGTAGATCGGCGCCAGCACCAGCGTGCGCGTGATCAGCAGCTCGAGGATGTGCTGGCGCGAGCCGGCCATCCAGTCCATGCTTTTCACGCTGTGGTGCACCGCGTGCAGCCGCCACAGCACGGGCACCTCGTGGTAGGCGCGATGGGTCCAGTACTGCACCAGGTCGGCCACCAGGATGATCAGCAGCAGCCCGGCCCAGAACGGCAGGTTGCCGACCCAGCCGCGGATGCCGTCGTTGGCGGCCCAGCCGAACAGCTTGTGCACCATGAGGTTGGTGGCCAGCAGCACGAAGCCCACGATCATGTGGTTGACCACGAAGTGGTGGAAGTCGGTCTGCCACTCGGCGCGGAACACGGGCTGGTCCTTGCGCAGCGCGAACAGCTTCTCGATGAAGATGAAGATCAGCGAGGAGCCGAGCAGGTCGAGGATGAACCAGTCGAGGCCGATGTAGGGGGTGTTGTCGGCGAAGTCGTTGACCGGGACCTTGTGGCCGCCGAGCAGGGCCGAGGCCGCCACCAGCAGGAACGCGGCCGACGACAGCCAGCGCGAGCGGTTGAAGATGATGTTGACCAGCGAGAGCCCGCCGGAGATGACGAGCGCCGCCAGCAGGATCAGCCGCATCACGTCGACGTTGTAGCTCTTGCGCAGCTCGGGCGTGCTCAGGTACTGGGGAAAGTGGAACACCAGCACCCCGAGAAAACACAGGATGCCCAGGCTCAGCGCGATGGTCCCGGTGACCAGCCCCCGTCCGCGGCGCAGCTCGCCATGGCTCTCCGTGAATTCGTTGAGTTTCTCGAGCACGTTTCCCCTCTTGATGTTTTGTTTGCAAATGTAAGAATCTGCCAGGATTGGGGATTATCGGTCGCAAGGATCGATGGGTGTCGAACACCGCGGCGAACAAGAGAGAAACCTGAGGGAGGAACACATGTCGGATGCGCTCTATCCAGCGGGCCCGGGAGGGGCCGCGAGTCAACTCGCGAAAGCGTCGCCGGCCTATCGCCGCCATGCATGGTTCGCCATGCTGGCGCTGCTGGGGTTCGTGGCGGCCTACCTGCTGTTCTCGGGCTGGCTCGCCTGGAAGGCCTATCTGTCGATGCGCGCGGCGATCTATGGTTCGCGCGACGGCTTCCTGCTGTTCGCGGTCGGCCTCGGCGCCGGCTTCCTCGCGGTGTTCATGCTGAAGGCGCTGGTGTTCGTGCGGCGCGGGCAGCATGGCGGCCTGACGGAGATCACGGCCACCGAGCAGCCGCGGCTGTTCGCCTTCCTCTACAGGCTGGCCGACGAGGCGCGGGCACCTCGGCCCGCCAGGGTCTACGTGTCCTCGCGCGTCAACGCGGCGGTCTTCTACGACCTGTCGCTGCTGAACTTCTTCCTGCCCTCCAAGAAGAACCTGGAGATCGGCCTGCCGCTGCTCAACGTGCTGAGCGTCTCCGAGTTCAAGGCCGTGCTGGCGCACGAGTTCGGGCATTTCGCGCAGCGCAGCATGGCGGTGGGGCGCTGGGTGTACCTCGCGCAGCAGATCGCCGGCCACATCGTGGCCAAGCGCGACGGGCTCGATCGCTTCCTCGAGGGCCTGTCGCGCACCGACGTGCGCATCGCCTGGGTCGGCTGGCTGTTCTCGCTGCTGGTGTGGTCGATCCGCTCGGTGGTCGACACCTTGTTCCGGCTGGTGGTGCTGGCCGATCGCGCGTTGTCGCGCGAGATGGAATTCCAGGCCGATCGGGTGTCCGTGAGCCTGGCGGGCAGCGACGCCCTCATCGACGCGCTCTACCGCATCCAGTCGGCCGACGCGGCCTGGGACCGCACGCTGGCCTTCGCCAACCAGCAACTGCACAAGGGCACGGCGGTGCCCGACCTGTACGAGCTGCAGTCGGCGGTGCTGGGCAAGCTGCGCGTCATCTACGACGATCCGGACTACGGGGTGCCGCCGGCATCGGCCGGCGACCGTGCCGTCCACCGCATCTTCAAGCGCGACCGGGTTTCGGTCTCGCGCATGTGGGCAACCCACCCGGCCAGCCACGAGCGCGAGGAGAACGCGAAGAAGGTCTACCTCGCCGCCGAGGCCAGTGCCGACCCCGCGTGGAACCTGTTCGACGACGCGCAGGCCTTCCGCGAGCGCATCTGCGGCCAGCTGATCAGCCACATCGTGCCGCCGCCGGCCACGGCCACGCGCGAGGCCGCGTTGCAGGCGCTCCATGCCGAGTACGACCGCGAGTCCTACAAGCGGCGCTATCGCGGCGTCTACCTCGGGCGGGCCGTCACGCGTTCGCAGCACACGGCCGAGCAGTTGTTCGACCGCATCAGTGCCTCGGAGGCCGCGGCGGCGCTGCCGGGGCTCTATCCCGAAGCGCTGTCGGGCATGCTCGAGCGGCTCGATGCGCTGCGGCACGAGCGGGCCGCCCTGCAGGCCGTGCGCGACGGCATCGCGAGGAGCGAGGGCCCGCGCCTGGAGCATCGCGGCAAGGCCATCCGCAAGCGCGACATCGCCGGCGCCATCGAAGAGGTCGCCCGCGACATCGTGGCCGCCGAGCGCGATCTCGATGCCCACGACCGGCGCTGCCGTTCCACGCTGCGCGCGCTGGCCGCGGTATTGGGCTCCGAGTGGGAGGCCGGCTGGCTGGCACAGCTGCGGCTGCTGCACTACGCCGAGCACACCGAGGCGAACCTGGTCGACCTGCAGGCCGCGATGCTCAACACCTTCGCCATGGTGACCGCCAAGCGCAAGACCAGCGAGGCCGAAGCGCAGCGCGTGCTGGCGCACGCCAGCGCGCTCTTCACCGGCATGGCCGAGATCGCGAAGGACGCGCCGGCGATCGATGCCGGGCCGCAGGCGCTCGCGCTGATGGGCAGCCAGAGCTGGGCGGCCATGGTCGGTGAATTCAACTTCGGCTATCCGACGCGCGAGAACATCAACGAGTGGCTGCGCGCCTCCGACAGCTGGGTGCGCCCGATGGTGGAGGCGCTCGGCGCGCTGCGCCGGGCCGCGCTCGACCAGTTGCTGGGCACCGAGGCGCGCCTGGCCGATGCATCGGGCCGGCCCGATGCCGTGGGCGAGGCACCGGCGGCGCCGGCGGTGCAGGGAAGCTACCCGACGCTGACGAACGGGCAGGAGCGCCCGCGGCAGAAGAAGCTCGATGCCTGGTCGAGATTCCAGACCGCCGACGGCTGGTGGGCCGGTGGCGCGCGCCTCGTGGTCGCGGGCGGCGTGATCGCCGCGCTCATGGGCGTCAGCACCACCCTCGGCAGTGCCACGGTGGTCGCCTACAACGGGCTCGACCGCGAGGTGGAAGTCCGCGTGGGCGGGCGCAGCGCGGTGGTCGCGCCGGGCGCCAAGCGGCACTTCGAGGTGGAGGCCGACAAGACGATCGAGATCGCCGCGCGCACGACCGAAGGGCGCCAGATCGAATCGTTCTCGGCCAACCCCGAACTGATCGGCATGCACTACGTCTACAACGTGGCCGCCGCGGCGCCGCTGGTGGCATGGACGGCGGTGTATGGACAGAGCAGCGCGCCGCCCGAAAGGAAGCTCGGCGCGCCGCGCTGGTCGGCGCAGTCGGCCGACGCGCTGTTCGAGCCGCCGCCCCGGCAGATCACGACCAGCAAGGGCAGCAGCGGTGGCACGCGTTCGGTCATCAGCGGACCCGATACACGGTCGGCGAGCAATGTGCTGACCATGGTCGACGGCGATGACGAGCGCAAGGCGCTCATCGAGGTGCATGCCAGCTGGGATTCGGGACAGTCGGCCCACCTGCTCGAGTGGTTCGCGGCGGCCGACCAGCACGCGCCCGACAGCCGCGCGAGGATCGTCGCCGCGCGGCTGGCGAGCGCGCCGCTCGAGATCGCCTCGCTGCGCGAACAGCAGAACCAGGCCGCCACGCCCGCGGACCGCGAGCGGGTTTGCACCCAGCATCGCGCGCTCGCCCAGGCGCATCCGGCGCAGGCGGACCTCGCCTACCTGGTGGTGCGCTGCATGAGCGACGGCGCGCAGAAGGACGCGGCGTTCAAGAAGGGCGCGACGCAGTATCCCGACAGTGCCTGGTTCGCCTACGCGGCCGGTCACGCCTGGGCCGGCGAGCAGTCCTGGGCGGAGGCGCGTCGTGCCTACGAACGGGCCGGAGCCAAGGCGCCGCTGCTGACCACCGCCACGGTCGACGACCTGGCGCGCATCCGGCGCATCGAGCAGGGCGAGGGCGCGTCGCTCGACGACCTGGCGGCCAAATCGACCTTCCTGCAGATTCAGCAGATGCTGAACTCCGGCAAGGGCATCCCCGCGGACAGCTCGGCGTTCGGCTATCTCGAGATGAGCCGCGGCAATCTCGAGAAGGCCTCCGGCATCGCGAACGCGGGCACCGCGCCGCCCGTTCGCCTGCTGGTGTTCATCGGGGCGTCGGAAGGGGCGAACCAGAGGCAGGTGGCGAAGGCGCTCGAGGCCTCACGCACGATGACGGCTCAGGATTTCGAGGCGCTGATGCCCGGCGTGGGCCTGGCCATCCGGCATGGGCAGCCGGTCGACAGGCAACTGGAGCTCCTCAAGTACATGTCGCCCGAGGATGCGCAGCGCCTGCGCGCCTTCGTGACCGTGCTGCAGACCAGCAAGGATCCGCGCCAGGCCGAGCAGGCGGCCGAAGGATTGACGCCGCAGTACCGCGCGCATGCCTACAGCGCGGGCCTGGTCGTGCTGGGTGCGCGCGCGCCGGCGCAGTGGCGCAGCTTCGTGAAGCGGGCGCTGTTCCCGGTCGAGCACCCTTATTTCGGGTGAGGCCCGCCGCGCTCAGCGCTGCCGCACCGACCGTCGCCGCAGCAACGCGGCCGCCCCCAGCGCCGCTGCCATGACCAGCAGCGACACCACGGTGGTCACCGTGCCGAGGGCATAGATCGAAGGGGTGGTCACGGTCGAGGTCAGGCCCTGCAGCTCGAGCGGCAGGGTGTTGACGTCTCCGATGGCCTGCGAGGTGCGCGCGATCTCGTCCCACGAGAGGGTGAAACCGAACATGCCGATGCCCACGATCGAGGGGCCGATCAGCGGCAGCACGACGAAGCGGAAGGTCTGCCAGGGCGTGGCGCCGAGGTCGCGCGCGGCCTCCTCGTAGGCCGGGTTGAAGCGGTTGAAGACCGCGAACATGATGAGCAGCCCAAAGGGCAGGGTCCAGGTGAGGTGGGCGCCGAGGGCGGAGCTGAACAGGCCGAGCGCGGTGCCGTAGCCCTCGAGCAGGGTGGTGGCGTCGATGGCGGTCAGCAGGGCCTTGATGCCGGTGTCGAGCAGCCGGAACTGCAGGCCGATGCCCAGCGAGATGATGATCGACGGCATGATCAGACTCGCGACCGTGACGAAGAACAGGGTGTTGCCGCCCGCGAGCTTCTTGCGGAACGCGAGGCCGGCAAGCACCGAGAGCACGACGGTGAAGCCCATGACCACGGCGCCCAGCGCGAGCGAACGCCGGAACGCGGCGCCGATGTCGACCGTGCCCAGGCCCTCGGCGAGCTTGTGGAACCAGTGCAGCGAGACGCCCCGCAGCGGGAAGGTCAGGCCGCCTTCGGGGCCCTGGAAGCTCAGCACGAAGATCGTGATCATCGGGCCGTAGATGAACAGCACGAAGAGGGCGAAGACGGTGGCCAGGGGCCAGAAGCCTTTGTTGCGTTTCTCTCGGATGTGGTCGGTCATGGTGTGTCTTTTTTCGGGGTGGATGCACGGGGCACCGGGTACTCCCCTCCGCGAATGTCCCCCGCCCTTCGGACTCCTCCTTGATTTCGCTGCGGGGAGTACCCGGTACCCCGTGCATCTGGGCAGGCCGGTGGTGCCCGGCCCGTCATCACTGCCGTGCCTCGCTCGCGTCGATGGGGTGCTCTGCGCAGCGAAATCAAGGAGGAGGCCGAAGGCCGGGGGACATTCGCGGAGCAGAGCACCCCGTCGGCGCGAGCGCGTCCCGCAGGTCGAAATCGGCAACACAAGAAGACCACCTAGAGCTCCTTGCGTATGTCCACCAGCCGCGTCAGCCCCCAGATGATCATCAGCACCACAGCCAGCAGGATCATCGCGTTGGCCGCCGCCAGCGGGAACTGCAGGTACGAGGTCTGCACCTGGATGATCTTGCCGATCGAGGCGATCTGCTGGCCGCCCATCACGCCGATGGTCACGAAGTCGCCCATCACGATCGTGATGACGAAGATCGAGCCGATCAGGATGCCCGTGCGCGACAGCGGCACCACCACGTTCCACAGCGTCTGCCAGCCCGAGGCACCCGCGTCGTTCGCGGCCTCGAGCAGCGAGCGGTCGATGCGCATCATGCTGTTGAAGATCGGCACGATCATGAACATCGTGTAGAGGTGCACGAAGGCCAGCACCACCGAGAAGTCGGAGAACAGCAGCCACTCCACAGGTTGCTGCACGAGCCCCAGGCCCATCAGCGCCTGGTTCACCAGCCCGTTGCGGCCCAGCAGCGGCACCCACGAGATCATGCGGATCACGTTCGAGGTCCAGAACGGCACCGTGCACAGCACGAACAGCACCGTCTGCATCGTCGACGAGCGCACGTGGAAGGCCAGGAAGTAGGCCACCGAGAAACCGATCAGCAGCGTGATGCCCCAGACCAGCAGGCAGAACTTGAAGGTGCTCAGGTAGGTGTTGAGCGTCACGCAGAGGTCGCCGTTGTCGGTCAGCCGCGAACAGCCCTCGAACAGGCTCAGGTAGTTGCGCAGCGTGAACGCCGGGATCAGCTCGTACTCGTTGAAGTTCCACAGGCTCACCATCGCCACCAGCGCCAGCGGAACCAGGAAGAACAGCAGGAACACCAGCGCGAACGGCGCCGCCTGCCACCATGCCTTCACGGCATGCAGCGGCTCGGAGGCGGCGTTCGCGCGGGCGGTGAGTGCACTCACGGGATCAGGCGGCGACGAACTCGTTCCACTTGCGGACCATGTACTCGTTCTCGTCCATCACCGCGTTCCAGCAGGCGATGCCGCCCATGCGCTGCTCGTAGCTGCCGCCGTCGCGCACCGAGCCGGCCTTGGCGATCACGTCGCCCTGCGGGCTCTTGATGTCCTGCGCCGCGGGCTTGCCCTCCATCCAGTAGGCCCACTCGTAGGCTTCCATCTTGGCCTTGGCCGTGTCGAGCACCGCGCTGTAGTAGCCCTGGCGGTTGAGGTAGGCGCCGGCCCAGCCGTCGAGGAACCAGTTGATGAACTCGTAGGCCGCGTCGAGCTTCTTGCCCGACAGCGTGGCCGGCAGGCCGAAGCCCGAGGCCCAGGCGCGATAGCCTTCCTTGAGCGGCTGGAAGGTGCAGTCGATGCCCTTGCTGCGCACGGCCGTCACGGCCGGCGACCACATCGACTGGATCACCACCTCGCCCGAGGCCATCAGGTTCACCGATTCGTTGAAGTCCTTCCACAGCGCGCGGAACTGGCCGGCCTTCTTGGCCTCGATCAAGGTCTTGATCGTGAGGTCGATCTCGGCCTTGGTCATGTTGCCCTTGTCGGCGTACTTATGGAGGCCCTTGGCCTCCACCACCATCGCCGCGTCCATGATGCCGATCGAGGGAATGTTGAGGATCGCGGTCTTGCCCTTGAACTCGGGGTTCAGCAGCTCGGCCCAGGAGCCGATCGGGCGCTTGATGAGGTCGGGTCGGATGCCCAGCGTGTCGGCGTTGTAGGTGGTCGGGATCAGCGACATGAACTGCGTGGCCGACTTGGCGAAGGCCTTGCTCTTCTCGCCCTCGAGGTAGATCACCTTCACGGGCGCCGTGCCCTGGTCGCCGACCTTCTTGCCCGCGACCTCGCCCTTGGTGAACAGCGAGGTGATCTTGTCGGCGTTCTTCACGCGCTTGCTGTCGATGCCCTTGAGGTTGCCGGTCGGCACGATCTTCTTGAGCGAGAAGAACTCGGTGTCGATCAGGTCGAAGCTGTTGGGGGCGGTCACCGCGCGCTTGGTCACGTCGTCGGTGGTCACGGCCACGTACTGGATCTCGATGCCGGTGTCGGCCTTGAACTTCTCGGCGATCGCCTTGTCCTGGTTCACGGCCGTGCCGAGGTAGCGCAGCACCACCTTGTCCTGCGCATGCACGAAGGGCGCGATGCCCGTGGCCAGGATGCCGGCCGTGCCTTGCAGCAGCGTGCGGCGCTTGAGTCCGAGGGTCGGGTCGATGATGTCGGTCATGCTGAGTCTCCTGATAGAAAAGGGGAGGAACGCGGAAGGGTGGAAAGAAAAGAAGAGGGTTCAGAGCGTCATCGCGAGCGCGGCCGTGTCGTCGCGCAGCGCGGCGGTGGGCTCCGGCGCGCGCTCGCCCGGCGGCTTCGCGCCCGGCCCGAGCAGGCGCGCATCGGCGTCGGCCCACGACAGCCGCACGGCCTCACTGAGCGCGTAGGGCTTCGCAAGGAACGCGGCCTCGCCGAGCTGCACCGAGACGTTTGCGCGCCCGGGCGCGGCCGCGTCGAGCGCGAGGCCCAGCAGCACGTAGGTGCCCTGGTATTCGACGTCGGTGACGGTGGCGGCCAGGCCTTCGGTCGTCTCGGCGGCCGGCGCGATCCGCATGCGGTCGTTGCGCACCGCGATCGGGCCGGCGGGCGTGTCGAGCACGTTGTGGCCGCCCATGAAGCGCGCGACGAATTCGCTGGCCGGATGGTTGTAGACCGCGTGCGGCGAACCGACCTGCTCGATCACGCCGTGGTTCATCACCACCATGGTGTCGGCCAGCGCCATCGCTTCTTCCTGCGAGTGCGTGACGTGCACGAAGGTCAGGCCCAGCTCCTTCTGCCAGCGCCGCAGCTCGGCGCGCATCTGGATGCGCAGGAAGGGGTCGAGCGCCGACAGCGGCTCGTCGAGCAGCAGCACGCGCGGCTCGGTGATCAGCGCGCGCGCCAGCGCCACGCGCTGCTGCTGGCCGCCCGAGAGCTCGCCGGGCTTGCGCGCGGCCAGGTGGCCCATCGCGACGCGCTCGAGCAGCGCATTGGCACGCTGCTGGCGCTCGGCCTTGCCTACGCCCTTCATCTTGAGGCTGAAGGCCACGTTGTCGGTGGCCGACAGGTGCGGGAACAGCGCGAAGCTCTGGAACATCATCGCCGTGCCGCGCGCGGCGGCCGGCAGGTCGGTGATGTTGCGGTTGTCGAGCAGGATGTCGCCGCTGGTCACCGACTCGTGGCCCGCGATCATGCGCAGCGTGGTGCTCTTGCCGCAGCCCGAGGGGCCGAGCAGGCAGCAGTAGCTGCCGCTGGCGATGCGTAGGTCGATCCGGTCGACGGCGGCCGGGGTGCCCGGGGCGTAGCGCTTGCTCAGCGCGACGATCTCGATGGCGGCGGGGACGGGCGTGGCGACGGCATTCATTGCCCGTGGCCGAGCACGATCCATGCCACGCGCTCGGGTGCGCGGGCCGCCTGGTTCACCGCTACGCCTTAGGGCGTACGGCGCGTGCCGGGATCAGGTGCCGAAGCGGTCGGCGTCCGCGGGCAGGCCGGCGGCGGCCAGGCCGCGCAGCACGTCGCCCACCACGATCACGGCCGGGCTCGCGAGGCCGGCCTCGGCGATGCCGCGCTGCAATTGGCCCAGCGTGGTCGCGACATGGCGCTGCTGCGGCAGGCTCGCATGCTGGATCACGGCCACCGGCGTGCCGGCCGGCAGGCCGTGCAGCAGCTCGCGCTCGATGCGGGCCGCGCCCGACACGCCCATGTAGATCACCAGCGTGAGCCGCGCTGCATGCGCGGTCGCGGCCAGCGTGCGCCAGTCGGTCGGATCGTCGGCGGCGCCGGCACCCGTCTTCGCATGGCCGGTGACGAACACCACGCCCTGCGCATGGTCGCGGTGCGTGAGCGGCACGCCCAGCGCGGTGACGGCCGCGAGGCCGGCCGTGATGCCGTTGACCACCGCGCATTCGATGCCGGCCTCGCGCAGGTGCTCGACCTCCTCGCCGCCGCGGCCGAAGATGAAGGGGTCGCCGCCCTTGAGCCGCACCACCGTCTCGCCCTCGCGCACCGCGGTGATCATCAGCCGCTCGATGAAGGCCTGCGGCGTGCTCTTGCAGCCGCCGCGCTTGCCCACGTGCACGATGCGCGCATCGGGCCGGGCATGGGCCTGCACGATGGCGTCGTTCACGAGGTCGTCGACCAGCAGCACCGTGGCGGCCTGGATCGCCTTCACGGCCTTGATGGTCAGCAGCTCGGGGTCGCCCGGGCCGGCGCCCACCAGCGTGCAGCGGCCGGCGATGAGGGAAGGGGTGGGGGCGTTCGTTGTCATGCGTGGGATGCCAGTTGCGTGATGTACCGGACCTGCGTAGTGATCGCCTCGGGCACGGGGAGCTCTCCGGCCAGCACGCGGCGCGTGTAGTCGGCCGTGGTCGCGACGTCGATCTCCTTCGGCAGGCCGGGCACCTCGGGGTCGGTGCCGGGCTGCTGGGCCTGCAGCTCGGTGCGCACGCCGCGCACGAAGCCGTCGATCTGGGCCGTGCGGCGCGGGTCCGACACCACCTCGCCCTCGAGGCCGCGCGACAGCAGCGCCGTCATGCCGGTGAGCTCGAAGGTGTCGGCCATGACGCGCGCGTACTCGGGATGGGTGTAGCTGCCGACCACCACGCAGGCGCCGGCGCCCGGCTGCATCAGCTTGACCACGCTGTGGCCCGGGTTGCGCAGACCGACCACGCGGCGCACGTCGAGCAGCCGCTTGAGGCCCGGGCTCATCAGCTCGGTGGCGGCGAAGGCGGCCTCGCCGGCGGCGATTTCGCGCACCGCGGTCAGCGGCGCGATGCCCAGCGCCTCGAGCACGTTGGAGGCCAGCACGCGCGCGGTCTCGGTGGCGCTGCCGTGCACCAGCACCGGCAGCCCCTCGCGCGCCAGCAGCAGCGCCAGCAGCGGCGTGAGCACCGGCAGCTTGCGCGCGCCGTTGTAGCTGGGCAGCACGACCAGCGCTCGCTCGCTGGCGGGAAAGCGCGCCAGCCGCGCATGCGTGGCATCGAGGAAGCCGGCCATCTCCTCGGGCGTTTCGCCCTTGATGCGCATCGCGAGGCAGAAGCCGCCGATCTCGAGGTCGGTGACGGTGCCGTCGAGCACTTGGCCGAACAGGTCGCAGGCCTGTTCGCGCGACAGCGGCCGGGCGCCGCGCGCGCCCCGGCCGATTTCCTTGATGTAGTGGCTGATTCCCATGGGTAGGCGGATTGTCCCGCAAGGCTTATGCCGGAATGAGAGTTCGCTTATGCCTGGTCCGGCTGGAGGGAAATGGGCCGCAACGGCTCACGCCAGCGCCTCCACCGGCGTCGAGCGCACCCGCCGCTTGAGCTCGGGAATGCACGAACCGCAGTTGGTGCCGCATTTCAGCGCCCCCTGCAGGGCTGCCAGCCGTTCCGCGGGCGAGCCGTCGCAGCGCCGCAGCTGGCGCTCGATCGCGAGGTCGGTCACGTTGAAGCAGGTGCAGACCGGCTTGCCGCGCGACTGCACCGCCACCGGGGCGCGCGCGCCGGGCGACAGCAGCAGCCGGCCGTAGTCCTGCGCCGGCAGCTCCTCGCGCAGCACGGTGGCGATCCAGGCCTCGGCGCTGGTGTCGCCGCCCAGCAGGAAGGCCTCGAGCCGCGCGCCGTCGGCCCGGCGCGCCAGCCGCGCCGCGCGGCGCTGGCCGCGGCGGCGGTCCGCATAGCGCAGGGTGTCGGGCGCCTGCAGGCCCAGCAGGCCCTCGATGCGCGAGAGCAGGGCGTCGTCGGGCGCCTCGTGGGCGGCTGCGCGGAACAGCAGGCCGCCGCGGCTGCCGTCGGCGCCCGAGAAGGGCACGCAGGCCGCGAACGGGAAGGCCGTCATCAGCGCCTGCAGCGCGCGGCGCGCGGCCAGCGCGTCGTCGTCGGGCAGCCAGGCCATGGCCAGCAGCGACCAGGGCAGCTCGGCCTTGAGGATCTGGACCGGCACGTGCTTGAGCTCGGGCTGCTTCGAAGTCGGGCAGTAGGCCGGCGTGGTCAGCGCATTGATGCCCGCGAGCGGCGTGCCGGTGGAGGACGAGCCGCCCAGATACTCGCCGCCCCAGTGCATCGCGACGAAGGCCTGGTCGGGCGCGATCTCCTCGCTGGCACGCGCGGGCAGCAGGATCGAGCCGCGCCTGGAGCTCAGGTGCACCAGGTCGCCCTCGCGCAGCGCGCGCCGCGCCATGTCCTGCGGGTTCATCTGCACCGCGGGCTCGGCCACGTGGCCGAACAGCCGGCCGACGTTGCCGGTGCGGCTCATGCCGTGCCACTGGTCGCGCAGCCGGCCGGTGTTGAGCGAGAACGGCCAGCGCGGTTCGCGCGGCTCGGCCAGCGGGCGGTAGACGGTGTCGACGAAGCGCGCGCGGCCGTCGGGCGTGGGGAACACGCCGTCCTCGTAGAGCCGCGCGCGGCCGGCCGTCTCGCCCTCGCGCAGCGGCCATTGCTGCGGGCCGGCGTGCTCGAGCAGCGCCCAGCTCAGGCCGGTGATGTCGAGGTCGCGCCCGCGCGTCGATTCGCGGTGCTCGTTCCAGACCGACTCGGCGTTCTCGTAGGGAAACAGCGTGGCCGCGTGGCCCAGCCTCGCCTCGAGCCGGCGCGCGAATTCGGCCGCGATCGACCAGTCGTGGCGCGCCTCGCCGGCCGGCGGCACGGCGGGGCGCACGCGCGAGATGCGGCGCTCGCTGTTGGTGACAGTGCCTTCCTTCTCGCCCCAGGTGGTGGCCGGCAGCAGCAGGTCGGCGTAGGCGCAGGTGGCGGTGGTGGCGAAGGCTTCCTGCACCACCACGAACTCGGCGCGCTCGAGCGCGCGGCGCACCGTGGCCTGGTCGGGCATCGACTGGGCCGGGTTGGTGCAGGCGATCCACAGCGCGCGGATCTCGCCGTCGGCCGCGGCCTGGAACATCTCGACCGCGGTCTTGCCGGGCCGCGCGGGCACCGAGGGCACGCCCCAGAGCGCCGCCACCTCGGCGCGGTGCGCCGGATTCGCGAGATCGCGGTGCGCGCTCAGCAGGTTCGCGAGGCCGCCGACCTCGCGCCCGCCCATCGCATTGGGCTGGCCGGTCAGGGAGAACGGCCCCGCGCCCGCGCGCCCGATCTGGCCCGTGGCCAGGTGCAGGTTGATCAGCGCGGCATTCTTCGCGGTGCCGCTCGAGGACTGGTTGAGGCCCTGGCAGTACAGGCTCAGCGTGGCCGGCGAGGTGGCGAACAGCCGGGCCGCCTCGAACAGCTGCCCGGTGGAGAGGCCGCAGACCCGCGCCACCGTCTCGGGCGTGCAGTCGCCCACCGTGGCCTTCAGCGCTTCGAAGCCGCTGGTGTGGGCCGCGATGTAGTCGGCGTCGATCCAGCCTTCGCGCAGCATCAGGTGCAGCATGCCGTTGAACAGCATCACGTCGGTGCCCGGCTGCAGCGGCAGGAACAGGTCGGCGATCTCCACCGTGTCGGTGCGGCGCGGATCGGCCACCACGATCTTCAGCGCCGGGTTGGCGGCCTTCGCGTCCTCGATGCGGCGAAACAGGATCGGATGGGCCCAGGCGGTGTTGCTGCCGACGATGAACAGGCACTGCGCATGCCGCAGGTCGTCGTAGCAGGCAGGCGGCGCGTCGGCGCCCAGCGTCTGCTTGTAGCCGGCCACCGCGCTGCTCATGCACAGGCGCGAGTTGGTGTCGATGTTGTTGGTGCCGACCAGGCCCTTGGCGAGCTTGTTGAAGACGTAGTAATCCTCGGTGAGCAACTGGCCCGAGACGTAGAAGCCGACCGCGTCGGGGCCGTGCGCCTGCACGATGCCGGCGAAGCGGCTGGCCGCATCGTCGAGCGCCGCGTCCCAGCCCAGTGGCTGCGGCGCCTCGCCGCGGCGCGCGCGCTGCATCGGGCGCAGCAGCCGCGTCTGGCGCGTGATCGGCGCGCTGGTCGTCAGGTGCAGGGTCGAGCCCTTGGTGCAGAGGCGGCCGAAGTTGGCCGGATGGTCGGGGTCGCCGCGCACGCCGGTGATCTGCGCGCCTTCGGACTCGATGATCACGCCGCAGCCGACGCCGCAGTAGGGGCAGGTGGAGCGGGTGTCGGTCATGCGGCCGCCTTGGGTTCGCCCTCGCCACCGGCATCGCCGGCCAGGGCTTCACCGAACATCAGCCGATCGCGGATCTCCTGCACGCTGCGCCCCTCGCGCACCAGCGCGTAGTACCAGCTGCCGTCCACCGTGTCGCCGTAGAGGCAGGCGCCCACCAGCTTGTCGTCCTTGAGCACCAGCTTCTTGTAGACGCCGCCGAAGGGATCGCTCATCACGATCTCCTCGGTGCCTTCGCCGCCCATGAACTCGCCCGCGCTGAACAGGTCGATGCCCGTGACCTTGAGCTTGGTCGAGGTCAGCGAGCCCTGGTAGCGGCCGATGCCGAACTGCGCGAGGTGGTTGGCCGCCACCTTGGCCTGCTCGAACAGCGGCGCCACCAGGCCATAGGCGATGCCGCGGTGCGCCGCGCATTCGCCGACCGCGTAGATGCGCGCGTCGGTCACGGTCTGCAGGGTGTCGGTGACCACGATGCCGCGGTGGCAGTGCAGCCGCATGCGCTCGGCCAGCTCGACGTTGGGGCGGATGCCCACGGCCATCACGACCAGGTCGGCCCGGACCTCGCTGCCGTCCTTGAAGCGGATGGCGGTGACGCGGCCCTGCTCGCCGCCGACCAGTTCCTGCGTCTGCGCGCCCATCCTGAACTTCAGGCCGCGTTCCTCGAGCGACTGCTGCAGCAGCCGGGCCGCGGCCTCGTCGAGCTGGCGTTCCATGAGCCAGGGCATCACGTGCACCACGGTCACCTCCATGCCGCGCCGCATCAGGCCGTTGGCGGCCTCGAGGCCCAAGAGGCCGCCGCCGATCACCACCGCATGGCGGTGCGTGCGCGCGGTCTCGATCATGCAGTCGGTGTCGGCGATGTCGCGGTAGGCGATCACGCCCTCGAGCTCCTTGCCGGGCACCGGCAGCATGAAGGGGGTGGAGCCGGTGCAGACCAGCAGGCGGTCGTAGGCGGCCTCGGTGCCGTCGTCGGCGCGCACGATGCGCTTCACGCGGTCGACCTCGACCACCTTCCTGCCGGCATGCACCGCGATGCCGTGGTCACGGTACCAGTCCCAGCCGTTGAGCACGATCTCGTCGAGCGTCTGCTCGCCCGCGAGCACCGGCGACAGCATGATGCGGTTGTAGTTGGGATGCGGCTCGGCGCCGAACACCGTGATGTCGTAGAGGCCGGGCGCGATCTTCAGCAGCTCCTCGAGCGTGCGCACGCCGGCCATGCCGTTGCCGATCAGCACGAGTTTCATCTTCTTCATAGGGCCCTGCCTTTCTGCGACCGAGCGGATATCAAGCGGGCGAGGCGCGGGTGTGCACCCATGCGCCGGGCGGCCCGGCGCGCGCCCGAGTCAGGCCGCGGCCTTCTCCACGTGCCCCTGGCGCGTATAGAGGAAGTCGATCACGGCCTTGCGCGCATGCACGTAGGCCGGGTCCTCCGCGAGCTCGACGCGGTTGCGCGGGCGGGGGATGTCGACCGTGAGCACCTCGCCGATGGTGGCGGCCGGGCCGTTGGTGAGCATCACGATGCGGTCGCTCAGCAGCACGGCCTCGTCCACGTCGTGCGTGACCATCACGACCGTGCTGCGCGTCTTCTGCACGATGGCCAGCAGCTCGTCCTGCAGCTTGGCGCGCGTGAGGGCGTCGAGCGCGCCGAAGGGCTCATCCATCAGCAGCACCTTGGGCTCCATCGACAGCGCACGCGCGATGCCCACGCGCTGCTTCATGCCACCCGAGATCTCGCCGGGGCGTTTCTGCGCCGCGGGCGTGAGGCCGACCAGCGCCAGCGCCGCGTCGGTGCGCGCGCGCAGCTGCGCCTTGTTCTCGGTGGCGGCGAACACGCGCTCGACCGCGAGGTAGACGTTCTCGAAGCAGGTGAGCCAGGGCAGCAGCGAGTGGTTCTGGAACACCACCGCGCGCTCGGGGCCCGGGCCCTTGATCTCCTTGTTGGCGCACAGCAGCGCGCCGGCGGTGGGCGTGGTGAGGCCGGCGATCAGGTTCAGCAGCGTGGACTTGCCGCAGCCCGAGTGGCCGATCAGCGTGATGAACTCGCCCTTGGCCACACCGAGGTGGACGTCGCGCAGCGCGACGAAGCGGCCCTTGGGTGTCTTGAAGGCCTGCTCCACGCCGTGAATCTCGATGTACTTCGACTCGTCGATCATGATTTCACCTCTTCGAACGTGAAGGCCGTCGCGAGCTTGATCAGCGCGAACTCGAGCACCAGGCCGACGATGCCGATCACGAAGATCGCGATGATGATGTTGGCGACGTTGAGGTTGTTCCACTCGTCCCAGACCCAGAAGCCGATGCCCACGCCGCCGGTCAGCATCTCGGCCGCCACGATCACCAGCCAGGCGGTGCCCACGGCCAGCCGCACGCCGGTCAGCATGTAGGGCAGCACGGCGGGGAACAGGATCTTGGTGAGGATCTTCCATTCGCTGAGGTTCAGCACCTTGGCCACGTTCATGTAGTCGCTCGGCACGCGCTGCACGCCCACGGCGGTGTTGATCACCATCGGCCAGATCGAGCAGATGAAGATGGTCCAGATCGCTGCCGGGTTGGCGCCCTTGAACACCAAGAGGCCGATCGGCAGCCAGGCCAGCGGCGAGACCGGGCGCAGCAGGCTGATCAGCGGATTGAACATGCGCGCAAGGAACTCGAAGCGCCCGATCGCGAAGCCGGCCGGAATGCCGACCAGCGCCGCGAGGCCGAAGCCCAGCGCCACGCGCTGCAGCGAGGACAGCACGTTCCAGCCCACGCCCTGGTCGTTCGGGCCCTTGCTGTAGAAGGGATCGCTGAACACCGTGAGCGCCTGCTGCCAGACCGCCAGCGGCGAGGGGAAGCCGGTGGTGCTGCGCATGGCCACGATCTCCCACACCAGCAGCAGCAGGCCGAAGCCCGCGAGCGGCGGCAGCACGCGCATCCAGAAGGCGCGCAGGTCGAGCGGGGTGCGCGCCCGCGGCTCGGGCGCGGGCAGGGGGCGAACGGGCGCCGTGGTGGCGGCGGCGGGCTTGGCCGCGATGGCCGGAGCCGACGGCGCGGCGACCGCCTCGAGCGGCGAATGGAAGACTGCGCTGACCATGGTGTTCTCCCTATGCATGAAGCTTGAAGGACTCGGCGTACTTCTTCGGGTCCTTGCCGTCCCAGACCGAGCCGTCGAACAGCTTGCTGCTGCGCATCGGGTCCTTGGGCACCGGCGTCTGCGTGGCGGCGGCCGCCTGCTTGTAGATGTCGATGCGGTTGATCTCGGTCGCGACCTTGAGGTAGTCGGGATGCTCCTTGAGCAGGCCCCAGCGCTTGTGCTGCGTGAGGAACCACATGCCGTCGGACAGGTAGGGGAAGCTGACCGCGCCGCCGTTGTAGAACTTCATGTGGTTCGGGTCGTCCCAGCTCTTGCCCAGGCCGTTGACGTAGCGGCCCAGGATGCGCTGGTTGATCGCGTCCACGCTGGTGTTGACGTAGCTCTTGTCGGCGATGGTCTCGGCCATCTTGTTCTTGTTCTGCAGGCCGGTGTCGATCCACTTGCCGGCCTCGAGCACGGCGGCGGTCACGGCGCGCGCGGTGTTCGGGTACTTCTTCGCGAACTCGGCCGTGGTGCCGAGCACCTTCTCGGGATGGTCCTTCCAGATGTCCTGCGTGGTGATGGCCGTGATGCCGATGCCGTCCATGATCGCGCGCTGGCCCCAGGGCTCGCCGACGCAGTAGCCGTCCATGTTGCCCACGCGCATGTTGGCCACCATCTGCGGCGGCGGCACGGTGATGTTCTTGACGTCCTTGAACGGGTCGATGCCGGCCGAGGCGAGCCAGTAGTAGAGCCACATCGCGTGGGTGCCGGTGGGGAAGGTCTGGGCGAAGGTGTATTCGCGCTTCTCGCTGGCGATCAGCTTGGCGAGCGAGGCCGCGTCGACCGCGCCCTTGTCGGCCAGCTTCTTCGACAGCGTGATCGCCTGGCCGTTGTTGTTGAGGGTCATGAGCACGGCCATGTCCTTCTTCGGGCCGCTCAGGCCCAGGTGCATGCCGTAGACCAGGCCGTAGAGCACGTGGGCCATGTCGAGGTCGCCGTTGGCCAGCTTGTCGCGCACGCCGGCCCAGCTCGCCTCCTTGCTCGGCACGATCTTCACGCCGTACTTCTTGTCGATGCCCAGCACCGAGGCCATCACCACGCTGGCGCAGTCGGTCAGCGGGATGAAGCCGATCTTGACCTCCTCCTTCTCGGGCTTGTCGGAGCCCTGGGCCCAGACGGCGGCGCGCAGCGCGGGATCGATCCCGACGGCGCCGATGGCGGCGGCCTGCAGCACGCGGCGCCGGCTCAGTTTGGTTTGCAGCGGATCGGACATGGGGCGGACTCCTGCGAAGAGAAAGGCGGAAGACAAAAACGAAAAGGCGTCCTCACCACCGCAGGGGGCTGCTCGCAAACGAGCCAGCCCCGCGGGATAAGGACGCCTTTGTCCGGGTCGGTGGACGGCCCCCGCCATTGGGGGCCCTCTGCCTGGAGGCCCGAAGGCCTCATGCACTGTCTTGAGCAAAGCGCGTGCCAGCCTCGCCGCGCCTGGTTTTGCTATGGCTTTGCTAGCTCGATGCGCCGTATGGGTGCGCCCTGAACTCGGATTGCGCGGGGAAGGGCGGTCGGCGCGTCGGCAGGCACGGTTGTTGTGCACTGCACCAGAGCGGACCGATCAGCGTGGCAGGTAGTCGGCCATCGCGAGCACCGACTCGGCCACGTCGACCAGCCGGCGGTTCTGGTTCATCGCGGTCTGGCGCAGCATCTTGTGCGCCTCTTCCTCGCTCATCCGGCGATGCGCCATCAACAGGCCCTTGGCGCGCTCGACCAGCTTGCGCTCGTTGAGCGAGGCGCGCACGGTCTCGAGCTCGTCGCCCATGGCCTGCAGCCGGCGCGACTGGGCCTGCACCATGTCGAGCACCGAGCGCTCGAGCGTGCGGCCATAGAGCGTGGCGGCCTCGGGCGCGGCGGGACGCGCGGCGGCCGGTACCGGCGCCAGCACGTCGTCGAAGAAGCGCTCGCCGTCGTCGCGCGGCGCCAGCGTGTCGAGCAGGCGCTGGTAGTCCTCGAGTTCGCGCCGCGCCTGTTCGGTCTTGTGACCGCACTGCAGCCGCAGGTCATCGGCCAACTGGTCCTCGACGATGCGCATGGCGTCGATGCGCGCGCTGCAGCAGTCGAACCAGGCCTGGCTCAGCCGCGGGTCGGGCAGACCGCCTGCGGGCGCCGCGCCCGGATGCACGGTGCCGATGCGGCGCATGCGCTCGAGCCCGGCCAAGGTGCTGTCGCTCTGGCTCTGGCGCCACAGCGCGAGCAGCGCGGGATTGGAGAACTCGGTGAAGACCTGGAAGCAGCGCTCCTGCGACTCGACCAGGTGCAGCCACTGGGCCCGCTGCGCGTCGTCGACACGGCCCGTGGCGAGGGCGGCGGCGCCGAGGGCGCGCTCCTGGCCCGCGAACTCCTTGCCCTGCATGAAGTTGAACAGCGCCACCAGCAGGCGCGAGATCTCGGGGTCGGTGGCGCCGTCGGCGGCCTCGAACACCACCGACAGCAGCCCTGCGACCAGCTTGGCGAAGGCCGCGGTGGCCTGCGCGGGCTGCAGTTCGAGCGCGCCGATGCGCCGGCGCAGGGCCGGCAGGCCATCGAGGCCCGGCAGCACCCAGGCGATGCGGCTGAACAGCCGCGTGTGGTTGCCGTCGCCCGCGCGGCCTTGCGCCTCGGCCTCGAGCCGGTCGAAGCCCAGCCGCACCGCCTGCTCGAGCGCCACGCACTCGGCGATCTGCGGATCGCGCTGGTCGCCGAAGCGCGTGCCGCGCGAGGCCAGGAAGACGTTCGACAGGCCGCGCTCGCGCTGCAGCGCATGCACGAGGCGGCCGACGGCGCCGACCAGCTCGCTGGTGCGCGCGAGCTGCTCGAGCGCGTCGATCTCGCTGCGCCGCGCGGCGATCAGGAAGTGCAGTCCGGATTTCATGGGGTGCCGGACCAGCAGCAACATCCGTGCCGTACCCCCGCGCCAGCAACCCCTATCGCCCGCCGCCTACACTCGCGGCCATGCTGCTTCTAGGAATCGAATCCTCCTGCGACGAGACCGGCGTGGCGCTGGTCGAGTCGCATGGCGACGCGCTGCCGGTGCTGCGCTCGCATGCGCTGCACAGCCAGATCGCGATGCACCAGGCCTATGGCGGCGTGGTGCCCGAACTCGCGAGCCGCGACCACATCCGCCGCGTGCTGCCGCTGACCGATGCCGTGATGGCCGAGGCCGGGCGCACGCTGGCCGAGGTCGACGTGGTCGCCTACACGCGCGGCCCCGGCCTCGCGGGCGCGCTGCTCGTGGGCGCGGGCGTGGCCTGCGCGCTGGGCGCGGCGCTCGGCAAGCCGGTGCTCGGCGTGCACCACCTCGAGGGCCACCTGCTGTCGCCGTTCCTGAGCGCCGACCCGCCCGAGTTCCCCTTCGTGGCGCTGCTGGTCTCGGGCGGCCACACCCAGCTCATGCGCGTGGACGGCGTGGGCCGCTACGAGCTGCTGGGCGAGACCATCGACGACGCGGCCGGCGAGGCCTTCGACAAGAGCGCCAAGCTCATGGGCCTGCCGTACCCCGGCGGCCCCTGGCTCGCCAAGCTGGCCGAGGGCGGCGATCCGGCGGCCTTCAAGCTGCCGCGCCCGCTGCTGCACAGCGGCGACCTAGACTTCTCCTTCGCCGGCCTCAAGACGGCCGTGCTCACGCAGGCCAAGAAGCTCGGCGATTCGCTCGAGGCGCGCAAGTCCGACCTCGCGGCCTCCACGCAGGCGGCGATCGTCGAGGTGCTGCTGAAGAAATCGCTGGCCGCGCTCGACCAGGCCGGCCTCAAGCGGCTGGTGGTGGCCGGTGGCGTGGGCGCGAACCGCATGCTGCGCGAGCAGCTCAATGCCGCCTGCGCCAAGCGCGGCGTGCGCGTGCACTACCCCGAGCTGCACCTGTGCACCGACAACGGCGCGATGATCGCGATGGCCGCGGCGATGCGGCTGCAGTCGGGGCTGTCGCAGCCCACCGAGCGCTATGCCTTCGACGTGAAGCCGCGCTGGCCGATGGCCTCGCTGTCGGCGGACCTGCCCGCCACCGTCTGAGAGCGCCCATGAAAAAGCCCGCGCGGCTCGTCGCCGCGCGGGCTTTTTCGCAGGTCGGTTGCGCTTGGATCAGTTGATCTGCAGCTGCGAGACCTGGCTGACCGGCACCACCTTGGCGAGCTTCAGCGTCAGCACGCCGTTCTCGAGCTTGGCTTCGCTGGCAGCCGCGTCGATGTCCAGCGGCAGCTCGTAGGCGGCCTTGAACTGGCGCTTGGCGTCGGCCTTGCTCTCGATGCGGACCACGGCGCCTTCGATGCCGATGCTCAGGTCTTCGCGGGCGAAGCCGGGCACGTCGAGCGACAGGGTCCAGCTCTTGTCGTCCTGCTCGACCAGCGGCGAGCGGCGCGCGGTGCCGGCGAAGGCATCGTTCACGAAGCGTTCGAAGGCGCGATCGTAGGCGCGGGGGGTGAAGCGGGTGGCGCGGAGAGCGGGTGCGAAAAACATGGAAGTACTCCTGAATGAACACAATGGGGACATGGAATGTGTGTCCCTTACACTGCGCGGCCGTTCAATCCTGAGTGCCGCTTGAAACCTCATCTAGGCCCAGCGGCGCGCGTTTCAAGTCAATGAATTCCAGCTTTTTCGAGCGCCGCCAGGCCTTGAAATTCGCGGCACTGTCGCTATGCGCGAGGCCCTTCGCGGCGCTCGCGCAGACCCCGCCCGCACCCATCCGCCTCGCGCTGATCGAGAGCATGAGCGGCCCGTTCGCCAACACCGGCGAGGCGGTGTTCCGCAACCTGCTGTGGGCCGTGGAGCGCGTGAATGCGCGCGGCGGCATCAAGCTGCCGGGCGGCGCGCGGCCGCTGCAGCTCGACCGCTACGACAGCAAGGGGCAGAACGAGGAAGCGCTGTCGGCGCTGCGCGCCGCGATCGACGATGGCGCGCGCATCGTGCTGCAGGGCAACTCCTCGGCCACCGCGGCGGCGCTGATCGATGCGATCGACAAGAACAACGAGCGCGACCCGCAGCGGCGCATCCTGTTCCTCAACTACGCGGCGGTCGAGCCCTCGCTGACCAACGAGCGCTGCAGCTTCTGGCACTTCCGCTTCGACGCTCACGCCGACATGCGCGTGGCCGCGCTGATGGACGTGGTGAAGGACGATGCCGCGCTCAAGCGCATCTACCTGCTGGGACAGGACTACAGCTTCGGCCAGGCGGTGCTGCGCGAATCGCGGCGCCAGCTCGGCGCGCTGCGGCCCGACGTGGAGATCGTCGGCGACGAGTTGCATCCGCTGGGCAAGGTGAAGGACTTCGCGCCCTACGCCAGCAAGATCATCACGAGCGGCGCGCAGGCGGTGGTCACGGGCAACTGGGGCAACGACCTCACGCTGCTCGTGAAGGCCGCGCGCGAGGCCGGCTTCAACGGCACCTTCTACACCTTCTACGGCAATGCGCTGGGCGCGCCCGCGGCCATCGGCGATGCCGGCATCGGCCGCGTGATCGCGGTGGCCGACTGGCTGCCGAACGTGCAGACGCCGCAGTCGGAGGCCTTCTACCGCGCCTTCCGCACGCGCTTTCCGAAGCCCGCGGACGACTACGTCCACATGCGCATGCAGCTCTTGATCGAGTCGCTGGCGCAGGCGCTCGAGCGCGCGGGCAGCACCGACACCGTGGCGGTGGCGCGCGCGCTCGAGCAGGCCGACGTCACGCTGTACGGCCAGCGCGGGCGCATGCGCGCGGCCGATCACCAGTTCCAGCAGCAGCTCGTGGTCGGCGTGATGGACAAGCAGGGCCGAGCGGGCGTGCAGTTCGACGTCGAGGGCTCGGGCTACGGCTTTCGCGTGATCAAGACCATTGCCCCCGAGCGCGCGGAGCTGCCGACTTCGTGCAAGATGAAGCGCCCCTGAAGGCACGAAGCGAAGACACGACGACAACGAAAGAAGAACACAGCATGCGCCAAGCCATCCACAACCTCGAAGCCTCCAAGATCCGCGAAGTCGCCAATGCCGGCCTCGGCCGCAGCGACGTGCTCGCCTTCTGGTTCGGCGAGAGCGACGAGGTCACGCCCGAAGTCATCCGCCAGGCAGCGATCGATTCGCTGCAGCGCGGCGAGACCTTCTATGCCCACAACCTCGGCCTGCCCGAGCTGCGCGCGGCGATCGCGCGCTACACCAGCAGCCTGCACCCCGTGGTCGATGCCTCGCGCATCGCCGTCACCTCGGGCGGCGTGAGTGCGCTGATGCTCGCGGTGCAGGCGCTGGTCGATGCCGGCGACGAGGTGGTCGCGGTGACACCCGTGTGGCCCAACCTCACGGCGCAGCCCGCGATCCTCGGCGCGACGGTGCGCACGGTGCCGCTGGTGCCGGTGCAGGGCGAATGGACGCTGGACCTGCAGGCGCTGCGGTCGGCGGTCACTTCGACCACCAAGCTGCTGATCGTCAATGCGCCGAACAATCCGACCGGCTGGACGATGACGCGCGAGGAGCAGCAGGCCGTGCTCGACCATTGCCGCGAGACCGGCACCTGGATCCTCGCGGACGAGGTCTACGAGCGCCTGTACTTCGAACCCACGGCCAACGGCTGCGCGCCGAGCTTCCTCGACATCGCACGGCCCGACGACCGGCTGGTGGTCACGCACAGCTTCTCGAAGAGCTTCCTGATGACCGGCTGGCGCCTGGGCTGGCTGGTGCTGCCGCCCGCGCTGGTCGAGGGCATCGGCAAGCTGATCGAGTTCAACACCTCGTGCGCGAGCGTGTTCACGCAGCGCGCCGGGGTGGTGGCGATCGAGCACACGGCCGAGATCACGCCGCGCGTGGTGGCGCACCTTAAGTCGTGCCGCGACACGCTGGTGCCGCTGCTGGCGGCCGTGCCGGGCGTGCAGGTGGCGCCGGCCAAGGGCGGCATGTATGCCTTCTTCCGGCTCGAGGGTTTCGACGATTCCTTCGAGGTGGCCAAGCGGCTGGTGGTCGAGGCCGGGCTCGGGCTCGCGCCCGGCAATGCCTTCGCGCCCGAAGGGCAGGGCTGGCTGCGCTGGTGCTTCGCCTCGAAGGATCCGCAGCGGCTGGTGCAGGGCGTGGAGCGGCTGCGCGGCTGGCTCGCCAAGCAGGGCTGAATGACGCCGAGGCCCGTGCCCGTCGACGCCGTGCGCATCCGCGGCTCGGCGCTGCCGGGCCTGCAGACGATCGCGGCCGAATCGGCGCGCAGCTTTCCGCGCCACATGCACGACGTCTACGGCATCGGCGTGATCGACCGCGGCGGCCAGCGCTCGGCCAGTGGCCGCGGCGCGGTCGAGGCGGTGCGCGGGGACGTCATTACGGTCAACCCCGGCGAGGTGCACGACGGCGTCGCGCTGCGCGGCGAGGCGCGCGCCTGGCGCATGCTGCACCTGGCGCCCGCGTTGCTGGCCGATGCCGCGCCCGGACTCGAGCTGACGCGGCCGGTGCTCAACGATCCGGCGCTGCGGCACGGGGTCGAACGGCTGTTCGCGGGCGTGGCCGAGGGCGCCGATGCGCTGGCGCTCGAGCAGGGCGTGCTGGAACTGCTGCGCGATGCACCGGGCGCGCTGGCGCCGGAGCCCGTGCCTCGCATCGCTTCCGTCGCGCTGGAGCGCGCGCGGGCACGCATCGCCGACGACTGCGTGGCCGCGCCCACGCTCGCCGAGCTGGCGCACGAGGCCGGCCTGAGCCGCTGGCAGCTGCTGCGCGGCTTCGCGGCCGCCTTCGGGCTGCCGCCGCATGCCTGGCTGCAGCAGTGCCGGCTGTCGCGCGCGCGCCGGCTGATCGCGCAGGGCCGGGCGCTGGCCGATGCCGCGGCCGGCGCGGGCTTTGCCGACCAGAGCCACATGACGCGGGCCTTCGTGCGCTTCCTGGGCTTCACGCCTGGCGCGTACGCGGCCGCGCACGGCGCCTGACCTCGTCCTGCAATTTCGTTCAAGACCGCCGCGCCTCCGGCGGGAGACGCTCGCGCTTTCTGCAAATGAAAGAAGGGCGAAAAGCATGTCGGAACGCAGCAAGGGAATGTGGCTGTGCGCGCTCGCGATGGTCACGGTCGGCAGCACGGTGGTGGCGAGCAAGCTGATCGCGAGCGGCCTGCCGCCGTTCACGGCGACCGCGCTGCGCTTCGCGCTGGCGCTGCCGGTGTTCCTGGTGCTGATGCGGTGGATGCGCGTGCGCTGGCCGCGCCCGGACCGGCACGATGCCTGGCTGCTGCTGTGCCAGGCGGCCGCGGGCAGCGTCGGCTACACGGTGCTGCTGATCCTGGGCCTGCGCTGGGCGCCGGCGGCCGACGCGGGCGTGGTGGCCGGCACCCTGCCGGCCATCGCCGCGCTGGTGGCGGTGCTCGCGCTGCGCGAGCGGCCCGGGCGCTACCTGCTGGGCGGGATCGTGCTCGCGAGCCTGGGCGTGCTGGCGATCACGCTGCGGCCGGGCGGGGAGGGCGGCGCGCGCACGCCGGCCGCGCTGCTCGGCAACCTGCTGGTGCTGGGCGCGGTGGCCTTCGAATCGCTGTTCATCCTGCTCAACAAGCGGCTGCGCGTGCCGCTGCCGCCGCTCGCGCAGTCGAGCGCGATGACCGCGCTGGGGCTGCTGCTGTCGCTGCTGCCCGCGCTGCTGGAGCGTGCCTGGCTGCAGCCCGTGCCGGCCGAGGCGCTGGCCGGTGTGGCCTACTACGCGCTGGTGCCGACGGTGGCGGGCTTCCTGCTCTGGTACGCGGGCGCGGCCCGGCTCAGCGGCGCCGAGGCGGCGCTGTTCACGGCGCTGATGCCGGTGTCGGCACTGGCCCTCGCGGCCTGGTGGCTCGGCGAACCGGTGGGCTGGCCCCAGATCGCCGGCGCGGCCTGCGTGCTGGGGGCGGTGGCGCTGGTCTCGCTCGACGGGCGGCACCGGCAAGGGGCGTCCAGGACGGCCGATGTATAATCCCAAGGCTTTGCATGCCGCAAGGCGCACGGTGAGCGCAGTTCCAGCACCCACCGCAAGTCAAACACCACCGGAACAAAGGAAAAATCAATGATCGCAGCCTCCATCAAGGCCGAAGTCGTCAAGGACAACGCCCGCGCCGCCAACGACACCGGCAGCCCCGAAGTGCAAGTCGCACTGCTGACCGCCCGCATCAACGAGCTCACCCCCCACTTCAAGACGCACGCCAAGGACCACCACGGCCGTCGCGGCCTGCTGCGCATGGTGAGCCGCCGTCGCAAGCTGCTCGACTACCTGAAGTCCAAGGACGCCGACCGTTACACCGCGCTGATCGCCAAGCTGGGCCTGCGCAAGTAAGCCGAATCGCATGAAAAAACGCCTGGGTTAGTCCGCTAGCTCAGGCGTTTTTTACTTCGCGAACCACTTTCGGGGTGCCCTACAGAGCGAAGCTGTGTCATTCCAGGGAAGTTCGAATCGAGCTTCGCTGGAATGGCATCGTGTTCTGAAAAAGCCCTCCGAGCCGTGCGGATCTTCGATGATCTGCTACTAAAACAGGAGCAAACATGAGCCTCTTCAACAAAGTCACCAAGTCCTTCCAATGGGGCGACAAGACCGTCGTCATGGAAACGGGCGAAATCGCCCGCCAGGCCACGGGCGCCGTGCTGGTCGACATCGACGGCACCGTCGTGCTGGCCACCGTGGTCGCTTCCAAGACCGCCAAGCCGGGCCAGGACTTCTTCCCGCTGACCGTCGACTACATCGAGAAGACCTATGCCGCCGGCAAGATCCCCGGCAGCTTCTTCAAGCGCGAAGCCAAGCCCAGCGAACACGAAACCCTGACCAGCCGCCTGATCGACCGCCCGATCCGTCCGCTGTTCCCCGAGGGCTTCCTCAACGAAGTGCACGTGGTGATCCACACCGTGTCGCTGAACCCCGAAGTCGACGCCGACATCGCCGCGATGATCGCCGTGAGCGCCGCCCTGTCGGTCTCGGGCATTCCGTTCGACGGCCCGATCGGCGCCGCGCGCGTGGGCTACATCAACGGCCAGTACGTGCTGAACCCGGGCCAGACCGCGCGCAAGGATTCGCAGATGGACCTCGTCGTGGCCGGTACCGAAGCCGCGGTGCTGATGGTCGAGTCCGAAGCCCAGCAACTGGCCGAAGACATCATGCTCGGCGCCGTGGTCTTCGGCCACGAGCAGGGCAAGCTGGCGATCAACGCCATCCACGAACTGGTGCGCGAAGCCGGCAAGCCGCTGTGGCTCAAGGAAGGCACCTGGGCGCCCGAAGCCAAGGACGAGGACTTCATCGCCAAGGTCAACGGCCTGGCCGAAGAGAAGCTGCGCGCCGTCTACCAGATCCGCAGCAAGCAGGCCCGTACCCAGGCCCTGCGCGAAGCCAATGCCAGCGTCTTCGAGGCCCTGAAGGCCGAAGGCGCCGCCTTCGACGCCGGCAAGGTCAGCGACCTGTTGTTCGCGATCGAAGCGCGCATCGTGCGCAGCCAGATCCTGCAAGGCGAGCCGCGCATCGACGGCCGCGACACGCGCACCGTGCGCCCGATCGAGATCCGCAACTCGGTGCTGCCGCGCACCCACGGCTCGGCGCTGTTCACGCGCGGCGAAACCCAGGCGCTGGTCGTGACCACGCTGGGCACCGAACGCGACGCGCAGCGCATCGACGCGCTGGCCGGCGAGTTCGAGGACCGCTTCCTGTTCCACTACAACATGCCTCCCTTCGCCACCGGTGAAGTCGGCCGCATGGGCTCGACCAAGCGTCGCGAAGTCGGCCACGGCCGTCTCGCCAAGCGCGCGCTCGTCGCCGTGCTGCCGAACAAGGAAGAATTCCCCTACACCGTGCGCGTGGTGTCGGAGATCACCGAGTCGAACGGCTCCTCGTCGATGGCTTCGGTCTGCGGCGGCTGCCTCTCGATGATGGACGCCGGCGTGCCGATGAAGGCCCACGTGGCCGGCATCGCCATGGGCCTGATCAAGGAAGACAACCGCTTCGCGGTGCTGACCGACATCCTGGGCGACGAGGACCACCTCGGCGACATGGACTTCAAGGTGGCCGGCACGACCAACGGCATCACCGCGCTGCAGATGGACATCAAGATCCAGGGCATCACCAAGGAAATCATGCAGGTCGCGCTGGCGCAGGCCAAGGAAGCGCGCATGCACATCCTGGGCAAGATGCAGGAGGCGATGGGCGAGGCCAAGGCCGACGTGTCGCAGTTCGCACCGCGCCTGACCACGCTGAAGATCAACCCCGAGAAGATCCGCGACGTGATCGGCAAGGGCGGCGCGGTCATCCGCGGCCTGCAGGAAGAAACCGGCACGCAGATCAACATCGACGAAGACGGCACCATCACCATCGCGTCGACCGATCCGGCCAAGGCCGAAGAGGCCAAGAAGCGCATCGAGCAGATCACGGCCGAGGTCGAGATCGGCAAGATCTACGAAGGCCCGGTCACCAAGATCCTGGACTTCGGCGCGCTGATCAACCTGCTGCCCGGCAAGGACGGCCTGCTGCACATCAGCCAGATCGCGCACGAGCGCGTCGAGAAGGTGACCGACTACCTGAGCGAAGGCCAGATCGTGAAGGTCAAGGTCCTCGAGACCGACGACAAGGGTCGCGTCAAGCTGTCGATGAAGGCGCTGACCGAGCGTCCGGCCGGCATGGAATACAGCGAGCGCCCGCCGCGCGAAGACCGTGGTGACCGTGGCGGCGAGCGCCGTGACCGCGGCGACCGCGGCGACCGTGGTGGTGATCGCGGCGACCGCGGTGACCGCGGCGGCGACCGTGGCGAGCGCGCTCCGCGCTTCAACAACGACCAGCAGCAGCCGCGCAACGAGCAGGCTCCGGCCGGCGAGTCGCAGCAGCCGCAGGCTCCGCGCGAGTCGCAGGAGTAAGAAGGCCATGGCGGCCGCGGCATGCGCCGCGCGCCGCCTTTGCCTTTCCGATTGCTGAATGCGCCCGTCGCACGGGCGGCTGGAGGCCAGGAGACCATGAAAGCCATTGAAATCGCTTCGTACGGCGCCCCCGAGGTGCTGCGCGTCACGGATCGTCCCGATCCGGTCGCCGGCGCGGGCGAGCTGCTGATTCGCGTGTCGGCCAGCGGTGTCAACCGCCCCGACGTGCTGCAGCGCATGGGCCACTATCCGGTGCCGCCCGGCGCCTCCGACCTGCCGGGCCTCGAAGTGGCCGGCGAGATCGTGTCGGGCGATGCCGCGGCATTGGCCGAGGCGGGCTTCGCGATCGGCGACCGCGTCTGCGCGCTGATCGCCGGCGGCGGCTATGCGCAGCTGTGCGTGGCGCCCGTGGCGCAGTGCCTGCCGGTGCCCAAGGGCTGGAGCGACGTCGAGGCGGCTTCGCTGCCCGAGACCTTCTTCACCGTCTGGAGCAACGTGTTCGAGCGCGGCCGCCTGCAAAAGGGCGAAACCCTGCTGATCCAGGGCGGCTCGAGCGGCATCGGCGTCACGGCGATCCAGATCGCCAAGGCGCTGGGCGCGACCGTGATCGTCACGGCCGGCAGCGACGACAAGTGCGAGGCCTGCCTGAAACTCGGCGCCGATCACGCGATCAACTACCGCACGGCCGATTTCGTCGAAGTGGCGAAGTCGCTGACCGGCGGCAAGGGCGTGGACGTCATCCTCGACATGGTCGCGGGCGACTACGTGGCGCGCGAGGTCGAGTGCCTGGCCGAGGATGGCCGGCTGGTGATCATCGCGGTGCAGGGCGGCGTCAAGAGCCAGATCAACGCGGGTCTGGTGCTGCGCAAGCGGCTCACGATCACGGGGTCGACGCTGCGTCCGCGGCCGGTGGCATTCAAGGGTGCGATCGCCAAGGCGCTGCACGAAAAGGTATGGCCGCTGCTCGAGAGCGGCGCGGTCAAGCCGGTGATCCACAGCACCTTCGCGGCGGCCGGCGAGCCCAGCGGTGCAGCGCAGGCGCATGCGTTGATGGAATCGAACCAGCACATCGGCAAGATCGTGCTGACCTGGTGACGAGACGAGCACGATGACGACCCACAAGAAACTGATCGCAGGGAACTGGAAGATGAATGGCAGCCTGGCTGCCAACGAGGCGCTGGTGACGGCGCTGCGGCAGGGGCTCGTGGCGAATGCGCCCGCGTGCGACATCGCGCTGTGCGCGCCCGCGCCGTATTTCGCGCAACTGCAGTCGCTGCTGGCGGGTTCGCCGATGGCGCTGGGCGCGCAGGACATTTCCGCGCAGGCGCAGGGCGCCTTCACGGGCGAGCAGTCGGCGGCGATGCTGAAGGACTTCGGTGTGCGCTATGCCATCGTCGGCCATTCGGAGCGCCGCCAGTACCACGGCGAGACCGACGACGCCGTGGCCGCGAAGACCGCGGCCGCGCTGGCCAACGGCATCACGCCGATCGTCTGCGTCGGCGAGACGCTGGCGCAGCGCGAAGCAGGGCAGACCGAGGAAGTGGTGAAGCGCCAGCTGGCGGCGGTCATCCACGTGAACGGCCACTGCATCAGCGAGATCGTGGTCGCCTACGAACCCGTGTGGGCCATCGGCACCGGCAAGACGGCCACGCCCGAACAGGCGCAGGCGGTGCACGCGGTGTTGCGCGCGCAACTGCATCACGCCGCGAGCGAGCATGCGGCTGGCATCAAGATCCTCTACGGCGGCAGCATGAATGCCGCCAACGCGGCCGAACTGTTGGCGCAAGCCGACATCGACGGCGGCCTGATCGGCGGCGCTTCCCTGAAGGCCCCCGACTTTTTGCAGATCATTTCCGCCGCCGCCCGCTGAAGCGGGCAGGGCAGGCATCAATTAGGAGTAAGAACGAATGAACGTGGTCCTCAACCTTTTGGTCGGCGTGCAGATGCTGTCGGCGCTGGTGATGATCGGGCTGATCCTGATCCAGCACGGCAAGGGCGCCGACATGGGCGCGGCCTTCGGCAGCGGCAGCGCCGGCAGCCTGTTCGGCGCCAGCGGCAGCGCGAACTTCCTTTCGCGCACCACGGCCGTGCTGGCCGCGGTGTTCTTCGCCTGCACGCTGCTGCTGGCCTACTTCAGCCACGCACGCCCCACGGGCGGCGGCAGCCTGCTGGAGCGCGCAGCCATCGGCGTGCCGGCCACGCCGGCTTCGGGCGCGGCAGGCCAGATTCCCTCGGGTCAGTCGGGCGCGGCACCTGCTGCGGCACCCGCGAGCGCGCCTGCGGCTGGCGCGGGACAGATTCCCAGCAAGTAACTCTGATGTTTTCAGAGTGACCCGTAAGAAATGGCTTCATTTCAGGGTAAACTCTAAAGCTGTTCGGAAAGCCAAACCTCTTCGTAGGAACCTCATGCCATCCGAACAGAAAAAACCGCGGTCGTGGTGAAATTGGTAGACACGCTATCTTGAGGGGGTAGTGGCGAAAGCTGTGCGAGTTCGAGTCTCGCCGACCGCACCAAATCTCACCGACAGGACGCCTCATGAAGGTGCTTCTGTCGGTGGCAAGCGGTGAAAGCTCCCGATGAACCTCGATTCCTACCTTCCCGTCCTTTTGTTCATTCTGGTCGGGGTCGGCGTAGGCGTCGCTCCACAGGTCATCGGATACATCCTCGGCCCCAATCGGCCTGACGCAGCCAAGAACGCACCTTACGAGTGCGGCTTCGAGGCCTTCGAGGATGCGCGCATGAAGTTCGACGTGCGCTATTACCTGGTTGCCATTCTCTTCATCCTGTTCGATCTGGAGATTGCCTTTCTCTTCCCATGGGCCATTGCGCTCAAGGAGATCGGTGCTGTCGGCTTCTGGGCCATGATGATCTTTCTCGCCATCCTCGTCGTGGGCTTCGCCTACGAGTGGAAAAAAGGCGCGCTCGACTGGGAATAAGGAAGCTACACGATGGCCATTGAAGGCGTTCTCAAGGAAGGCTTCGTCACGACCACCTACGACTCGGTGGTGAACTGGGCGAAGACCGGATCTCTGTGGCCGATGACGTTCGGTCTGGCCTGCTGTGCGGTCGAAATGATGCACGCCGGCGCAGCCCGCTACGACATCGACCGTTTCGGCATGCTGTTCCGCCCGAGCCCGCGTCAGTCCGATCTGATGATCGTGGCCGGCACGCTGTGCAACAAGATGGCGCCGGCGCTGCGCAAGGTCTACGACCAGATGCCCGAGCCGCGCTGGGTGCTCTCGATGGGTTCGTGCGCCAACGGCGGCGGCTACTACCACTACAGCTACTCGGTGGTGCGCGGCTGCGACCGGATCGTTCCGGTCGACGTTTACGTGCCCGGCTGCCCGCCCACCGCCGAGGCGCTGCTCTACGGGATCATCCAGCTGCAGCAGAAGATCCGCCGCACCAACACCATCGCGCGTGCCTGAGGAATTGCCGAGATGACCGACTTTGCAATTTCTCCGGAGGCGCTGCAGGCGACTCTGGTGCAGACCCTGGGCGACAAGGCCAGGAGCGTGACCGTTGCGCTCGGCGAAGTGACCGTGGTGGTGAGCGCCGCGAACTACATCGACGCGGCGCTGCTGCTGCGCGATGCGCCGGGTTGCCGCTTCGAGCAGCTGATCGACCTCTGCGGCATGGACTATTCAGACTACCGCGAAGGCGAGTGGGAAGGCGAGCGCTACGGCGTCGTCTCGCACCTGCTGTCGGTGAGCCTCAACCAGCGCGTGCGCCTGCGGGTGTTCGCGCCCAGCGAAGACCTGCCGGTGGTCGATTCGCTGCAGCCCGTGTGGAACGCGGCGACCTGGTTCGAGCGCGAAGCCTTCGACCTCTACGGCATCGTGTTCGAGGGTCACGACGACCTGCGCCGCATCCTGACCGACTACGGCTTCATCGGCCATCCGTTCCGCAAGGACTTCCCGGTGTCGGGTCACGTCGAGATGCGCTACGACGAAGAACAGAAGCGCGTGGTCTACCAGCCGGTATCGATCGAGCCGCGCGAGATCACGCCGCGCGTGATCCGCGAAGACAACTACGGCGGCGGACTCCACTGACATGGCCGAAATCAAGAACTACACCCTCAACTTCGGTCCCCAGCATCCGGCCGCGCACGGCGTGCTGCGCCTGGTGCTCGAGCTCGACGGCGAAGTGATCCAGCGCGCCGATCCGCACATCGGCCTGTTGCACCGCGCGACCGAGAAGCTCGCCGAATCGCGCACCTTCATCCAGTCGCTGCCCTACATGGACCGCCTCGACTACGTGTCGATGATGTCCAACGAGCACGCCTACTGCCTCGCCATCGAGAAGATGATGGGCCTCGAGGTGCCGATTCGCGCGCAGTACATCCGCGTCATGTTCGCCGAGATCACCCGGCTGCTGAACCACCTGCTGTGGCTCGGCGCGCACGGCCTCGATTGCGGTGCGATGAACATGCTCATCTACTGCTTCCGCGAACGCGAAGACCTGTTCGACATGTACGAGGCGGTCTCGGGCGCGCGCATGCACGCGGCCTACTTCCGTCCGGGCGGCGTGTACCGCGACCTGCCGGACGTGATGCCGCAGTACAAGGTCAGCAAGATCAAGAACGCGAAGGCGATCGAGAAGCTCAACGAGAACCGCCAGGGCTCGCTGCTCGACTTCGTCGACGATTTCTGCAAGCGCTTCCCGAAGATGGTCGACGAGTACGAGACGCTGCTCACCGACAACCGCATCTGGAAGCAGCGCACCGTGGGCATCGGCGTGGTCACGCCGGAGCGCGCGCTGAACCTCGGCTTCACCGGCCCGATGCTGCGTGGCTCGGGCGTCGAATGGGATCTGCGCAAGAAGCAGCCCTACGACGTCTACGACCGGATGCAGTTCGACATTCCGCTCGGCAAGACGGGCGACTGCTACGACCGCTACCTGGTGCGCGTCGAGGAGATGCGCCAGGCCAACAAGATCATCCAGCAGTGCTCGGCCTGGCTGCGCGCCAACCCCGGCCCGGTGATCACCGACAACCACAAGGTCGCCGCGCCCGCGCGCGAATCGATGAAGGCGAACATGGAGGAGCTGATCCACCATTTCAAGCTCTTCACCGAAGGCTTCCACGTGCCCGAAGGCGAGGCCTATGCCGCCGTCGAGCATCCGAAGGGCGAGTTCGGCATCTACCTCGTGAGCGACGGCGCCAACAAGCCGTACCGCCTGAAGATCCGCGCCCCTGGCTTCCCGCACCTCGCCGCCCTCGACGAAATGTCGCGCGGTCACATGATCGCCGACGCTGTCGCGGTGATCGGCACGATGGACATCGTGTTCGGCGAAATCGACAGGTGAGAAAGAGCGAATGACTTCCTCTACCCATGACACTCACGCGGCGCCTTCGGCGCCGCTGAAGCCTGCGACCCTCGAACGCTTCGCGCGCGAGGTGGCCAAGTACCCCGAGGCCGGCAAGCAGTCGGCCGTGATGGCCTGCCTGGCGATCGTGCAGCAGGACGAGGGCTTCGTGAGCACCCAGCGCGAGCGCGAGATTGCCGAGTACCTCGGCATGGCGCCGATCGCGGTGCACGAGGTCACGACCTTCTACAACATGTACAACCAGCATCCGGTGGGCAAGTACAAGCTCAACGTCTGCACCAACCTGCCGTGCCAGCTGCGCGATGGCGTCACGGCCCTCGTGCATCTCGAGAAGAAGCTCGGCATCAAGATGGGCGAGACCACGGCCGACGGCCTGTTCACGCTGCAGCAGAGCGAATGCCTGGGCGCCTGCGCCGATTCGCCGGTGATGCTGGTCAACGACCGCACGATGTGCAGCTTCATGAGCAACGACAAGCTCGATCAGCTCGTCGATGGCCTGCGCAGTGCAACCCCCGGGGAGGCTTCGTGATGACGCCCGATCAGGTTCTTTCGCAGTTCCGCGCCACCGGCGTGCAGACCTGCTTCCATGACCGCCACATCGGCGCGCAGATCTATGCCGGCCTCGACGGCACCAACTGGCACCTCGCCGACTACGAGGCGCGCGGCGGCTACCAGGCGCTGCGCAAGATCCTCACCGAGGGCCTGACGCCCGACCAGGTGATCGCCGAGGTCAAGGCCTCGGGCCTGCGCGGCCGCGGCGGCGCCGGTTTCCCGACCGGCCTGAAGTGGAGCTTCATGCCGCGCCAGTTCCCGGGCCAGAAGTACCTGGTCTGCAACTCGGACGAAGGCGAGCCGGGCACCTGCAAGGACCGCGACATCCTGCAGTTCAACCCGCACATCGTGATCGAAGGCATGGCCATCGCCGCTTACGCGATGGGCATCAGCGTGGGCTACAACTACATCCACGGCGAGATCTTCCAGAGCTACGACCGCTTCGAGGAAGCCCTCGAGGAGGCGCGCGCCGCGGGTTATCTCGGCGACAAGATCATGGGCAGCACGTACAACTTCCAGTTGCACGCCGCCCACGGCTTCGGCGCCTACATCTGCGGCGAGGAAACCGCGCTGCTCGAATCGCTCGAAGGCAAGAAGGGCCAGCCGCGCTTCAAGCCGCCGTTCCCGGCCAGCTTCGGCCTGTACGGCAAGCCGACCACCATCAACAACACCGAGACCTTCGCGGCGGTGCCCTGGATCATCCGCAACGGCGGCCCGGCCTACCTCGAGTGCGGCAAGCCGAACAACGGCGGCACCAAGATCTATTCGGTCAGCGGCGACGTCGAACTGCCGGGCAACTACGAAGTGCCGATGGGCACGCCGTTCTCCAAGCTGCTCGAACTGGCCGGCGGCGTGCGCAAGGGCCGCACGCTCAAGGCCGTGATCCCCGGCGGCTCGTCGGCACCGGTGCTGCCGGCCGACATCATGATGCAGTGCACGATGGACTACGACTCCATCTCGAAGGCCGGCTCCATGCTGGGTTCGGGCGCGGTGATCGTGATGGACGACAGCCGCTCGATGGTCGAGTCGCTCAAGCGCCTCTCGTACTTCTACATGCACGAATCCTGCGGCCAGTGCACGCCGTGCCGCGAAGGCACGGGCTGGCTCTACCGCGTGGTCGACCGCATCCACAACGGCCAGGGCAAGCCCAGCGACCTGCAGTTGCTGGACTCCGTCGCCGGCGACATCATGGGCCGCACCATCTGCGCCCTCGGCGACGCGGCGGCCATGCCGGTGCGCGCCATGATCAAGCACTTCCGCCACGAGTTCGAAGCCTTGATCCCGGGCTACGTCCCGAAGGCAACGGTCCAGGCCTGAGCGCGAGAAAGACATATGGTTGAAATCGAACTCGACGGCAAGAAGGTCGAAGTGGCCGAAGGCAGCATGGTCATGCATGCTGCCGACAAGGCCGGCACCTACATCCCGCACTTCTGCTATCACAAGAAGCTCAGCATCGCGGCCAACTGCCGCATGTGCCTGGTCGACGTCGAAAAGGCGCCCAAGCCGATGCCGGCCTGCGCCACGCCCGTCACGCAGGGCATGATCGTCCGCACCAAGAGCGAGAAGGCGATCAAGGCCCAGCAGTCGGTCATGGAGTTCCTGCTGATCAACCACCCGCTGGACTGCCCGATCTGCGACCAGGGCGGCGAGTGCCAGCTGCAGGACCTGGCCGTGGGCTACGGCGGCTCCTCCTCGCGCTACGAGGAAGAAAAGCGCGTCGTGTTCCACAAGGACGTGGGCCCGCTGATCAGCATGGAAGAGATGAGCCGCTGCATCCACTGCACGCGCTGCGTCCGCTTCGGCCAGGAAGTGGCCGGCGTGATGGAGCTCGGCATGTCGCACCGCGGCGAGCACTCCGAGATCGAGACCTTCCTCGGCGACTCGGTCGACTCCGAACTCTCGGGCAACATGATCGACATCTGCCCGGTCGGCGCGCTCACGAGCAAGCCGTTCCGCTACAGCGCCCGCACCTGGGAACTGTCGCGCCGCAAGTCGGTGAGCCCGCACGATTCCACCGGCGCCAACCTGATCGTCCAGGTCAAGAACAACCGCGTGATGCGCGTGGTGCCGCTCGAGAACGAAGACGTCAACGAATGCTGGATCGCCGACCGCGACCGCTTCTCGTACGAAGCGCTCAACGGGACCGAGCGCCTGACGCAGCCCATGCTCAAGCAGGGTGGCCAATGGCAGCAGGTCGACTGGCAGACCGCGCTCGAGTACGTGGCCAACGGCCTCAAGCAGATCAAGGCCGACCATGGCGCGCAGAGCATCGGCACGCTGGTCAGCCCGCACAGCACGCTCGAGGAGCTGCAACTCGCCGCACTGCTCACGCGTGAGCTCGGCAGCGACAACATCGACTACCGCCTGCGCAATGCCGAATTCACGGCCTTTGAAGGCATCCGCTGGCTCGGCACCTCGATCGCTTCGCTGACGCAACTGCAGCGCGCCTTCGTCGTCGGCTCGAACCTGCGCAAGGACCATCCGCTGTTCGCGCAGCGCATCCGCCAGGCCGTGCGCAAGGGCGCCGCGCTCAGCGTGCTGACCTCGAAGAAGCTGATGGCCGACGCCGAAGCCTGGGCCATCCAGCCCGCGCAGGCCGCCATCGTCGATGCCGGCCAATGGATCGAAGTGCTGGCCGCGATCGCGACCGTGGTGGGCCAGTCCACCGGCGCCGCCGCGCCGCTGGCACCCGCCAACGAGCCCGACGCCACCGCGCAGGCCATCGCCGCGTCGCTGCTGAGCGGCGAGCGCAAGGCCATCCTGCTGGGCAATGCCGCCGCGCACCACGCGCAGGCCGGCAGCCTGCTCGCGCTGGCCAACTGGATCGGCGCGCAGACCGGCGCCAGCGTCGGCTACCTGACCGAAGCCGCCAACACCGTGGGCGCGCAGCTCGTGGGCGCGTTCCCGAAGAACGGCGGCCTCCACGCCGGCCAGATGCTCGCCGCCGGCTCCGGCCTCAAGGCCGTGCTGCTGCTGAACACCGAGCCGGTGTTCGACTCGGCCGCCGGCGCCGCCGCGGCCGACACCATCGGCAATGCGCAGATGGTGGTCACGCTGAGCCCGTTCAAGGCCAACCTCGAATTCAGCGACGTGCTGCTGCCGATCGCGCCGTTCACCGAAACGCCCGGCAGCTTCGTCAATGCCGAAGGCCGCCTGCAGAGCTTCCACGCCGTGGTGAAGCCGCAGGGCGAAGCCCGTCCGGCCTGGAAGGTGCTGCGCGTGCTCGCCAACCTGCTGGGCCTGCAAGGCTTCTCGTTCGAGTCCACCGCCGACGTGCTGCGCACGGTGGGCGACAACGGCGCGCTGCCGGCCGATGCGCTGCGCAACGCCACCGGCGCTGCCGCCGTGGCCGCCAACGGTGCGCCCGCGCCCGTGGTCGCGAGCATCTACCAGCTCGATTCGATCGTGCGCCGCGCGCCGTCGCTGCAACTGACCGCCGACGCACGCAACGCGGGCCACGGCATCGGTGCCGCGCCCGCCAGCGTGCAGGCCGAGGAGGTGTCGGCATGATCGACGCCATTCACGGCTTCGGCCAGGGTCTCGTCGCCGCCGGCTGGTGGACCGGCGTGGTCTGGCCCGTCATCTGGACGCTGATCAAGATCATCGTCGTGGTCATCCCGCTGATGCTGGCGGTGGCCTACCTCACGCTGTGGGAACGCAAGGCCATCGGCTTCACGCAGATCCGCGTGGGCCCGAACCGCATCGGGCCGCTGGGCCTGCTGCAGCCGATCGCCGACGCGCTCAAGCTGATGACCAAGGAAATCATCGTTCCGACAGTCGCCAACAAGGGCCTGTTCCTGCTCGGCCCGATCATGACCATCATGCCGGCGCTCGCCGCCTGGGCCGTGATTCCCTTCGGTCCCGACGTCGCGCTCGCCAACATCAACGCCGGCCTGCTGTTCGTGATGGCCATCACCTCGCTCGAGGTCTATGGCGTGATCATCGCGGGCTGGGCCTCGAACTCGAAGTACGCCTTCCTGGGCGCGCTGCGCGCCTCGGCCCAGATGGTGAGCTACGAAATCGCGATGGGCTTCTGCTTCGTCGTGGTGCTGATGGTCACTGGCAGCCTGAACATGAGCGAGATCGTGAACGTGCAGGGCAAGGGCATGTTCGCCAACCTCGGCGTCGGCTTCCTGTCGTGGAACTGGCTGCCGCTGCTGCCGATCTTCGTCGTCTACTTCATCTCGGGCCTGGCCGAGACCAACCGCCACCCCTTCGACGTGGTGGAAGGCGAATCGGAAATCGTCGCGGGCCACATGATCGAGTACTCGGGCATGAGCTTCGCGATGTTCTTCCTGGCCGAGTACGCGAACATGTGGCTGGTCTCGATCCTGACCGTCGTGCTGTTCCTCGGCGGCTGGCTGCCCCCGTTCGAGTTCCTGAGCTTCATCCCGGGCTGGATCTGGCTCGGCGCGAAGACCTTCTGCGTGGTCACCATGTTCCTGTGGGTGCGCTCGACGTTCCCCCGCTTCCGCTATGACCAGATCATGCGTCTGGGCTGGAAGATCTTCATTCCCGTCACCCTCGTGTGGCTGGTCGTGGTCGGTGGCTGGATGCAGACGCCGTTCAACATCTGGAAATAACTGGAAGCGCCAACACCATGTCTGCGCACACCGCAACCCCGTCCGCGCCGTTCTCGCTCAAGGACTTCCTCGGCAGCTTCATGCTGTTCGAGCTGTTCAAGGGCCTGGCCATCACGGGCAAGTACGCCTTCAGCCGCAAGATCACGGTGCAGTTCCCCGAAGAGAAGACGCCGCTGTCGCCGCGCTTCCGCGGCCTGCATGCGCTGCGCCGCTACGAGAACGGCGAGGAACGCTGCATCGCCTGCAAGCTCTGCGAGGCCGTGTGCCCGGCGCTCGCGATCACCATCGAATCCGATGTGCGCGACGACGGCTCGCGCCGCACCACGCGCTACGACATCGACCTGACCAAGTGCATCTTCTGCGGCTTCTGCGAAGAGAGCTGCCCGGTCGACTCGATCGTGGAAACCCACATCTTCGAATACCACGGCGAAAAGCGCGGCGACCTGTACTTCACCAAGGACATGCTGCTGGCCGTGGGCGACCGTTACGAAAAAGAAATCGCGGCGAACAAGGCGGCTGACGCCAAGTACCGCTGACCCGGCCTGGCCTGAACCCTACGAATTCGAACTCATGGACGTCAAGACCGGTCTGTTCTATCTGTTTGCCGCGGTGCTGCTGTTCGCATCGTTCCGCGTCATCACCGCCCGCAATCCCGTGTACGCGGCGCTGTACCTCGTGCTGGCCTTCTTCCAGGCTTCGGCCATCTGGCTGCTGCTGCGCGCCGAATTCCTCGCGATCTCGCTCGTGCTGGTCTACGTGGGGGCGGTGATGGTGCTGTTCCTGTTCGTCGTGATGATGCTCGACATCAACGTCGACAGCCTGCGGCAGGGCTTCTGGAAGCACTTCCCGCTGGCCGCGGCCGTCGGCGCGCTCATCGCGCTCGAAATGGCGGCCGTGCTGATGGGCGGCTTCCGCCTCGGCGAGGCACCGCGCGCGGTGGCGGCGGCCAACAGCTCCAACACGCTCGAGCTGGGCAAGCTGCTGTATTCCGAATACCTCTATCCGCTGGAAATCGCGGCCGTCATCCTGCTGGTGGCCATCATCGCCGCCATCGCGCTGACCTTGCGCACCCGCAAGGACAGCAAGTACGTCGACCCGGCCGACCAGGTGCGCGTGAAGGCGCGCGACCGCGTGCGCGTGGTGCAGATGCCGGTCACCCGCGCGGCGGAGCCCGTGGTGGAAGCCCCGGCCGAAGCGGCCGCGACGGTAGCAAAGGAGAACAAGGCATGACGCTCACCCTCGGACACTTCCTCTCGCTGGGCGCGATGCTGTTCGCGCTGTCGGTGATCGGCATCTTCCTGAACCGCAAGAACCTGATCGTGCTGCTGATGGCCATCGAGCTGATGCTGCTCGCGGTCAACATGAACTTCGTCGCCTTCTCGCACTTCCTGGGCGACATGCACGGACAGATCTTCGTGTTCTTCATCCTGACGGTGGCCGCGGCCGAGTCGGCCATCGGCCTCGCGCTGCTGGTGCTGCTGTTCCGCAACAAGTCGAGCATCAACGTCGACGAACTCAACTCGCTCAAGGGCTGATCCAAGGCTGACACCAGAATGAGCGCAACCCTTTCTGCATCCACGCTGCTGGCCGTTCCGATGGCCCCCCTGGTCGGGGCGGTCCTGGCCGGCGTCTTCGGCACCAAGTTCGGCGGCAACCACATCGGCCGCAAGATCACGCACTCGCTGACCATCCTCGGCGTGTTCGTGGCCTTCGTCATCTCGGCGCTGACGCTCAAGTCGGTCATCGTCGACGGCGCCCGCTTCAACCAGACCCTCTACGAATGGATGGTCGTCGGCGGCCTCAAGATGGAAGTCGGCTTCATGGTCGACGGCCTCACCGCGATGATGATGTGCGTCGTGACCTTCGTGTCGCTGATGGTCCACATCTACACCATCGGCTACATGGAAGAGGACGAGGGCTACAACCGCTTCTTCTCGTACATCTCGCTGTTCACCTTCTCCATGCTGATGCTCGTCATGAGCAACAACATGCTGCAGCTGTTCTTCGGCTGGGAAGCGGTGGGCCTGGTGTCGTACCTGCTGATCGGCTTCTGGTTCAACAAGCCGACCGCGATCTTCGCGAACATGAAGGCCTTCCTGGTCAACCGCGTGGGCGACTTCGGCTTCATCCTCGGCATCGGCCTGATCGCGGCCTACGCCGGCACGCTCAACTACACCGAAGCCTTCGCCAAGGCCGGCACGCTCGGCGGCATCACATTCCCGGGCACCGACTGGATGCTGATCACCGTGATCTGCATCTGCCTGTTCATCGGCGCGATGGGCAAGAGCGCGCAGTTCCCGCTGCACGTGTGGCTGCCCGACTCGATGGAAGGCCCGACCCCGATCTCGGCGCTGATCCACGCGGCGACCATGGTGACGGCCGGCATCTTCATGGTGGCGCGCATGTCGCCGCTGTTCGAGCTGAGCGACACGGCCCTGAGCTTCATCCTCGTGATCGGCGCCATCACCGCGCTGTTCATGGGCTTCCTCGGCATCATCCAGAACGACATCAAGCGCGTGGTGGCGTACTCCACGCTGTCGCAGCTGGGCTACATGACGGTGGCGCTCGGTGCCTCGGCCTACTCGGTCGCGGTGTTCCACCTGATGACCCACGCTTTCTTCAAGGCGCTGCTGTTCCTCGGTGCCGGCTCGGTGATCATCGGCATGCACCACAACCAGGACATCCGCTGGATGGGCGGCGTGCGCAAGTACATGCCGATCACCTGGATCACCTCGCTGCTGGGCTCGCTGGCGCTGATCGGCACGCCGCTGTTCTCGGGCTTCTACTCGAAGGACAGCATCATCGAGGCGGTGAAGGAAAGCCACCTGTGGGGCGCGAACTTCGCCTACTACGCGGTGCTGATCGGCGTGTTCGTCACGGCCTTCTATTCGTTCCGCATGTACTTCCTGGTCTTCCACGGCAAGGAACGCTACGACCAGAACCCCGACGCACACCACGACGACCATCACGCGCACGACGACCACGGCCATGGCCACGGTCACGACGACCACAAGCCGCACGAATCGCCCTGGGTGGTGTGGCTGCCGCTGGTGCTGCTCGCGATTCCCTCGGTGGTCATCGGCTACCTGACGATCCACCCGATGCTGTACGGCGAATTCTTCAAGGACGCGATCTTCGTCGACGCCACGAAGCACCACGCCATGAAGGAGCTCGAAGAGGCCTTCCACGGTGCCGGCGCGATGGCCATCCACGGCCTGCAGACCATGCCGTTCTGGCTCGCGCTCGCGGGCGTGGCGCTGTCCTACTACATGTACATGGTCAACCCGGCGCTGCCGGCCGCGATCAAGCGCGCCTTCGGCCCCGTGTACCGCCTGCTCGAGAACAAGTACTACCTCGACTGGATCAACGAGAACATCATCGCGCGCGGCGCTCGCGCCCTGGGCATGGGCCTGTGGAAGGGCGGCGATCAGGCACTGATCGATGGCGCGGTCGTCAATGGCTCCTGGAAGCTGGTCGGCCGCATCTCGGGCGTGGTCCGCTGGCTGCAGTCGGGCTACATCTACCACTACGCCTTCGCGATGCTGCTCGGGATCTTCGTCCTGATGACGTACTTCGTCTGGTTCAAACGCTAAGCCGCAAAGCGCTGGAGTAAAAGAAAAATGGGTTTGTTGAGCCTTGCCATCTGGGTGCCGATCGCATTCGGTGCCGTGCTGCTGGCGTTCGGTCGTGACGAACACGCCAAGGGCGTGCGCTGGGTGGCGCTCGTCGGGTCGATCGTGAGCTTCCTGGTCACGCTGCCGCTGATCTCGCGGTTCCAGAACGGCAGCGCCGCGATGCAATTCGTGGAGAAGGCGCCCTGGATCGAGCGCTTCAACATCAACTACAACCTGGGCGTCGACGGCCTGTCGGTGTGGTTCGTGCTGCTGACCGCCTTCATCACCATCATCGTGGTGATCTCGGCCTGGGAAGTGATCACCGAGCGCGTCAACCAGTACATGGGCGCGTTCCTGATCCTGTCGGGCCTGATGATCGGCGTGTTCTCGGCCATCGACGGCCTGCTGTTCTACGTCTTCTTCGAAGCCACGCTGATCCCGATGTACCTGATCATCGGCATCTGGGGCGGCCCGAACAAGATCTACGCGGCCTTCAAGTTCTTCCTCTACACGCTGCTCGGCTCGCTCTTGATGCTGGTGGCGCTGATCTACCTGTACAACACCTCGGGCGGCAGCTTCGACATCCTGACCTGGCACAAGCTGCCGCTGAGCGGCCACGCCCAGACGTTGCTGTTCTTCGCCTTCTTCGCGGCCTTCGCGGTCAAGGTGCCGATGTGGCCGGTCCACACCTGGCTGCCCGACGTGCACGTCGAGGCCCCGACCGGCGGTTCCGCCGTGCTGGCCGCGATCATGCTGAAGCTCGGCGCCTACGGCTTCCTGCGCTTCTCGATGCCGATCGCGCCCGATGCCGCGCACGAATGGGCCTGGCTCATGATCGCGCTGTCGCTGATCGCCGTGATCTACGTCGGCCTGGTCGCGATGGTGCAGCAGGACATGAAGAAGCTCGTGGCCTATTCGTCGGTCGCCCACATGGGCTTCGTGACGCTCGGCTTCTTCATCTTCAACGAGCTCGGCGTGTCCGGCGGCATCGTGCAGATGATCGCCCACGGCTTCGTGTCGGGCGCCATGTTCCTCGGCATCGGCGTGCTCTACGACCGCGTGCATTCGCGCCAGATCGCCGACTACGGCGGCGTGGTCAACACCATGCCCAAGTTCGCCGCCTTCATGCTGCTGTTCGCGATGGCCAACTGCGGCCTGCCGGGCACCGCCGGTTTCGTCGGCGAGTGGATGGTGATCCTGGGCGCGGTCAAGGCCAACTTCTGGATCGGCCTGGCCTCGGCCACCGCGCTGATCTTCGGCGCCGCCTACACGCTGTGGATGTACAAGCGCGTCTACCTCGGCCCGGTCGGCAACGACCACGTGAAGGAACTCAGCGACATCAATGCGCGCGAGTTCGTGATGCTGGCGCTGCTGGCGATCGCGGTGCTGTGGATGGGCCTGTTCCCCAAGCCCTTCACCGACGTGATGGACGCCTCCGTGACCCAGCTGCTGCGTCATGTCGCGGTGTCGAAGATCCCCTCCTGATGGCTGGCTGAAGAAGAGAACGAGATGATTGACAAACTCAGCTGGGTCACGATCTACCCTGAAATCGTGTTGCTGGTCATGGCCTGCATCATCGCGCTGGTCGACCTGTCGGACACCAGCGCGCGCCGCACCCGCACCTACGTCCTGACCCTGATCACGCTGGCCGTGGTGGCCGCGATGACCGGCATGGCCGCGAGCGGCGGCAAGACCATCTACGGCTTCGGCAACATGGTCGTGAGCGACCCGATGGGCAACTGGCTCAAGTGCTTCGCCTCGCTGGCGCTGATGGTCACGCTGGTCTACGGCCGTCCCTACGCGGCCGACCGCGACATGCTGCGCGGCGGCGAGATGTTCACGCTGGGCATGTTCGCGCTGCTGGGCATGTTCGTGATGATGTCGGGCAGCAACTTCCTGCTGATCTACCTCGGCCTCGAACTGCTGACGCTCTCGAGCTACGCGCTGGTGGCGCTGCGCCGCGACAACGCGGTCGCCAGCGAAGCCGCCATGAAGTACTTCGTGCTCGGCGCGATGGCAAGCGGCTTCCTGCTCTACGGCCTGTCGATGATGTACGGCGCCACCGGTTCGCTCGACGTGAACGAGGTGTTCAAGGCCATCGCGAGCGGCAAGGTCAACCACCAGGTGCTGGTGTTCGGCCTGGTGTTCATCGTGGCCGGCCTGGCGTTCAAGGTCGGTGCCGCTCCGTTCCACATGTGGGTGCCCGACGTCTACCAGGGCGCGCCCACGGCGATCACGCTGATGATCGGCGCCGCACCCGAGCTCGCGGCCTTCGCGATCATCATCCGCCTGCTGGTCGAAGGCCTGCTGCCGCTGGCGATCGACTGGCAGCAGATGCTCGCGCTGCTGGCCATCGCCTCGCTGCTGGTCGGCAACCTGGCCGCCATCGCGCAGACCAACCTCAAGCGCATGCTGGCCTACTCGACCATCTCGCAGATGGGCTTCGTGCTGCTCGGCCTGGTGGCGGGCGTGGTCAACGGCAACACCTACAACGCCCAGTTCGCCTACAGCGCCTCGATGTTCTACATCGTGACCTACGTGCTCACGACGCTGGCGAGCTTCGGCACCATCCTGCTGTTGGCGCGCGAAGGCTTCGAGAGCGAGGAGATCACCGACCTGGCGGGCCTCAACCAGCGCAGCCCGCTGTATGCCGGCGTGATGGCGATCACCATGTTCTCGCTCGCGGGCATTCCGCCGCTGGTCGGTTTCTATGCCAAGCTCGCGGTGCTGCAGGCGCTGATCGCCTCGGGCCAGGCCCTCTACATCGGCCTGGCCGTGTTCGCGGTGCTGATGTCGCTGGTGGGCGCCTTCTACTACCTGCGCGTGGTCAAGGTCATGTACTTCGACGCACCGGTCACGGCCAGCACCGTGTCGGCCCCGCGCGACGTGCGCACCGTGCTGACGATCAACGGCGCGCTGATCCTGATCCTCGGCATCGTGCCGGGCGGCCTGATGACGCTGTGCGCCAAGGCCATCGTCGCCACGCTGGCGAACTGACGCGCCGCGCGCCAGGGCCCGCACAAGGTGTCGCAGACGGCTTCGGTCTGGGTGGTGTTGCTGCTGGCCCTGCTGGCGGCCAACCTGCCGTTCCTCAACGACCGGCTGTTCGGTGCCGTGGCGATCGGCGTGCGCAAGACGCTGGCCATGCGCTTCGGCGAGCTGGTGGTGCTGTACTTCCTGGCCGGCGGCATCGGCCTGCTGTTCGAACGCAGGGCAGGGCAGATCGCCACGCAGGGCTGGGAGTTCTATGCGGTGACCGGCGCGCTGTTCATCGTGCTGGCCTTCCCGGGCTTCACCTGGCGCTACCTGATGAAGCATCGGCACTGAGCGCGCCACCCACCCGACCACGGAGCGGACCATGACATCCAGCATCCCCGCAGACGCGCACCTGCGCGAAGAGCTCACCTCGCGCGAATCGCTCGCCAAGGGTAACTTCCTCGAAGTCCGCCGCGACACCGTGAAGCTGCCCGACGGCCACAGCGCCACGCGCGAGTACGTCGTGCATCCGGGCGCCGTGGTGGTGATTCCGCTGCTCGACGATGGACGCGTGGTGCTCGAGCGCCAGTTCCGCTATCCGGTGGGCCAGGTGATGATCGAGTTTCCCGCGGGCAAGCTCGACGCGGGCGAGGATCCGCTGGTCTGCGGCCAGCGCGAACTGCTCGAGGAAACCGGCTACCGCGCGCGCGAATGGGCGCGTGCCGGCGCGATGCACCTGGCCGTGGGCTATTCGACCGAGGTCATCCACATCTACTTCGCGCGCGGCCTCTCGCTCGGCGAGCGCCAGCTCGACCACGGCGAGTTCCTCGACGTGTTCACCGCCACGCCCGAAGAGCTTCTGGGCTGGTGCCGCGACGGCTCGGTCACCGACGCCAAGACCCTGGCCTGCGCGCTGTGGCTGCAGAACACGGGCTCGGGCGCATGGGCCCTCGACTGGCAGGGCGACTCGGCCCGGGGATAATCGCGCGCATGAAGGTCCTCGATCTCCAATGCGCGCACGGCCACGGCTTCGAAGGCTGGTTCGGGTCCAATGAGGACTTCGAGAGCCAGCTCGCGCGCGGACTGATCGAGTGCCCGGTCTGTGCCGACACCGCGATCGTCAAGCTGCTGAGCGCGCCGCGCCTGAACCTCGGCAACGCGAAGGCGCCCGAGGCCGAGCGCTCGAACCCGGCGGCCGCATCGGCGCCCGCCCACCTGCCGGCCGAGATGTCGCCCGAGGCGCGCTGGATGCGTGCCGTGCGCGAGGTGCTGGCCAAGACCGAGGACGTCGGCGACCGCTTCGCCGACGAGGCCCGCCGCATGCACTATGGCGAGACCAAGGAACGCGGGATCCGCGGCCAGGCCACGCCCGAGCAGACCGAGGCGCTGCTCGACGAGGGGATCGCGGTGATGCCGCTGCCGATCCCGGCGGGGCTCAAGGAAACCCTGCAATAAAAAAGGAGAGCCTCGGCTCTCCTTTTTGCTTTCCGGGACCCGGGTCGCTATCAGCTCGTGAACTGCAGCGCCGCCAGCCGCGCATAGACCCCGCCCTGCGCCACCAGCGCCGCATGCGTGCCCTGTTCGACGATGCCGCCATGGTCGAGCACCACGATGCGGTCGGCCTTCTGCACGGTGGCCAGCCGGTGCGCGATCACCACCGTCGTGCGGCCTTCCATCGCCGATTCGAGCGCGGCCTGCACCATGCGTTCGCTCTCGGCGTCGAGCGCGCTCGTGGCCTCGTCGAGCAGCAGCAGCGGCGGGTTCTTGAGCATGGCGCGCGCGATCGCGATGCGCTGGCGCTGGCCACCCGACAGCCGCACGCCGCGTTCGCCGAGGAAGGTGTCGTAGCCCTGCGGCAGCGCCTGCAGGAAGTCGTGCGCGAAGGCGGCGCGGGCGGCCGCGTGCACCTCCTCGACGCTGGCCTCGGGCCGGCCGTAGCGGATGTTCTCGAGCGCGCTGGCCGAGAAGATCACCGCGTCCTGCGGCACCAGGCCGATGCGCGTGCGCAGGTCGTGCAGCGCCAGAGAGGCCAGCGGCGCGTCGTCGAGCAGCAGCTGGCCCGACTGCGGGTCGTAATAGCGCAGCAGCAGCTGGAACACCGTGCTCTTGCCCGCGCCGCTCGAGCCGACCAGCGCCACCGTCTCGCCCGGTGTCACGGCCAGCGAGAAGTCGCGCAGCGCCGGCGTGCCGGGCCGCGAGGGGTAGTGGAAGGTGATCCTGTCGAACACGATCGCGCTGCCCGCGGCGGGCACGGGCGAGCGCACCGGCGCGGCGGGCGAGACGATGGCCGCGGGCGCATGCAGCAGCTCCATCAGGCGCTCGGTGGCGCCGGCGGCGCGCAGCAGGTCGCCGTAGACCTCGCCGAGCACGGCGGTGGCGCTCGCGAGGATCGCCACGTAGACCACGGTCTGGCCCAGGTGGCCGGCCGTGATGTCGCCGCGCAGCACCGCCTGCGTGCCCTGGTACAGGCCCCACAGCAGCGCTGCCGAGGTCGCGATGATGATGAAGGCGACCAGCACCGAGCGCGCCTTGGTGCGGCGCACGGCGGTGCGGAACGCGCTCTCGGTCGAGCCCTCGAAGCGGCCGGCCTCGCGGTCCTCGGCGGTGTAGCTCTGCACCACGGGGATCGCGTTCAGCACCTCGGCCGCGATCGCGCTCGAGTCGGCCACGCGGTCCTGGCTGGCGCGCGACAGCCGGCGCACGCGGCGGCCGAACCACATGCTGGGCAGCACCACCACCACCAGCAGGCCGAGCACCTGCACCATCACGTAGGGATTGGTCCAGATCAGCATCGCGAGCGCGCCCACGCCCATCACTGCGTTGCGCAGGCCCATGCTCAGCGAGGAGCCGACCACCGTCTGCACCAGCGTCGTGTCGGCCGTCAGGCGCGACAGCACCTCGCCGGTCTGGGTGGTCTCGAAGAACACCGGGCTTTGGCGCAGCACCCGGCTGTAGACCGCGTTGCGCAGGTCGGCCGTGACGCGCTCGCCGAGCCAGCTCACCGTGTAGAAGCGCGCCGCCGAGAACAGCCCGAGCGCGACCGCCACCGCGAACAGGGCGCCGAAATGCTCGCGCAGCGCCATCGTCTGGGCGCCCTTGTCGGGGTTGACCAGGCCGCCGTCGATCAGGCTGCGCAGGGCCAGGGGGAACACCAGCGTCGTGACCGCCGCCATGACCAGGAAGACGGCGGCCAGCGTGATCTGCACACGGTAGGGACGAAGAAAAGGGCCCAGTCCCGACAGCGATCGGGGCGAGCCCTTGGCCGTGGAGGCCGGCGAGGGGGAGGATGCCATGGGCCGCGATTCTAGCGAGAGAACCTTTGCCTTCACAAAGGTCGCCTTGACAATAATTGCCATGGCAGCTAATATTCGGGCCATGAACGATGCCACTGCTCCCGATGACGCTCCGGTTGCACCGGACGAGGTGCGTCGTGCGCCCGATTTCTACCGGGCGGAGTCGTATTCGACCGAGGAAAGCATCGGCTACCTGATGCGCCGGATCGTCACGACGGTGGCGCAGTCGGTGGAAACCCGCATGTGCGAGCCCGGCAGCCCGACCTATCCGCAGTGGGTGCCGCTCTACAAGCTGCACATCGGCGCGGCCACCACGGTGGCCGAACTGGCGCGCGCCTGCGAGCTCGACACCGGCGCCATGACGCGCCTGCTCGACCGGCTCGAGGCCAAGGGCCTGTGCCGGCGCGTGCGTTCGCTCGAAGACCGGCGCGTGGTCAACATCGAGCTCACCGACGAAGGCCGCGCGGCCGCCAAGGAAGTGCCCCACGTCCTGAGCCGCGTGCAGAACGAATTGCTGGCGGACTTCACCGCCGATGAATGGGGGCAGCTCAAGTCCTACTTGCGCCGCATCCTCGACAACGCACAGGCCCTCGCGGCCCGTGGAGGAAAAAATGACTGATTCATTCGCCGTGCGTGCCCTGTGCCGCACCCCCGTCGTCGCCGCCGCGCTGCTGGTGGTCGCGCTGGCCGGCTGTGCCGACATGGCCGGCATCGGCGGCCATGCCAAGCTGCGCGATGCCGGCTCGCTGGGCATCGCCTCGGCCGACAAGGCCGCCGCCCCCGCCCTCGACAGGCAATGGTGGCTGGCCTTCGGCGACGCGCAGCTCAACGGCCTGGTCGACCAGGCAGTGGCCGGCAACCCCAACCTGCAGGTCGCGCAGGCCCGCCTCGCGCGCGCGCAGGCCAATGCCGGCGTCGCGGGCGCGGCACTCAAGCCCCAGGTCGGGCTCGACTTCGACGCCACGCGCCAGAAGTTCAACACCAACTACATCTATCCCGAACCGCTGGGCGGCTCGATCCAGAACGTCGGCCTGCTGCAGCTCGGCGCGAGCTGGGAGCTCGACTTCTTCGGCAAGAACCGCACCGCGCTCGACGCCGCGATCGGCGCCGCCAATGCGGCCGCGGCCGATGCCGACGCGGCCCGCGTGCTGCTCGCGAGCAACGTGGCGCGCAGCTACTTCCAGTGGGCGCGCCTGAACGACCAGCTCGCGGTGGCGCAGCGCACCCTGGCGCAGCGCGACGAAACCCTGAAGCTGGTGCGTGACCGCGTCTCGGCCGGCCTCGACACCCGGCTCGAACTGCGCCAGAGCGAAGGCGGTCTGCCCGAGGCGCGCCAGCAGATCGAGGCGCTCAACGAGCAGGTCGCGATCGCGAAGCATGCGCTCGACGCGCTCGTGGGCCAGCCCGGCGCCAGCGACGCGCTCAAGGCGCCGCTGATCGCGGGCGTCAAGCCGATCGGCCTGCAGGCCTCCATTCCGGCCGACCTGCTGGGCCGCCGCGCCGACATCGCGGCCGCGCGCTGGCGCGTCGAGGCCGCCACCAGCGACGTGGCCAATGCCAAGACGCTGTTCTATCCCAACGTCAACCTCACGGCCTTCGTCGGCTTCCAGAGCCTGGGCTTCGGCAAGCTGCTGAAGTCGGGCAGCGAGCAGTGGGGCGTGGGCCCGGCGATCCACCTGCCGATCTTCGAGGGCGGCCAGCTGCGCGCCAACCTGCGCGGCAAGTCGGCCGACCTCGATGCCGCGGTCGAGAGCTACAACGCCACCGTGATCGATGCCGTGCGCGACGCGGCCGACCAGGTCACCAGCATCCAGTCGATCGGGCGCCAGCAGGCCGAACAGCGCGCCGCGCAGACGGCCGCCGAGGGCGCCTACGACATCGCCGTGCAGCGCTACCGCGCGGGCCTCGGCAACTACCTCAACGTGCTGACCGCCGAAACCTCGGTGCTGGCGCAGCGCCGGCTCGCCGTCGACCTCGCCGCGCGCGCGCTCGACACCCAGGTCGCGCTGGCGCGTGCGCTCGGCGGCGGCTGGCAGCCCCCGTCGAACACCGCGAGCGCCGCTTCCGGCGCCACCACCACGGCATCCGCGACCCCGTCGGCCGCGACCCACTGAATCTCTCTTTCGAATCCGGAAAGACCATCATGAGCGACAACAACACACAGACCACCGCTGCTCCTTCCTCCGCCGCGGTCCCCGAAGCAGGCAACGGCAAGCGCCGCCGCGCACTCACCGCGCTCACCGCCGCGGTGGTCGTGGTCGGTGGCGGCTGGGGCCTCTACGAATGGCTGGTGGCCAGCCACTACGAGGACACCGACAACGCCTACGTGCAGGGCAACGTGATCCAGATCACGCCGCAGATCGGCGGCACCGTGATGGCGATCAACGCCGACGACACCGACTACGTGAAGGCCGGCCAGCCGCTGGTGCAGCTCGACCCGGCCGATGCCAAGGTCGCGCTCGAACAGGCCGAGGCCGCGCTCGCGCAGACCGTGCGCCAGACCCGCACGCTGTACGCCAACAACGGCTCGCTGGCCGCGCAGGTCACGCTGCGCCAGAGCGACATCGTCAAGGCGCAGAGCGACATCGCCAAGGCCCAGGACGACCTGCAGCGCCGCCGCGCGCTGTCGGGCAACGGCGCGGTGTCGAAGGAAGAACTCAACCATGCCGAGACCACGCTCGCCAACGCGAAGAGCGCGCTGGCCGCGGCGCAGGCCGGCGTGATCGCCGCGCGCGAGCAGCTCGCCAGCAACCAGTCGCTGACCGAGGGCACCAGCGTGGCCGAGCACCCGAGCGTGCTGGCCGCCGCCGCCAAGGTGCGCGAGGCCTATCTCGCCACGCAGCGCGTCGCCATGCCCGCGCCGGTCGACGGCTACGTCGCCAAGCGCACCGTGCAGCTCGGCCAGCGCGTCGCGGCCGGCACGCCGATGATGTCGATCGTGCCGCTCAACCAGCTGTGGGTCGACGCCAACTTCAAGGAAGTGCAGCTGCGCAACATCCGCATCGACCAGCCGGTGAAGCTCACCGCCGACGTCTACGGCAAGAAGGTCGAGTACACGGGCAAGGTCGCCGGCCTCGGCGTGGGCACCGGCAGCGCCTTCGCGCTGCTGCCCGCGCAGAATGCCACCGGCAACTGGATCAAGGTGGTGCAGCGCGTGCCGGTGCGCATCGCGCTCGACGCCGAGCAGCTCAAGGCCAATCCGCTGCGCATCGGCCTGTCGATGGACGTCGAGGTCGACATCACGCAGAAGGCCGGCAAGATGCTGGCCGACGCGCCGCGCGCCGCCGCGCTCACGCAGACGCAGGTCTACAGCCAGCTCGACCGCGGCGCCGACGCCGAGGTCGACCGCATCGTGGCCGCCAACCTCGGCAACAGCGCGACCGCCAAGGCGGTGCACGTGCCTTCGGTGCCCGCCAACCGCGCCGCGCCCGCGATCTCGCCGGCCTCGGCCGCGCAGATCCCCGCGCAAGGCCAGCCCGGTTGATCGCCACGGCGCTTTCGTTCCGACCGCTGTCGCGCTGAACCATGGCCACCGCCGCCGCACCCGCCTACGTCGCACCGCCTCCGCTCGAGGGCTCCGCCCGCGTGTGGGGGACGATCGCGCTTTCGGCCGCCACCTTCATGAACGTGCTCGACTCGTCGATCGCGAACGTGTCGCTGCCGGCCATCTCGGGCGACCTTGGCGTGAGCACCACGCAAGGCACCTGGGTCATCACCAGCTTCGCGGTGGCCAATGCCATCGCGGTGCCGCTCACCGGCTTCATGACGCAGCGCTTCGGCCAGGTCCGCCTGTTCGTGGCGAGCGTGATCCTGTTCATGATCAGCTCGCTGCTGTGCGGCCTGGCGCCGAACATGACCACGCTGATCGCGTTCCGCGCGCTGCAGGGCTTCGTCGCGGGACCGATGATCCCGCTGTCGCAGACGCTGCTGCTGTCGAGCTATCCGCGCGCCAAGGCCGGCCTCGCGATGGCCATGTGGTCGATGACCACGCTGGTGGCGCCCGTGATGGGGCCGCTGCTCGGCGGCTGGATCACCGACAACATCTCCTGGCCCTGGATCTTCTACATCAACATCCCGGTGGGCATCGTCGCCGCGGCCATCACCTGGGTGCTGTACCGCAAGCGCGAGAGCCTGACCCACAAGGTGCCGATCGACGCCATCGGCCTCGCGCTGCTGGTGATCTGGGTCGGCGCGCTGCAGCTCATGCTCGACAAGGGCAAGGAGCTCGACTGGTTCCACTCGGCGCAGATCGTCACGCTCGCGGTGGTGGCCGTCGTCGGCTTCGCCTTCTTCCTGATCTGGGAGCTGACCGAGAAGCATCCGGTGGTCGACCTGTCGCTGTTCAAGCGCCGCAACTTCTGGTCGGGCGCGGTCGCCACCGCCGTGGCCTACGGCCTGTTCTTCGGCAACGTGGTGCTGCTGCCGCTGTGGCTGCAGCAATGGATGGGCTACACCGCGACGCAGGCCGGCATGGTGATGGCGCCGGTGGGGCTGCTGGCGATCTTCCTGTCGCCGGTGGTGGGCCTGACCATCGCCAAGGTCGACCCGCGCCGCTACGCCACCTTCTCGTTCCTGGTGTTCGCGCTGGTGCTGTGGATGCGGTCGAACTTCAACACCCAGGCCGATTTCGGGACCATCATGATCCCGACCTTCATCCAGGGCATCGCGATGGCGTTCTTCTTCATCCCGCTGGTGACGGTCACGCTCTCGGGCCTCACGCCCGATCGCATCCCGGCCGCCTCGGGCCTGTCGAACTTCCTGCGCATCACGGCCGGCGCCATGGGCACCTCGATCGCCACCACGCTGTGGGAGAACCGCGCGACGCTGCACCACGCGCAGCTCGCGGAGTCGATCAACCAGGGCAACATCGCCGCCACCAGCGCGATGTCGGGCCTCGCGAGCAACGGCTTCAGCACCGAGCAGGTGATGGGCCAGATCAATCGCCTGGTCGACCAGCAGTCCTTCATGCTGGCCTCGAACGACATCTTCTATGCGTCGGCCGTGCTGTTCCTGCTGCTGATTCCGCTGGTGTGGTTCGCACGGCCGCAATCGGGCGGCGCGGGCAGCGACGCGGCGGCCGGCGCGCACTGAGCCCGCGCTCGCCACATCTCCCATCGACCCCCGGGCTTCGCAAGAGGCCCGGGGGTTTTGTTCGCATACAGTCGCGCGCATGGATCAGTTCGCCGCCTTGAAGGCATTTCGCGCCGTGGTCGAGGCCGGCGGCTTCACGGCCGCGGCCGAGGCCATGGATGTCTCGCACACCGTCGTCTCGCGCCAGGTCAAGCAGCTCGAGGCCGCGCTCGGCGTGCAACTGCTCAACCGCACCACGCGCCGCTTCGCGCTCACCGAGGCCGGCCAGACCTACTACCAGCACAGCCGCCAGATCCTCGACCAGCTCGAGGCCGCGGCGCTGGCCGTCGCACGGCATCAGGTCGAGCCCACGGGCCTGCTGCGCATCAACGCGCCGATGTCCTTCGGCCTGGAGGCGCTCGCGCAATGGCTGCCGGCTTTTCTCGAAGCGCAGCCGCAGCTCAGGGTCGACCTGGTGTGCAACGACCGCTTCGTCGACCTGATCGAGGAGGGCTTCGACGTGGGCCTGCGGCTGGCCTACGCGCTGTCGGATTCGACGCTGATCGTCAAGCGGCTCGCCAGCTTCGAGGAGTGGTGGGTGGCCTCGCCCGACTACCTGCGGCGGCGCGGCACGCCCGTCGTGCCCGCCGACCTCGCGGCGCACGAGTGCCTCAACTACTCGCTCGCGGGCAAGGCCGGGCAGCCGAGCTTCACCGCGCGCGACGGCAGCGTGCACACGGTCGAGGTCGGCGGCCGGCTGCAGGCCAACAGCGGCATCGTGCTGCGCACGGCCGCGCTGGCCGGCACCGGGCTCGCGCTCTCGCCGGCCTTCCTGCTGCGCGACCAGCTCGCGCGCGGCGAGCTGGTGCGCGTGCTGCCGGACTTCAGCCAGCCGGCGTTGAACCTCTACGCGCTCTATCCGCAGAACAGGCACCTGTCGCCCAAGGTGCGCGCCTTCGTCGATTTCGCGGCGGCGCGTTACGGCGCCGGCTGATCGAGCAGCCGCAGCAACTCATCGGTCGAGCGCACCTCGGCCACCACGTCCGACACGCCGCGCAGCGCCGCGCGATGCAGTTCGCGATGGCCGAGCACGCCGCCGTCCTCCAGGTCGAGGTCGCGCGTCGCGCAGGCATCGCCCGCGATCAGGTTCTGGTAGCCGCGCGGCGCGGCATCGAAGGCGGTGGCCGACACGCACATGTGGGTCATGAGGCCGGTGAGGACCAAGGTGCGGATGCCGCGTGCCTGCAGCTCGGCATCGAGCGAGGTGCCCGCGAAGGCGCTCGGCGTCGCCTTCGTCAGCACCGCGTGCCGCGCGTCGGGGCGCAGCTCGGAATGGATGTCGAAGGCCGCGCTGCCCTGCGCGAAGATCGGGCTGTCGGCGGGCGCGAGGTGCTGCACATGGAACACCGGCATCGCATGTCGGTCCGCCGCCTCGATCAGCCGTCGGGCCTGGCGCAGCGCCGGCAGGCCATCGGGGATCGGCATGCGGCCGTCGAAGTACTCGTTCTGGAAATCGATCGCGATCAGCGCCGTGGTGGCGGGATCGAGGCGGGTGGTCGGCTGCGCGCCGGTGAGCGTGCGGATGCTGGGATGCTGCATGGACTTCTCTGTGTGACTGAAGAAGACCGAAGCGTACGAAGCACGGGCGTGCCGGTGTAGATGCGCCGCCGCACAAGACTTGTGCGAATCGCGAAGGTCGGCGCGCGCGGGCCGAAGCCACCTGCCTGTCGCCGATGGACCGCGGGCGATGCAGCCGCGATGTAGTTCGGAAGTGCGCGCGAAAAAGCAGCGGTCGCGTGCGCGCGCCATGCTGCGGTGCACATGCTTTGTCGTTGCGGCGACAGTGTGCCGATGGCATGCATGCCGGACATGCGTCACCGTTCGAGAAGGTTGCACTGCAGCATAGGCATTTGCCCCAGTATGCAAGCGAGAGGCGCCCCCCAACAATCGGTCCGCGCTCGATGGTGGCGCTGTGAGAACAAACGCATGACAGACTTTTTCGGTCACTACCCGGGCGGCTTCGCGAGATGAGCGACGTCATTCTCGAAACACGCCAGCTCACCAAGGAATTCAAGGGTTTCACCGCGGTCAGCAAGGTCAACCTCTCGGTCGTGCGCGGTTCGATCCACGCGCTCATCGGCCCCAACGGCGCAGGCAAGACGACCTGCTTCAACCTGCTCACGAAGTTCCTCGAGCCCACCAGCGGCACGATCCTGTTCAACGGCCAGGACATCACCGGCGAGCGCCCCGCGCAGATCGCGCGGCGCGGCATCATCCGCTCGTTCCAGATATCGGCCGTGTTCCCGCACCTCACGCTGCTGGAGAACGTGCGCCTGGGGCTGCAGCGCCGCCTGGGCACCTCGTACCACTTCTGGAAGAGCGAGAAGTCGCTCGAGCCGCTCAACGCCCGGGCGCGCGAGCTGCTCGCGGAGGTGGGCCTCGAAGAACTCGCCGAAGAGCAGACCGTGAACCTGCCCTATGGCCGCAAGCGCGCGCTCGAGATCGCGACCACGCTCGCGATGGAACCCGAGCTGATGCTGCTGGACGAACCCACGCAGGGCATGGGCCATGAGGACGTGCATCGCGTGGCCGAGCTGATCAAGCGCGTGTCGGCGGGCCGCACCATCCTGATGGTCGAGCACAACATGAGCGTGGTCTCGACCATCGCCGACACCATCACCGTGCTGCAGCGTGGCGCGGTGCTGGCCGAAGGCCCCTACGCGGAAGTCTCGAAGAACCCGCAGGTCATGGAGGCCTACATGGGCACCACCGACGGCCAACTGCAGGGAGCGCACTGATGACCGCCGCACTCGAGATCAAGGGCCTGCAGGCCTGGTACGGCGAATCGCATGTGCTGCATGGCGTCGACATGGTCGTGCAACCCGGTGAGGTTGTGACGCTGCTGGGCCGCAATGGCGCGGGCCGCACGACCACGCTGCGCGCGATCATGGGCCTGACCGGCGCGCGCAAGGGCAGCATCGAGGTCAATGGCCGGGAGACGATCGCGATGCCCACGCACCGCATCGCGCACCTGGGCATCGGCTACTGCCCCGAAGAACGCGGCATCTTCGCGAGCCTGTCGTGCGAGGAGAACCTGATGCTACCGCCCGAGCTCAAGGGCGCGGGGCAGGGCATGTCGGTCGACGAGATCTACGCGATGTTCCCGAACCTGGCGGAGCGGCGCCACAGCCAGGGCACGCGGCTGTCGGGTGGCGAGCAGCAGATGCTGGCGGTCGCGCGCATCCTGCGCACGGGCGCCAAGCTGCTCTTGCTCGACGAGATCTCCGAAGGCCTGGCGCCGGTGATCGTGCAGGCGCTGGCGCGAATGATCACGACCTTGCGTTCCAAGGGCTACACCATCGTGATGGTGGAGCAGAACTTCCGCTTCGCGGCGCCGCTGGCCGATCGCTTCTACGTGATGGAGCACGGCCGCATCGTCGAGAAATTCGGCGCCGCGGAACTCGAAGCCAAGATGCCCGTGCTCAACGAGCTGCTGGGCGTCTGAATCCCTTTCCCCTCCCGTCCACAAGACCCCGACGTTCCCGTCCTCATCTCACAAAGATTCTTTCAGGAGACTTCGCATGCAAAAGAAACTCGGCCTCATCGCAGGTGCCATCGCCGTCCTCGCCCTCGCAGCCACCGGCGCGCAGGCCCAGGAAAAGGTCAAGATCGGCTTCGTCACCGACTTGTCGAGCCTGTACGCCGACCTCGAAGGCAAGGGTGGCGCCACCGCCATCCAGATGGCCATCGACGACTTCGGCGGCAAGGTACTGGGCCAGCCCATCGAGCTGCTGACCGCCGACCACCAGAACAAGGCCGACATCGCCGCCTCGAAGGCGCGCGAATGGATCGACACCGCCGGCGTGACCATGGTCTTCGGCGGCACCAACTCGGGCGTGGCGCTGGCCACGGCCAAGGTGGCCGAAGAGAAGAAGCGCGTGTACTTCAACAACGGCGCGGGCAGCTCGGTGCTGACCAACGAGCAGTGCAGCCCCTACACCATCCACTACGCCTACGACACGGTCGCGCTGGCCAAGGGCACGGGCGCGGCGGTGGTCGACCGCGGCGGCAAGAGCTGGTTCTTCCTGACCGCCGACTACGCCTTCGGCCATGCGCTCGAAGCCGACACCACCAAGGTGGTGAAGGAGAAGGGCGGCTCGGTGGTGGGCTCGGTGCGCCATCCGCTCAATGCTTCGGACTTCTCGTCCTTCCTGCTGCAGGCGCAGAACTCGAAGGCGCAGATCCTCGGCCTGGCGAACGCCGGCGGCGACACCATCAACGCGATCAAGGCAGCCAAGGAATTCGGCATCAACAAGACCATGAAGACCGCCGGCCTGCTGGTGTTCCTCAGCGACATCCACAGCCTGGGCCTGAAGAACACCGAAGGCCTGCTGCACACCACCAGCTGGTACTGGGACCTGAACGACGACACGCGCAAGTTCGCGAACCGCTTCTTCGAGAAGACCAAGCGCATGCCGACCGACGTGCAGGCCGCCGACTACTCGGCCACGATGACCTACCTGAAGGCCGTGGCCGCCGCCAAGACCACCGATTCCGACAAGGTGATGGCGCAGCTCAAGAGCATGAAGATCGACGACTTCTACGGCAAGGGCCAGATCCGCGCCGACGGCAGCTTCATCCACGACATGTACCTGGTGGAGGCGAAGTCGCCGGCCGAGTCGAAGAAGCCCTGGGACTACCTGAAGGTGCTCAAGACGCTGCCGGGCGACCAGGTCTTCACGACCAAGGCCGAAACCAAGTGCGCGCTCTGGAAGTGAAGAGCGCCTGAGACCGCCCCGCCGAAGAACACGAGACCACCACGAGGATCACCACCATGAAACGCAGCGCCATCGCTTCCGCCTGTCTGCTCGCCACTGCCTTCGTGGCGGCGGGCGCCGCCCAGGCGCAGGACAAGGTCAAGATCGGTTTCGTCACCGACATGTCCAGTCTCTACGCCGACGTGGAGGGCAAGAATGGCGCGGTGGCGATCCAGATGGCCATCGACGACTTCGGCGGCAAGGTCAACGGCCTGCCGATCGAACTGCTGACCGCCGACCACCAGAACAAGGCCGACATCGCGGCCTCGAAGGCGCGCGAGTGGATCGACACGCAGGGCCTGACCATGCTGTTCGGCGGCACCAACTCGGGCACGGGTCTCGCGATGGCCAAGGTGGCGCAGGAGAAGAAGCGCGTGTTCGTGGTCAACGGCGCCGGCACCTCGGCGCTCACCAACGAGCAGTGCAGCCCCTACACCGTGCACTACGCCTACGACACCGTCGCGCTGGCCAAGGGCACGGGCGGCGCCGTGGTGGAGCAGGGCGGCAAGAACTGGTTCTTCCTGACCGCCGACTACGCCTTCGGTGCCGCGCTCGAGGCCGACACCGCGAAGGTGGTGAAGGAGAAGGGCGGCACCGTGGTCGGCGGCGTCAAGCACCCGCTCAACGCCTCCGACTTCTCGTCCTTCCTGCTGCAGGCGCAGAACTCCAAGGCGCAGATCCTGGGCCTGGCCAACGCCGGCGGCGACACCATCAACGCGATCAAGGCGGCCAAGGAATTCGGCATCACCAAGTCGATGAAGATGGCCGGCCTGCTGGTGTTCATCACCGACATCCACAGCCTGGGCCTGAAGAACACCGAGGGCCTGCTGCTCACCACCAGCTGGGACTGGAACCTCGACGAACGCACGCGCGCCTTCGGCCGCAAGTTCTTCGACAAGACCAAGCGCATGCCCACCGACATCCAGGCCGCCGACTACTCGGCCACCATGACCTACCTGAAGGCGGTGCAGGCGGCCAAGACCACCGATGCCGACAAGGTGATGGAGCAGATCAAGAAGATGCCCATCGACGACTTCTACGCCAAGGGCACGGTGCGTGCCGACGGCCGCTTCGTGCACGACATGTACCTGATGCAGGTCAAGGCGCCGTCCGAGTCGCGCCAGCCCTGGGACTACTACAAGGTCGTGGCCAAGCTGCCGGGCGACCAGGTCTTCACGACCAAGGCCGAGAGCAAGTGCGCGCTCTGGAAATGACCGACCCCCGCGGGCCCGCTCGGGCCCGCGCCTGCTGAATCCCCTATGACCATTTCCCTCCCCGCCTTGTTGAGCCAGCTCCTCCTGGGGCTGGTCAACGGCTCCTTCTATGCCATCCTGAGCCTCGGGCTGGCCGTCATCTTCGGCCTGCTCAACGTCATCAACTTCGCGCACGGCGCGCTGTTCATGCTCGGCGCGGTGCTCACCTGGATGGCGATGGAATATTTCGGCATCAACTACTGGGTGATGCTGATCGCCGCGCCCATCGTCATCGGCCTGTTCGGCGTGCTGATCGAGCGGCTGCTGCTGCGCTGGATCTACAAGCTCGACCACCTCTACGGCCTGCTGCTCACGCTGGGCCTCACGCTGCTCATCGAGGGCGTGTTCCGCTCCATCTACGGTGTTTCGGGCCTGGCCTACGACGCGCCCGAGGCACTCTCGAGCGCCACCGACCTGGGCTTCATGGTACTGCCCAACTACCGCGCCTGGGTGGTCGTGGCCTCGCTGGTCGTGTGCATCGCCACCTGGTTCGTGATCGAGAAGACCCGCATCGGCGCCTATCTCCGCGCGGGCACCGAGAACCCGCGCCTGGTCGAGGCCTTCGGCGTGAACGTGCCGCTGATGATCACGCTGACCTATGCCTTCGGCGCGGGCCTGGCGGCCTTCGCGGGCGTGCTGGCCGCGCCGGTGATCCAGGTCTCGCCGCTGATGGGCCAGAACCTGATCATCGTGGTGTTCGCCGTCGTCGTGATCGGCGGCATGGGCTCGATCATGGGTGCCATCCTCACCGGGCTGGGGCTGGGCGTGATCGAGGGCTTCACCAAGGTCTTCTATCCCGAGGCCTCGTCCACCGTCGTGTTCGTCATCATGGTCATCGTTCTGCTGGTGCGTCCTGCCGGCCTGTTCGGCAAAGAGAAGTGAGAGCGGGCGGCATGAACATGAAAAAGATCTCCACCGTCTTCTACGGCCTGCTGCTCGTCGCGCTGGTGCTGGCGCCGTTCTTCGGCGCCTACCCGGTGTTCGTGATGAAGCTGCTGTGCTTCGCGCTGTTCGCCTCGGCCTTCAACCTGCTGCTGGGCTTCACCGGGCTGCTGTCCTTCGGCCATGCGGCCTTCCTCGGCGGCTCGGCCTACGTGGCCGGCCATGCGATCAAGGTCTGGGGCCTCACGCCCGAGCTGGGCCTGATCGCGGGCACGCTGGTGGGCGCGCTGCTGGGCTGGCTGTTCGGCGTGCTGGCCATCCGCCGCCAGGGCATCTACTTCGCGATGATCACCCTGGCGCTGGCGCAGATGATGTTCTTCGTCGCGCTGCAGGCGAGGTTCACCGGCGGCGAGGACGGCCTGCAGGGCGTGCCGCGCGGCAAGCTGTTCGGCCTGCTCGACCTGAGCAACGACCTGACGATGTACTACGTCGCGCTGGCGATCGTGGCGGCGGCTTTCCTGCTGATCGTGCGCACCATCCACTCGCCGTTCGGGCAGGTGTTGAAGGGCATCAAGGAGAACGAGCCGCGCGCGCTGTCGCTGGGCTACGACGTGGCGCGTTTCAAGCTGCTGGCCTTCGTGATCTCGGCGGCGCTGTCGGGGCTGGCGGGTTCGCTCAAGACGCTGGTGCTGGGCTTCGCGACCCTGTCGGACGTGCACTGGACCGCCTCGGGCCAGGTGATCCTGATGACGCTGGTGGGCGGGCTGGGCACCTTGTCGGGCCCGCTGGTGGGCTCGGCCGTGGTCGTGCTGCTGGAGAACAAGATCGGCGAGCTGGGCAACCTGCTCGCGCGCATCACCACCATCGACTGGTTCAACACGCTGGGCGAGTCGGTGACCATGGTCACGGGCCTGATCTTCGTGATCTGCGTGCTCGCCTTCCGCAAGGGAATCATGGGCGAGGTCATCGCGTTCATCGACCGGCGCAAGGCCCGATGAAGGCACGGGTGCGGGCGCCGGCCTAGAGCTTCAACGGCGCCACGTACCCCGTCATCTCCAGGTAGCCGCGCCCCAGGCGCCGGCCCTGGCCATCGAGCAGGTCGCTCAGGCCTTCCCAGTACACGCCACCGGTCGAGCCGCGGCTGTCGAGCTCCTGGTCGTCGAGCAGCGCGCGCACCTCGAACTCGCCCGCGGGCGTGCGCACGCGCCATTGCACGGGGTAGCGCGCCTGCGTGCGCGGGCTGTTCCAGGAGCGGCTGGCCTCGAAGCGCACCTCGTCGGGTCCGAAGACGCGCAGCGTGCCGTCGCTCGCGCGGAACGAACCGCCCGACCACAGCGCGCTACCGTCGGCGCGGCGCAGGTGGAAGGCCGTGAGCGCGCCGCCGTCGTCGAGGTTCATGCCGATCCAGTCCCAGCCCACGGCCTCGGGATGCAGCAGCGCCTCGCTCCATTCGTGGTCGAGCCAGGCCTTGCCGCGCACCGCGAAGGGCTGGCCGTCGAGCACGATGCGGCCCTGCGCCGCGAGCTGCGGTTCGCTGTAGTAGTAGCTGGCCTGGGCCTCGTCGGGCCCCTTGCGCGAGAGGCCCGCGCGGCCCTGCAGCAGCACCGGCTGGGTGGGCGCGAAGCGCAGCTCGAGCGTGAAGCCGCTGGCGGGAATGCGCGCCGTGTAGCCGTCCGCGCCGCGCAGCAGCGACCAGTCGCGCAAACGCAGCGCGGTGTCGGTTTCGCTGGCCGAAGCGCCGCCGAGGCCCGCGCGCGCGATGCGCTGGTCGTGCCGCAGCGCGCGGCCCTCGAGGTCGGTGACGGCCGCGTGCGCGAACACCAGCTGCTGCGCCGCGAACTTCGAGCGCATGCCCTGCGTGGCGTCGACGCGCGAGCGGAAGAAGGTGACCTGGAAGCCGAAGCCGCGGCCGCCCTCGGCCTGCGCATGGCCCGTGATGTACCACCACTCGGTGCGCAGCTCGGGATGGCTGCCGAAGTCGCGCGGGAACTGCAGCGTGCGTGGCGGCAGGGCCCAGGCGGGCGCGAGGCCTGAAGAGGCGGCGAGCGCCGCGAGCAGGAGGTCGCGGCGCGACAGGAGGGCGGGTGGCATGGCCGCACGAGTCTACAAGCGCCCTCGTCACGCGTTGTAACCCACGCGCGGGCGAAAGCGATTACCGTGGGCCGGCCCATAAAAAGAAGGAGACGAGATCCATGAAGCGCACGCCCAGCCCGCGCCCTGTCGCGCGGCGCATCGCATCCCCCCGTTCCGGTTCCCTCGCCCTGCGGCTCGTGCCGCTGGCCGTGCTGCTAGCGCTCGCGGGCTGCGCCTCGGGACCACCCGCCGAAGCACCGCCCTCGACGAGCACGCCGCCACGCGCGCCCTCGTCCTTCGCCGTGCCGGGCCTCGAGAAGCCGGCCGAGGTGCTGGTCGACCGCTGGGGCGTGCCGCACCTCTACGCGGGCACGCTCTACGACGCCTTCGTCGCGCAGGGCTTCATCGCGGCGCGCGACCGGCTCTGGCAGATGGACCTGTGGCGCAAGCGCGGCCTCGGCGAAATGGCGCAGGACTTCGGTCCCGCCTGGGTCGAGAGCGACCGCGCCGCGCGCGCCGTGCTCTATCGCGGCGACATGTACCGCGAGTGGCTGGCCTACGGCTCCGACGCCAAGCGCGTGGCCGAGGCCTTCACGGCCGGCGTCAATGCCTACGTGGCGCAGGTGCGCGCGCAGCCCGACCTGCTGCCGCAGGAGTTCAAGCTGCTCGCCTACCAGCCCGCGACCTGGTCGCCCGAGGACGTGGTGCGCATCCGCCACCATGGCCTCACGCTCAACCTCACCTCCGAGATCGAACGCGCGCGCGCCTACTGCGCGGGCGGGCCCGGCATCAAGGCCGACTGGCTGCGGCGCGAGCTCGACCCGCCCGTCAACCCGCGCGTGCCGCCGGGCCTCGATCCCTGCACCATTCCTGCCACCGAGTTGCGCGCGGCCTATCTGCGCGCCACCGAGTCACCACAGTTCACCAAGGCCAACACGCTGCTGCCGCAGCAGGGCGCGGGCCCCGGCAGCTTCGCGGTGTCGCAGGCAGGCGACGAGGCACGGGCCGAGCAGGGGGACCCCACCGCCGCCTACGGCAGCAACAACTGGGTGATCGCGCCCAAGCTCAGCGCCACCGGCCGGCCGATCCTCGCGAACGATCCGCATCGCGCGCACGGCGCGCCGAGCCTGCGCTACATGACGCACCTGAGCGCGCCGGGCATGGATGCCATCGGTGCCGGCGAGCCCTTCCTGCCGGGCCTGTCGATCGGCCACAACGGCACCATCGCCTTCGGCCTCACGCGCTTCTACATGGACCAGGAGGACCTCTACGTCTACCAGCTCAATCCGCGCAATCCCAACGAGTACCGCTACCAGGGCCGCTGGGAGCCGATGCTGCGCGTGACCGAGCGCATCGCGGTCAAGGGCGAGCGCGTGCCGCGCGAGCTGGTCAACACATTCACGCGCCACGGGCCGGTGCTGCTGTCGGAGCCCGGCAAGCGCCGCGCCTATGCGCTGCGCGCGGCCTGGCTCGAGCCCGGCATGGCGCCGTACTTCGGTTCGATGGACTACATGCGCGCGCAGAACTGGGACCAGTTCCGCGCCGCCATGAACCGCTGGGGCGCGCCCGGCGAGAACCAGGTCTATGCCGACCGCAACGGCAACATCGGCTGGATTCCGGGCGGCCTCACGCCGATCCGCCCGAACTGGGACGGCCTGATGCCGGTGCCGGGCGACGGCCGCTACGAGTGGTCGGGCTTCCGCAACGGCGACGAGCTGCCCTCCGAGTTCAATCCCGCGCGCGGCTATGTCGTGACCGCGAACGAGAACAACATCCCGAGCGAGCATCCGGCCGCGAAGAAGGGCATCGGCTACGAATGGAGCGACGCGGCGCGCGCGCGGCGCCTGAAGGAGTTGTTCGCGGGCAAGGTGGCCGCGGGCCAGCGCTTCACGCTCGAGGATTCGCAGCGCATGCAGAACGACATCGTGGCCACGCCGGCGCAGCGCCTGCTCAAGCTGCTCGCGGGCCTGGGCAGCAGCGATGCGCAGACCGCGGCCGGCCTCGCGCTGCTGCAGCGCTGGGACGGCACCATGGACCGCGACAGCGCGGCCGCCGCGCTCTACGAGGTCTGGAGCAGCAAGCCGCTGCGTCAGGCCGTGCTCAAGGCCGGCGCGGGCGAGTCGGCCATGCAGTACGCGCTGCCGGGCGACAACACGCGCATGGTCCTGCTGCTCGAGAACCCATTCGGCTGGGTCAGCAGCGCGCAGCGCGATGCGATCCTGGTGCAGACCATCGCGCCCGCCATGCAGGAACTGAGCAACAAGCTCGGCCCCGATCCCGCGGGCTGGAAGTGGGGCGCGCTGCACCGCGCCGAATTCCGCCATCCGCTCGGCGGCATCGTCGATGCGGCCACGCGCAGGAAGCTCGACGTGGGCGACTGGCCGATGTCGGGCTCGGCCTTCACGCCGATGGCCGCGAGCTACCGCGCGAGCGACTATCGGCTGACCTCGGGTGCGTCCTTCCGCATGGTGCTCGACGTGGGCAACTGGGATGCCTCGCGCGTCATCAACACGCCGGGCCAGTCGGGCAACCCCGACAGCCCCAACTACCGCGACCTCGCGCCGCTGTGGCTCGAAGGCAAGTACGTGCCGCTGGTCTACAGCCGCGCGGCCGTGGAAAAGGAAACGGTGGAGCGGATTCGTTTGACGCCCGCGCCGTGAAGCCGCGCAGCGGGGCCTAGACTGCGCTTTTTTTGCATCGGGCCCGCACCATGACCTTCGACGAACTCCAGCGCCGACTCGCCGAGGTACCGGCGCGCCACAAGGAGATCTCGGTCATCGCGAGCCTCGACGACGAGCCCGCGCGGCCCAGCGCGCGCCTGCTCGACATCGCGCTGCGCGTCGCCTCGGCCGCGTGCGAGATCGCGCTGAGCGTCTACGACGGCCGCCCCTCGAGCGAGCCGCACTGGTTCGACACCTGGCCCGGCGAGCACTACCGCCTGCTCGCCGCGCTGGTGCGCACGCTGAAGCCGATGCGCGTCGTCGAGATCGGCACCTTCACCGGCATGGGCACGCTCGCGCTCGCGCAGGAATTGCCCGCGGGCGGCAGCGTGACCACCTTCGACCTGCATCCCTGGCACGGCTTCGAACAGACCTGGCTCGCGCCCGGCGATTTCGAGCACGGGCGCGTGCGCCAGGTGCTGCACGACATCTCCGCGCCCGGCGGCATCGAGGCGCATCGCGCGCTGTTCGAGGCGGCCGACCTGGTCTTCGTCGACGGACCCAAGGACGGCCACACCGAGGCAAGGATGCTCGACAACCTCGCCACGCTGAGCTTGCCCGCGCATGCGCTGGTCGTGTTCGACGACATCCGCGTGATGAACATGGTCGCGACCTGGCGGCGCATCGCACGGCCCAAGCTCGATCTCACGTCGTTCGGCCATTGGAGCGGCACCGGCCTGATCGACTGGAACGCTTAGCGCAATCGGGTTGCATTGCCCGCGCGCGGCGATGCACGCATGCCGCGAAGTCTTCCGTATTCACTTCCCCTTGTCGCATGCAACGCCCGTTGCATGCGCATGACTTTTGGCACTGTTGGATGCGATGCGCGATGCATACGCTCGGTCCCCTTCGATGCATGGCCTGCGATGCCGCGCATCGGAATCCGACGCCGCTGCATTGCAGCCGCATTCATCGACCAGTTGCTACAGAGGGGGAGAGAACCCATGAGATTCAAATTTGCAGTGGCCGCCGTGGCGGTCGCATTGGCTGTTGCCGCGTGCGGCGGCGGGGGCGGAGGCTCGGGCTTCGCGTTCCTGCCGCCCGGCCAGAACGGCGGTGACCCCGGTGACCCGGGCGGCCCTGGCGGTCCCGGCACGCCCGCACGCAAGGATGCGAAGGTCACGGGCCGCGTGACCAATGCGCTCGACGGCGCCGGCATCGCGCAGGTCAAGGTCACGGCCGGCGGCGTCAGCGCCACGACCGCGGACGATGGCTCCTACACGCTCGAGGGCATCACCAACGGCGCCTCGGTGCTGCTGAGCTACGAGAAGAACGGCTTCGCACCGCAGAGCCGTTCGACCGCCGCGCTCGCGCCGGCCGAGGCCAGCACCGTCATCAACATTCCGATGCTGCCGGTGGCGTTCAGCGACACCTTCAACCCGGGCGCCGCGCGCGACCTCGCGGTGCCGGGCTCGACCGCCATGGTGCGCCTGCCCGCCAATGCGCTGCGCCGCGCCGACGGCAGCACGCCCACCGGCCAGGTCACCGGCCGCCTCACGCCGATCGCACCCGCGACCAACGTCAACCTGATGCCCGGCAACTACCTCGCGGCCACCAGCGGCGAGCCCGCGGCGATGGAGAGCTTCGGCGCGCTCGACGCCAGCTTCGTCGATGCGGACGGCGCACCGCTGCAGCTCGCGCAGGGCGTGAGCGCCACCGTGCGCATCGCGCCGTCGTCGCGCAGCGCCGCGCTGCCGCCGACGGTGCCGCTGTTCTTCTACAACACGGCCACCGGCCTGTGGGTGGAAGAAGGCAGCGCGAGCCTGCAGGGCACCGCGCCCAACCAGTACTACGAAGGCACGGTCACGCACTTCACGACCTGGAATGCCGACCAGATCTACAACACGGTGCGCGTCAACGGCTGCGTGCAGAACGCGGCGGGCGAACGCGTCGCGGGTGCGGTCGTGGCGTCGGAAGGCAAGTCGTACAGCGGTGTCGGCTCGGCCGTCACCAATGCCAACGGCGAGTTCTCGGTGCCGGCCAAGCGCAGCAGCGAAGCCTTCGTGGTGGCGAGCAAGAATGCCGAACTTTCCAATGCGGCGAATGCGACGCTGGGCGACCAGGACATCACGCTCGGTGGGTGCCTCACGCTGACGAGCTCTGCCATGTCGATCAAGCTGACCTGGGGTGAACGGCCCTACGACCTCGATTCCCACACGATGGGCGCGAATGTCGGTGAAGAGGTCTACTACGCCAACAAGGGCTCGCTCGCGGCCGCGCCGTTCATCGGCCTTGACGTGGACGACGTGGACAGCTTCGGTCCCGAGTACACGACCTTCGCAAAGCTCGCGCGCAATCGCACCTACCGCTTCTTCGTCTACAACTTCTCCGACACCTACGACCCAGGTCAGACCGGATCGCCCGCGCGCGTGGAACTGAGCAACCGCGGCGCCCAGTCGGTCTTCTCGCCACCGGCAGGCGAGGTGACGGACTCGACGCGCTACTGGCACGTCTTCGACCTGCGCACCGACGACAACTGCAACGCCACGGTCGTGCCGGTCCAGAAGTTCCTGGCCAACAAGCCGCCGGAAGTCAACACCGACGCGAACGCCCAGTACTGCAACTGAGCGGCATGAACGATGGCTGGCGCGAGCCGGTCGTCTTCAGCCGAAAAAGAAAAGGGAGCAGGGGGAAAAGGCGCGCAGACAAAGCGCCGGCAGGCACGGGACCGCGGACATCCGCAGGTCGCGTGCCTGCTTTTTTTTGCCCGCGCGAAGCGGTGCCTACCAGTCTTCCTTCACCGCCAGCACCGCATCCTTGCCGGCCGCGGCGCGCCCCGCCATCCACGCGGTGACGGTGCCCGCGGCCACCACGGCCGCGCACAGCGCGAGCAGCCGGCCCCAGGGCAGCAGCAGGTCCATGGTCCAGTGGAAGCTCTGCGGATTGACCACCTTCACCAGCACCACCGACACCGCGAGGCCCAGGCCCAGTCCGGCCACCGCGCCGATGGCGGTCCAGGCGGCGCCTTCGCCGGCCACCACCGCGAGCACCTGCGCGCGCGTGAAGCCCAGGTGCGCGAGCAGGCCGAACTCCTTGCGGCGCGCGAGCACCTGCGCGCTGAAGCTCGCGGCGATGCCGAACAGCCCGATCGCGATTGCCACCGCCTGCAGCCAGTAGGTGACGGCGAAGCTGCGGTCGAAGATGCGCAGCGAGACCGCGCGGATCTGGCCCACGGATGCGATCTCCACGTCCGAGCCCTCGCGTTGCGCCGCCAGTGCGCGCACCGCTTCCTGCACCGCGCCTTCCGAGGCGCCGGGCGCGAGCCACAGCGCGACGTCGCTGACGTCGCGATCGCCGGTCAGGCGCTCGAAGTCGCGCGCCTCGATCGCGATGGCGCCGAACTGCCGCGCATAGTCGCGCCACACGCCGGCCACGAAGAAGGTGGCCGGTGCGCCGCCCGCTGCGGGCGCCAGCGCGTTCGACAGCGGCGCGAAGACGCTGCCGGGCCTGGCGCCGTAGAGCTCGACCATCGGCTCGCTCACGTAGATGCCGATCTGCCCCTCGGGCACCGGCAGCGCGCGGCCCACCAGCGGCAGCGCCTGCGCCACGCCGCCTTCGAGGTGGCGCGAGATCAGGGTCACCGCGGGCTGCGCCGTATCGAGCTGCAGCGAGCGCGTTCGCAGCGTGCCGCTGCGTTCCACGCCGGGCAGCCGCGACAGCGCCTGCACGAGCTCGGGCGCGAAGGTCGCGGTGTCGGTGCTGCTCTCGGCTCCGCTGTTGCCGCCGCGCCCGCTCGAGGTGGCGCGCACATAGAGGTCGGCCGGCAGCACGATGTCGAGCCAGTGCGTGACCGAGTCGCGGAAGCTCGCGACCATCACCGTGAGCGCGACCGCGAGGCTCAGGCTCGCGACCACGCCGCTGACCGCCACCGCCGCGGTGCCGCGCATGCGGCGCGCGCGCTCGATCGCGAGCATCGGCAGCACGCGGCGCGACAGCAGCGGCGCGATGCGGTCGTAGAGCAGCGCGATCAGCCAGGGCAGCGCGGTGATGCCGCCGACCAGCAGGCAGGCCACCGACAGGTAGGCCGCCACCGGCACGCCGCGGATCGCGGGCAGGTTGGCGAGCGCCACGCCCAGCGCGATCAGGCCCAGCGCCAGCCAGTGGCTGCGGCCCTGCGCGGGCGGCGCGCCCAGGCCCTTGAGCGTCTGCGCCTCGGGCAGCGCCTGCGCCGTGCGCGCGGGCCACCAGCCGCCCACCAGCGCGGCCGCCACGCCGAGCGCGCCGTAGAGCAGGGCCGAGGCGCTGCTCCAGTGCAGCGTGGGCGCCACGCCCTCGAAGTAGCCGCCGCCCAGATCGCCGCCGAGCACGCGCAGCGCGACGTCGGCCAGCGCGGTGCCGAGCGCGAGCCCGGCCACGCTGCCGATCAGCCCGAGCACCAGCGACTCGGCCAGCACCAGCCGCAGCCGCTGGCGCGGCGTGAGGCCCAGCACGCCGAGCAGCGCGAACTGCTGCGCGCGCTTGGCGACGCTGAGCGCGAGCACCGAGAACACCAGGAAGGCGCCGGTGAACAGCGCCACCAGCGCCAGCACCGTGAGGTTGACGCGGTAGGCGCGCGAGAGGTTGCTCACGCGCTCGGCCGAGTCGCCGGGCTCGGCGAACTGCAGGCCGGCGGGCCAGCCCGGCATGGCCTGCAGCGCCGCGATGAAGGCCGCGCGGTCGGTGCCGGCGGCCAGCCGCAGGTCGATGCGGCTGAGCTGGCCGAGGCGGCCGAAACGCTCCTGCGCGGTGGCGATGTCCATCACCGCGATCGCGCCGCCGCCGGCCGCCACGTGGCCGGCCACGCGCAGCCGCTGCCAGTCGGCGCCGCTGCGCAGCCGCACGCTCTCTTCGGCACCGGCCGGCGCCTGCGCGGGCAGGCCGAGCGCACTGCGCGCGGCGGCGTTGAGGAACACCAGGCCGGGCGCGAACAGCGCGAAGCGTTCGGCGCCCGCATCGGGCTGCGGCATCAGCGCCGGCGCGATCGCGGGAAGTGCGAGCGCGTCGACGCCGATCGCGCGCAGCGGCACCTGCCGTTCCTCGCCATCGGGCGTTGCGGCGACCAGCGCGAGCGCCTGGAACTCGAGCACCGGGCTCGCGAGCGTCACTTGCGGATGGCGCGCCAGCGTCTCGAACACCGCCTCGTCGAAGCCGCCCTGCGGCGCGCGCAGCTCGAGGTCGGGCTGGCCGTTGACCGAGCGCACCGCGCTCGAGAACTCGTCGAGCGCCGAGGCGTTGATGAGCTGCACCGAGAACGCGAGCGCCACGCCCAGCATCACGGCCAGCACCGCCGCCGCGTTGCGCCAGGGGTGGTGGCGCAGTTCCTGCCAGGAGAAGGTGGTGAGCAATGCACGCATGGGGCGATTGTGGCGGGGCGGGGCAAGGCTTTCGCGGCGTGGCACCATCCGGGCCTGTGTCCCTGCCCGAGGAATCGACGATGCGGCTTCTCTCCCGCGGCCCCCAAGCCTCGCTCCGGCGCCTGGCGCTGCTGTCCATGGCCTCGGCGCTGGCGCTGCTGCTGGCCGGCCCCGCCGCCGCGCAGTCACCGCCCGGCGCCGCGCTCTCGCTCGCGAGCGACCCGGCCCTGATCGCGCGCACCGCGCTCGACGCCGAGCGCGGCACCGTGGTGGTGGGCCTGCTGCGCGGCGGCAAGGCCAGCTACGGCGCGGCCTACAACCCCGAGCCGCCCACGCCGCCGCGCGCGCTGTCTTCCGAGAGCGCCGAGCAGCCGATGTTCGAGATCGGCTCGGTCACCAAGGTCTTCACCGGCCTGCTGCTCGCGCAGGCGGTGGAGCGCGGCGACATGAAGCTCGACGACAACCTGGGCCAGCTGATGGCCGGCAAGATCAAGGCGCCGCTGTCGCCGGCGGTGGCCTCGGTCACGCTGCGGCAGCTGGTGACCCACACCGGCTGCATGCCGGTGATGGCCGACGGCGTGACCGGCGGACCGGCGCTGGCCTCGCAGATGCGCGCCTTCGAACGCCAGGAGCTCTACGACGCGCTGCCGCGCATCAAGCTGCTGGGCGCCGCGCCGCCCTGCGCGGGCGCGTACAGCAACTACGGCATGGCGCTGGTCGGCCTGCTGGTGGCCGACCGCTACAACACGACCTGGAGCGAGCTGGTGCGCGCGCGCATCACCGAGCCTTTGGGCATGAACGACACCGTGATCCTGCTCGGCGACAAGGCCTCGCGCATGGCGCCGGCCTTCGCGGGCGACCGGCGCCAGTCGCTGCTCGACATGAAGGCCTATGCGCCGATCGCCGCGCTGCGTTCCACCGCGGCCGACATGATGGTCTTCAGCCGCGCCATCCTCGCCGGGGCCAGCGGTCCGTTCGGGCCGGCCGCGGTGCGGCTGCTCACGCCGCTGGCCAACTACGAGGGCGCCGAGATCGGCTATGCGGTGATGGTGCGCGGCGCCGAGGGCGCTCGCCGTACCTACTACCACGCGGGCGTCACCGAGGGCTACCGCACCCTGTGGCTGCTCGCGCCCGACACCGGCGAGGCCATGATCCTGCTGAGCAGCAACACGCGCGCGCCGCTGCAGCGCCTGATGCTGGCGATCGGCAAGAGCCGCTACCCGGTGCCCACGGTCGAGGTGCCGGTCGATGCCGACCGGCTGGCCGAGTACCGCGGCGAGTACCGCGTCACCAAGTCCAAGTCGCTCGACTTCACCGTGCGCGGCGGTCGCCTGCTGGTGCGCGAGAGCGGCCGCGGCTACAACCCGCTCAAGCCGATCGGCACCGACCGCTTCACGGTGGGCGAGATCGGCGCGCAGATCGTGTTCCAGCGCGAGGGCGGGCAGGTGGTGGGCGTGACGCTGTCGCAGGGCGGCGCGCAGGTCGTCGGGCGCAGGGTGCGCGAAGGCGCGCTGGTGGACTAGCGACGCTCGGCGGCGTCGAGCAACTGCTCGATCCACGCCGCCCGTATCGCTCCCGGCACGCGCGTGCCGTCGCCGAAGATCAGCGTGGGCGTCCCGCTCACGTCGTAGCGCTTGCCGAGCGCCGCGTTGCGCTGCAGCGCCGAGGCATCGCAGCGGCCCGCGGGCGCGCCGGGGTCGATGCCCTTCTCGATCCATTGCTCCCAGTTCATGGCCGGTCGGGCACTGCACAGGATGTTGCGCGCCTTGGCCACCGATTCCTCGCCGAGCACCGGGTAGAGGAAGACATGGACGGTGACGTTGCCGATCGCCTTCAGGTCCTTGTCGACGCGCTGGCAGTGGCCGCAGCGCGGATCGGAGAACACCGCGATGCGGCGCTTGCCGTTGCCATGGACCAGCGTGATCGCGTCCTGGAGCGGCAGCTTGTCGAAGTCGAAGCCCTCGATCTTCTTGAAGCGGTCCGCGACATCGTCGCGCCGCGTCTGGGCATGGACCATGGTGGCGGTGGCGCCCCAGGTGCAGGTGGCGAGCAGAAGGCGGCGGCGGAGGTTCATCGAGACGGTCCCTGACATCGTTGCGAGCATGGATGCGGTTCGGGCAAGCGGCGAAGGTTCCCCGACCGCGTGCGCATCAATGCACTGCCTCGTGCAAGGTGCGCACTTCGTCCGCGGCATGGCGCGGCCACAGCGCGAGACCGCCCGCAAGGCTCCAGGCCTGCGCATGGCCGAGGCGGCGCAGCGCGCGTGCCGCCTGCGCGCTGCGGTTGCCGCTGCGGCAGAAGAACAGGATCGGCGTTTCGTTCGGCAGCGCCAGCCAGTCGGGCAGGGCGTTGAGCAGCCGCGAGAGCGGCACGGCCTGGCGCCGCGCGGCATCGAGCACGCCCGGCTGGCCGAGCCGCTGCTCGTAGGGCTCGCGCACGTCGACCAGCAGCAGGCCCGGATGCTTGCGCAGCAGCGCGGCCGAGGCCTCGGGCGACAGCTCGGGCGAGCCGCTGCCGGTGCCGCCGACGCAGCGGTCGACCCGCGCGCCGCAGGCCATGGTCCGGTACTCGGTGAGCCCGAGGTCGCGCTCGAGCGCCGCCTTCGCGCTCGCGAAGCCCTGCGCGTCGAGGTGGCCGTCGAGCACGTCGTCGAGCAGCGGCTGGGCCATGCGCTCGGTGACCAGCGTGCTCGCGAAGCGGTCGTCGTAGTCGTGGCCCGGCAGCAGCAGCGTGTCGGGCTTGAGGGCGCGCTGGAGCTTCAGCAGCGACGGGCCGAAGGCCAGCGGCCGGCTCTGCGCGAAATCGCTGCGGCCCAGCGCGCCGGGCATCACGATGTCGCCGACGAAGGCCAGGCGCAGCCCCTTGGCGTCGCGCAGCAGGTAGACGGTGGAGTCGGCGGTGTGGCCCGGCACGGCCAGCCGCGTGAGGCGCAGCGCGCCGAGCGCGATCTGCGTTGCGCCTTCGGGCCAGCCGAGCGCATCCACCGCGCCCGGTGCCAGCTGCTGCGCCGGCACGGCGGCGCGCAGTTCGGGCCCCGAGGAGGCATGGTCGCCATGGCTGTGGGTGTCGAGCACGGCCGCCAGCGTGTAGCCGTGGCAGCCCAGCCACTGGGTCAACTGCGCGTTCAGTTCGGCCAGCGGATCGATGACCACGCAGCGCCGGCTCTCGGCATCGGCCAGCAGGTAGCAGCAGGCGCCGTCCACCACGAAGCGGGTCAGGCGCTCGGGTGGCTGCGCCTCGTTCTGCGGCACCGGGCCCAGGCAGCTCTGGCGCAGCGACTCGCCGCAGGCGCGGATGCGTGCGCAGGCCTCGTCGATGAAGGCATCGTCGCTGGCCGGCCCGAAGGACAGCCGCACCGCCGACGCGGTCTGCCAAGCGGGCAGCCCCATCGCCTCGAGCACGTAGCTGGGCCGGGCCTTCGCCGCGCCGCAGGCCGAGCCGCCGCTCACGCGCATGTCGGCCGCGTCGAACAGGTCCAGCAGCAGCTTGGAGCTCAGGCCCGGCACCGAGAAGTTCAGCGTGGTCGGCAGGCACAGCGCGCTCGGCGCGTTGAAGGCCAGGCCCGGGAAGGCCTCGGCCAGCGCGGCGGCCAGGCGATCGCGGCAGGCCGCGAGCGCGTCGGCGCGGCGGAAGGTGAAGCCTTCTTCCAGCGCGGCCAGCACCGCGCCGAGCGCGGCGATGCCCGACATGTTCTCGGTGCCCGAGCGCAGCGAATCCTCCTGGCCGCCGCCGGCCATCAGCGGCGTGAAGGGCGCGCCCTCGCGCACGTAGAGCAGGCCGATGCCCTTGGGCGCATAGAGCTTGTGGCCCGAGAAGGGCGCGTAGTCGATAGTCCGCTCGCCCAGGCGCAGCGGCAGCTTGCCGAGCGCCTGCACGCTGTCGACCATCCACAGCGCCGGGCTGCAGACCAGCGCGGCCGCGATGCCGTCGAGGTCGCTGACCACGCCGGTCTCGTTGTTGGCGGCCATGGTGCAGACCATGCCGGCGCGCGGCGCGTGCGCGCGCAGCCAGTCGAGGTCGTGGCGGCCGTTGCGGCCCACGGGAATCGCCAGCACCTCGAGGTCGAGGCCCAGCAGCGCGTTCCAGTGGCGCAGCGCCTCGGGCACGGCCTTGTGCTCGGTGGCGCCGTAGAGCAGCAGCTCGGGCACGCTCTCGCCGGCCTGGCGCCGCGCGCGCAGCGCGTTCATGGCCGACAGCACGGCGGTCTGGATGCCTTCGGTCGCGCCGCTGAGGAACAGCAGCCGCCCCGTGGGCGCGCCGATCGCGCGGCGGGCGCGCTCGCGCACCGCGTCCATCAGCGCCCGGGCCTTGAGGCCGGTGTTGTGGATGCTGCTGGGGTTGCCGAAATCGCCGGCCATGGCGGCCAGCGCGGCCTCGCGGGCCTGGGGCAGAACGGGGGTGGTGGCGTTGGCGTCGAGGTAGATGTCCATGCCTCGATTCTGCGAAGCCGCGACAGGAAAAGGCTTGCGTTGTAGACTCGATTTACCTCGATTTTGAGAATCAAATTCTATTTTTCATGGCAAAGATAAAACTGGACGCCATAGACAGGAAGATTCTCGAGCTGCTGCAGCTCGATGCCGGGCGCCAGATCGCCGAGCTGGCGAGCGAGGTCGGCCTGTCGCAGACGCCGTGCTGGCGCCGCATCCAGCGGCTCAAGGAAGCCGGCGTGATCACGCGCAACGTGATGCTGGTCGATCCGCAGAAGGTCAACGTGGGCGTGACGGTGTTCGTCGCCGTGCGCACCAGCACCCACACGCAGGCCTGGTTCGATCGCTTCAAGGCCGTGGTCGACGTGATCCCCGAGATCGTCGAGTTCTATCGCATGAGCGGCGAGATCGACTACCTGCTGCGCGTGGTGGTGCCCGACATCGCGGCCTACGACAAGGTCTACAAGCGGCTGATCGCCGACACCGAGCTGTTCGACGTCAGTTCCAGCTTCGCGATGGAGGAGATCAAGTTCACGACCGCGCTGCCGCTGTCGTACGCCCAGTAGCGAAGGGATCAGGCCGGCTGGGCGAGCGCGAACAGCGCGCGCGCCATCGCGTCGATCTCGTCGCGCATCGCGAGCGTGGCCAGCCACGGCACCGGAATGCCCGCCACGCCGTGGAACGCGCCCGCGAGCTGGCCGCAGATCGCGGCCGTGGTGTCGGCGTCGTCGCCGAGGTTGGCGGCCGCGAGGATCGCTTCCTCGAAGGAGTCGGCCTGCGCGAAGCACCACAGCGCCGCCTCGAGCGATTCCACGCAATAGCCCGAGCCCTTGATCGCATCGCGCGGCTTGTCGCGCCAGCGGCCCGCCGCGAGCGCGGCCACGCCGGGGCTCGGTGCTTCGCCGAGGTCGCGCGGCGCGAGGATCGACGCCTTGTCCTCGCCGCGCAGCGCGGCCTGCAGCTGCAGCGCGAACAGGCGCGAGCAGGCGATGGCCTCGGCCGCGCCGTGCGTGGTGCGCGTGCTGTCGGCGGCAAGCCGCAGCAGTGCGGGCGTCTCGGCCACGCCGAACATCGCGACCGGCGCGAGCCGCATCAGCGCGCCGTTGCCGGCGGTGCGCGGATCGGGATCGCCCGCGAAGGGATCGCCGTTCGCGAGGTAGCGCGACAGCGCGTTCGACACCGTGATGCCGATGTCGAAGCAGCGGCCGTTGCTGCTCATGTAGCCCACGCTGCGCCAGTTGCAGTAGCGGTTCATCTGGTCGACGGCATCGAAGCCGCGGCAATGGATCAGGCTGGCCGCGAGGCACAGCGCCATCGAGGTGTCGTCGGTCCATTCGCCGGGCGCGAGGCCGAAGGGCCCGCCGCCCTGCATGCCGGTGACGGGCACGAAGCTGCCGCGCGGGCTGAATTCCACGCGCGTGCCCACGGCATCGCCGCAGGCCAGGCCGAGCAGGGCGCCGCGGAAGCGGTCTTCCATCGAGGTCGTCATGGTTTCAGCCCGCCCGCAGCCGGTCGCGCACGGCCATGAGCGCGAAGCCCAGCAGGTTCTGGCCACGCCAGCGCGCCGGCTCGCGCGCGTCGGCATGGCTCGCGGCCATGCCGATGCCCCAGATCGCGTCGTAGGGGCTGGCTTCCACCAGCACCTGCTCGCCGGTGCGCAGCAGGAATTCGCCCATTGCCGCGTGCTGCGAGAACTTCGCGAGGTTGCCCTGCACGACCAGGTCGAAGGCCGCGTTCGTCCATGTGGCGTCGTCGAATCCGCGCACCGCGCGGCCCAGCTTCTTGGCCTCGGCCGGCGTGCGCGCGGCGAGCACCTGGCCCAGGACCTCGGTGTCGCCGAACAGCCGCGCCTTGCCGGCCATCATGAAGTGCTCGGCCGTTGCATAGCGCACGCCCTCGATCTCGAACGGCGCCTCGAACCATTGGCTGAAGCAGCCTTTGCCGGCGCTGCCGTCCTTCTCGGGTTGGTGGCCCCAGAACAGCAGGTAGCGGGGTTCGAAGCCCTGGGCGATGCGCTCGATCAGGGCGGTGCGGGTGTGGATCGAAAGAGAGGGGGTCATGGTGTTTCTTTTCATCGAAGCGCCGGCATGGGCGCGAATCAGGCGGCCAGGATGTCCTGGAACGCCGCGAAGGTCTCCTGCTGCGCCGAGGTATCGAGCACCGCGAAGACGATCCGCTCGAAGCGCGTCGCCCACGGGCTGTCGGCGCCCAGGTGATGACGGAACGCCTGCGCGACGACCCGCGGATCGTTGCGGAAGACGCCGCAGCCCCAGGCACCGAGCACCAGCACGCACGCCACGCGTGCCTGGAGCACCCGCGGAATCTGCGGCAGCGCGTCGGGCTGGTTGCGCGTAATGGCACCCGCGTTCGGCGCGGCACAGGTGATGAAGGTGGCGGTCTCGGGCCGTTCCATCAGGCTCCCGTCGTCGTGGCGGAAGACGGGGCAGTCGGGCGAGACGACCATCGCGTGCGAATAGAGCAGCGAAGGTACCGCCCGATGCGTCTCGTGGAACTGCGGTGCGCGCAGCAGCGATGCGTACAGCGCCGAGCTGGTGGCCAGCGACTCCTCTTGCGCGAGGCTCCCGCCCAGAAAGCCGCCGCCGGGATGGCGCGCGGAGGCGAAGTTCAGTGCGGCGATGCGATGGCGGCCCGCGCCCGAGAGGCGCGAGATACCGGCCAGGGTGGTCTCGTTGACGACCTCGATGGTGGCGCGGTGCGGCCCGGTGGCCGAGCGTTCGACCTGTCGCACGAGCTCGCCGGCCTGTGCCTCGTCGAAGTAGCGCGTTTGCGCGAGGCAGGCGGCGATCTCCTTCTCGAGGCCGATCGTGCGGCCTTCCGCGGTGGCGTAGGCGCCGCGGTCGAGGATCTCCAGTGTTTCGTGCGCGAGCTTGGCGCGTTGTGCCCTGTTCATGTCTTTCCTTCTTGTTGTTCTGTTGGTCTTGATTGTTAGTTGTTCTGTACAACTAACAAGGGTTGTATAGTACAACTAATCGAATGCTCGTCAAGTCCTTCGTGAACGCCTCCGCATCGACCTTTCCCTCGCTCGACTTTCCCCGCCCCCTCGTCACCGTCGACGTGGCGATGTTCACCGTGCTCGACGACGCGCTGCAGGTCCTGCTGGTGCGCCGCCCCGCCGACAGCGCCGAACCCTATCCGGGACGCTGGGCGCTGCCGGGTGGCTTCGTGAATGTCGACGAGGACGCGACGCTGCTCGACTGCGCGCTGCGCAAGCTGCGCGAGAAGACCGGTGTGGTCACGCCCTACCTCGAGCAGCTCGGCAGCTGGGGTGGGGCGAAGCGCGATCCGCGCGGCTGGTCGGCCACGCATTGCTTCTATGCGCTGATCCCGGCGCAGGCGATGCAGCTGCGTGGCGGTGCCAACGCGGCCGAGGTGGCGTGGTTCGAGGTCGAGGCGGCGCTGCGCAAGCGGCTGGCCTTCGACCATGGCGAGCTGCTCGCGGCGGCGGTGGCGCGGTTGCGCAGCAAGGTCGAATACACCTCGCTGCCGGCCTTCCTGCTCGAGGAGCCGTTCACGCTGCCGGCGCTGCAGCACACCTACGAGGTGGTGCTCGGGCGCCCGGTCGACAAGAGCGCGTTCCGCAAGCGCATGCTCGACGGCGGCTTCATGGAGGAGGCCGGCATGCTCGCGGGCGGGCCGGGGCGTCCGGCGATGAGCTACCGGCTGCGCGACCGCTCGCAGGCGGCGCTGTTCCCGCGCACCTTCAATGCCCGGCCCGACGCGGGCTGAGCGCGCCGCGCCTCACAGGCGCAGCATCATCGCGCCGAGGTAGGTGCGCACCGCCGCGCTGCTCGCGAGGCCGATGGCGCGCTCGTAAGCCTGGCGCGCCGCGGCGCGCGCGCCACCGGCTGCCAGCAGGTGCGCGCGCGCGGCCCAGAAGGGCTGGTAGTTCGCGACGTCCTCGGCGGGGATCGCATCGAGCGTGCGCAGGCCCGCGTCGGGTCCGCGTGCGTTGGCGAGCGCGCAGGCCAGGCTCACCTGCGCGCCGATGCTGGGCCGCAGGGCGAGCAGGCCCTCGTAGAGCGACACCAGCGCCTCGGGCGGCACCGGTGCGCCGACGCGGCGCTCGCAGTGCGCCGACTGGATCGCGGCCTCGAGCTGGTAGGCGCCCAGGCGCTGCATGGCCGAGGCGCGGCGCAGGCAGGCCTCGGCCTCGGCGAGCAGGTCGGGGTCCCAGCGCGCGGTGTCCTGCTGGTCGAGCGGCACGTAGGCGCCGGTGTCGCTGCGGCGCGCCTCGGCGCGGCTCTCGCAGAACAGCATCAGCGCGAGCAGGCCCAGCGGCTCGGGCTCCTCGGGCATCAGCGCGCAGAGGATGCGGCCGAGGTCGATGGCCTCGGTGGTCAGGCCGTCGGGCCGCGCGTCGGCGCCGTCGACGTCGTCCCAGCCGGTGCCGTAGGCGGCATAGATGCCGTCGAGCACGTCCTGCAGCCGCTGCGGCAGCTCGCGCTGCTGCGGGTATTCGAAGGGCACGCGGGCGCTGCGGATGCGCGTCTTGGCGCGCACCAGCCGCTGGCTCAAGGTGGCGGGCGAGGTGAGGAAGGCGCCGGCCATGCGCGCGGCGTCGAGGCCCAGCACGGTCTGCAGCATCAGCGGCGTGCGCGCGGCGGCGTCGATGGCCGGATGGGCGCAGACGAAGAACAGGCGCAGCCGGTCGTCGGGCACCGCATGGCCCTCGGCCTCGGCGGTGTCCATCTCGCCGGCGAGCAGCAGCAGGGTCTGGGTGGCGTCGTCCTGCACGCGGGTGTGGCGCCAGGCATCGAGCCGGCGGTTGCGCGCGACGCTCAGCAGCCAGGCGTCGGGCCGTTCGGGCACGCCGTCGGCCGGCCAGCGCTCGAGCGCGCGCGCGAAGGCATCGGCCAGCGCGTCCTCGGAGCCGGCGATGTCGTGCGTGCGTGCCGAGAGGATCGCGAGCAGCCGGCCATAGGACTGGCGGGCCGCTCGCTCGGCAGCCTCGCGGGCGGCCGTGTCGTTCATGGCGCGTGCCTCGGCGGCCTCAACCGCCCTGGGCGCTGGCGGTGAAGGCCGGACGGACTTCCACGCCGCCGGTGGCGGCGCAGGGCGCGCGCGCGGCCCATTCGAGCGCGGCGTCGAGGTCGGGGACGTCGATCACGAAGTAGCCGCCGAGCTGCTCCTTGGTGTCGGCGAAGGGGCCGTCCTGCACCTGGCGCTTGTCGCCGCGGATGCGCAGGGTGGTGCCGGTCATCGGCGGCATCAGGCCGTGGCCGCCGAGCGCGAGGCCCGACTGGCGCACCGCGTCGGCGTAGGCCACCCAGCTCGCGCGCCGGGCCTGGGCGGACGCATCGTCGCGCTGCTCGAATTCGGCAGGCGTCTGATAGAACAAAAGCATGTACTGCATGGTGCAACTCCGTCATGAAAAGCGGACCGAGCAAGATCGCTCACACCAATGACGGCCGGCCAACCGGCATTTCGACAGCGAGTTGCATATTCTTTTACGACCCGGCCGGCAGCGCAATGCCGGTCGCACGTACCTTCAGCCTGGGCGCGATGCGGCCGGCCGAATCGATCTTCGACGCGAAGTTGCTGTTGCTGCTGCGGTTCGGCGCGCTCGGCGGGCTCGTGCCGTGGCACGAGGTCTGCCTGCCGGTGGCGGACGCGGCCCGAGCCGCGTCGCTCGGGTTCAGGCCGCCCGGGCCTGTTCCTTCGGCGCGAACATCGCCTCGAGTTCGCTGCGCAGCTTGAAGGCGTGGGTGCCGGTGTCCATCGCCACGTCGGCCCAGGTCAGGCTCTGGCCCTTGCGCACCGGGCGCACCAGCTTGATGCCGTGCGCCAGCCCCAGCGGCAGGCCGCCGATGCGCAGCGAGCGCTCGGCCGGCAGCAGCTTGCCCCAGACCGTGTAGCCGCCTTCGCCGTCGAGCAGCTCGCCGGGCGCGAGGTCGCGCTTGGCGGTGGCGACCACGTCGGCGTTCCAGCAGGTGGCCACGCCCGTGGGTTCGCCGCGCAGCGCCACGCTCGCGACCGACAGGCCGACCTCGAGCCCGATCAGGTGCCAGCGCTTGTAGAGCGTGAAGTAGCGCCCGCTCGGGTCGGTGTGGGCGTTGTATTCCTCGAAGCAGTTCTTGATGTAGTCGGTCTCGGCCTCGACCGTGACCCACACGCCCATGCGGATGTCGTAGGGGATCCTGCGGCCGTCGGCCTCGAGCGAGGAGACCACCTCGACCATGCCCTTGCGCTCGAGCACGCCGCCCTCGCTGCGCGGGCGGGTCACGAACGGGATGTCCTCCACGCTGGCCGGCGGATAGAGCAGGCCGTCGGAGGGCACGCCCAGCCCGGTGGCATTGGCCACGGCCGAGCTTTCGATCGAGGGCTTGGAACCGTCGAGGAAGCTGTTGAACATCTTCGGGTTGAGCCCGCCGCGCTGCGCCTGCTCGGGCGTGAGGCCGTAGTTGCCCCAGACGGTCTCGGGCGTGGATTCGCTGAAATGCGGCAGCCACTTGTGGCCGCGCCCGGCCGCCACCACCGGAAAGCCGCAGGTGCGGGCCCAGTCCACCAGGTCGCAGATCAGCGCGGGCTGGTCGCCGAAGGCCAGCGAATAGACCACGCCGGCCTGCTGCGCGCGACGCGCCAGCAGCGGGCCGCAGAAGGCATCGGCCTCGACCGTCACGTTGACCACGTGCTTGCCGTGCGCGAAGGCATCGAGGCAGTGGTCGACCGCGGCCACCGGGTTGCCGGTGCACTCGACCACGATGTCGATCGAAGGCTCGCGCGTCACGGCCTGCCAGTCCTCGGTGATCCAGGTGGCGCCGGACTTCAGCGCTTCCTGCACCGACGTTGCGTTGGCGCGCGCGGCCTCCCAGCCCACGCGCTCGAGGTTGGCGCGCGCGGCCGCGGGCGAGAGGTCGGCGATCGCGACCAGCTGCACGCCCGGCGTGCGCGGGATCTGCGCGAGGTACATCGAACCGAACTTGCCGGCGCCGATCAGGCCGATGCGGATCGGGCGGCCTTCGGCGGCGCGCTGCTGGAGTTTCTCGTGGAGGCTCATGGAAGGGGCTTCGTCTCGGTGGTTCTTCTGGCGGGGCTCAGGCGACGGCCTCGAGCGTCTCGGTCGAGGTGCGCAGCGCGCTCTCGGGCAGGCCGCTCTTCCACGGCAGGTCGACCGGGTAGGGCTGCAGCAGGCAGTCGTCGGGCAGCATCTCGATCGGCGCGAAGTCGCGGTGCGCGATGTACTCGGGGCGCTTGTGGCGGCGGATGTGGTTGCTGACCGCGCACAGGCTCAGGTACACGGCCACGCGGTTGAACGGCGACAGGTTGCTGCCCGAGGCATGCACCAGGCAGCTGTGGAACAGGATCATCGAGCCGGCCGGGCCCTTGGGCGAGACGATGCCGCCGTCCTTGCCGCCGGCGCGATCCACCAGCTGGCGGATCAGCGCGTTGTCGACCGTCCACAGCGGGTAGCTGGTGGTCGTGAGGTCGTGCTTCGCGTCGACCACGCCCTTGCGGTGGCTGCCCGGGATGAACATCAGCGGGCCGTTGTGCTCGTTCACGTCGTCGAGAAAGATCGCGACGTTCATCGCGCGCTCGGTCGGCATCAGGTCGTCGTTGAGCCAGGTGCCGTAGTCCTGGTGCCACTGCCAGACGTCGCCCTCGAAGGCCATCTTGCCGTTGATCTTGAACTGGTGCATGTAGACCTCCTCCTCGAAGAGGTCGCGCACCGGGCCCACCATGCGCGGATGGCGCGCGAGCTTCGCGAAGGGCTCGCTGTAGAGGTGGGCCGCGAAGTTCGTGCGCACCGCGTCCGATCCCTTCTCGCGCACGTTGAAGGCCTCGCGGCGGCCGTAGAGCTCGGGCACCGCGTCGGTCAGCACGCGGGTCTCCTCGGGGGAGAAATGGCCGGGAAAGAACAGGTAGCCGTCGCGCTCGAACTGCGCGCGTTGCTCGGGGGTCAGCTTCATGCGGTGTCTCCTTGGGTCGTGCGGGGGTGGGAAGGGGAACAGGGGGCCGATGCGGGTGAGGCTGCGCGCGCGAGTTGCGCGGCCAGGCGCCGGCCCAGCGCCTCGCTGGCCTGCGCCACGTGCTCCTCGCTCAGGCGCGCGGCCTGCTCGGCGTCGCCCGCGGCGATGGCAGCCGCGATGGCCTCGTGTTCGTCCCACAGCGATTCGCGCTGCGGCTCGGCCTGCAGCACCGCGCCCATCGCGCGGCGCAGGTGGCGCCAGTGCTGGTCGGCGCTCTGCGCGATCAGCGGGTTGCCCGAGGCCGCGTAGATGGCCTGGTGGAAGGCCATGTCGGCATCGATCATGGCCTCGACGTTGCGCCCGCGCGCGGCGCGGCGTCCGCGCTCCATCAGCTTGGGATCGATGCGAAAGCGCTCGGCCGCCGCGAGCCGCGCGGCCAGCACGTCGAGCGCGCCGCGCACCTGGTAGACCTTGCGCATCCAGTCGGCGTCGAGCGGCGCCACCAGCACGCCGCGGCCCGGTGCGTCGTGCACGAAGCCGTCCTTCTTGAGCAGCCGCAGCGCCTGCAGCACCGGCTGGCGCGACACCGAAAGCCGCTGCGCGATGTCCTCCTGCGTGAGCCGCTCGCCGGGCGCGAGCTCGCCGCTGCTGATCGCGCCGAGCAGGGCGCGGTACACCTGGTCGACGAGGTCGGGCGCGACCTCGATGCTGACGAGCTGGGCGGGCATGGAAGGACTCCGTTTCTGAACTCTGTATACAGAGTACGAAATTCGGAGCGGCGGCGCAGCTAGGGTTTTCACCGCAACGGCCGGCAGCGTTCGCAATGCTCGCGTAACGCCGGGCCAGACAATCCGCCCCGGTTCCGGCCGGCCTTTCTTTCTTTTCAGGTCAGCTTTTCGTGACGTTCCGGGTGTACAACCCTCGCCCAATGCAAAACCAAGAAAACAACGCACCGCAGGATCCTCCCCCCCGTCGCTGGCAGGCCGACCCGGTGCGCAGGCGCGCAGGCTGGCCCCGCCAGGGCGCCGTTCTCGGGGCTGCCTTGGTGCTGAGCGCCTGCACGCTCGGCCCCGACTTCAAGACACCGGGCCTGCCGGCCGCCGCGCAGGGCGCCGACTACACGCCTTCGCCGATGCCGGCGCGCACCGCCCAGGCGCCGGTTCCGGGTGGGCAGTCGCAGCAACTGCTGCCGGGCCAGGACATTCCCGCGCAGTGGTGGGCCGTGTTCCGTTCCGAGCCGCTCGACCGCCTGATCCGCGACGCGCTCGCGCAGAGCCCGACGCTGGCCTCGGCCCAGGCCACCTTGCGCGAGGCGCAGGCCAACTACGAGGCGCAGTCGGGCAGCCTGCTGTGGCCGCAGGTCAACGGCACGCTGGGCGGCACGCGCCAGCGCGCCTCGCAGGTCTCGACCCAGGTGCCGGGCGGCCAGCTGCTCACGCTCTACAACGCGCAGGTCAACGTCAGCTATGCGCTCGACGTCTTCGGCGGCAACCGCCGCGCGCTCGAGGGCGCGCAGGCCACGCTCGAGGCGCAGCGCTACCAGGTCGAGGCGGTCTACCTGACGCTGACCGGCAACCTCGTGACCACCGCGATCCGCGAGGCCGCGCTGCGCGCGCAGCTGCAGGCCACGCGCGAGGTGCTGCAGGCGCAGCAGCAGCAGCTCGACGTGATCGAAAAGCAGTTCGACACCGGCGCGATCCCCAAGTCGACCGTGCTGCAGCAGCGCACCCAGCTCGCGCAGACGCTGGCCACGATTCCCGCGATCGAGAAGTCGCTCGCGCAGACGCGCCACCAGCTCGCGGTCTACGCGGGCCGGCTGCCGAGCGAGGCCGGCCTGCCCGAATTCGATCTCGCGAGCCTGAGCCTGCCCGCCGAGCTGCCGCTGTCGCTGCCCTCCGAGCTCGCGCGCCAGCGGCCCGACGTGCGCGCCAGCGAGGCCCGGCTGCACGCGGCCAGCGCCGAGATCGGCGTGGCCACCGCCAACCTCTATCCGAAGTTCAACCTGACCGGCAGCTACGGCAGCAGCGCCACGCGCACGCGCGAGCTGTTCCGCTCGGCCAGCGATTTCTGGAGCGTGGGCGCGGCGCTCGCGCAGCCGATCTTCGACGGCGGCTCGCTGCGCGCGCAGAAGCGCGCGGCGGTCGCGGCCTACGATGCGGCGGCGGGGCAGTACCGCGACACCGTGCTCGGTGCCTTCCAGAACGTGGCCGATGCCCTGCGCGCGCTCGAGATCGACGCCACCGCGCTGCAGACCCAGGCCACGGCCGAGTCGCTCGCGCGGCAGTCGCTCGACCTGACGACGACGCAGTTCCGCGCCGGTGCCGTCAGCTACGTGCAATTGCTGACCGCGCAGCAGGCCTGGCTGCAGACGCACACCGCGCTAGTGCAGGCCCAGGCCGCGCGCTATGCCGACACGGCGGTCCTGTTCCAGGCGCTGGGCGGCGGCTGGTGGAACCGCGGCGAACTTGCCGACGCCACCATCGCCCCGGCCGCCGACGCCACGCCCGCAGCCGCGCCGGCGCAGAACTGAACCCCGCCGCGGCACGACGTCATCCTGCCGCGGCACCTCACCCCCTCATCCATAACTCGAAGAGAAGCCTACCCATGACCCGGAGAATGATCATCATGATCGGCTGCGTGCTGCTGCTGGTCGCCGCCCTGGCGCTCGGCAAGTTCCTGCAGATCCGCGCGTTGATTGCCGCCGTGCCCAAGCCGGGCCCGCAGACCGTGTCGACGGTCGAGGTGCAGAAGCTGCAGTGGCAATCGCAGTTCTCCGCGGTCGGCACGCTGAACCCGGTGCGCGGCGCGGACCTCAGCACCGAGGTGGCCGGGCTGGTGCGCCAGGTGCACTTCAAGTCCGGGCAGGACGTGAAGGCCGGCGCGCTGCTGGTCGAACTCAACGCCGACTCCGACATCGCGCTGCTGCATTCCGCGGAAGCCGCGGCCGCGCAGGCCGCCACCGTGCTCAAGCGCGACCAGGCGCAGCTCGCGGTGCAGGCCGTGAGCCAGGCGCAGATCGATGCCGACACCAACGACCTCAAGGCCAAGCGCGCGCAGGTCGAGCAGCAGGCCGCCGTGGTGGCGAAGAAGTCGATCCGCGCGCCGTTCGCGGGCCGCCTGGGCATCACCACGCTGAACCCGGGCCAGTACGTGAACGCGGGCGACAAGCTGGTCACCTTGCAGACGCTGGACCCGATCTACGTCGACTTCACGCTGCCGCAGCAGCAGCTCGCTGGCCTCGCTGTCGGCCAGATGGTGAACCTCGGGGTCGATGCCTTCACCGGCCAGGCCTTCAGCGGAAAGATCAACGCGATCAGCCCCAAGGTGGACGCCACCACGCGCAACGTGCAGGTGCAGGCCACCGTCTCGAACCCGAAGCAGCAACTGCTGCCGGGCATGTTCGCCACCGTGAAGATCGACATCGGCGGCGCGCGCGAACAGCTCACGCTGCCGTCCACCGCCGTCACCTACAACCCCTACGGCTCGACGGTGTTCGTCGTGAAGACGGCCGATGCCTTCAAGGCCGCGACCGCGCCCGCCGCCTCGGCATCGGGCGCCGCACCGGCCGCGCCGGCGGCAGCGGCCAACGCCAATGCGCCGAGCGGACAGCAGCTCGTCGCGCAGCAGGTCTTCGTCGAGACCGGCCCGACGCGCGGCGACCAGATCGCCATCGTCAAGGGCCTGGAGGCCGGCCAGGTGGTGGTGAGCAGCGGACAGAACAAGCTGAAGAACGGCACGCCGGTCACGGTCGACAACAGCGTCCAGCCGACCAACAGCCCGAACCCGACGCCGCAGGAAAAATGAGGTCGCACGCATGAACTTCACCGACATCTTCATCCGCCGGCCCGTGCTGGCGATGGTGGTGAGCCTGCTGATCGTGGTGCTGGGGCTGCGCGCGCTGTCCGGCCTGCCGGTCAACCAGTACCCGAAGACCGAGAACGGCGTGGTCACCATCAGCACCGCCTACTACGGTGCCGACGCCGCCACGGTCGCGGGCTTCATCACGCAGCCGCTCGAGGCCGCCGTGTCCCAGGCCCAGGGCATCGACTACCTGTCGTCGTCGAGCAGCCTGGGCGTGTCGACCATCACCGCCACCCTGCGGCTGAACTACGACTCGAACCGCGCACTGACCGAGATCAACACGCAGGTCAACTCGGTGCGCAACCAGCTGCCGCCGCAGGCGCAGCAGCCGGTGCTGACGGTGGCCACCGGCCAGACCACCGATGCCATGTACATCGGCTTCTACAGCGACACGCTGCCCAACAACAACGTCACCGACTTCCTGGTGCGCGTGGTGCAGCCCAAGCTCAATGCCATTCCCGGCGTGCAGACCGCCGAGATCCTGGGCGCGCGCACCTTCGCGCTGCGCGCCTGGCTCGACGCGCAGAAGATGGCCGCCTACGGCGTGACCGCCACCGACGTGAGCGCCGCGCTGGCCGCCAACAACTACCTCGCCGCCGTCGGCCAGAGCAAGGGCCAGATGGTGAGCGTGCCGCTCACCGCGGGCACCTCGCTGCACAGCGTGGACGAGTTCAAGCAGCTGTCCATCAAGAGCAGCAACGGCGCCATCGTGCGGCTGCAGGACGTGGCCAACGTGACGCTGGGTTCCGAGAACTACGACTTCAACGTCGCGTTCAACGGCGTGCGCTCGGTGTTCATCGGCATCAAGGTCGCGCCCGAGGCCAACATCCTCGACGTGGCCAAGCAGGTGCGCACCACTTTCCCCGAGCTGCAGGCCCAGCTGCCCAGCGGGCTGACCGGCAAGATCGTCTACGACTCGACCGACTTCATCAACACCTCGATCAGCGAGGTGATCAAGACGCTGGTCGAGGCGCTGCTGATCGTGACGGTGGTGATCTATCTCTTCCTGGGCAGCCTGCGCGCGGTGCTGGTGCCGGTGATCGCGATGCCGCTGTCGCTGATCGGCACCTTCTTCGTGATGCTGGTGCTCGGCTACTCGATCAACCTGCTCACCTTGCTGGCGCTGGTGCTGGCGATCGGGCTGGTGGTGGACGACGCCATCATCGTGGTGGAGAACGTCGACCGCCACATGCGCGAGGGCAAGACGCCGATGCAGGCCGCGCTGCTCGCGGCGCGCGAGCTCGGCGGGCCCATCCTCGCGATGACCGTGGTGCTGGTGGCGGTGTACGTGCCCATCGGCTTCCAGGGCGGGCTGACCGGCTCGCTGTTCACCGAGTTCGCCTTCACGCTCGCGGGCGCCGTGGTGGTGTCGGGCGTGGTCGCGCTCACGCTGTCGCCGATGATGTGCTCGCGCATCTTCAAGCCCGAGCAGGACAGCGGCAAGTTCGCGTCGAAGATCGAGCACATCTTCGAGCGCGTGCACCACCGCTACGAGCTGATCCTGCGCGGCGTGCTGCGCACCTGGCCGGTGATGATCGTGATGGGGGTGATCCTCATCGGGCTGCTGTTCGTGATGTTCAAGATGTCGAAGTCCGAGCTGGCGCCCGAGGAGGACCAGGGCATCGTGCTGTCGCAGGTGGTGGGCGCGCCCACGGCCACCATCACGCAGATGCAGACCTATGCCGACCAGATCTTCAAGGTCGCGCACGACACGCCCGAGTACGCGCAGCTGTTCCAGCTGACCGGCGTGCCGAGCACCAACGCGGGCATCGCCGGCGTGCTGCTCAAGCCCTGGGACGAGCGCACGCGCAGCGCGCACGACATCCAGGCCGACCTGCAGCGGCGCTGGAACGGCATCGCCGGCGCCAAGGTGGTGGCCTTCCAGTTCCCGGCGCTGCCGGGCGCCTCGGGGCTGCCGGTGCAGTTCGTGATCAAGACCACCGAGCCGTTCGAGAACCTCAACACGCTCGCGCAGCAGATCATGGACAAGGCGCGCGCCGAAGGAAAGTTCTACTACATCGACGCCGACCTGAAGATCGACCTGCCGCAGGCCACCGTGGTGGTCGACCGCGACAAGATTGCCTCGCTCGGCATCACGCAGCAGGACGTGGGCAACGCGCTGGGCGCGGCGCTCGGCGGCGGCTACGTCAACTACTTCTCGATCTCGGGCCGCTCCTACAAGGTGATCCCGCAGGTGCAGCAGGTCGACCGGCTCAACCCCTCGGACGTGCTGAACTTCTACATCAAGACGCCCAATGGCGTGGTGCCGGCCAGCACGGTCGCGAGCCTGAAGTACAGCGTGCAGCCCGAGACGGTGAACCACTTCCAGCAGCTCAACTCGGTGACCATCCAGGGCGTGCCCAGCGGCACGCAGGGCGAGACGCTCGAGTACCTGCGCGGCGTGGTGCAGCAGCTCGCGCCCAGCGGCTACACGGTCGACTACGCGGGCCAGTCGCGCCAGTTCGTGCAGGAGTCGGGCAACTTCGCGATCACCTTCGTGTTCGCGCTGATCATCGTGTTCCTGGCGCTGGCGGCGCAGTTCGAGAGCTTCCGCGACCCGATCGTGATCCTGGTGTCGGTGCCGCTGGCGCTGTTCGGCGCCATGATCTTCATCTTCTGGGGCTTCGCCTCGATGAACATCTACACGCAGGTCGGGCTGGTCACGCTGATGGGCCTGATCAGCAAGCACGGCATCCTGATCGTCGAGGTGGCGAACCGGCTGCAGAAGCAGGGCCTGAGCAAGCTCGACGCCATCGTCGAGGCCTCGGGCACGCGGCTGCGCCCGATCCTGATGACGACGGCCGCCATGGTGTTCGGCGTGCTGCCGCTGGTGATCGCCTCGGGCGCGGGCGCGGCGGGCCGCAAGGCGATGGGCATCGTGATCTTCAGCGGGCTGTCGATCGGCACGCTGTTCACGCTGTTCGTGGTGCCGGCGATGTACCTGTTCATCGCGGCGCGGCACGAGAAGGAAGAGACGAGCCGGGCCGACGTCGTCGCGCCGCAGGGGCAGGTGGCACCCGAGGCCTGAGCCTCACGCCCCTGCGATGAAGCGCCCGCGGTCGTGACGGCCGCGGGTTTCTTTTTTGGGGCCTGCCTTCCCCCCTCCGGCGGCCTTGCCCGCGCGCTTTCAACTGCGCGACACTAGGCCCATGCAACTCCCCACCTACGACGACGTCACCGCCGCGGCCGCGCGGCTCGAAGGCCATGCCCACCGCACGCCGGTGCTGCGATCCAGCACCGCCGATGCCCGCTGGGGCGCCCAGTTCTTCTTCAAGTGCGAGAACTTCCAGCGCATGGGCGCCTTCAAGTTCCGCGGCGCCTTCAATGCCTTGTCGAAGTTCGACGCCGAGCAGCGCAAGGGCGGCGTGATCGCCTTCTCGTCGGGCAACCATGCGCAGGCGATCGCGCTCGCCGCGCGCCTGTTGTCGATGCCCGCGGTGATCGTGATGCCCAAGGACGCGCCGGCCGCCAAGCTCGCGGCCACGCGCGGCTACGGTGCCGAGGTGGTGCAGTACGACCGCTTCACCGAGGACCGCGAGGCGCTGACGCGCCGGCTCGCCACCGAGCGCGGCATGACGCTGATCCCGCCCTACGACCATCCCGACGTGCTCAGCGGCCAGGGCACGGCCGTGAAGGAACTGATCGAGGAGGCGGGCCCGCTCGACCACCTGTTCGTCTGCCTCGGCGGCGGCGGGCTGCTGTCGGGCTCGGCCCTGTCGGCGCGCGCACTCGCGCCCGGCTGCAAGGTCTACGGCGTCGAGCCCGAAGCCGGCAACGACGGCCAGCAGTCGTTCCGCGCGGGCCGCATCGTGCACATCGACACGCCCAAGACCATCGCCGACGGCGCGCAGACGCAGCACCTGGGCGAGTACACCTTCGGCATCATCCGGCGCGACGTCGACGACATCTTCACGGTGAGCGATGCGCAACTGGTGGAGGCGATGCGCTTCTTCGCCGAGCGCATGAAGATGGTGGTCGAGCCCACGGGCTGCCTCGCGTTCGCGGCCGCCTGCGCGGCGGGCCCGCTGATCGCCGGCCAGCGCGTGGGCGTGCTGATCAGCGGCGGCAACGTGGACCTGGGGCGCTACGCGGCGCTGCTCGGCGGCACGGCCTGACAAGGTGTGAATAAACCTACTGCGCGCCCCGATCTCGCACCTGCGGTCCTCACCGTACAAGGTACGGCTCCGGTCCTCGGCGCGACCTCGGGGCGCTCGCTACGGTTTCTTCACACCTTGTGAGGCCTGCGCCAGACGACGCGGCGCGCGTTCTCGCCGCATTCGAGCAACTGCCGGTAGGCCGGCGCATCGAAGCCCGGCAGTTCGAACAGCCAGGCCTCGAAGCGCGCGAAGCCACCGGCCAGCGTGGTGACCGCCATCAGCGGCTGCGTGCCGTCGCGCTGCGCGCAGGGCTCGATCCACACGCGCGGCAGGCCCTCGGCCATCGTCTGCGAGCGCACCGCGATCGCATCGATGGCCGCGAGCTCGACACGGGTCTGCACGCTGCCCTGGCGCACCAGCATCAGCGCATCGCTGCCGAGCGCGATGCGCGCGCCGTCGTAGGGCGATTGCGACGGAGCGGCCGGCCCCTTGCCGCGCAGCGCGCCACGTGCCTGCTGGAACGCCCGTAGCGAGCGGCTGCCGAAGATGTAGGCCGTGCCCACCGCATAGAAGACGGCCTGGAAGCCGATGAAGGCGATCGTCGCCGGGCCCACGCCATGGGCGTTGCGCGTGGAAATCAAGGTCCAGAGCGCGAAGGCGCTGGCGACGGCCGCGACCGCGCTGATCGCGCCCCAGAGCCAGGCCGCCGCGCGGCTGCCATGGAGCGCGGCCAGGAACACCAGCGCATAGACGGCCAGCCGGATGCCGATCATCGAACTGGGCCGCGCGACCACCTGCCACAGCTCGGTGGCGACGTAGATCGCCGCGATCGCGGCCAGCGGCCAGGGCGCGCGCGCCATCAGCCGACGCGGATGCCCGCGGCCGTGAGGTGCAGCAGCCGGTCGGCGCGCGCGGCCGCGCTCTCCGAATGCGTGACCAGCACCAGCGAGGCGCCATGCTCGCGCGTCTGCGCGATCAGCAGGTCCATGACCTTGGCGGCGGTCGAGGGATCGAGGTTGCCGGTGGGCTCGTCGGCCAGCAGCAGCGCGGGCCGGTGCACCAGCGCGCGCGCGATCGCCACGCGCTGCAGCTGGCCGCCCGAGAGCGTCTGCGGCAGCCGCGCGCCCATGCCCGGCAGGCCCACGGCCTCGAGCATGCGCGCGATGCGCGCCTCGTCGCGGCGCTCGCCGAGCAGCATCAGCGGCAGCGCGACGTTCTGCGTCACGTCGAGGTGCGGCAGCACGTGGAAGGCCTGGAACACGAAGCCCACGTGGCGCCGGCGCCAGAGCGCGCAGGCCTCGGCGTCGAGCGCGCCGATGTCGGTGCCGTCGTGCACCACGCTGCCGGTGTCCCAGCGGTCGAGGCCGGCCATGCAGTTGAGCAGCGTGGACTTGCCGACACCCGATTCGCCGACGATGGCGACGAACTCGCCGGGCTCGATCGCGAGGCTGACGTGCTCGAACACCGGCGCCTGGCCGTAGTGCTTGCCCAGGTCGGAGATGCGCAGGGTCATGGGAGGAGCGTGGGCGCGATGAGGCGCACCGCCGACTGCAGCGCGTCGGGCGCGTCGCAGGCGATCACGGTGCGGTGGGGCATGCCGCGCAGCCAGGTGACCTGGCGCTTGGCGAGCTGGCGCGTGGCGGCGATGCCGCGTTCGCGCAGATCCTGCAGGGCGGCGGCATCGGGCGGGTCGGCGACGGCCAGGGTCTCCCAGGCCTGCCGATAGCCCACGCAACGCATCGAGGGCAGCTCGGGCGAGAGGTCGCCGCGCGCGCGCAGCGCGCGCACCTCGTCGAGCAGGCCCGAGGCCAGCATGGCGTCGAAGCGCTGCGCGATGCGCGCATGCAGCCAGGCGCGGTCGGCGGTCTCGAGCGAGAACAGCCGGCCGCCTTCGACGCCGCGCGTGGACTTGCTGTCGCTGGCGTGGAAGTGCGACAGCGGCTGGCCGCTGCTCTCGTAGACCTCGAGGGCGCGCTGGATGCGCTGGCTGTCCTGCGGCGCGAGCCGCGCGGCCGTGACCGGATCGACCTGCGCGAGCCGCGCATGCATCGCGGGCCAGCCGAGTTCGGCGGCCTCGGCATCGATGCGCGCGCGCACCGCGGCGTCGGCCGCGGGCATCGCGTCGATGCCGTCGAACAGCGCCTTGAAGTACAGCATCGTGCCGCCGACCAGCAGCGGCATCGCGCCGCGCGCGTGGATCTCGTCGATCAGCCGCGCCGCATCGGCCACGAAGGCCGCGGCGCTGTAGCTCTCGCGCGCGTCGAGGATGTCGATCAGGTGGTGCGGCACCGCGCGCAGCTCGTCGGCGCTGGGCTTGGCGGTGCCGATGTCCATGCCGCGGTAGACCAGCGCCGAGTCGACGCTGACGATCTCCACCGGGTGTTCGCGCGCGAGCGCCAGCGCGACGGCGGTCTTGCCCGAGGCGGTGGGGCCGGCGAGGGCGATGAAGCGCGGAGGACCGGGAGGCGAGGAAGAGGAACCCATGAGAGGTCGAGCGTAGCAAATGGCCCGGCCCCGATTCCGTGTCAGCTCGTCTCGCGCATGCGCCGTATGTCGCGCAGCGGCGGCGCCCCGAAGAGCCGCGCATATTCGCGGCTGAACTGCGAGGCGCTCTCGTAGCCCACGCGCACGCCCGCGGTGCCGGCGTCGATGCCCTGGTTCAGCATCAGCTGCCGCGCTTCCTGCAGCCGCAATTGCTTGAGGTACTGCATCGGGCTCATGCCCGCCACGGCGCGGAAGTGCTGGCGGAAGGTCGAGGGGCTCATGTTCGCGGAGGCGGCCAGTTCGTCGGCCAGCACGTTGCGCGTGAAGTTGAGCTTGAGCCAGGCCATGCTCTGCGCCACCTGCTGGCTCGGCGAGCCGATCGCCACCAGGCGCTGCAGCTGCGGTCCGTGGCGGCCCGCGAGCAGCCGCACCATGATCTCGCGCTGCAGCAGCGGCGCGAGCTGCGGGATCAGCCGCGGCTCGGCGAGCAGGTCGACCAGCCGCGTCACCGCGCCGAGCAGCGTGGGGTCGAGGTCGCCGAGCGACATGGCGCGCTGGTTGCCGTCGCGGGTCGGCGGGGGCAGCGCCATCTCGGCGGCCAGTTGCACGACCGCGCGCGGATCGAGCTGCAGCGCCAGGCCGACGAAGGGCTGCGCCGTGCTGGCGCGGGTGATGTGCGAGACCACGGGCAGGTCGGCTGTCGTCAGTAGCGACTGGCCCGCCGCGTAATCGAACACCTCGCCGCCGAGCGCCACCCGCTTCTGCCCGCTGACCGTGATGCCCAGGCCGAAGCCGTAGAGGCAGTGCAGCGGCGCGGTCGCGGCGCTGCGGCGGTGCAGCGAGAGCGCGGGAATGGCCGTGAGGTAATCGCCGTCGGCATGCGCGGTGCGCGCCACGGCACGCTGCAGGTCGTCGAGCACGGCCGGGGAATCCAGCCGCGCGGATTCGGCGAGGTCCATCTGGATCCTTTCGAAGTACAGGTCGTGAAAAGTCTAGCCCGCCGCTTTCGCGCGGCGCGCATTTCCGCCGCAGTCTCGGTGTTTCAGGCAAGAACGCGAGCGAATCAGGCAAACGCGCGGCCGGTCTTCGCCCCACACTCGCCGGCGGTGGGTGCGCGGCCATGCGGTGCCATGCGCCACGGGCCCGCCGTCGAATCAGGCAACCCTCCTTTCCACGATGAACACAGAAAAGATCACCTCCATCGCAGCACCGCTCGTACTGGCCCTGGCCGTCGGCGCCGGCGCGCTGTGGCCGCTGCAGGCCGACGCCAGCCTCGCGCTGGCCCAGAAATACGCCTGCGTCGCCTGCCATCAACCCGCCACCAAGGTGGTGGGCCCGTCCTGGAAGGACATCGGCGCGAAGTACGGCGACGGCAAGGGCACGGCCGCGCAGCTCGCGGCCAGCATCAAGGCCGGCAGCTCGGGCAAATGGGGCTCGATGCCGATGCCGCCGCAGGCCCAGGTGCCCGACGCCGACCTGCAGGCGCTCGCGCAATGGCTGCTCGACGGCGCCAAGTGAATTCCATCCACCCCCCACGGAGAAAGAAGCAATGACAGCGCTCCACGTCAATGGCCGTGACCACACGGTAGATGCCGACCCCGGCACGCCCATCCTCTGGGCCCTGCGCGACACGCTGGGCATGACCGGCACCAAGTTCGGCTGCGGCGCCGCGCTGTGCGGCGCCTGCACCGTGCACCTCGACGGCCAGGCGATCCGCTCGTGCATCACGCCGATCGCCGCCGCCGACGGCAAGAAGATCACCACCATCGAACGCATGACCGACGGCAGCGACCGCGTCGGCGCGGCCGTGCATGCCGCCTGGGTGCGGCACGACGTCGCGCAGTGTGGCTACTGCCAGAGCGGCCAGATCATGAGCGCGACCGCCTTCCTGCAGTCGCTGCCCGCGGGCAAGCAGCCCAGCGCCGACGAGATCGACTCGGCCATGGCCGGCAACATCTGTCGATGCGGCACCTATGCGCGCATCCGCGCGGCCGTGGCCGATGCAGCCCGCAACCTCGCCTGAAGGAAAAGCCATGCTGCCCCACATCGACTACCACGACCTGCCGCGTTCGCTGCAACGCCTGATGGCCCGCCCCGCGGCCGATGAGGCCGCTGCGCTGCCGCGTCGCAGCTTCCTCAAGATCGTCGGCGCGAGCGGTTTCGCGCTCGGCACCTTCCCGCACCTGGCCCTGGCGCAGGCCGGTGGCACGGCCCCGGCGGCCGGCGGCCTCAAGCCGACGCAGCAGCCGCTGGCCTTCGTGCAGATCGCGCCCAACGGCGAGGTCATGGTGACCATCAACCGGCTCGAGTTCGGCCAGGGCGTGCAGACCGGCCTGCCGATGATCCTGGCCGAGGAGCTCGACGCCGACTGGGCCCTGGTGCGCAGCCGCAGCGGCACCAACGACGCCGCCTATGCCGATCCCTTCTTCGGCATGCACCTGACCGGCGGCTCGAACACCATCAAGAACAGCTTCGTGCAGTACCGCGAGCTCGGCGCCCGCGCCCGCGCCATGCTGCTGTCGGCCGCGGCGGCGCGCTGGAAGGTCGATGCCTCCACCCTGCGCACGCAGGCCGGCACGGTGCTCGGGCCGGGCGGGCGCAAGGCGAGCTACGGGGAACTGGCCGAGGCGGCGATGGCGCTGCCGGTGCCCGAGAAGGTGGTGCTCAAGGACCCGAAGGACTTCCGCATCATCGGCCGCCCGACCCAGCGCCTCGACGCGGCCGCCAAGAGCAGCGGCCGGCAGGACTTCGGCATCGACGTCAAGCACCCGGGCCAGCTCACGGCGGTGGTGGCCCATCCGCCGGTGTTCGGCGCCCGCCTGGCGTCGGTCGACGACAGCGCCGCGCGCGCCGTCAAGGGCGTGAAGGCCGTCGTGCGCATTCCGCTGGACCGCGGCGCCGAGGGCGTGGCGGTGGTGGCCGACGGCTACTGGCCCGCCAAGCTGGGCCGCGACGCGCTCAAGCTGCAGTGGGACACGGCCGCCGTCGAGAAGGTCGACTCCGACAAGCAACTGGCCCAGTACCGCGAACTGGCCGGCCGCCCCGGCAACCGCAAGTTCGACGCCGACATGGCGCCGCTGGCCAGCGCACCGCGCAAGCTCGAGGCCGAGTTCGTGTTTCCCTACCTGGCGCATGCGCCGATGGAGCCGCTGAACTGCACCGTGAAGCTGTCGAACGGTCGCGCCGAGCTGTGGGTCGGCACCCAGTCCGCCGACCTCGACGGCTTCGCCGCGGCGCGCGCGCTGAAGCTCGAGCCCGCGCAGGTGAAGGTCAACGTGCAGATGGCGGGCGGCGGCTTCGGCCGGCGCTTCGTGAGCACCAGCGACTTCGTGGTCGAGGCCTGCGAGATCGCCAAGGCCACGCGCGCGGCCGGCCTCGACGTGCCGGTGCGCCTGCTGTGGAGCCGCGAGGACGACATCAAGGGCGGCTACTACCGGCCGATGCACCTGCATCGCGCGCGCATCGGCTTCGACGAGCGCGGCAAGATCCTCGCCTGGGACCACGTCATCGTGGGCCAATCCATCACCGCGGGCACGGTGTTCGCGGGCGCCATGGTGAAGGACGGCATCGACGCCACGGCGGTCGAGGGCATGCGCGATCCCTATCCGCTGCCGATGCGCCTGACGGTGCACCATCCGCAGCTCAACGTGCCGGTGCTGTGGTGGCGCAGCGTGGGTTCGACCCACACCGCCTTCGTGATGGAGACGCTGATCGACGAGATCGCGCGCAGCACGAAGCAGGACCCGGTGGCCTACCGCATGCAGCTGTTCGGCGACAAGCATCCGCGCCATCGCGCCGCGCTGCAGCTGGCGGTCGACAAGAGCGGCTACGGCAAGAAGAAGCTCGCGGACGGCCGCGCCTGGGGCGTGGCGGTTCACGAGTCCTTCGAATCGGTGGTGGCCTACGTGGTGGAAGCCTCGGTCAAGGACGGCCAGCCGGTGCTGCACCGCGTGACCAGCGGCGTGCACTGCAACCTGGCCGTCAATCCGCGCAGCGTGGAAGCGCAGGTGCAGGGCGCGGCCGTGATGGGGCTGTCGACCTGCCTGCCGGGCAGCGCGATCACCCTCAAGGACGGCGTGGTGCAGCAGGGCAACTTCGGCGACTTCACGGTGGCGCGCATCACGCAGGTGCCGGAGTTCGACATCCACATCGTGCCGAGCGCCGATGCGCCCAAGGGGATGGGGGAGCCGGGCCTGCCGCCGCTGGCGCCCGCGTTCGCCAATGCCGTGGCGCAGTTGACGGGCAAGCCGCTGCGGCAGTTGCCGTTCGACCTGGCCTGAAAACGGGGCGGTGAGGAAGGTCCGTGCCCTCGGGCACGGACCGGCGACGCTGCTAGATCGCCGCGGGCACGGTGCTCGCGCGCGCTTCGCCGCGCACGTCCTGCGGCGACACCGCGGGCGGCAGCGCCGGCGAGGGCGGCGACAGCTTGGGCTGGTTGCGCGCCACCATGTTGTCGGGCTTCATGCGGAACAGCTGCGTGAGCGCCGCGCGGTACTGGGCCTCGCCGACCGAGTTGGTGTTGTGGTGCGAGCCGCCCTCCACCAGCACGAAGAGCTTGGGCACGGTGGCCGCGTCGTAGAGCTTGCGGCCCAGGGTCGGGTTGATCAGGCTGTCGGCGGTGCCGTGCACCACCAGCAGCGGCGCGCCGATGTCCTTGACCTTGTCGATGGCCTCGAAGCGCTGGGTGATGAAGGGACGGAAGGGCAGCCAGCCCCACTTGAAGCTGCCGACCACGTCGGCGATCGAGGTGAAGGTGCTCTCGACGATGGTGCCGCTCTCGTCGTTCACGCGCGCGGCCAGGTCGATGCCGATGGCGCCGCCCAGCGAGTGGCCGAAGATGTAGCGATGCTGGCGCGGATGGCGCGCGGCTAGCCAGGTCCAGGCGGCGCGGGCGTCCTCGCGCGCCGATTCCTCGGAGGGCAGGCCCTTGGAGCTCTTGCCGAAGCCGCGGTAGTCGATGGCCAGCACCGAGAAGCCCAGCTCGTGCATGCGCTGGATGCGCGGGGCCGAGCCCGCCACGTTGTAGCGTGCGCCGTGCAGGTACAGCAGCACCGGGGTGTCGGTGGTCTCGGGCTCGCCGCCGAGCCACAGGCCGTGCAGGCGCGCGGGCTCGCCCGTGATGGAGGATTGGAAGTCGATCCACACGTCCTGCATGCCCTGGGCCATGGTGGCGGTGTTGCCCCAGCTGCGGTCGCTGGGCTGGAAGATCCATTCACGCTGCTGCTCGTCGAAGGTCGAGCAGCCGGCGGCAAGAATGGCGCAAAGCGAAAGGACTGACGCGAGGAGGGTCCAGCGTTTCATCATGGGAATGAGGGACAGCGAAGCCGGCGAAAAAGTTCATCTGCTTTCTGCCGAAACACGCCGACGTGCATTTCGACACCTCCCTGGCCAGCGCTTCATGGCGTCTTTGGCGAACTCACCATGCAACGTGCGTGCCCGCCATGCGGATGACGGCCCGAAACCCGGAAAAACCCTCAAAAAGCCGCCAATTGGCGGCTTTTGGGACGGCTTTTCGCGCGGATTCGGCTCAGCGGCCGCGCATGAACAGGGCGTCGAGCTCGCGGATCGAGAGCTGGCGCCAGGTCGGGCGACCGTGGTTGCACTGGTCCGAACGCTCGGTTGCCTCCATCTGGCGTAACAGGGCGTTCATCTCGTCGATCGTGAGCTTGCGGTTGGCGCGCACCGCGCCGTGGCAGGCCATGGTCGACAGCAGCTCGTTCTGGGCCCGCTGCACCACGGTGCTCGCGTCGTGCTGCGACAGCTCGGCCAGCACGCTGCGCGCGAGCTCGACCGGGTCGCCGTCGGCCAGCGTGCCGGGCACCGCGCGCACCGCCAAGGTGCGCGGCGAGAAGGGTGTGATCTCCAGGCCCAGCGTGGCGAGCACGGCGGTGCAGGCCTCGGCCGTGGCCACTTCCTGGGGCGTGGCGGCGAAGGTGGCGGGGATCAGCAGCGGCTGGCTCGAGATGGCGGCGCCGTCGAGCTGGGTCTTGAGGCGCTCGTAGACGATGCGCTCGTGGGCCGCGTGCATGTCGACCACGATCAGGCCCTGGCTGTTCTCGGCCAGGATGTAGATGCCCTGCAACTGCGCCAGCGCGCGGCCCAGCGGCCAGGCTTCGTCGTTGTGGGCCAGCGTCCGGGGCTCGGCCGCCAGGCCCGCGGGGGCCTGGAACGGCGCGGCCGGGGCCTGGGTGCCGAAGGCGGCGGCGGGCGCCGCGCCGACGCCGGAATCGGACAGCACGGGCCAGTGGGCCGAGGAGGCTTCGGGCGCCAGCAGGGTTTCGCTGGCGCGCCGCGGCCACATGGCCTCGAAATCGCCGGCGCCGCGCTCGGCGGCCCTGAAATTGATGGCGGGCTGCGACCACGAGCCGGTCGTGACCGGCGACACCGGCTTGAAGAAGGGCTGCTGCGCCTGGGCCGCCTGCGTGGCGTCGCCGGCGCGCGGCGCGGCCAGCGCGTTCTCGACCGCATGGCGCACCGCCTGGTGCACCTCGCGGCCGTCGCGGAAGCGCACCTCGATCTTGGTCGGGTGCACGTTCACGTCGACGCGCGCGGGGTCGATCTCGAGGTAGAGCACGTAGACCGGCTGGCGCTGGCCGTGCAACACGTCCTCGTAGGCGCTGCGCACCGCGTGCGACAGCACCTTGTCGCGCACGAAGCGACCGTTGACGTAGAAGAACTGGTGGTCGGCGCGCGAGCGCGCGGCATCGGGAATGCCGGCGCGGCCGACCACGCGCACCGGGCCGCCGACATGCTCGACCGTGACGCTCTGCGCCACGAAATCCTCGCTGAGCGCGTCGCCCAGGCGCTGTTCGCGCTGCTCGCTGGCGCGCCACTGCTCGACCAGCTTGCCGTCGTGCCAGACCGAGAAGCCCACGTCGGGCCGTGCCAGCGCATGGCGGCGCACCGCCTCGATGCAGTGGGCGAGCTCGGTGGCATCGGTCTTGAGGAACTTGCGCCGCGCCGGGGTCGCGAAGAACAGCTCGCGCACCTCGACCGTGGTGCCGCGCGAACGCGCCACCGGGCGCAGCTCGCCTGTGCGGCCGTCGAGCGACCAGGCGCCGTCGGCACCCACCGCGCGCGACTGCAGGCTCAGCTCGGCGATCGCGTTGATGGCGGCCAGCGCCTCGCCGCGAAAGCCCATGGTGCCGACCGTCTCGAGGTCGTTGAGGCTCGCGATCTTGCTGGTGGCATGGCGCCGCAGCGCCACCACGAGTTCCTCGCGCGGAATGCCCAGGCCGTCGTCCTCGATCGAGATCAGCCGCACGCCGCCGGCCGCCAGCCGCACCGTGACCTGCGTCGCGCCCGCGTCGAGCGCGTTGTCGAGCAGTTCGCGCACCACCGAGGCCGGGCGCTCGACCACCTCGCCCGCGGCGATCTGGCTGATCAGCTCGTCGGGCAGTTCGCGGATCGGGCGGCGTTCGGCAGGGGGGAGGGAGGAGGTGGGAAGGGCGCTCACCGAACCATTCTAGAAGCTGGCCCGGACCGGACCCCCCGGGCGGGGCATCGGCTGTATTTGCAGCGCTTATACGGCCTCGCAACCGATCTCATTGGCGCTCGCGCGGCGCTCTCCCTAAGCTCCGGCCGCTCCACGAGAACGCCCTTCGAGAAAGACCTCCATGACCCCCCGTCCCCTCCGTTCCGCCGCCTGGTTCGACAACCCCGAGCACAGCGAACTCTCGGTCCTCCATCTGGCCTGGTACCTCAACTACGGCCTGACGCGCGAGGAGCTGCAGTCCGGCCGCCCCATCATCGCGATCGCGCAAAGCGGCTCCGACCTGACGCCGTGCAACCGGCACCACCGCGAGCTCGCGCAGCGGGTGCGCGACGGCATCCGCGAGATGGGCGGCATCGCGATGGAATTCCCGATGCACCCGATCCAGGAAAACGGCCGCCGGCCCACGGCCGCGCTCGACCGCAACCTGGCCTACCTGGGCCTGGTCGAGACGCTGACCGGCTACCCGATCGACGGCGTGGTGCTGACCACCGGCTGCGACAAGACCACCCCGGCCGCGCTGATGGCCGCGGCCACCGCGAACATCCCGGCCATCGTGCTGTCGGGCGGGCCGATGCTCAACGGCTGGCACGACGGGCAGCGCACCGGCACCGGCACCACGCTGTTCAAGGCGCGCGAGCTGTTCGCCAAGGGCAGCATCGACTTTCCGGGCTATATCGACCTGGTCGGCTCCACCGTGCCCTCGATCGGCCACTGCAACGTGATGGGCACGGCCTCGACCATGAACGCGCTGGCCGAGGCGCTGGGCATGAGCCTGCCGGGCTGCGCCGCGATTCCGGCGCCGTACCGCGAGCGCGGGCAGATGGCCTACGAGACCGGGCGGCGCATCGTGCAGATGGTGCGCGAGGACCTCAAGCCCTCGGACATCCTCACGCGCGCGGCCTTCGAGAACGCGATCGTCGTCAACTCGGCGATCGGCGGCTCGACCAACGCGCCGATCCACCTGATCGCGATCGCCAAGCACGCGGGCGTGGACCTGGCCATCCAGGACTGGGAGAGCGTGGGGCTCGAAGTACCGCTGCTGCTCGACATGCAGCCGGCCGGCAAGTACCTGGGCGAGGAGTTCTACCGCGCCGGCGGCGTGCCGGCCGTGGTGGCCGAGCTGCATCGCCACGGCCTGATCCGCGAGGGCGCGCTCACTGTCACGGGCCGCACGCTGGCGCAGAACTGCGCGCAGGCGCCGGTGAAGGACACCGACGTGATCCGCCCCTTCGAGGCGCCGCTGCGACAGAACGCTGGCTTTCTCGTGATGTCGGGCAACCTGTTCGACAGCGCGATCATGAAGACCAGCGTGATCTCCGACGAGTTCAGGGCACGCTACCTGAGCGCGCCCGGCGACCCCGATGCCCTCGTCGGCCGCGCCATCGTGTTCGACGGCCCCGAGGACTACGAGCGCCGCATCGAGGACCCGGCGCTCGACATCGACGCCTCCTGCATCCTGTTCATGCGCGGTGTGGGGCCGATCGGGCACCCGGGCTCGTCGGAGGTGGTGAACATGCGCGCGCCCGCGCACCTGCTCAAGAGCGGCGTCTCGGCGCTGCCCTGCATCGGCGACGGCCGGCAGTCGGGCACCTCGGGTTCGCCCTCGATCCTCAATGCCTCGCCCGAGGCCGCGGCGGGCGCGGGCCTGGCGCTGCTGCGCACCGGCGACCGCGTGCGCGTGGACCTCAAGGCGCGTCGCGTCGACATGCTCGTGGACGACGAGGAACTGCGCTCCCGCGCGCGCCAGCTCGAGGCCGCGGGTGGCTACCCGATCCCCGCGAGCCAGACGCCGTGGCAGGAGATCCAGCGCGCGATGGTCGACACGCTGTCCGAAGGCATGGTGCTCAAGCCGGCCGTCAAGTACCAGCGCGTGGCGCAGACCGCGGGGATTCCGCGCCGCAACCACTAGCCAGAACGCGCTTCATCCCGAGAATTTTTTCAGGAGACAACAACGATGAATCCCTACAGCCCCCTGGTCGGCGCCGCCGTCCACAAGGCGCGCTGGCGCCTGCTGCCGATGCTGATCCTCATGTACATCATGTCGATCCTCGACCGCGTCAACGTCGGCTTCGCGAAGAACGCGCTGCAGATCGACACCGGCCTCAGCGACGGCGCCTTCGCGCTCGGCGCCGGCATCTTCTTCGTGAGCTACGCCATCTTCGAGGTGCCGAGCAACGTGATCATGACGCGCGTTGGTCCGCGCATCTGGCTCAGCCGGATCATGGTGAGCTGGGGCCTGGTGGCCTCGGCCATGATGTTCGCGACCACCGAGACCTCGTTCTACCTGCTGCGCTTCCTGCTCGGCATCGCCGAGGCTGGCTTCTACCCGGGCGTGCTGCTCACGCTGACCTACTGGTTCCCGGCCAAGGTGCGGGCGCAGGCCAACGGCATCCTGCTGTTCGGCTTCGCGGGCGCGCTGGTGATCGGCGGGCCGGTCTCGGGCGCGCTGCTCGAGATGCACGGCATCGGCGGGCTCAAGGGCTGGGAGTGGATGTTCCTGATCGAGGGCGCGATGGCGGTGGTGGTCGGCATCGCGGCCTTCTTCGTGATCGTCGACCGGCCGCATGCCGCGAAGTGGCTCGCGCCCGCGGAGCAGGACGCGCTGCAGGCCGTGCTCGACCAGGAGGCGGCGCAGAAGGCGGCCGGCAGCCCGCACACCGTGATGCAGACCTTGCGCAACCCGAAGGTGATGTTCTTCGCGCTGAACTTCTTCATCGTGCAGATCGCAGCCTATGGCCTGATCTTCTACCTGCCGAGCCAGGTGTCTCAGATCCTCGGCCAGAAGATCGGGCTGATGGTGGGCTTCGTCACCAGCATCCCGTGGCTGCTGGCGCTGTTCGTCGTCTATTTCGTCACGCGCTGGTCGGACCGGCACCACGAGCGGCGGCGCCTCACGGTGGCCTCGCTCTACACGGTGTTCGGCGTGTGCGTCTGCCTGTCGGCGCACGGCTCGCCGATCTTCGCGATCGCGGCCTTGTCGATCGGCGCCTCGACCTACCTGTCGGGCACGCCGATCTTCTATGCCTTCCTGTCGGAGCGCCTGTCGGGCCTGGGCATCGCCACCGGCATCGCGCTGGTGAATTCCATCGGCAACCTCGGCGGCTTCGTGGCGCCGAGCCTGCGCACCTATGTCGAGCAGAACCATGGCGGCTCGGCCGCCGGCCTCTACACGCTGGGCGGCGCGGCGCTGCTCGCGGCCTTGATGCTGGCGCTGATGCCCAGGGGCTGGCGCACGGTGGCCGCCGTGCCGCGCGAGGCCTCGCGGCCCGGCGCGGCGCTCGAAGGCTCCGCGCTGCCGCGCGCCTGAGGCCGGTTCAGAGCGATAGCCGCCAGGCGCGCGCCAGCGCCTGCATCGCGCAGTCGACCTCGGGGCGCCGCAGCGCGCCCGCGAGGCAGACGAAGCGCAGGTCGCTCTCGATGCCGACCTGGTCGGCGATCACCAGTCCGTCGCGCTGGCTGGCGCGCAGCGCCACCGCGTCGCGCGCCAGCGAGATGCCCACGCCCGCGCGCACCAGCGCGAGCATCGACGACTCCTGGTCGGCCTGCGCCGCCTTCTTCAGCACCAGCCCGCGCGCCTGCAGCACCGGCGCCAGCAGCCTCGAATGCGAGGAGGTCGCCGGTGCCAGCACCCAGGGCAGGCAGCTCAGGTCGGGCCAGTCGCGGCCCATCACCTGCGGTCCCCAGCCCGGCGGGCCGATCACCTGGTAGCTGAAGCGCGTGAGCACGGTCGAATGGAAGGCCTTGCCCTCGCTGCGGCGCGAGGCCGAGCTGGCCTGCGGCAGGTCGCTTGCATCGGGATCGCCGAGGTAGAAGCCGACGTCGACCTCCTTGTTCAGCAGCTTGGCCAGCACCTCGCCGCTGGTGCCGTGGTGCAGCTCGGTCTCGAGCTCGGGCGCCAGCGTCACCAGCTCCTTGAGCAGGCCGCTCAGGCGCGTGAACTCGGGGTCGAGGATGGTGCCGATGCGCAGCGCGCCGCGCACGCCGCCCTTCATGCGCTCGGCGGCGATCGCGAAATCGTTGAGGCCTTCGAGCGCGTGTTCCGCGTGGTTGAGCAGCGCCGCGCCGTCGCGCGTCAGCAGCAGGCCGGTGGGCGTGCGCTGGAACAGCTCGAGCTCGACCAGCGCGCCGAGCTCCTTGAGCTGCAGGCTGACCGCCGGCTGCGTGAGGAACAAGCGCTGCGCGCCCTTGGACACCGATCCCTCGCGCGCGACGGCCACGAAGGCCTGCAGCAGCCGCGGGTCGATCTTCTTCATGCGGCGCGTACGCTCAGGGCATCAGCGTGTTTGAAGGCAGTGTCTCGTCGAGCAACTTGCGTGCCGTCTCGATGCCGGCCACCGGCAGCAGCTTCGGGTCGAGCAGCCCCACCTGCACCAGCACGCTGGCTTGGTCCCAGTAGATGTGCTCGTGGTAGAGCTTGTCGCCGCGGAACTTGATGACCGCGAGCAGCGGCACCTCCACGCGCCGGCCCGTGGGCGCCACGCCCGGCAGCATCCACGGGATCTCGGTGGTGTGGGTGAAGGTGAACAGCAGCTCGTCGACCACCTGCGTCGCACCGACGGTGCGCGAGATCGAGGTCAGCGCGGTGTCGGGCGGATTGCTGTTGACGAAGTGGTTGGTATAGAAGGCGTGCAGGTTCTTGTAGCCCACGCCGCCGGTCATGGTCGGGATGTGGTTGACGTAGGGCTCGGCCACCATGGTCGACATGGTGTCGTCGACGTTGCGCGTGCCGAACTCGTACTCGCAGTGCTTGTCCCACAGCGCCGAGAGGTCGTAGTGCGGGCCGATCGCGGCCTTGAGCGCGGCGATGCTGCGCTCGTGCGCCATCAGCGCCGAGGGCTTGTGGAAGTGGTCGCCGCCCGCGCGCGCGAAGGCGTGGTCCACGCCCGGATAGACGTGCAGCGCCACCTTCGGATGGCCCTGGAGCGCCTGCACGATGCGCTCGCGCGCCTCGGGCGGGCAGAACTTGTCGAGCTCGGCCACGTGCAGCAGCAGCGGTTTCTTGATGTTCTTCGCTTCCTCGAGCGCCGCGTCGATGCCTACGCCGTAGTAGCCGACCGACACGTCGGCATCGGTGCGGCAGGCCGCGAGGTAGGCCAGCTTGCCGCCGAGGCAGAAGCCCAGCACGCCGGCCTTGCGTTCGACCACCTCGCGCCGGTCGCGCAGCACGTCGAGCGCGGCCTGGATGTCCTCCATGCCCTTGGCCTCGTCGAAGCCGCCGTAGAACTTGAAGGCCTGCTGCCAGTCGGCCTCGCTGTAGCCCAGTTCCACATCGGGCTGCTGGCGCCAGAACAGGTCGGGCACCAGCGCCACGTAGCCTTCTTCGGCGTAGTAGTCGGCCACGTCGCGCATGGTCTTGTTCACGCCGAAGATCTCCTGCGCGATCACCAGGCCGGGCCCGTGGCCCGAGGCCGGCACGGCGAGGTAGCCGCGGAAGCTGCCGCTGCCGTCTTTGGCGGCGAGCTGGATGTATTGACCTGTCATGGGTGTCTCCAAGTGGGGGTGGGTGAGTGGCGCTGCATGCGGCGCGCCCGGGCCCGAAGGCTCAGGCCGGCTGCAACTGCTTGTACATGACGAAGGCGTCGACGAAACCCTGCCGCGGATGCCGGAAGGCCCCTGGCAGCGTGCCGACGATGGCGAAGCCCAGCTTCTGCCAGAGATGGACTGCGGGCGCGTTGGCCGAGACCACGAAGTTGAACTGCATCGCGAGGAAGCCGCGTGCGACGGCCTCGCGCTGCGAGTGCTCGCACATCGCCGAGGCGACGCCCAGCCCGCGCGCCGCGTCGGACACCACGTAGCCGCAGTTGGCCACGTGCGCGCCCTGGCCCGGCTGGTTGGCCTTGAGCACGTAGGTGCCGAGCACCGCGCCCTGCGCATCGCAGGCCACGTAGGTGGCCAGGCGCGAGTTCAGCCACAGCGAGCGCGCTTCGTCCTCGGAAATGTCGGTCGCGAAGGTGTAGGTGTCGCCGCGGCGGAAGCTGGGCTCGAGCACCGACCAGATCGCGGGCCAGTCGGCGGTTTCGGCGAGGCGCAGTTGCAGCATGGGGTCTTCGGTCGGGGGGCGGACGCTGCAAGGATAATCCGCCCCCATGGAAATCATCAGCTTTCTCGTCGACTTCATCCTGCATGTCGACAAGCACCTCGAGGCCTTCGTCATCGCCTACGGCCCCTGGGTCTACGCGCTCCTGTTCCTGATCGTGTTCGTCGAGACGGGGGTGGTGGTGATGCCCTTCCTGCCCGGCGATTCGCTGCTGTTCATCGTGGGTGCGCTGTGCGGCGTGGGGTTGATGAGCTTTCCGATCGCCTGCACCTTGCTGGTGATCGCGGCCATCCTCGGCGACCAGTGCAACTACAGCATCGGCCGCTACTTCGGGCCCAAGGTGTTCCAGTGGGAGAGTTCGCGCTTCTTCAACCGCAAGGCCTTCGACCAGGCGCATGCCTTCTACGAACGCTACGGCGGCATCACCATCGTGCTCGCGCGCTTCATGCCCTTCATCCGCACCTTCGCGCCCTTCGTGGCCGGCGTGGCCGAGATGAGCCGCGCCAAGTTCAGCATGTTCAACGTCGGCGGTGCGCTGCTGTGGGTGCTGGGCATCGCGACCGCGGGCTACTTCTTCGGCAACCTGCCGCTGGTGCGCCAGCATCTCGACAAGATCATCTGGGCGCTGATCTTCGTGCCGGGCCTGCTCGCGATCTTCGGCGCCTGGCGCGCGGCGCGGGCCGAGAAGGCGCGCGCGCAGCAGGGCGCCTGAGGCCGTCCGCCCACGAAAAAAAGAGCGCCCCGCGGGGCGCTCTTTTCGTTCAGGCAGTGCGGGTGGCAAGCACCCGGCCGATCAATAGTTCGGGCCGTTGCGCGGGTAGTAGTTGCCCTGCGGGTAGCGCTGCTGGTTGTAGTAGTTGCGTTCGTCGGCATTGCGGCCGACCTGGTTGCCGATGATCCCGCCGATGGCGGCACCACCCACGGTGCTGGCGGTGTTGCCGCCGATCGCATTGCCGACCAGCGCGCCACCGACCGCGCCGACGCCCGTGCCCAGGTTCTGGTTCGGGCCCGACGCGCAGCCTGCCAGCGCCATCACGGAGGTGGCCGCCGCAGCGGCAATCCAGATGCGTGCTTTCATGATGTCCACCTTTCTGTTTAAAAAATCGATGGAGTGATCTTCTGCAAAACGGCGTTCCATCCTGTGTAGGAGCCCGCCGCGCCTGCCTGTGCGGGGCGCCGGGCCGCAGCGTGGGAAGGGGAGCCTGCGCGGGGTCGGCGCTGCCCACGCCGCCCTCTGAAAACAGGGCCGCAGACCGCTCAGAGCTGCCGGCTGCGCGCCAGCGGCGGGTTCTGCGCGAAATAGCGCTGGATGCCGCGCATCAGCGCATCGGCCAGGTCTTCCTGGTACTGCACGCGTCGCAGGTTGGCTTCTTCCTCGGGGTTGCTGATGAAGGCGGTCTCGACCAGCACGCTCGGGATGTCGGGCGCCTTCAGCACCGCGAAGCCGGCCTGCTCGACCTGGCCCTTGTGCAGCCGCGCGCCGATGCCCTTGATCTCGCCGAGCATCGCGCCGCCGAGCTTGAGGCTGTCGTTGATCTGCGCGGTGGTGCTCATGTCGAGCAGCGCGCGCTGCACCTGCGCCTCGTGGTTGCCGACGTTCACGCCGCCGACCTTGTCGGCGTCGTTCTCCTTGTTGGCGAGCCAGCGCGCGGCGCTGCTCGAGGCGCCACTCTGGCTCAGCGCGAACACGCTGGCGCCGCGCGCGGCCGGCGTGGTGAAGGCGTCGGCATGGATGCTCACGAACAGGTCGGCCTGCACGCGCCGCGCCTTCTGCACGCGCACGCCCAGCGGCACGAAGAAGTCCGCATCGCGCGTGAGGAAGGCGCGCATCGGGTTGCCGTTGATGCTGCTGGCGTTGATGCGGTCGCGCAGGCGGAACGCGACCTGCAACACGATGTCTTTTTCGCGCGTGCCGGCCGGGCCGATGGCGCCGGGGTCCTCGCCGCCATGGCCGGGATCGAGCGCGACGATGATGATGCGGTCGGTGCGACTGGTGGTGGCACCGCCGCGCGCGACCGCCACCGGCGGCGGTGGGGCCACGGGCCGGGGCGCGGCCGCGGGCGGGCTCGGCGGCATCGGCAGCGGGCGGTTCTCCGCGACCACCGGCGGCGGCGTCGCGGGGCCGGGCCGCATCGACTGCTGCGCCATGAGATCGCCCAGCGGATCCTGCGCGGGGGCCGGCGCGGTCGCAACGACGGGCGGGCGCGCGGGCGGCGCGACGGGCGTGGGCACGGGCCGCGGTGCCGGCACGTTGGGCGAGGGCCGCACGAGGATCGGCGGGCCGCCATCGGGTGCCAGACCCGAGGGCGGCGTCGCGGGCGGCGGCACCGCGGGGGCACTGGCCACCGAGGTGTCGTTGCCGCCGCTGGTGCGCGGGGCGTCGCGCAGGCGCTCGGTGATCAGCGCCTCCATCGGGTCGATGGCCTTCTCGGGATAGAGGTCGAGCACCAGCCGGTGCTTGTAGGCGGCGATCGGTGCGAGCGAGAACACCTGCGGTGCCACGGTCTGCTTGAGGTCGAACACGATGCGCACCACCTTCGGTGCGTTCTGTCCCACGCGCAGGCCGTTGATGTAGGGGTCGCCGGGCTTGATCTTGCCGACCAGCTCGCGCAGCTCACTGCTGAGGTCGATGCCCTCGATGTCGACCGCGAGCCGCGGCGGGTTGCCGACCACGAGCTGCTGCGAATGCAGGCGCACGTCGGACTCGATGGTCACGCGCGTGTAGTCGGCCGCGGGCCAGACGCGCACCGCGAGGATGCTGGCGCCGCGCGCGATCTGATGGACGCCGAGCACCAGCGCGAGGCTGCCGCCCTGCAGCAGCACGCGCCGCTTGAGGCCGCCCGCCTTCATGCGGCGGCGTGGGACAGCAGGTCGCCGCCGCGAGGTGTGTTCGCCAGGAGTGTCACGCTGCGTGTGTCGTCGGTCATTGCTTCGATTTTAATAGCTAGGTCCGCAATTGGAGTGCGCCCCGCCGCGTTTTCGGGCCATTCCGCCAGCTTGAGGCCCGGGCCCGCGAAGATGTCACGGAAGCCCGCGTCTTCCCATTCGCGCGGATCGCTGAAGCGGTAGAAGTCGAAGTGGAAGATCGCGAGGCCGTCGGGCGCCTCGTGCGGCTCGACCACTGCATAGGTCGGGCTCTTGATGCGCCCCGTGATGCCGAGCGCGCGCAGCAGGTGCCGCACGAAGGTGGTCTTGCCGGCCCCGAGGTCGCCGTGCAGTTCGACGAAGGCATCGCGCAGCGCGGGGGAGGCCGCGAGCGAGCGAGCGAAGGCCTCGGTGTCGGCCTCGTCGCGCCAGCGCATTTCTACAATCGGCAAGTGATCGTCAGCAGCCATCCACTCGTTGTGCGTATTCAGGCCTTGGCCCGGGAACTCGGATTCTCCCAAATCGGAATCGCGGGCGTCGATCTGTCGAGCGCCGAGGACGGTCTGATGCAATGGCTGGCCCATGGGTTCCATGGCGAGATGGATTACATGGCCGCGCACGGCACGCGGCGCGCGCGGCCCGCCGAGCTGGTGCCCGGCACCGTGAGCGTGATCACCGCGCGCATGGACTACCTGCCGCGCGACACCGATCCCGACTGGCAGGCGATCGAGTTCGAACGCCTGCGCCGGCCCGGCGAGGCGATCGTCTCGGTGTATGCGCGCGGCCGCGACTATCACAAGGTGTTGCGCAACCGGCTCGCGAAACTGGCCGAGCGCATCGCGCAGGAGGTCGGGCCTTTCGGGCATCGCGCCTTCACCGATTCGGCGCCGGTGCTCGAGGCCGAGCTGGCCTCACGCAGCGGGCAGGGCTGGCGCGGCAAGCACACGCTGGTGCTCGATCGCAACGCGGGCTCGATGTTCTTCCTCGGCGAGATCTATGTGGACATGGTCCTGCCCGAGAGCGAGCCGGTGAGCTCGCATTGCGGCAGTTGCAGCGCCTGCATCGACGTGTGCCCGACGCAGGCGATCGTGGCGCCGCGGCGGCTCGATGCGCGGCGGTGCATCTCCTACCTCACGATCGAGCATGGGGGAGCGATCCCGGTCGAGCTGCGGGCGTTGATGGGCAACCGGATCTATGGCTGCGACGACTGCCAACTGATCTGCCCGTGGAACAAGTTCGCGAAGAAGAGTTCGCTGGCGGACTTCGATGCGAGGGAAGGGTTGACGGGGCGAGGCCTGGCCGAGCTGTTTGCCTGGACCGAGGAGGAGTTCCTGCGCAGGACCGAGGGCAGTCCGATCCGGCGGATCGGGCATGAGCGCTGGCTGCGGAACATCGCGGTGGCGCTGGGGAATGCGCTGAGGGCCGGCGAGGAGGGGGCTCGCGAGGCCCTGGTGTCTCGCAAGGACGGTTCCAGTGCCTTGGTTCGGGAGCACGTGGAGTGGGCCTTGGGGGCCGCTGCTTCCGAATAGTTTTTTTGGGGATTGGCCGGCTGCGTTCGACCTCGGTGTCCGTCAGTCGGCTTCGCGCGCAACGGCGATGGCAGGCTGTCGGGCCAGTTCGATGAAGGCCCGCACGTAATCGATGGCGGTGTCCGCCTCGCGCGCCCCCAGGAAGATCTGCTTGGCGATGCCGCGCGGTCCGAGCCGCACCGGCACCACGTCCATCTTCTGCGCGTACTCCTCGACCAGCCAGCGCGGCAGCGCGGCCACGCCACGGCCGCTGGCCACCATCTGCAGCATGATGTCGGTGGTCTCGATGGCCTTGTGGCGCTTGGGCGTGACACCGGCCGGCAACAGGAAATGGTTGTAGATGTCCAGGCGCTCGACGTCCACGGGATAGCTGATGAGCACCTCCTCGGTCAGCTGCCGAGGCTTCACGTAGGGCGCCGAAGCCAGCGCATGGCCCTTGGCCACGACCAGCACCTGCTCGTAGTCGAACACGGGCTCGAACTTCAGGCCCGGCTTGTAGAGCGGGTCGGGCGTGACCAGCAGGTCGATCTCGTAGCCGAAGAGCGCGCCGATCCCGCCGAACTGGAATTTCTGCTTCACGTCCACGTCCACATCGGGCCATGCGGCCAGATAGGGTGAAACCACCTTGAGCAGCCACTGGTAGCAAGGGTGGCATTCCATGCCGATGCGCAGCGCGCCGCGCTCGCCCTGCGCGAACTGGCCCAGGCGCTCCTCGGCCAAGTCGAGTTGCGGCAGCACGCGGTTCGCCACCGCCAGCAGGTATTGGCCGGCCTGCGTCAGGCGCAGGCTTCGGCCTTCGCGCAGCCAGATGTCGGTGCCCAACTGCTGCTCCAGCTTCTTCATGCTGTGGCTCAGGGCCGACTGGGTCAGGTTCAGCACGCCCGCGGCGGCCGTCAGCGAGCCTTGCTGTTCGACCTGCCGAACGATGCTGAGGTGGAGGCGTTCAAGCATTCACATGACTCCTGCTCATGGATTGTTGAAATAAAACCATTTTACGTCATCGATTCCCCTGGCTAGCATCCAGCCGGATGAAAGAAGAAATGACACGTCCACTCCGTCTCGTCGCTGTTTCCGGCGGACTGCAACGCCCATCGAAGTCCGCCGCGCTGGCTGAGCACCTGCTGGAGCTGATCGCCGACGCGTTCCCTTGCGAACAGCGCCTGGTCGAACTCGGCCCACTCGCGCCGCAGTTCGCCGGTGCGGTCTGGCGCTCCCAACTGCCCGAAACGGTGGAACGGGAACTGGCGGCGATCGAACGAGCCGACGTGCTGGTGGTCGCAACGCCGGTCTACCGCGGCTCGTACACGGGACTGTTCAAGCACTTCTTCGACTTCATCGATCAGGACGCCCTGATCGACAAGCCCGTGCTGCTGGCCGCCACTGGCGGCAGCGAGCGTCATGCCCTGGTGATCGACCATCAGCTGCGACCGTTGTTCAGCTTCTTTCAGGCGCGCACATTGCCGCTGGGTGTCTACGCGACCGACAACGATTTCGTCGACCACCGCCTGCGGAACCAGGCCCTCATCGAGCGGTCGAGGTTGGCGGTCCAGCGGGCCTTGCCATTGCTCGAATTGCCGCGCCAAACCACGTCCTCCGCGGCCGAGGAAGTGGCTCTGGCCTGAAACAGGAATTCGTCTTCTCTCTCAAAAAAATCAGATCGCCGGATCCCAATGAACAAAGAACTCGCCTTCAACCTCAAGAGCATCCGCTTCGATGAGAACTACCAGCCATCGGACAGCACGCGCATCACCACCAACTTTGCCAACCTGGCCCGGGGAACGAGCCGGCAGCAGAACCTGCGCAACACCTTGAGGATGATCGACAACCGCTTCAACGACCTGGCGCACTGGGACAACCCGACGGGCGATCGCTACGCCGTCGAGCTCGAGATCATCTCCGTGGAGATGAGCCTGGATGGCGAGAGCGGCAATGCCTTGTTCCCGCTGATCGAGATACTGAAGACCTGCATCCTCGACAAGAAGACGAACAAGCGCATCGACGGCATCGCGGGGAACAACTTCTCTTCCTACGTGCGCGACTACGACTTCAGCGTGCTGCTCCCGGAATACAACGCCCATCGGGCTGAATTCGGCACGCCGGAGGATTTCGGCGACCTGCACGGAAAGCTGTTCCAGCAGTTCGCCAACTCGCGCATCTACAAGGAGCGTTTCGGCAAGCCGCCTGTCATCTGCATCAGCGCCTCGACCAGCAAGACCTATCAGCGGACCGGAAACCAGCACCCGGTACTGGGTGCCGAGTACCAACAGAACGAACTGTCCTCGACCGACCAGTACTTCGCCAAGATGGGGATGCAGGTTCGCTTCTTCATGCCGCCCAATGGCGTGGCGCCCCTGGCTTTCTACTTCCATGGCGACCTGCTGGGCGACTACACGAGTCTCGAGCTGATCGGCACCATCAGCACGATGGAAACCTTCCAGAAGATCTATCGCCCCGAGATCTACAACGCCAATTCCTCGGCCGGAACAATCTACAGCCCGAGCCTGAAGAACCAGGATTACTCGTTGACGCAGATCGTCTATGACCGGGAAGAACGCAGCCAGCTGGCGGTCAAGCAGGGGAAGTTCGCGGAGGAGCATTTCATCAAGCCCTACAGGAACGTTCTCGCGCAGTGGGTTGCCGACTGCGTTGTCTGACCCCCATCCCCATGCCATCGAGCGGCTGCGCGGCCCCACAGGCCCCGCAGTACGCTCGCCATCCCGTCTTCGCTTGAAAAAAGGAAACTCCAGATGTTCGAAACCTCCATCGCCGGCAGCCTGCCGAAGCCAGCCTGGCTCGCTGAAACCAACAAGCTCTGGCCTCAATGGGCGGCCGAAGGCGATGCACTGCGCCAAGCCAAGGCCGACGCGACCCTGCTGTGGATCAAGGCCCAGGAAGACGCGGGCCTGGACATCGTGTGCGACGGCGAGCAGTCTCGCCAGCACTTCGTGCACGGCTTCCTCGAGCAGGTCGAGGGCATCGACTTCGAGCACAAGGTGAAGATGGGCATCCGCGACAACCGCTACGACGCGATGGTGCCGCAGGTGGTTTCGGCCCTGCGCCTGAAGGGCCGCGTGCATGCCTTCGAGGCGCAGCTGGCGCGTGCGCACACGAAGAAGAAGCTCAAGTTCACCCTGCCGGGCCCGATGACCATCGTCGACACCGTGGCCGATCGCTTCTACGGCGACAAGGTGAAGATGGCCTTCGCCTTCGCCGAGTTGCTCAACCAGGAGGCCCTGGCGCTGCAGGCCGATGGCGTGGACATCATCCAGTTCGACGAGCCCGCCTTCAATGTCTACATGAAGGATGCCGCCGACTGGGGCGTGCAGGCACTCGAGCGCGCGGCGCAGGGCCTGACCTGCACGACCGCGGTGCATATCTGCTACGGCTACGGCATCAAGGCCAACACGGACTGGAAGAGCACCCTCGGCGAGGAATGGCGCCAGTACGAGACGGTGTTCCCCGCGCTGGCCAAGAGCCGAATCGATCAGGTGAGCCTGGAGTGCATCCACTCCCACGTACCGCCCGACCTGATGAGCCTGTTGGCCGGCAAGGACGTGATGGTCGGCGTGATCGATGTGGCCAGCGAAGCGATCGAGACCCCCGAGGAAGTGGCCGACACCATCGGCCGCGCCCTGCAGTTCGTTCCGAAGGAGCGCCTGTTCCCGTGCACGAACTGCGGCCTGGCCCCGATGGGCAGGGACGTCGCATGGCGCAAGCTCAAAGCCCTCGCAGAAGGCACCAAGCTGGCCAAGGAGCGCCTAGCCACGGCGTAACACCAAAAAGAAGGACGCGCCACGGCGCGTTGACCCTGATCCCCTCTGGCTGTGCCGAGGAGCGCAGGAGAAAGCGGGATCAGGGCCGCAGCTGTCTGAGCGCAACGAAGTGGAGCGAGTTCTGCGGACCCCCGCTTTCTCCGAGCACCGCAGGTTGCCCGCAGCGAAGCGGAGGGACACAGACAGTGGGGTCGCCTTCTCTTTGGTTACTTTCTCTTGGCGAGACAAGAGAAAGTGACTCGCCCGCCGGGGCGAGACCCGGCCAACGACCTCCGCACGACCAACAAAAAATGCAAGAAAAACAGCGGTCGAAGCATTCAACGAGGCAGCGCCAAGGCAAACGGCAAACTGACCACCCCCAACACCGTAGACATAGTCACCAACCCCGCCACAAACGCCCCGTTGTACCCCATCCTCTGCGCCAACACATAAGCACTCGAAGCCGTAGGAACCGCAGAAAAAGCCATCAACACAGAAGCCTGCGCCGCATCCAGCCGCAACCACCGCGCCAGCCCCCAGGCCACCAGCGGCAAGATGAAGTGCCGAATCGAAAGCACCGAAGCGGCCAGCACCTTCCCCCGCCCCAGCGTAGCGAACTGCATCCCAGCCCCCGCCGCCAGCAGCCCGAGCGCCAACGAAGCCGCCCCGATCCGCGACAAGGTCGGCGTGAGCCAGCCAGGCACCGTGAACCCCAGCACGTTCGCCAGCAACCCCGCCACCGTCGCCACGATCAGCGGATTGCGCACCAGCTGCCGCGCGAACCCGGTCTGCGCATGCCGCGTCATCGGCCACACCGCCGCGATGTTCATCATCGGCACGCACACCCCGATCAGCACCGCGATCAGCAGCAGGCCTTCGGGTCCCGCGAGCCGCTCGGCCATCGCGAGGCAGATGAAGGAGTTGAAGCGGAAAGCGACCTGCACGCTCGCCGCATGGTCGCGCCGATCGAGGTGCGAGCCGATGCCGGGCACCCAGGGCAGCGCATAGGCCAGCGCCACGCCGCACAGGCTCACGCCCACACCGGCCATCAGCAGGCTCGAGGTCGCACCGAAATCGAGCGGGCTGCGCACGATCGAATGGAACAGCAGCGTGGGAAAAAGAAAGTAGTAGACGAGGCTCTCGACCTGGTCCCAGACCTTGCGGTCCAGCGCGGTGTAGCGGCACAGGAGCCAGCCGATGGCGATCAGGGAGAAGTCGGGGAAAAGCAGCTGCGCGTAGTTCACCGCGCCGAGCATAAACCGCCCAAACCATGGGTATTCCACAGCCCGGGCCGCGGCGGCGAGCCGCTAGCATCGCTGCTTTCGCAATTTTCGTCCCCATCGTTCAAGGAGTAATCGATGCAACGTCGTCAATGGAGTGCCTTCGTCGGTGCCGCCGCGCTGGTCGCGGTCGCGGGCCCGGCCTTCGCCCAGGGCTATCCCAACAAGCCGGTCGAACTGAGCGTTCCCTTTGCCCCGGGCGGCACGACGGACATCGTGGCGCGCGTGGTGGCAGATCCGCTGGGCAAGGTGCTGGGCCAGCCGGTGGTGGTGATCAACCGCGCCGGCGGCGGCGGCATCGTGGGCGCGGCCGAGACGGCGCGCTCGGCGCCCGACGGCTACAAGCTCGGCGTGGCCACGGTGTCGAGCACCGCGGCCAACCCGGCCATCAACCCGAAGACGCCGTACGACCCGATCAACGACTTCACGCCGATCATCAACATCGCGGCCACGCCGAACATCATCGCGGTCAACCCGAGCTTCCCGGCGAAGAACTACGCCGAGTTCGTGGCCGAACTCAAGAAGAACCCCGGCAAGTACTCGTACGCCTCGTCGGGCACGGGCGGCATCGGCCACCTGCTGATGGAGCTCTACAAGAGCCTCACCAACACCTTCGTCACGCACATCCCCTACCGCGGCGCGGGCCCGGCGCTCAACGACGTGGTGGCCGGCCAGGTGCCGATCATGTTCGACAACATCCCCTCGGCCATGCCCTTCATCCAGAGCGGCCGCCTGATCCCGATCGTGGTGTCGGCGCCGCAGCGCCTGGCCGCGCTGCCGAACGTGCCGACCTTCAAGGAAGTCGGCCTCGAGCCGGTGAACCGCATGGCCTACTACGGCATCCTCGGCCCGAAGGGCCTGCCGAAGGAAGTGGTCGACAAGATCAGCGCCGGCGTGAAGAAGGCGGTGGAAGATCCGGCCGTGAAGAAGCGCATCGAGGACACCGGCTCGCTGATCGTGGCCAACACGCCCGAGCAGTTCTCGGCCCAGATCAAGGCCGAGTACGAGGTCTACAAGGACGTCGTGGCCAAGCAGAAGCTCAAGCTCGACTGAGCCTGCCCGATCCCGAAGGGGCCGTTCCCTGCAGAGGGGAACGGCCTTTTTTCATGGCCATCGCCATGGTTGTCGCCCAGGCTCGGCGCGGGGGCCGCGCTTTTTGCTATCTTGCCCACCCATGACCGAGGCCGCCGCCGCACCCACCCCCGACATCGACGAATTCATCGACGCCCTCTGGCTCGAGGACGGCCTGTCGAAGAACACGCTCGCCGCCTACCGGCGCGACCTCGCGCTGTTCGCGCACTGGCTCGACCAGCAACGCGGCGGCATGACGCTCGGCGCGGCGCAGGAGGCCGACCTGCAGGCCTACATGGGCGTGCGGCTGTCGGCCAAGGGCAAGGCCACCTCGGCCAACCGGCGGCTCACGGTGTTCAAGCGCTACTACCGCTGGGCGCTGCGCGAGCGCCGCATCGTGGCCGACCCCAGCCTGCGGCTGATGCCGGCGCGCCAGATGCCGCGCGCGATCAAGCTGCTGTCGGAGAAGCAGGTCGACGACCTGCTGGGCGCGCCCGACGTCGACACGCCGCTGGGCCTGCGCGATCGCGCGATGCTCGAGCTGATGTATGCGAGCGGGCTGCGCGTGAGCGAGCTGGTGTCGCTCAAGGTGATCGACATCAGCCTCAACGACGGCGTGCTGCGCGTGCTCGGCAAGGGCAGCAAGGAGCGCCTCGTGCCCTTCGGCGGCGAGGCGCGGCGCTGGATCGAGCGCTACATCGACGAGTCGCGCCCCGTGATCCTCGACGGCCAGCAGACGCCCGACCTGTTCGTGACCGCGCGCGGCGCGGGCATGACGCGCGTGATGTTCTGGGTCATCGTGAAGAAGCAGGCGGCCGCGGCCGGCATCCACGTGCCGCTGTCGCCGCACACGCTGCGCCATGCCTTCGCGACCCACCTGCTGAACCATGGCGCCGACCTGCGCGCGGTACAGATGCTGCTGGGCCATGCCGACATCTCGACCACCACCATCTACACCCACGTGGCGCGCGAGCGGCTCAAGCAGCTGCACGCGCAGCACCACCCGCGCGGCTGAGCCCCGCGCTCAGTGGCTCCTGCGCCGCCGGCCCTCGGGCGCGGCGGAGAGCGCGGGCGAGAGGGTGTCGAAGAAGGCGCTGACCATGCGCATGTCGCGCCGCTCGGCCAGGCACAGCGCGTGGGCCGAGGTGAAGATCTCGGTGTCGCTGATCGCCACGCGGTGCAGGTCGGGCGCGGGCACGTACTCGACCTCCGACACCGCGGCGATGCCCAGGCCCTGCAGCACGGCTTCGCGGATCACCTCGCGGCTGCCGATCTCCATCACCACGTCGGTCCGGATGCGCGCCTTGTCGAGCGCGAGCTCGAGCGCCTTGCGCGTGGTCGAGCCCTGCTCGCGCATGATCAGCCGCTCGCCCTCGAGCTCGGCCAGCCGGATCGCGCGGCGGCGCGCGAAGCGGTGCGAGGAGGGCACGAAGACCACCACTGGCTGCTTCATGAAGGGCACGGAGAGGAAGCGCTCGTCGCGCACCATCTGCGCGAGCACGCCCACGTCGGCGCTGTAGTCGAGCAACTGGTTCAGCACGTCCTGCGAGTTGCCGGTGCTCACCGTCACCTTGATGCCGGGATAGCGCTGGTTGAAGTCGACCAGCATCTTCGTCACGTGGTAGGGCCCCACGGCCGCCACGCGCAGGTGGCCGGTGCGCAGCTCGCCCGCGTCGCCCAGCAGGTTCACGGCGTCGGCCTCGAGGCTGAAGATCTGCTGCGCGAGCTGCATCAGCTGCTCGCCCATCACCGTGAGCTGCACGCGCCGGCCGCGGCGGTGGAACAGCTCGACCTTGTAGGCCTCCTCGAGAAAGCGCACCTGCGTCGTGATGGTGGGCTGGCTCACGTGCAGGCTCTCGGCGGCGCGCGTGAAGCTGCCTTCGCGGGCCACCGCGAAGAAGGAACGAAGCTGGGTCAGGCGCATGCGGTGGCTCCGGAAAAAGCGGAATTCTCGATGAATCCGACTATAGGTTCATTGAATACATCGACGAAAAAATTTGAATTGGATCGATGAATGGGCCGGTGATGTACTCGCCGCCAGGCGCTCCAGGTCGGCACCCAAAAGACGACCGGAACGCCACGAATCCCCGGGCCGCCATGACGGCGGCGCGGGGGACCGGAACCGCAGAAGACTGGAGACACAGATGATGAAACGCAGAAGCTTGCTGTTCGGAGCTGCCGCCGGCGTGGGCGCGGCCTTCCTTCCACCGGCGAGGGCGCAGCAGGCGCTCACGGTCGGGCTGATTCCTTCCGAGGATTCGCGCGCGATGATCGCCAACAGCCAGCGCATGATGGACATGCTGGCCCAGGGCCTCGGCATGCCGGTCAAGCCCTTCGTGGCGGCCGACTACAACGGCGTGATCGAGGCGCTGCGCTCGAAGCGGCTCGACGTGGCCTACCTCGGCCCGTTCTCGTACGTGCTGGGCACCACGGTGGCCGACATCGAGGCCTTCGCGGTCGCCGAGACCAAGAAGGCCGGCCGCACCTTCTATTACAGCCAGGTGGTGGCCCACAAGGACAGCGGCATCAAGAGCGTGAAGGACCTCAAGGGCCGCACCTTCGCCTTCGTCGACCCCAGCTCCACCTCGGGCCACCTGTTCCCCAAGGCCGGGCTGATGAAGGCCGGCTTCGATCCCGACAAGGACTTCGGCCGCGTGATCTTCTCGGGCTCGCACGACTCGAGCGCGATCGCAGTGCAGAACCGCAAGGTCGACGCGGCCGCCATCGCCGACCGCATCCTCGATGCCGCGGTGGCGAAGGGGCTGGTCAAGCGCGAGGACCTGGTCGAGGTCTGGCGCTCGGAGCCGATCCCCGAGTCGCCCACGGTCTGGCGCAAGGACCTCGGCGCCGATCTCAAGCAGCGCGTGCAGGCGGCCTTCCTGCAGGTGAGGGACATCCCCTGGTCCGACCAGGGCCTGCTCAACGGCTTCCATCCCACCAACGACGCGGCCTACAACGTGATCCGCGACACGGCCAAGATCCTGAAGCTCGACCTGGGGAAGATGAAATGATCGAGATCCGCGGCCTTTGCAAGCGCTACGGCGACTTCACCGCGCTCCACCAGGTCGACCTCGCGGTCGGCAAGGGCGAGTTCGTCGTCATCCTCGGTGCCTCGGGCGCCGGCAAGTCCACCCTGCTTCGCTGCATCAACCAGCTCGCCGAGCCCACGCAGGGCGAGGTACGCGTGGACGGCGCGCCCGTGCGGCGCGATCGCGCGGGGCTGCGCCGCGTACGCCGCGACGTGGCGATGATCTTCCAGCACTACAACGTGGTGCCGCGCCTGTCGGTGCTGAAGAACGTGCTGACCGGACGCCTGGGCTCGATGCCGGCGCTGGCCTCGTGGTTCCAGGTCTTTCCGGCGCGCGACATCGCGATCGCGCGCGAATGCCTGCGCCGCGTCGAGCTCGACCACAAGGCCGACCTGCGCACCGACACGCTCTCGGGCGGCCAGAAGCAGCGCGTGGGCATCGCGCGGGCGCTGGCGCAACGGCCCAAGGTGATCCTGGCCGACGAACCGGTGGCCAGCCTCGATCCGAAGACCTCGCGCAAGGTGCTGAACTACCTGCGGCAGGCCAGCCGCGAGGATGGCATCACCGTGATCTGCAACCTGCACCAGGTCGACTACGCGCGCGAGTTCGCGCAGCGCGTGATCGGCGTGGCGGGCGGACGCGTGGTGTTCGAGGGCCGGCCCGATGAGCTGACCGACGAGGTGCTGCAGCGCATCTATCCGGGCGGCCTCGAGCCCGACCCCGGGGAACCGAAGGAAGACGCGGCCGTGGCCGCGGCGCACGCGCCGGCGCTGCCGCCGGTCCAGCAACTCGCCCTGGAGCAGCCATGATCGCGATCGGACGCTAAAACCTGTTGATCGCCCGCAGCGGCGGCAACCCCGGCTGGTGGAAGTACCTGGTCGCCGCGGCGGCCGGGCTCGGCGTGCTCTGGTGGGCCGCGATCGGCGCGCAGGTGAGCTTCGGCGAACTCGCCAAGGGCATGCCCTGGATCGCCGACTTCCTCGGCCGCATGCTGCCGCCCAACTGGGAGTTCATGGGCAAGCTGGTGAAGCCCGCCATCGAGACGGTGCAGATCGCGCTCTGGGGCACGCTGCTGGCGGTGGTGCTCGCGGTGCCGCTGTGCTTCTTCGCGGCGCGCAACATCTCGCCCAATCCGGCGGTGTTCCATGCGATGCGGCAGGTGCTCAACATCACGCGCGGCATCAACGAGATCATCCTCGCGCTGATCTTCGTGGCGGCCGTCGGCCTCGGGCCCTTTCCCGGCGTGCTGGCGCTGGCGCTGCATGGCGCGGGCATGCTCGGCAAGTTCTTCGCCGAGTCGATCGAGGAGATCGACCAGGGGCCGATCGAGGCGCTGCGCTCCACGGGCGCGGGCCCGATCCAGACCATCGTCTTCGGCGTGATCCCGCAGGTCGTGACGGCATGGATCGGCGTCATCGTCTACCGCTTCGAGACCAACCTGCGCCAGGCCACCGTGCTGGGCATGGTGGGCGCGGGCGGCATCGGCTTCGAGCTGGTGGGCAGCATGAAGCTGTTCCAGTACCAGGACACGGCGACCTGCATCCTGGTCATCGTGGTCATGGTGATGACCGCCGACTACCTCTCGACCCGGCTGCGCGCCTGGATCCAGCAGGGCAGCCGTTCCTGAGGCCGCGCGCCGACGACCGACCCCGACCATGACCTTCCACTACTTCAACCCCGTGCAGAGCACGTACGGGGCCGGGGCCCTGTCGTCCCTGCCGAAGCTGCTCGCGGGCCGCCGCGCCGCGCTGGTGACCTTCCAGGAGGCCCGCGCGATCGGCCTGCTGGGCCGGCTCGAGGCGGTGCTCGGCGATGCGCTGGCCTGCGTGATCGACAACGTGCGGCCCAACCCCGACGTGGCCGAGCTGGCCGCGACCTACGCGCAGTTCTGGCGCGCGCATCCGCAGGTGGAGGCGATCGTAGCGGTCGGCGGCGGCAGCGCCATCGACACCGCGAAGGCGCTGATGGTGGCGGGCGAGGGCGCGCGCTTCGACGACCTGGTGGCCGGCCTGGCCGGCGAGCGGGCCTTCGTGCCGGTGCACGCCAAGATGCTGATCGCCGTGCCGACCACCGCGGGCACCGGCAGCGAGGTCACGCCCTGGGCCACGATCTGGGACCGCGGCCGGCAGCGCAAGTATTCGCTGCACCTGGCGCAGACCTGGCCGCGCCATGCGCTGATCGATCCCGAGCTGATGCTGTCGTTGCCCGCGGCGGTCACCTTGCAGAGCGGGCTCGATGCGCTCTCGCATGCGCTCGAGTCGATCTGGAACGTGAATGCCAACCCGGTGTCGGACACCTTCGCGGTGGCCGCGGTGCGCGACACGCTCGAGGTGCTGCCGCAGCTGATGGGGCGGCTCGACGACGTGGCGCTGCGCGGGCGCATGGCGCTGGCCGCGCTGAAAGCGGGCATGGCCTTCTCCAACACCAAGACCGCGCTGGCGCACTCGATCTCCTATGAGATGACGCTGCGCTACGGCCTGCCGCACGGCATCGCCTGTTCGTTCCCGCTGCCGCTGGTGCTCGAGCGCGCGATCGGCCGGCGCGCCGACCGCGACGCGGTGCTGGCGCAGGCGCTGGGCCTGCCGCTCGCGGAGGCGCCGCGCCGGCTCGCGGCCTTCATCGAATCGCTGGGCGTGAAGACCCGCTTCGCCGACTACGGCGTGGGCGAGGACGAGGCGCGGCGGATGCTGCTGCAGGCGCTGAGCGGCGCGCGCGGGCGCAACTTCATCGGCGGCGCGATCGCGCAGGACACCGCCTGAGCAGGCGGGGCGCGGCGAATCCCGGGTCGCTCGCGGCTTGCCGCAGAATCGGCGGCTTTCGAACACGAGAGACATCGACATGAGGATCCACCGCGTCTTCCTCGCCGGCCTCGCGCTGGCCGCGACCGCCGCCACCGTTGCCCCGGCCCTGGCCCAGGGCTACCCCTCCGCCAAGCCCATCCGCCTGATCGTCGGCTACCCGCCCGGCGGCGGCATCGACTTCGCGGCGCGCACGGTGCAGGTGCCGCTGCAGGAGGCGCTCAAGCAGCAGCTGGTGGTCGACTACAAGCCCGGCGCGAGCGGCATGATCGCGGCCACCGAGCTCACGCGCCAGCCGGCCGACGGCTACACGCTGCTGCTGGCCAACACCGGGCCGTTCGCGATCGCGCCGTACCTGCAGAGCAAGCCGCCCTACGACCCCATCAAGCAGTTCACCTACATCGGCCAGATCAGCCAGGGCAGCTACATCGCGGTGACGCGGCCCGACCATCCGGCCAAGGACCTCAAGGCCTTCGTGGCCTGGGCCAAGGGCCAGCCCGGCAAGGTCAACTTCGCCTCGGGCGGCAACGGCACCTCGACGCACCTCAACGGCGAGCTGATGAACCAGGTCACGGGCCTGGACATGACGCACGTGCCCTACAAGGGCAGCGCGCCCGCGGTGCAGGACCTGATCGGCGGGCAGACGCAGATCCTGATCGACGCGGGCAGCGTGCTGCTGCCGCAGGTGAAGGGCGGCAAGCTCAAGGCGCTGGCCGTGACCGGGCCGCAGCGCGATCCGCAGCTGCCCGACGTGCCTACCGTGAAGGAACTGGGCCTCGCGGGCATGGAGTCGGTGGGCTTCCAGGGCCTGGTGGGACCGGCGGGCATGCCCAAGGAGGTGGTGGACCGCCTGTCGGGCGAACTCGCCAAGGCGCTCGCGCAGCCGGCGATCCGCGCCAAGTTCGCCGCGGCGGGCGCCGAGGTCCATTCGCTGGGCCCGGTGGAGTTCGCGGCCTTCGTGAAGGCCGACAACGAGAAATGGTCGAAGCTGATCCGCGAGCGCAAGCTGCAGCTCGATTGATGGAGGCAGACTCGAGGGCCATGACGAACCCGATGCATTCCTTCTTCTCCCCGACGCGCCGCACCGCGGTGCTCGCCTCGCTGGCCGCGGCCGGCGCCTTCCTCTGCGGCGCCGCGGCGGCCCAGACCCCGGCCGTGCCCAAGACCCTGCGGCTGATCGTGGCCTATCCGGCCGGCGGCGTCAGCGACGTGGTCGCGCGCGCGCTCGGCGACCGGCTCGCGACGCAGCTCGGCACCACCGTGGTGGTCGAGAACCGCGCGGGCGCCAGCGGTGCGATCGGCATGGACGCGGTGGCCAAGGCCGCGCCCGACGGCGCGACCCTGGGCTTCTCGGCCATCAGCCCGCTGGTGCTGAGCCCGCACCTGGGCAAGCTGCCCTTCGATCCGCTGAAGGACGTGGCGCCGGTGGCCAGCGTGATGTATTCGCCGGTGCTGCTGATCGCCACACCCGCGAGCAAGGCGAAGGACTTCCGCGCGCTGCTCGACGACGCCAGGGCCCATCCGGGCGCGGTGCGCTGGGCCACCTCGGGGCCGGCCTCGCTCGGCCACATCGTGCTCGAGCAGCTGCGCTCGGCCGCCAACGTCGACATCACGCACGTGCCCTACAAGGGCGGCGGCCAGCAGCTCAACGATGCGCTGGGCGGGCAGTTCGAGATCCTCTCGACCAACGCCAGCCCCACGCTGGGCGCGCACATCCAGTCGGGCAAGCTGCGGCCGCTCGCGGTGGGCGCGCCGGCGCGGCTCGAGAGCCTGCCGCAGGTGCCCACGCTGGGCGAGCTGGGCTACAAGGCGGCCAACATCAACTCGCTGTTCGGCGTGTTCGCGCCGGCCGCCACGCCGCCGGCGCTGCTCGCGCGCTACAACGCCGAGATCAACAAGGCGCTGGCCAGCCCCGAGCTGCGCGCCAAGCTCACGGCCACCGACAACGTGCCCACGGGCGGCCCCGCGGCCGACTTCGCGAAAGAGATCGCCAGCGAGTTCGAGAGCAATGGCAGGATCGTGAAGGCGGCCGGCATCAAGGCCGACTGAGAACCCCGCCGGCCGCGCGGGCTTGTCGCCCGCGCGATAGCCACTCCGATTTCCCTACCTTATAGTAGGTAGCCATGCCCAGCGTTTCCTCAGCAGCCCTCGCCACCGGCAGCACGCGCGACCAGATCCTGGGCGCGGCGCGCGAGCTCATCGCCACGCGCTCCTACCTGGGCTTCAGCTTCCAGGACGTGGCCGACGCGGTCGGCGTGCGCAAGGCCAGCCTTTACCACCACTTCCCGTCCAAGGAGGCGCTGGGCGTGGCCGTGCTGCGCGACGCGATCCAGGGCTTCCGCCGCTGGGACGAGGCCAAGGCCCGCACGCCGCGCGAGTCGCTCGACGCCTATTTCCGCATGTACCGCAACGGCCTGCGCGCCGGCTCGGCGGTCTGTCCCGCGGGCGCGCTGGCGCCGGGCTGGGACTGCATCAACGACGAGCTGCGCCGCACGGTGCAGGAGCTGCGCCAGATGCAGGTGCTGTGGCTGACCGGCGTGCTCGGCGCGCTGGTGTCCGAGCGCGCCCAGGGCGCCGGCAGCGCGGGCCCCGCGGCGCTCGCGGCCTATGTGTTCGCGGTCTGCCAGGGCGCGCTGATCGCGGCGCGCATGACCGGCCGCGTGGAGGATTTCGACGACGCGGTCGCGCAACTGAGGAGTTCGCTGCCCGTCTGACGCCCCGGCATCCACCCGAAGGCACGCCCCGCGTGCCTCTTTTTTGACCTGTCAGCCTACCGATTGGATGGTAGTTTTTAGGAGCACATCATGAAAGCCGTCATTTCCGCCTATGCCCGTTCGCCGTTCCATTTCGCGAAGAAGGGCGCGCTGGCCGAGGTGCGTCCCGACACGCTGGCCGCCGGCGTGGTCCGGGGCCTGCTGCAGCGCACCGACCTCGATCCCGCGCTGCTCGAGGACATCGTCCTGGGCTGCGCCTATCCCGAGGCCTCGCAGGGCAACAACCTCGCGCGCATCGTCGGCCTGCTGGCCGGCCTGCCGCACGAGGTGGGTGGGATGACCGTCAACCGCTTCTGCGGCTCGTCGATGCAGGCGGTGCACATCGCGGCCGCGCAGATCGAGGCCGGCATGGGCGAGGCCTTCCTCTGCGTGGGCGTCGAGTCGATGAGCATGGTGCCGCAGGGCGGCTTCAATTTCTCGCCGAGCCCGGAGCTGCTGGCCGACACCGACGCCTACATCTCGATGGGCGAGACCGCCGAGAACGTGGCGCAGCGCTGGAACGTGAGCCGCGCCGACCAGGAGGCGCTGGCGGTCGAGTCGCACCGCAAGGCCGCGGCCGCGCGCGAGCAGGGCCGCCTGGCCGGCGAGATCGTGCCGGTGCGCCTGGCCTCGGGCGAACTGGTCGAGGCCGATGGCTGCATCCGTCCCACCACCTCGGCCGAGGCGCTGGCCAACCTCAAGCCGGCCTTCCGTCCCGATGGCGTGGTGACGGCCGGCACCTCGTCGCCGCTGACCGATGGCGCGGCCGCGGTGCTGGTGACCAGCGATGCCTTCGCCGCGCGCCATGGCCTGAAGGCGCTGGCGCGCATCAAGTCCTTCGCCACCGTGGGCGTCGACCCGGCCATCATGGGCATCGGCCCGATCCCCGCCACGCGCAAGGCGCTGGCGCGCGCCGGCCTGACGGTGGCCGACCTCGACGTGGTCGAGATCAACGAGGCCTTCTCCTCGCAGGCGCTGGCCTGCATCCGCGACCTCGGGCTCGACCCGGCCACGGTCAACCTCGACGGCGGCGGCCTCGCTATCGGCCATCCGCTGGGCGCGACCGGCGCGCGCATCACGGGCAAGGCGGCCTCGCTGCTGGCGCGCGAGAACGGCCGCTATGCGCTGGCCACGCAGTGCATCGGCGGCGGGCAAGGCATCGCGACCATCCTCGAGCGCGTCTGAGCGTCCACGCGACACGACGCGGCACGGTGGCGACAATGCCGCCGTGCCACCAGCGAAGGAGGAACGCACCATGACCGACACCACCACCCGCGCCAAGCTCTACCTCGACGACCTCGCCGTGGGCGACCGCTTCACCAGCGGCGAGTACACGCTCGACGCCGAGAAGATCAAGGCCTTCGCGCTGCAGTTCGACCCGCAGCCCTTCCACACCGACGAGGAGGCCGCCAAGCGCACCTTCTTCGGCGGCCTGGCCGCGAGCGGCTGGCACACGGCGGCCGTGACCATGCGCCTGCTGGTCGACAGCGGCATCCCGCTGGCCGACGGCATCATCGGTTCGGGCGGCGACGAGATCCGCTGGCCGCAGCCCACGCGGCCCGGCGACGTGCTGCACGTGGTCAGCGAGATCGTCGAGATCGTGCCCTCGCGTTCCAAGCCGGGCCGCGCCATGGTCCGCGTGCGCTGCGAGACGCGCAACCAGCGCGGCGAGGTGCTGCAGCACTTCTCGCCCAAGCTGGTGGTGATGAAGAAGCCGGATTGACTCCTAGGCGGCGCTGCCGCCGCCCAGCGCCTTCAGTTCCTCGTCGCTGAAGCCCGCGCGCGTGCGCGCCTCGAGGTTGAACGGCGGCTTGAGCCGCGGCGCCTCGTAGCGCGCCACGAGCGCGGGGTAGGCGGCCTCGGCGTCGATGCCCGCGCGCTCGCAGAGCCAGCGGTACCAGTGGTTGCCGATCGCCACGTGGCCCACCTCGTCGCGCAGGATGATGTCGAGGATCTCGACCGCGCGCAGCGCATCGGGCGTGTTCACGCGCTTGAGCTTGGCCTGGATCAGCGGCGTGGCGTCGAGCCCGCGCGCCTCGAGCGTGCGCGGCACCAGCGCCATGCGCGCGAGCACGTCGTCGCGCGTCTTCTCGCACATGCTCCACAGGCCGTCGTGGCCCGTGAAGTCGCCATAGCGCCAGCCCATGGTCTGCAGGTGCGCATGCAGCAGCGTGAAGTGCTGCGCCTCCTCGTCGGCCACGCGCAGCCAGTCCTGGTAGTAGCGCGCGGGCATGCCGTCGTAGCGCCAGGCGGCGTCGAGCGCGAGGTTGATGGCGTTGAACTCGATGTGGCAGATCGAATGGACCAGGGCCGCGCGGCCCTCGGTGTTGAACGGCGAGCGCTTGCCCACCGCCATGGCCGACACGCGCAGCGGGCGCTCGGGGCGGCCCGGCACGCCGAGCTCGTCGCCGGGCACGCGCACGGGTTCATCTGCTATGGTTTTGATAGCAATGTGCGTTGCCAGCGCGCGGGTTGCCGCCACTTTCTCGTCGGGGTCGGTGAGGCGCAGCGCGGCCAGGGCGCTCAATCGGGGGTGCATCCCTACAATTCTAGGTTTCACCCCTCTTTCCCTTTCCGGAGACTCCCACGATGGCCCTCTATGAACTCGACGGCGTGGCGCCGCAACTCGGCGACGGCGCCTGGGTCGCCGACAGCGCCGAGGTGATGGGGCGCGTGACGCTGGGCGAGAACGCGAATGTCTGGTTCGGCGCCGTGCTGCGCGGCGACACCGAGGCCATGACCATCGGGCGCAACAGCAACATCCAGGACCTGTCGGTGCTCCATTGCGACATCGGCTGCCCGCTGACGGTGGGCGAGAACGTCACCGTGGGCCACCAGGTCATGCTGCACGGCTGCACCATCGGCGACAACACGCTGATCGGCATGCAGGCGGTGGTCTTGAATAACGCGAAGATCGGCCGCAACTCGATCGTCGGCGCCGGTGCGCTCGTGACCGAGGGCTCGGAATTCCCCGACAACTCGATGATCCTGGGATCGCCCGCGAAGGTGGTGCGCACGCTCGACGAAGCGGCCGCCGCCAAGCTGCGCCAGGGTGCGGAGCACTACGTCAAGAACGCTCGCCGCTTTGCGGCCGGCCTGAAGAAGATCGCCTGAGCCAGCGCGCGAGGGCACCCGAAGAAAGAACCCCGTTGTGAGCGAGCTGCATAAATTCCTGTTCGATGGCCTGCCGGTGCGCGGCATGATCGTGCGCCTGACGGACGCCTGGCAGGAGATCCTCGCGCGGCGCGCCTCCAACACCGCCACCGGCGCCTATCCGCCGCCGGTGGTCGAGCTGCTCGGCGAGATGACGGCCGCGGCCACGCTGATGCAGGCCAACATCAAGTTCAACGGCGCGCTGATCCTGCAGATCTTCGGCGACGGCCCGGTGAAGGTGGCCGTGGCCGAGGTCAAGCCCGACCTGAGCCTGCGCGCCACCGCCAAGACCATCGGCGAGCTGCCGGCCGATGCACGGCTGCCCGACATGGTCAACGTGAACAACAAGGGCCGCTGCGCGATCACGCTCGACCCCAAGGACAAGCTGCCCGGCCAGCAGCCCTACCAGGGCGTGGTGCCGCTGTTCGGTGACGAGGGAGAGAAGCTCGGCAAGCTCAGCGAGGTGCTGCAGCACTACATGCTGCAGAGCGAGCAGCTCGACACCACGCTGGTGCTGGCGGCCGACGACAAGGTGGCCGCGGGCCTCCTGATCCAGCGCCTGCCGGTCAAGGGCGAGGGCAACCTCGAGGGCACCTCGCCGGCCGACCGCGACCAGGCGAACGAGGACCAGATCGGCCGCAACGAGGACTACAACCGGATCTCGATCCTGGCCTCGACGCTCACGCGCGAGGAGCTGCTCACGCTCGACGTCGAGACCATCCTGCGGCGCCTGTTCTGGGAAGAGAAGCTGCTGCGCTTCGAGCCGCAGCGCGGCATGCTGGGCCCGCACTTCGCCTGCACCTGCGGCCGCGAGCGCGTGGCGCAGATGATCCGCGGCCTCGGCGCCGAGGAAGCCGAGAGCATCCTCGCCGAGCGCGGCGACATCGAGGTGGGCTGCGACTTCTGCGGCAAGCAGTACCGCTTCGACGCGGTCGATGCGGCGCAGATCTTCCGCCCGCCGGGCGACCAGATCCCCGGCACGCCGGTGGTGCAGTGAGTCGGTGCCGGGCGCTCAGCCCGGCTGCCGCAGCACCTTGACCATCGCCGCGAGCCGCTCGTTCGCATAGCCGGCCGCGAGCGCGCGGTCGAACCAGCCCATCAGGAAATCGGGAAAGCCCGTGTCGAGCCGCGCCTCGCGCGCCTGCCGCACGAACAGCCGGCCCGAGCCCGCGCAGGTCGCCATCGAGCTCTCGGGTTCGCCGTAGCGCTGGTCGTGGATGCTCTCGCCCTCGGCGCGGATCATCTCGCCGAGCACGGGCGAGATGGTGCCGATCATTTGTGCGAAGTCCCGCACCGGCAACTGCTCCGATTCGAAGATGCGCACGCCGTGGAAGAAGCCGGCCATCGCGCCGAACATGCACGACAGCGTGGCCAGATCCCAGGCGGCGGCGTTGCCGATCGGCTCGCCCAGGTAGGCGATGTGGCCCGCGATGGCCTCGAGCACCGGCCGGCAGGCCGCGAGCGCGCGCTCCTCGCCGGAGATGAACAACGGCGTGTCGGGCCGGCCGATCTGCGAGGGCGTGGCCAGCAGCGCGCCGTCGAGGTAGGCCACGCCATCGAGTCGCGCCCAGTCGTCGCGCGCATCCTGCGGCGTGCCGGTGCTCAGCTGCACCAGCACCTTGCCGCGCAGTGCCTCGGCCACGCCCGGCTGCGCGAGGATCGCGCGCCAGGCCGCGTAGTCGGCCACGCAGACCAGCACGATGGGGCTGGCGGCGACGGCCGCGCGTGCATCGGCGGCGAGCACGGTGCCCTGGCCGAGCAGCGCTTCGGCGCGGCTCGGCGTGCGGTTCCACAGCGTGAGCGTGTGGCCACGCTGCAGGGCGCGCGCGAGCGCGATGCCCATCGGGCCGAGGCCGATGAGGGAGACGTCGGTAGGGGTCATGGTTGCTTCCTGCATGGATCGGGGATGCATTCAGTCGTGCGCCGGGCTGAGGTTCTGGCCCAGGCCGCCGTCGACCGTGAGCCGCGCGCCGGTGGTGAAGGTGGCGTCGAAGGCCAGGAACAGCACCGCGCGCGCCACTTCCTCGGCGCTGCCGTGGCGCCGCATCGGCGTGATCTGGTCGCCCAGGCGCACGAACTCCGCGCGCTCGGCGGGCGTGGCATCGGCCACGCCGAGCGTGGGCGTGTCGATGAAGCCCGGGCTCACCACGTTGACGCGGATGCCGCGCCCGACCAGCTCGGCCGCGAAGCCCGAGGCGAAGGAGCGCAGCGCGGCCTTGGTCGCGCTGTAGACGCCCATGCCGTGCATCCCGCCCTCGTCGGCGATCGACGAGGTGAAGACGATGGACGCGCCGGGCTTCATCAGCGGCGCGAGCTTCTGCACCGTGAAGAAGGCGCCCTTGGTGTTGATCGCGAAGGCGCGGTCGTAGCCGGCCTCCGTGACCTGCTCGAAGGGCTCGAGCGTGGCGATGCCGGCGTTGATGTGCAGCAGGTCGACGTGGCCCAGCGTCGCGCGCGCGGTGGCCGCGAGCGCATCGATGTCGGCCAGCGAGGCGGCGTCGCTCGCCAGCACCTGCGCCTGCGGGCCCAGCGCGTGCCGCGCGGCCTCGAGGTTCTTCGGATTGCGCCCGGTCAGGATCACGCGGGCGCCGCCCGCGAGCAGCGCCTGGGCCGTGGCCAGGCCCATGCCGATGGTGCCGCCCGTGATGACGGCGGTCTTGCCGCGGTAGCGGGTGTTGCTGTCTTGGTGGAGAGAGGTGTTCATGGCCGCGATGATTCCGCGCGCATCGCGCGCGGTCGCGCACGATCGGGCAGCCCCGAGCACGAACGGACGACGGCGCGCGGCCGATAATGGCCCGATGAGCGACACCGACCTGCGCATCGAACTGCGGCAGACGCCCGCCGGCATCGTCGGCTACGAGCCGCTGCCCGAGCACCGCATCAAGCTCCACGTGGGCGCACCGGTGGCCGGTGCCTGCCAGTTCCACCGCTTCCTCTACACGCGCGGCGACCTCGACATCGTGCCCGCGGGCGTGAGCGACGTGTGGCACGAGGAGGCAGCGAGCACCTCGCTGATGCTGCGCGTGTCGACCGCGCTGCTGCGCCGCACGGCCGACGAGATGGGGCTGCCCGCCGAGTGCGCCACGCTCGCGCAGCGCCACCAGTTCCGAGATGCCCACATCGAGCACATCGCCTGGGCCCTCGACGCCGAGCGCCGCGCGGGCTTTGCCAACGGCACCCTGTATGCCGACAGCCTCGGCACCGCGCTCGCCGTGCACCTGCTGAGCGGCCAGCGCCGCCCCGAGACCGAGCCCGCGCGCGGCCTCACGCGGCCGCAGCTGCGCCGCGTGACCGAGCACATCGAGGCCCACCTCGACGGCGACCTTTCGCTGTCCTCGCTGGCCGACGTGGCGGGCCTCAGCGCCTCGCACCTCAAGACCCTGTTCAAGCGTTCGACCGGCCTGCCGGTGCACGAGTACGTGGTGCACCGCCGCGTCGACCGCGCGCGCGGCCTGTTGCTGCGCAGCGACCTGCCCGCGAGCCAGGTGGCGCTGGAGAGCGGCTTCTCGCACCAGAGCCACATGGCGCGCTGCATGCGGCGCGTGCTCGGCGTGACGCCGGGCGAGGTGCGGCGCGCGGGCTGAACGGGGCGCTCAGCGCGCCTTGGCTTCGCGCGGGTTCGCGCTGTCGAACCCCCCGAAGAAGATGTCGGGCGCGCTCGTGTTGTGCTTCGACGGCAGGCTGCGGCCGAAGCGAAATTCCGAGCCTTCTAGCGTCTTCACCTCGGGCAGCGGCGTTGCGATCGACGACGCATCGGGCGCGGCCTGCCAGCGCACTTCGCTGACGTCGGCGTTGTCGGGCGTCACGTACATCGAGCGCAGCACCGCGAAGGGCCGTGCCTCGCGCGTGGGGGCCGAGAAGCGCACGTCGAGCGCGGTGCGTGCGCGGCTGATCTCCTCGACGTTGGCGACGGCGCTGCCGCCGCGCGCGAAGCGCAGGTGGATCGACAGCGGCTTCGGCACGATGCGGATCGAGGCGATGTCGACCACCGGCCGGCCGGCCTGCTCGACCGGGCCGAGCAGGAACGAGGAGCCGTAGACGCCGTCGCCGAAGCGCGCCTCGGGCAGGGGCTTGATGCGCCAGTAGCCGTCGGAGGGATAGAGCACCAGCGCCTCGAGCGCCTTGCCGTTCTCCTTGCGGAACACCTGCAGCAGGTGGAAGCCGCGGTCGCTGACGGTGCCCACGCGCACCGGCACGCGCTGCGGCCGCCAGAAGCTCGCGAGCGTCATGCCGACGATGCGCCACTGCGCGTTGTCGAGCAGCACCACGGTGCGCGGCTCGAAGCGGTGCGCGGGGTCGGTGGGATGCTCGCCGCCGTCGAAGTTGCAGCCCGAGAAGTCGGGTGCGGTGACGTCGTTGCCGATGCTGTCGAGGTAGGACGGCTGCAGCGCCTCGATGCGCAGCCGCCGTATGCCTTCGCCGCGCAGCACCAGCGAGACGTTGTCCTCCTCGGCGCAGGCGGTGGGCGTGGTGCCATTCTCGACCGTGGCGCGCAACGGGGCCGCGCTGGCGGCGGCGCCGACCAGCACCGAGGCCGCGAGAGCGGTGGCGAGGAGGGCGGCGGTGCGGAAGCGGCGGCGAAGAGGCATCGGGTCTCCAGGCAAGAGGAAGAGGGGAAACAACGGCAGCGGGCAACGGACGCCGAAGCTTAGAGGATGGCGCAGCGCCGGCCGGCGTCATGTCGGAGGGCACCGCGCGGGCGCGGCGGCCTCACTCGCGGCGCGCGAGCAGGTCGGTGAACAGGCGGTGCTCGCACTCGGGATCGGAGCACTTGTCGCAGGACCAGGTCCAGCCTTCGCCCGCCGTGGCGGCGCTGCGATCGGGTGCTACGGCATCGCGTCCGCCGTCGCGCGACAGGCCGCCGCGGTCGGCCACGCTCTGGATCGCGCGCCAGGCGCTGGCCAGCCGTTCGCTGCCGCTGCCATGCACCACGGTGTAGGCCACGCCCGCACTGGCGAGCGCGCTGCGCACCATCGCGTCGACCGGCTCGCGCACATGCGGGCCGTCGCGCATCTCGTCGGCCACCCAGGGCAGGTCGAGCGCGGTCAGCAGGGTGATCGCGCAGCGCTGCTGGGCCGCGAGCGCATCGGGGTAGAGCGTGGTGTCGGCGAACAGCAGCTCGCTGTAGACGGCGGTCATGACGGCCGTGGTGTCGGCCACCGCCACGCCGAGCGCGGCCGCGGCATCGATGCGGCGGGTCTGCTCCTCGGCGATGGCCTGCTGCTCGTCGGCACGCGGCGTGCGGCCCTCGCGCTCGCACCATTCGCGCAGGTACTCGCCGACGAAGGTGGCGTGGAGGCCGCGCTCGTTCATGCGCTGCACGAGGGCACGCGCGAGCTCGGTCTTGCCGGTGCTCTCGGCGCCGAGCAGCGCCACGATGCAGCCGGTGGGCAGCACGGGCGTCATGCGCCGGCCGCCCTCGGCAGCCGCTGGCGCCAGGCCAGGTAGCCGGCCACGCTGAGCGCCGCGAACACGGCGTACAGGCCGACCGTGAGCCACAGGCCCTTGTGCACGAAGAGGCCGATGCTGACCAGGTTGACGGCCAGCCACACGACCCAGTTCTCGATGAACTTGCGCCCGAGCAGGAACTGGCCGACCAGGCTCAGGCCGGTGGCGAAGCCGTCCCACCAGGGCACGTCGGTGTCGGTGAAGCGGCGCAGGAAGAGGGCGACCGCGGGCCAGGCCAGCGCGCAGGCCAGCAGCGCGAGCGCGAGGCCGCGGCGCGAGAGGCGGCTCACGCGCAGCGCCGAGCCGTCGGCCCGGTGGCCGCGCAGCCATTGCAGCCAGCCCCAGAAGGCGACGACCGCGAAGAAGACCTGCAGCGAGGCATCGCCATAGATCTTCGCCTGCGCGAACACGCCCACGTAGAGCAGCGAGCTGACGATCGCCAGCGGCCAGCCCCAGTGGATCTCGCGCATGTTGCAGCCGACCATGGCCAGTGCCAGCACGGCGGCCACGCATTCGAGCCAGGTGACGGGGGAGCCCCAGAGCGCGAAGGCGGGGGCGGAGAGGAGTTCGGGCATCGGCAGGGCGGCGTGCACGGCGCGCCGAGGGCTCGGCGAGAGCGGCCCGCGTGGATCAGTGGGCGATCTGGACGAAGACCTCGTTGGGCTTGACCATGCCCAGCTCCTGGCGGGCACGTTCCTCGACCATCTCGAGGCCGTCCTTGAGGTCGTTGACCTCGGAGGCCAGCCGCTCGTTGGTGATGGCGGCCTTGGCGTTCGACTCCTTCTGCGAGGCCAGCTTGGCCTGCAGCTGCGCCACGTCGCGCACGCTGCCGCGCCCGTTCCACAGCTGCCACTGGAGGATGCCCAGCAGCACGAGCAGAACGATGGGAGGAATGAAGCGCGCGCGCATGGTCCGCGGACTTTACCCGCGCTCCCCGCACGGCCCGCCAGGGACGGCGCATCGCCGATCCGCGAAATGCGGAAAAAGCGGCAATGCGCGCGGCTCTTCGGGCCGGGGAGGGGGCATCACTTGAGGTTGTAGAACGCGCCGCGGCCCGGGTAGACGGCGATGTCGCCGAGGTCTTCCTCGATGCGCAGCAGCTGGTTGTACTTGGCGATGCGGTCCGAACGCGAGAGCGAGCCGGTCTTGATCTGGCCGGCGTTGGTGCCCACGGCGATGTCGGCGATGGTGCTGTCCTCGGTTTCGCCCGAGCGGTGCGAGATCACGGCGGTGTAGCCGGCGCGCTTGGCCATCTCGATCGCGGCGAAGGTCTCGGTCAGGGTGCCAATCTGGTTGATCTTGATCAGGATCGAGTTGGCGATGCCCTTCTCGATGCCTTCCTGCAGGATCTTGGTGTTGGTGACGAACAGGTCGTCGCCCACCAGCTGCACGCGCTTGCCCAGGCGTTCGGTCAGGTGCTTCCAGCCGTCCCAGTCGCCTTCGTGCATGCCGTCCTCGATGCTGATGATCGGGTACTTGTCGACCCAGGTCGCCAGCATGTCGGTCCAGTTCTCGGCCGACAGCGAGAGGTTCTCGCCAGCCAGCACGTACTTGCCGTCCTTGTAGAACTCGCTCGCCGCGCAGTCCAGGCCCAGCGCGATCTGCTCGCCGGCCACGTAGCCGGCCTTGTCGATGGCTTCGAGGATCAGCTGGATCGCCGCTTCATGGCTCTCGACGCTCGGCGCGAAACCGCCTTCGTCGCCCACGGCGGTGCTGATGCCGCGGTCGCCCAGGATCTTCTTGAGCGCATGGAACACCTCGGCGCCGTAGCGCACGGCTTCGCGGAAGCTCGGTGCGCCCACGGGGATGATCATGAACTCCTGCAGGTCCAGGCTGTTGTTGGCGTGCGCGCCGCCGTTGATGACGTTCATCATCGGCACGGGCATCTGCATGCCGCCCATGCCGCCGAAGTAGCGGTACAGCGGCAGGCCCGATTCCTCGGCGGCCGCGCGGGCCACGGCCATCGACACGGCCAGCGTGGCGTTGGCACCCAGGCGGCCCTTGTTGTCGGTGCCGTCGAGGTCGATCATCGTGCGGTCGAGGAAGGCCTGTTCGCTGGCATCGAGGCCGAGCACGGCTTCGGAGATCTCGGTGTTGATGTTCTCCACCGCCTTGAGCACGCCCTTGCCGAGGTAGCGCTTCTTGTCGCCGTCGCGCAGCTCGATGGCTTCGCGCGAACCGGTGGATGCGCCCGAGGGCACGGCCGCGCGGCCCATGGTGCCCGATTCGAGCAGCACGTCGCACTCGACGGTGGGATTGCCGCGGCTGTCGAGGATCTCGCGGCCGACGATGTCAACGATTGCACTCATCTTCTTTTCTTTCTCCAGTAAAAACGGATCACAGACCTTCGACGACGACCATGCGCATGATCGCGGCGCCCTGGCGCGACTCGCGCGCCTTGCCGTATTCGGGCGAACTGTTGAACTGCTTCGCGGCCTCGACGCTCGGGAACTTGAGGATCACAATGCGCTGCGGCGCCCAGTCGCCCTCGAGCACCTCGACCTTACCGCCACGCACGCAGACCTCGGCGCCATGCGCCTGCATGGCGGCGGTCGACCACTTCTTGTACTCCTCGTACTGGGTCGGGTTCGTGACTTCGACGTTGGCGATGATGTAGGCGCTGGTCACGCGACGGCCTTCAGCGTCTTGCCCGCATTGCCGGCGCCCTGGCCCTTGTGGTCGAGCGCGGCCTTGATGAAGGCGTTGAACAGCGGATGGCCGCTCCACGGCGTGGACTTGAACTCGGGGTGGAACTGCACGCCCATGAACCAGGGATGCACGTCCTGCGGCAGCTCGACGATCTCGGTGAGCTGTTCGCGCTGCGTGAGCGCGGAGATCACGAGGCCGGCCTTGCGCAGCTGGTCGAGGTAGTTGACGTTGGCTTCGTAGCGGTGGCGATGGCGCTCGGTGACCACGTCGCCGTAGATGCTGTGGGCCAGCGTGCCGTCGGTCACGTCGGAACTCTGCGCGCCCAGGCGCATGGTGCCGCCGAGGTCGGACTTCTCGTTGCGCACCTTGATCGTGCCATCGGCGTCCTTCCACTCGGTGATCAGCGCGATCACGGGGCAGGAGGTCTCGGGGTCGAACTCGGTGCTGTTGGCATCGGGCAGGCCGGCCACGTGGCGCGCGTACTCGATGGTGGCGACCTGCATGCCCAGGCAGATGCCGAGGTAGGGCACCTTGCCTTCGCGCGCGAAGCGGGCCGCGAGGATCTTGCCCTCGACGCCGCGCTGGCCGAAGCCTCCGGGCACGAGGATGGCGTCGTACTTGGCCAGGCGCGAGACGTCCTGCGCGGTGATGGTCTCGGAGTCGACGTAGTCGATCTTCACGCGCGCATGGTTCTTCATGCCGGCGTGGCGCAGCGCCTCGTTGAGCGACTTGTAGCTGTCCGACAGGTCGACGTACTTGCCGACCATGGCGATCGCCACTTCCTGCTGCGGATGCTCGACCTCGTAGACCAGTTCGTCCCAGCGCGAGAGCTTGGCCGGCGGCGTGTTGATGCGCAGCTTGTCGCAGATCAGGCCGTCGAGGCCCTGCTCGTGCAGCATGCGCGGCACCTTGTAGATGGTGTCCACGTCCCACATCGAGATCACGCCCCATTCGGGCACGTTCGAGAACAGCGAGATCTTGGCGCGCTCGTCGTCGGGGATCGGGCGGTCGGCGCGGCACAGCAGGGCGTCGGCCTGGATGCCGATCTCGCGCAGCTTCTGCGCCGTGTGCTGCGTGGGCTTGGTCTTGAGCTCGCCGGCGGCGGCGATCCAGGGCACGTAGCTCAGGTGCACGAAGGCCGAGTTGTTCGGGCCCATGCGCAGGCTCATCTGGCGCACGGCCTCGAGGAAGGGCAGCGACTCGATGTCGCCCACGGTGCCGCCGATCTCGACGATGGCCACGTCGACCTCGTGCGCGGTGCCGATGCCAGCGCCGCGCTTGACGTATTCCTGGATCTCGTTGGTGATGTGCGGGATCACCTGCACCGTCTTGCCGAGGTAGTCGCCGCGGCGTTCCTTCTCGAGCACGGTCTTGTAGATCTGGCCGGTCGTGAAGTTGTTGGCCTTGCGCATGCGCGTCGTGATGAAGCGCTCGTAGTGGCCGAGGTCGAGGTCGGTTTCCGCACCGTCGTCGGTGACGAACACCTCGCCGTGCTGGAACGGCGACATCGTGCCGGGGTCGACGTTGATGTAGGGATCGAGCTTGATGAGGGTGACTTTGAGGCCGCGCGATTCGAGGATCGCGGCCAGCGAGGCGGAGGCGATTCCCTTGCCGAGGGAAGACACCACACCACCGGTGACGAAGACAAATTTGGTCATGCCAGTTCCGGACGCGAGGACCGGGCAGTGGGAAATTGAGATTATAGGTGTGCCCCCGGCGACACCCGGCGCGGGTGGACACTGTTACCTCGCCCGGCGCGGGACATCGGGGCCGCCGCGAACGACCGTTCGCCCCAGGGCGCGGCGGGGATGCGCGGGTCATTACACTCCGCCCCACCATGCAAGACCTCGCCGGCAAACACATCGTTCTGGGACTCACGGGCGGCATCGCCTGCTACAAATCGGCCGAGCTGTGCCGGCTGTTCGTGAAGGCGGGGGCCACGGTCCAGGTCGTCATGACCGAATCGGCCGAGCAGTTCATGACGCCGGTGACGATGCAGGCGCTGTCGGGCCGCCCCGTCTACACCTCGCAGTGGGACGCGCGCGAGCCCAACAACATGCCGCACATCAACCTGAGCCGCGAGGCCGACGCGATCGTGCTCGCGCCCTGCAGCGCCGACTTCATCGCGCGCCTGGTGCAGGGCCGCTCCGACGAGCTGCTGAGCCTGCTGTGCCTGGCGCGCCCGCGCGACCGCGTGCCGCTGCTTCTCGCGCCCGCCATGAACCGCGAGATGTGGATGCATCCCGCGACCCAGCGCAACCTGGCGCAGGTGGCGGCCGACGGCGCCACCGTGCTCGGCGTGGGCAACGGCTGGCAGGCCTGCGGCGAGACCGGCGACGGCCGCATGCTCGAGCCGGCCCAGCTGCTCGAGGACATCACCGCCTTCTTCCATCCCAAGCTGCTCGCGGGCCAGCACCTGCTGGTGACGGCCGGGCCGACCTTCGAGGCGCTCGACCCGATCCGCGGCATCACCAACCACTCGTCGGGCAAGATGGGTTTCGCCATCGCCCGCGCCGCGCGCGAAGCCGGCGCCGAGGTCACGCTGGTGGCCGGGCCGGTGCACCTGCCGACGCCGCGCGGCGTCACCCGCATCGACGTGCGCTCGGCGCAGGAGATGCTCGCGGCGACCGTCGGCGCATCGTCGCGTGCTAGCGTTTTCGTAGCAACGGCGGCGGTCGCCGACTGGCGCCCCGCGACCCAGAGCGACCAGAAGATCAAGAAGGACGGCAGCGGCAAGACGCCGGTGCTCGAGTTCGTCGAGAACCCCGACATCCTGCTGACCGTGGCGCGCAGCGAGCGCGCGCAGGCGAAGAAGCTGTTCTGCGTGGGCTTCGCGGCCGAGAGCGAGAACCTCGTCGCGCATGCCAAGGCCAAGCGCGAGCGCAAGGGCATCCCCTTGCTGGTGGGCAATATCGGCCCGCTGACCTTCGGCCAGGACGACAATGCGCTGCTGCTCGTGGACGCCGATGGCGTGCGCGAACTGCCTCGCGCGCCCAAGCTCACGCTGGCGCGCGAGCTCATGACGGAGATCGCGGCGCGGCTGCCCGACTGGAGGGTCTGATGAAGGCTGAATGGAACACCCCGCCCAATGGCGACTTCGTGCGCTATGTCGAGGGGCTGACGGCCCAGGCCGCGAGGAACCTCGGGCGCGGCCAGACGGACGTGACCGGCGAACACGGGCTCGACGTCGGCATGACGCCGAGCGCGGGACCGGGCGCGGTGGTGCCGCCGGCGCAGGCCCGCGCGCGCGCCGCGGCCACCAATGCCGCCAAGTCCGAATCCGCGCAGGGCGGGCCCTTCGGCGCGCTCACCAAGCCCCTCCTCGGCGCGGCCGGCGTGGCCTTCGTGATCCTGTGGTCGGTCGGCGTGCCGATCTACGTGCTGGTGGTGCTGGCCGGCCTGGCGTTCTGGTTCGCCGGCAAGCTCAAGACGCTGGCCTTCCCGGGCGCGGCCAAGTGGCAGCAGGTGCTCGAGCAGGCGAACCGCCGCGAGACAGAATCTCAACAAGGAAAAGCAAGCAAGTGAAAGTCGACGTCCGCATCCTCGATCCCCGCATGGTGGAGCAGTTGCCCACCTACGCCACACCCGGCAGCGCGGGGCTCGATCTCAGGGCCTGCATCGATGCGCCCGTCACGCTGGAGCCCAATGCCTGGCAACTGGTGGGCACCGGCATCGCGATCCATCTCGGCGACCCGGCCTATGCGGCGATGATCCTGCCGCGCTCGGGCCTGGGCCACAAGCACGGCATCGTGCTGGGCAACCTGGTCGGACTGATCGACAGCGACTACCAGGGCGAGCTCAAGATCAGCGCCTGGAACCGCAGCGACACGCCCTTCGTGCTGCAACCGATGGAGCGGCTCGCGCAGCTGGTCATCGTGCCGGTGGTGCAGGCGAAGTTCCATGTCGTCACCGAGTTCGCGCCCACGCAGCGCGGCGAGGGCGGCTACGGTTCCACCGGCAAGCACTGACCGGCAGCTGACTGCAGCGATGCGCAACGGCGCGTATCGCGGCGGTAAAGAAAGGAACCTCGGAAGCGGGGCGGGGCTCACAGGTTTCAGCTTGTGTCCTTGCGTCATCGCCGTGGCCACTGCGGCGTTGAACATACAGGCGGGTGCGCCGCTCCATCGCATGGCGCACCGTTCTTTCCGAGGAGCCTTTCAACATGAAGATCTCAATGCGCTTCGTTTCCGTCACCGCATCCGTGCTGGCCCTGGCCACGCTCACCGCCTGCGTGGCACCCGCACCGGTCTACCAGACCTCCCGCTATCCCTACCAGCCGCCGCCGCAGGCCGTGCCCTACCGCGAGGCCGCCTACGTCGAGTACGGCCACGTGGCGAACATCGAGGTGCTGCGCAGCGAGACCGCCGGCACCGGCACCACCGGTGGCGGTGCCGTGGCCGGTGGCGTCATCGGCGGTGTGGTGGGCAACCAGTTCGGCCGTGGCAACGGCCGCGCGGCGGCCACCGCGCTCGGCGTGATCGGCGGCGCGCTGCTGGGCAACACCATCGAGGCGCAGCAGAACGGTCCGCGTGCCTACGAGAGCTACCGCATCTCGGTGCAGACCGACCGCGGCGGCTACCGTGCCTTCGACGTGCAGCACCCGGGCGACCTGCGCATCGGCGACCGCGTGCGCATCGACAACGGCCAGCTCTCGCGCATGTAGGTCGGCATCGGCGTCACGTCGCGCCAGCCAAGAAAAAGCCGGGCAATGCCCGGCTTTGTCGTTGATGCGCCGAGGGACTCAGTGCAGGGTGTCGTTGCCCGGCGAGAGCGGCTGCACCTTGAAGAAGGCCGTGCCCGCGGTGCCGCGGCCGATCTCCTCCTCGGTGGCTTCGCGCACCGAGCGCACGAGGATGTCGAGCCGGATCGCGATGCCCGCCAGCGGATGGTTGCCGTCGAGCACGAGGTGCTCGGGGTAGATCTCGGACACCGTGTACATCGCATCCTTCGGGATGTTCTCGCTCACGCCCGCGGGCAGCGCGCTGCCCTCGAAGGTCATGCCTTCCTCGGTGCCCTCGGGAAACAGGGCGCGCGGCTCGAGAAAGAGCAACTGGTCGTTGAAGTCGCCGAAGCCCTGTTCGGGCTCGACCTGCAACTGGACGCGGTCGCCGGGCTCATGGCCTTGCAGGGCCGCCTCGATCACGTCGAACAGATCGTCGCCACCGATCAGGAATTCGACCGGTTCGTCGAGCACGTCCAGCACATCGCCGAGCGTGTCTTTCAGGGTCCAGGTCAGGCCGACCACGCATTGTTCAGAGATTTCCATTGCAGAATTCTCCCATGGAGATCACAACACCGCTGCCCCTGCTGGGCGGCCTGAGCGCCGCGCAGTTCATGCGGCGGCACTGGCAGAAGAAACCGCTGCTGGTGCGACAGGCGGTACCCGACATGGTGCCACCCATCGACCGTTCCGCGCTGTTCGCGCTGGCCGAACGCGAGGAGGTCGAGTCCCGGCTGATCCGCCATGGCAAGACCGGCTGGAGCCTGAAGCACGGCCCGCTGCCGCGCCGCTCGCTGCCCTCGCTGAAGCAGGCCGCCTGGACCCTGCTGGTGCAGGGCGTGGACCTGCACCACGAGGGCATCCATGCGCTGTTGCGGCAGTTCAGCTTCCTGCCCGACGCGCGGCTCGACGACCTGATGATCAGCTACGCGAGCGACGGCGGCGGCGTGGGCGCGCATTTCGACAGCTACGACGTGTTCCTGCTGCAGGCGCAGGGCCGGCGCCGCTGGTCCATCGGCAAGCAGGGCGACCTGCGGCTGCAGCCCGACGTGCCGCTCAAGATCCTCGAGCGCTTCGAGCCCGAGCAGAGCTTCGTGCTCGAGCCCGGCGACATGCTCTACCTGCCGCCGCGCTATGCGCACGACGGCGTGGCGGTCGGCGGCGACTGCATGACCTTCTCGATCGGGCTGCGTTCGCCGTCCGCGGGCGAGCTCGGTGCCGACCTGCTGGCGCGCATCGCGCAGGCCCATGCCGACGAACTCGAGGACGCGGGCCCGTCGGCCGCCGTGCGCTATCGCGATCCCGCGCAGCCCGCGGTCGAGGCGCCCGGTGCCATGCCCGCCGCGCTGCAGGCCTTCGCGCGCAAGGCGGTCGAGATGGCGCTGCGCGATCCCGACGCGATCGACCGCGCGCTCGGCGAATCGCTGACCGAGCCCAAGGCCAGCACCTGGTTCGACGACGGCGGGGAGGCGCCCGACGCACTGCGCGCGGTGCGGCTGGACCGCCGCACGCGCATGCTCTACGACGCGCGCCATCTCTACATCAACGGCGAGAGCTTCCGCGCGGGCGGGGCCGATGCCACGCTGATGCGGCGCCTCGCCGACCGACGCGCGCTCGGGCCGCGCGAGCTCGCGAAGGCCAGCGACGATGCGCTGTCGCTGCTGGCCGAATGGTGCGAGGCGGGCTGGCTGCATGCCGAGTGACACCGCGTTGCCGTCGCCGCTGCCCGAGGGCCGCTTCGACGGCCGCGAGGACTTCGACCGCCTGCTGCGTACCGCGCTCGCGTCGGCGGCGCAGCAGGGCTGGAAGGAACTGATCTTCAGCGACCCCGACTTCGCCGACTGGCCGCTGGGCGAGCGCGCGAGCATCGAGGCGCTGCAGGCCTGGTCGGCCAGCGGCCGCAGGCTGGTGCTGCTGGCCGAGCGCTTCGATGGCGTGGAGCGCCGGCATGCGCGCTTCGTCGGCTGGCGCCGCAGCTGGGACCACATCGTCGAATGCCGCGCGTTGCGCGTGTCGCCGGCACAGGCCGGCAGCGGCGTGCCGAGCGCGCTGTGGACACCGTCGTGGTTCCTCCATCGCATCGACGTCGAGCGCGGCCGCGGTCTCGCCAGTGCCGATGCGCGCACGCGCAGCGCGCTGCGCGAATCGATCGAGGAATGCTGGCGCCAGGCCCGGCCCGCCTTTCCCGCGAGCACGCTGGGCTTGTAAGCCAATGCCGCGAATCCCGCGGCCAGACATAAGAGCGACAGCATGCGGGTCTAGAATTTTTTTCGTCCCTCAAGACCTTCATTGCCAAAGGAGCCTTTTCATGAAGAAGACAACGTCCATCCTGCTCGCCTCGCTGCTCGCCGCTTCCGCCCTGGTGGCCTGCGGCAAGAAGGAGGATGCGGCGCCCGCCGTGACCACGCCGCCGCCCGCGCCCGTGACCGAGCCCGCACCGGCCCCCGCGCCCGCACCTGCCGCATCGGCGCCGTCGGCGGGTGCCTCGGCACCATCGGCCGCCGCATCGTCGGCACTCGATGCGGCCAATGCCGCGACCGAAGCCGCGAAGAAGGGCGAAGCGCCGAGCAAGTAAGCCGTCGCCGCACACGAAGCAAAGCCGCCTCCAGGGCGGCTTTCTTCATGGGGCTTTCAATCGCCTTTCAATTGCCTTTCGACCGGCTACCGATCGAAAGGCGTGCGCTCAGACGTCGAGCCAGGGCGAGCCTTGGGCCGCGCTCGCGGTGAGCATCTCGGCCTCGTTGCCGCCGAGCGCCTGTGCCATCAGCTGGCGCACGATCTCGGGCCGGTTGTTCTGTTCGCTCAGGTGCGCCGCGACCACGTGGCGCAGCCCGTCGTGCAGCACCGCGCGCGCGATCTCCGCGGCGGCCTGGTTCGAGAGGTGGCCGTAGTTGCCGCCCACGCGCATCTTCAGGAACGGCGGGTAGGCCGAGTTGGCCAGCAGCTCGCTGTCGTGGTTGAACTCCAGCAGCAGCGAATGCGCGCCGCTCAGGCGCGCGAGCACATGGGCGGTGGCATGGCCGAGGTCGGTCAGCACGCCGAGCGTGCGGTTGCCGTCGGTGCAGCGCAGCTGCAGCGGCTCGCGCGCGTCGTGCGGCACGGTGAAGGGATGCACCGACAGCTCGCCGACCGCGAAATCCTCGTCGTCGCGCGCGATGTGCAGCTGCCCTTCGAAGTCGCGCCCGCCCGTGGCCAGCCAGGTGCCTTCGCTCATCCAGACGGGAATGCGGTTGCGCCGCGAGAGGGTGTGGGCGCAGCCGATGTGATCGCCGTGTTCGTGCGTGACGAAGATGGCATCGATGTCGCTCGCGGCGAGCCCGGCGCGGGCCAGCCGCTGATCGAGCTGGCGGATGCCGAAGCCGCAGTCGATCAGGAGCCGGGAGGTGCGGCCGCCGCTGGTCGCCTCGACCAGCGCGGCATTGCCCGTGCTGCCGCTGCCGAGGCTTCGGAAGCGGAGCATGGGACTTACTTCAGGTCGTCGGCGATGACCTTGACGATGCGCTCGGCATTGGCCGAGGTCTCGGGCGCGCCGGCTTCGTTCTGCACCGACACCGTGCTGCTCTCGCCCTGGCTCTTGATCAGGATGCGGAACTTGAGCGGCGACTCGGTCTTGCTCGAGCTGAACAGCTTGCCGAAGAAGCCGGGCTCCTTCTTGTCGGGGTTCGGCGGCACGTAGCGCACGAAGTAGACGCCGGCGCTGCGGTCGCGGTCTTCCACCGTGAAGCCGGTGCGGTCGAGCGCGAGGCCGACGCGGCGCCATGCGCGGTCGAAGCCGTCGCTGAGCTGCACGATCGGCTGGCCGCCGACGTTGGCCACGCGGGCGGTCTGCACCGGTGCTGCGGCGGCGGTGGCCGCGACCTGCTTGGCCTGCTCCTGCGAGACGCCGAGCTTGACCATCAGGCGGCGCAGGAATTCGGCTTCGAGCTCGGGGTCGGAGGGACGCGGCTGCCAGACGGTCTGGTCCTGGCGCGTGTTGGTGTAGACCTCCTGCATGCCGCGGTGGCTGATGTAGATCTCGGTGCCGTTCGCCGTGCGTTCCATGCGGGTGCGGAAGCGGTCGAGTTCGCCGGTGGAGTAGATCGAGTCGACCAGCTTGCCCAGCGTGCCGCGGATGATGTCCTGCGGCAGCTTGGCGCGGTTCTCGGCCCAGTCGGTTTCCATGATGCCGAGGTTGCGCTGCTCGGTGGTCAGCAGGAAGCCGCTTTCCTGCCAGAAGTCCTTGACCGGCTCCCAGAGCTGGTCGGGCGAGCGGTTGACGACCAGCCAGCGCTGCGTGCCGGTGCGTTCCAGGCGCACGTCGCCGAGGTTCGAGACGGCGGTGGGCACGCCCGGCGCGTTGGCGACGCCGGTCTGGTAGGCATTGGCGGTCACGGCACCGCCGGGGATGTTGTAGCGGTTGTCACGCGAGAGCTGCGACAGGTCGGGCGGCACTTCGAGCGTCGGGGCCTTGCCGGCGCTCTTGTAGTCGATCTTGTCGCTCTCGAGAACGGAGCAGGCGGCGAGGCTGGCGACGAGGGCCAGGAGTGCGAATCGCGAGAGGTACTTCAACGTCGTCTTCCTTGTTGGAATGGTTCGGTCAATCGATGGGCCGCTGTGCCCGCCCGTTCTGAGCTCGGTTCAGGCAAAAGGTTGCTTAACCTCGGACGCGGCAGGGTAAAAGAAGATCGTGGAGGGAATGTGGAGGTGGCGAGGGCGCGGTGGCGCGCATCAGTCCTTGAGCAGCCCGGTCGCGCGCAGCGCGGCCTCGACCGCCGGACGGCTGGCCTCGGAGAGCTCGGTCAGCGGCAGCCGCAGCGCACCGCCGCAGAGGCCGAGGCGGGACATGGCCCACTTGAGCGGAATCGGATTGGGTTCGACGAACAGGTTGCGGTGCAGCGGCATCAGTTCGAACTGGATCTGCATCGCGCGCTTCACGTCGCCCGCGAGCGCGGCCACGCACAGCTCGTGCATCTTGCGCGGCGCCACGTTGGCCGTGACGCTGATGTTGCCCTTGCCGCCGCACAGCATGAGCGCCACGGCGGTCGGGTCGTCGCCCGAGTAGACGGCGAAGCGCTCGGGCAGGTCGCGGATCAGCCACTGGGCGCGTTCGATGTTGCCGGTGGCTTCCTTGATGCCGATGATGCCGGGCACCTGGGCCAGGCGCAGCACGGTGCCGTGGGCCATATCGGCGACGGTGCGGCCGGGCACGTTGTACAGCACGGTGGGCAGGTCGCCCACGGCTTCGGCGATGGCCTTGAAATGCTGGTACTGGCCCTCTTGCGTGGGCTTGTTGTAGTAGGGGACGACCTGGAGCTGGGAATTGGCGCCCACGCCCTTGGCGAACTTGGCGAGCTCGATCGCTTCCTTGGTCGAGTTGGCGCCGCAGCCGGCCATGACGGGCACGCGGCCCCGGGCCTGTTCGACCGACACGCGGATGATTTCGCAGTGCTCTTCCACGTCGACCGTGGGCGATTCGCCGGTGGTGCCGACGACGCCGAGGCAGTCGGTGCCTTCGTCGATATGCCAGTCGATCAGCCGGCGCAGCGCGGGATAGTCAACGCTGCCGTCGTCGTGCATCGGCGTGGCCAGCGCGACGATGCTGCCTGTGAGTTGCTCCAAGGGGGAATCTCTTTGTCGTGGACGAAAGCACGCATTCTAATAGCGCACCCCCTGCCCGCCACCCGGGCGGCCCCGGGTCCCGAGGGGGTGGTCAGGCGGCCTTCAGCGGATGGCGCGCCGGCAGGTCCGCCGCGGCAGCGGGCGCCCGGACCGCCGCGATGCGCTGCACGAAGCGGGCCGGCTCGCTCAGGAAACCGTCCTCGTAGGCCACCACGCGCAGCCCGTCGCAGGCGGCCAGCAGCTCGCCCGGGCGCAGCAGGAAGTCGGGCCGCGAGGGCTTGCCCACGCTCTCGTTGCCCGCCGCGAAGGTCTCGTAGAGCAGCACGCCGCCGGGCGCGACGGCCGCGACGATGTCGGGCAGCCGCGCCCGCCACAGGTAGTTGGTGACGACGACCGCGCCGAAGCCCCGGCCGGCGAAGGGCCAGGGGCCGTCCTCGATGTCGGCGGTGACGACCGCGCCGAAGGCGGCTGCCGCGGCGGCGGCTTCGGGCGAGCGGTCGGCGCCCGTGACCGGGTGGCCGCGCTGCGCGAACCAGTGCATGTGGCGGCCGGCGCCGCAGGCCACGTCGAGCACGGTGGTGCCCGGCGCGAGCAGGTGGCTCCAGCGCACGATCCATTCCGAGGGCGCCGACAGCCCGTGGAGCGGAGAAGGGGGATTGGTTACATCTTTCATGGCGCCTTGCGCCCGCCGGGCGCGCGATCGGTCAGAAGCACGACCAGATCTGGTCGACCAGCATCACCGCGAATTCGGGGTGGGTGTAGAGGCTGAACACGCCCGCCAGCGCCAGCGCCGCGGCGGCGAACCAGCCGGTGCGTGCGAGCCGTTGGCGCGAGAGGGGTGTCATGGCCGCCATTGTGATCCCGGCTCAGCCCGCGTATCAGCCCGCGTGCGCGGCGGGCCGGCCCACCGGGCGCGCGATCGCGCTCTCGCGCACCGGCAGGTTGACCAGCGCCGCGAACACGCCGAGCGCGATCGCGAGATACCAGACCACGTCGTAGCTGCCCGTGGTGTCGTAGAGGTAGCCGCCGAGCCAGACGCCGAGGAAGGAGCCGACCTGGTGGCTCAGGAACACGAAGCCGCTGAGCATCGAGAGGTGGGCCACGCCGAAGATGCCCGCCACGATCGCGTTGGTGGCCGGCACGGTCGAGAGCCAGAGGAAGCCCATCGCGGCCGAGAACAGGTAGACGCTCAGCGGCGAGGTCGGCACCACGAGGAACAGCGCGATGGACACCGCCCGCGCGAAATAGATGGCGGCCAGGATCTTGCGCTTGGCGAGCTTCTGGCCCAGTAGCCCCACCGTGTAGGTGCCGAACACGTTGAACAGGCCGATCAGCGCCAGCGCATAGCCGGCCACGTCGGCCGGCAGGCTCTTGTCGCGCAGGTAGGTCGGCATGTGGATGCCGATGAACGCGAGCTGGAAGCCGCAGACGAAATAGCCGGCCATCAGCAGGCCGAAGCTCGGGTAGCGGAAGGCCTCGCCCACGGCCTGCAGCACCGACTGCTCGCGCTGCGCGGCCGCCGCTTCGCGCCGCGGCTCGCGCAGCCCGAAGGCCAGCGGCACGATCACCAGCACCAGCACGGCCACCACCGCCAGCGCGGTCTGCCAGCCGAACTGGCCGATCAGCCGGCCCTCGACCGGTGCCATCAGGAACTGGCCGAAGGAGCCGGCCGCGGCCGCCACGCCCATCGCCCACGAGCGCCGTTCGGCCGGGATCTGCCGCCCGATCACGCCGTAGATCACCGCGTAGGTGGTACCGGCCTGGGCCGCGCCGATCAGCAGGCCGGCGCTCAGCGTGAACAGCAGCGGCGTCGGCGAATGCGCCATGCCCAGCAGGCCCAGCGCATAGAACACCGCGCCGCCGATCAGCACCCGGAACGCGCCGAAGCGGTCGGCCAGCATGCCCGCGAACACCCCGAAGATGCCCCACGAGAGGTTCTGTATCGCCAGCGCGAACGAGAAGGTCTGCCGGCTCCAGTCCTGCGCCTGCGTGATCGGCTGCAGCCAGAGCCCGAAGCCATGGCGGATGCCCATCGAGAGCGTGACGATCATGGCGCCGCAGAACAGCACCTGCCTGATCGAGAGGGTGGGAGTGGAAGGCGATTGCATGCGGCGACTGTAGCCAAGAGCCGGCTTTGGCATGCGCGCCGCCGGCGACAGCCATTGATGATTTATCGGCGGCGTTTCAATGCCGGAACGGCATCAAAGCGGAAATATTTCATGCTGCCGTATAGAAATTTTTGGTCGCAATTGATTACATTTGCGGGCAACACAAAAAGACGAGGGGAGGGATTCCCATGGAGCGAACGAACCGCCGCGCCCTGCGTGCGTTGCTGGCCATCCTTGCCACCGCCGCGGCGGCAAGCCTGCTTCCCGCCTGCGCACCCGCGGTGCGCAGCGTGCCGACCCAGCTCTCGGCGGTGGATCCATCGAGCAAACCGGCGGACCTGCGTTTCACCGCGCCGCTGGAGATTCGCCTGCCGACCGGCTACGGACGCCAGATCCCCGCCAGCAGCCGCTGGGTGCCGGCCGGGCGCCTGAGCGAAGGCTCCGTGTACCGCCCCGTCGATCTCGTGTTCAGCATCGAAGGCCAGCAGGTCCACGAGGCCTGGCTGGTCGTTCGCAATGGCGTGCTGCAAGGCTTCTACCTGCCTGCCGAGGCGCGCTTCTCCCTGCTCGATCCCCCAGTACAACTTCCAAAAGGAACTCAACCGTGAGAAGAACCGTTCTGAAATTCGCCGCGCTCGCGGCCGTCGTCGTGCTTGCCGCGGGCTGCGCCAGCGGCGTCAAGTACCAGGACATGGCCGCCTCGATGCCCAGCGTCAAGGCCGGCGAGGGCCGCATCTACTTCTTCCGTTCGTCCTCGATGTTCGGCGCCGCGATCCAGCCCGACATCCGTCTCAACGACACGGTGGTCGGCACCTCCAAGCCGGGCGGCTTCTTCTACGTCGACCGGCCGGCCGGCAACTACGTGGCGGCGGCCGCGACCGAGACCGAGAAGACCGCCAGCTTCACGCTCGCGCCCAACGAGATCAAGTACCTGCGCACCTCGCCGAGCATGGGCCTGATGGTCGGGCGCATCGTCGTCGAGCTCGAGTCGGCCGACAAGGCCAAGGCCGAGCTGCAATCGCTGAGCTACACCGGCACGGTCGCAGCCGCCAAGTAAGGCCTGCATTTCCCGGGTCCGGCGGGCATCGCGCCCCATGCCGGACCCGCTTCGCGCGCTGGCGCTCCCCGAGCTTGCCGCCGCGCACGAGGGCTGTCCTGTACGGGCATCCAGTTGTTTGGCGGCGACTGACTACAATCCGCCCCCATGGCGACTCCCCCCAAGACTCCAACCAGTTCCTCCGACGCCTCCGGCTACTCCGAAGGCTCGATCCGCGTGCTCAAGGGCCTCGAGCCCGTCAAGCAGCGCCCGGGCATGTACACCCGCACGGACAACCCGCTGCACATCATCCAGGAAGTGCTCGACAACGCGGCCGACGAAGCGCTCGCGGGCCACGGCAAGAAGATCAAGGTCACGCTGCACGCCGACGGCTCGGTCAGCATCGAGGACGACGGCCGCGGCATCCCGTTCGGCCTGCATCCCGAAGAGAAGGCGCCCGTGATCGAGCTGGTCTACACCCGGCTGCACGCGGGCGGCAAGTTCGACAAGGGCTCGGGCGGCGCCTACAGCTTCTCGGGCGGCCTGCACGGCGTGGGCGTGTCGGTGACCAATGCGCTGTCGAAGCGGCTCGAGGTGGCGACGCACCGCGAAGGCTCGGTCGCCAGGCTGGCCTTCAGCGGCGGCGACGTGATCGAGGCGCTCGAGGTCCGCAAGCTCGAGGCCGGCGAGCGCAAGCAGGGCACCACGGTGCGCGCCTGGCCCGACGCCAAGTACTTCGAGACCGTCGCGCTGCCGATGGGCGAGATCACCCACCTGCTGCGCAGCAAGGCGGTGCTGATGCCCGGCGTGAGCGTCACGCTGGTCAACGAGAAGACCAAGGAAACGCAGCAGTGGCTCTACAAGGGCGGCCTGAGCGACTACCTGATGCAGACGCTCAACGGCGATCCGGTGATCCCGCTGTTCGAAGGCAGCGGCCATGCCGACAAGAACGCCGACAACTTCGCCGAGGGCGAGGGCGCCGACTGGTGCGTGGCCTTCACCGAGGACGGCCAGCCGGTGCGCGAGAGCTACGTCAACCTGATTCCCACCAGCGCCGGCGGCACGCACGAGAGCGGCCTGCGCGACGGCCTGTTCACGGCGGTCAAGGGCTTCATCGAGCTGCACTCGCTGCTGCCCAAGGGCGTGAAGCTGCTGCCCGAGGACGTGTTCGCGCGCGCCTCCTACGTGCTGAGCGCCAAGGTGCTCGATCCGCAGTTCCAGGGCCAGATCAAGGAGCGCCTGAACTCGCGCGACGCGGTGCGGCTGGTGTCGAGCTTCGTGCGCCCGGCGCTCGAGCTGTGGCTCAACCAGCACGTCGACTACGGCCGCAAGCTCGCCGAACTGGCGATCAAGGCCGCCCAGACGCGCCAGCGCGCGGGCCAGAAGGTCGAGAAGCGCAAGGGCTCGGGCGTGGCCGTGCTGCCCGGCAAGCTGACCGACTGCGAGAGCAAGGACATCAGCCACAACGAGGTCTTCCTGGTCGAGGGCGACTCGGCCGGCGGCAGCGCCAAGATGGGCCGCGACAAGGAAAGCCAGGCCATCCTGCCGCTGCGCGGCAAGGTGCTCAACACCTGGGAGGTCGAGCGCGACCGGCTGTTCGCCAACACCGAAATCCACGACATCTCGGTGGCCGTGGGCGTCGATCCGCACGGCCCCGACGACACGCCCGACCTCAGCGGCCTGCGCTACGGCAAGATCTGCATCCTCTCCGATGCCGACGTGGACGGCTCGCACATCCAGGTGCTGCTGCTCACGCTGTTCTTCCGCCACTTCCCGAAGCTGATCGAAACCGGCCACGTGTATGTCGCGAAGCCGCCATTGTTCCGGGTCGACGCGCCCGCGCGCGGCAAGAAGCCGGCCTCCAAGGTCTATGCGCTCGACGAGGGCGAACTGACCGCCACGCTCGACAAGCTGCGCAAGGACGGCGTGCGCGAAGGCGCCTGGAGCATCAGCCGCTTCAAGGGCCTGGGCGAAATGAGCGCGGAACAATTGTGGGAAACCACGCTCAATCCGGACACCCGGCGCCTGATGCAGGTCCAATTGGGCCGTTTCGACTTCAGCGCCACCCAGGGCGAGATCACCAAGCTCATGGGCAAGGGCGAAGCGGCGGCGCGGCGCGAATTGATGGAACTGCGCGCCGACGACGTCGACATCGATGTTTGATTCCACCCCGCATGTCTCTCCTCAAGCCTTCGTTGCTCCTGGCCTTCCTGCTGCTCGCGCTGCAGGGGCCGGCGCGCGCAGCTGACGTCTACGGCTACATCGACGCCAACGGCGTGGCGCACTTCGCGGCCGAGAAGGTCGACGAGCGCTACCAGGTGTTCTTCCGCGACGGCCAGAGCTTCGACACCACGCAGGGCATCTCGCCGCTCGGCCGCCTGGGCCGCGGCGACCGCAAGCTCGACGGCAAGTTCGATGGCAAGGTGTCGCCGGCCTCGCAGACGCTGCTGGCCATGTTCGAGGCCTCGCCGAGCTACAAGATCGCCAAGAGCGCGCTGCGCGATGCCTCGAACAAGCATGCGATCGACTACGAGCTGCTGCAGGCGCTGATCGCCACCGAGTCGGGCTTCGACGCGCAGGCCGTCTCGCCCAAGGGTGCGCGCGGGCTGATGCAGCTCATGCCCGGCACCGCGCAGCGCTACGGCGTGGCGGGCGACCAGCGCGCGAGCCTCGAGAAGAAGCTGTTCGACCCGCGCATCAACATCGCCGCCGGCTCGCACTACCTGCGCGACCTGATCGCGATGTTCCCGGGCCAGATCGAGCTGGCGCTGGCGGCCTACAACGCGGGCGAGGGCGCGGTGCAGCGCGCGGGCAACAAGATCCCGAACTACAAGGAAACGCAGAACTACGTGCAGACGGTGCTGCAGCTCTATGCCTACCTCAAGCCCTCGGTGGCCCGGGGCGGCAGCCTGCGCGGCGGCAAGACGCCGGGGCGCATCCGCATGGAGATGACGGTGCCCGCCGGCGGCGCGATCGGCCGCGGCAACATGCCCCCGGATTCGCCGCGCGGCCTGCCGGCGATGCCGGCCGTGCCCGAGTCGGCCGCGCCGCCCGCGGCCGATGCCGGCGAGCGATCCGCCGCGCCGCTCTCGTGAGCACGGCGTCCCGCGAGCGAGCGCCTTCGCCCGCCCCGACCATCCCAAGAACGAGGAGACCGCGATGCAACGCCGAGATTTCGTCCTGGCCGGCGCCGCCGCGCTGAGCGGCGCCGCGCGCGCCCAGCATCCGGCTTCGCACGCGGCGCCGCAGCCCGTGCCGTCCTCGGCCGAGCCCTATGCGCGGCTGCAGGGCGGCGTGCCGCATCACATGACGCCCGAGCAGGAGGCGCAGCGCGTCACCGACAGCCCCGCGCCGCGCGGCCCGCAGGGGCGCTGGGCGGCGCGCGCGGCGCTGCCGATCCCGCGCAGCGAGATGGCCTGGGCCACGGCCGCGCAGGGCCGCATGCACGTGGTCGGCGGCTACGGCGAGGGCGCGGTCAACCGCGACTACCACCACATCTACGACCCGCAGGCCGACCGTTGGCTCGACGGCGCGCCGCTGCCGCGCGGCGCCAACCACGTGGCCGTGGCGGCCGATGGCGGCCGGGTCTATGCGCTCGGCGGCTTCGTCGAGCAGAACCGGCGCTCCGACACGAACGCCTACGTCTACGAGATCGCGGCCAACCGCTGGAGCGCCATCGCGCCGCTGCCGCGCCCGCGCGGCGCGGCCGCCGCGGTGGTGCTCGACGGGCAGCTGCACCTGATCGGCGGCGCCTCCGAGCCCGCGGCCGAACGCGCCAGCGTGGGCTGGCACGAGGTCTACGACCCGAAGGCCGACCGCTGGAGCGCGCGCAAGCCGCTGCCCGGCGCGCGCGACCACGTGGGCTGCGTGGCGCACGGCGGCCTGATCCACGTGGTCGGCGGCCGCTTCAACACCTTCGAATACAACACCGACCTGCACCACGTCTACCTTCCCGCGCGCGACACCTGGGAGCCGCGTTCGCCGCTGCCCACCGCGCGCTCGGGCCATGGCCTGGTGGTCTATCGCGACCGCTTCTTCGCCATGGGCGGCGAGGGCGGTTTCCTCGTCGGTGGCGTGCCGCGCCAGGCCAAGGTCTTCGGCCAGATGGAAAGCTACGATCCGGTGGCCGACAGCTGGCAGCGCCATGCGCCCATGACCACGCCGCGCCACGCCGTCGGTGCCGCCGTCATCGGCGACTGGATCTACGTGGCCGGCGGTGGCGCCGTGCTCGGCGGCTCGGTGCAGTCGGCGGTGCACGAGGCCTTCACGCTGGGCTGAGCGCCTTCGTCGCCCCTTCTTTTTTCGTTTTCTCACCCGCTCTTTCATGGACTCCCAACCCCCGCTCGATCTCCTGCCTCCCGGCGACGACAACAACGGCGGCGACGGCACCTCGCTCACGCTCGCCGACTATGCCCAGACCGCCTACCTCGAATACGCGCTGAGCGTGGTCAAGGGCCGCGCGCTGCCCGACGTGTCGGACGGCCAGAAGCCGGTGCAGCGGCGCATCCTCTATTCGATGTCGCGCATGGGCCTGGGCTTCGGCGGCACCAACGGCACCGTGGGCGCCAAGCCCGTGAAGAGCGCGCGCGTGGTCGGCGACGTGCTCGGCCGCTTCCATCCGCACAGCGACCAGGCCGCCTACGACGCGCTGGTGCGCATGGCGCAGGACTTCTCGCAGCGCTATCCGCTGGTCGACGGCCAGGGCAACTTCGGCAGCCGCGACGGCGACGGCGCCGCGGCCATGCGCTACACCGAGGCGCGCCTCGCGCGCATCACCAGCCTGCTGCTCGACGAGATCGACGAAGGCACGGTCGACTTCATCCCCAACTACGACGGCAGCACCGAGGAGCCGCGCCTCTTGCCCGCGCGGCTGCCGTTCACGCTGCTCAATGGCGCCAGCGGCATCGCGGTCGGCCTGGCCACCGAGATCCCGAGCCACAACCTGCGCGAGATCGCCGATGCCTGCGTGGCGCTGATCAAGTCGAACGGCAAGCTCAGCGAGGAAGAGCTGTTCGCCATCGTGCCCGGCCCCGACTATCCGGGCGGCGCGCAGATCATCAGCAGCGCGGGCGACATCGCCGATGCCTACCGCAGCGGCCGCGGCTCGCTCAAGGTGCGCGCGCGCTGGAAGATCGAGGACCTCGCGCGCGGCCAGTGGCAGCTGGTGGTCAACGAGCTGCCGCCGGGCGTGAGCACGCAGAAGGTGCTCGAGGAGATCGAGGAGATCACCAACCCCAAGGTCAAGGCCGGCAAGAAGGCGCTGAGCACCGAGCAGACCCAGGTCAAGGCCGCGATGCTCTCGGTGCTCGACGTGGTGCGCGACGAGTCGAGCAAGGACGCCGCCGTGCGCCTGGTGTTCGAGCCCAAGACCTCGCGCATCAGCCAGGAGGAGTTCATCACCACCTTGCTGGCGCAGACCTCGCTCGAGACCTCGTCGTCGATCAACCTCACGATGGTGGGCATCGACGGCAAGCCGACGCAGAAGTCGCTGCGCCAGATGCTCAACGAGTGGATCGCGTTCCGCGAGATCACCGTCGAGAAGCGCTCGCGGCACCGGCTCGACAAGGTGCTGGACCGCATCCACATCCTCGAGGGGCGGCAGCTGGTGCTGCTCAACATCGACGAGGTGATCGCGATCATTCGCGCCGCCGAGGAACCGAAGGCCGCGCTGATCGCGCGCTTCAACCTCAGCGATCGCCAGGCCGAGGACATTCTCGAAATCCGCCTGCGCCAGCTGGCGCGGCTCGAAGCCATCAAGATCGAGCAGGAGCTCAAGAACCTGCGCGAGGACCAGAAGAAGCTCGAGGACATTCTCGGCAACCCCGCGGCGCTGCGCCGCCTGCTGGTCAAGGAGATCGAGGCCGATGCCAAGACCTTCGAAGACCCGCGCCGCACGCTGATCCAGGCCGAGAAGCGCGCCGTGGCCGAGGTCAAGGTGGTCGACGAACCGGTCACCGTGATCGTCTCGCAGAAGGGCTGGGTGCGCGCGCAGAAGGGCTGGGCCAGCGAGAAGGCCGCGGGCAACGGCGCCGCGGCGCCCGAGTACAGCTTCAAGTCGGGCGACTCGCTCTACGGCGCCTTCGAATGCCGCAGCGTCGACACGCTGCTGGTGTTCGGCAGCGCCAAGGACAAGAGCGTGCGCGTCTACACCGTGCCCGTGGCCTCGCTGCCGGGCGCGCGCGGCGACGGCCAGCCGGTCACCACGCTGATCGAGCTCGATGCGGGCACGCATGTCACGCACTACTTCGCGGGCCCGGTCGCGGCCAGCCTGCTGCTGGCCAACTCGGGCGGCTACGGCTTCATCGCCACGGTCGAGAACATGATGTCGCGCCAGCGCGGCGGCAAGGCCTTCATCGACGTGGGCGAGGGCGAGCAGCTGTGCCGGCCCTCGCTGGTGGGCGGTGCCGGCGGCGCCGAGCCGATGCCCTTGGCCACGCACGTGGCCTGCGCCTCCACGGGCGGGCGCATCCTGACCTTCGAGATCGCCGAGCTCAAGAGCCTGCCCAAGGGCGGCCGCGGCCTCACGCTGATCGACCTCGAGCCCAAGGACACCCTCGCGGGTGCCGCGGCCTACACGCGCAGCGTGAAGATCGAGGGCATCGGCCGCGGCGGCAAGGAGCGCGACGAGACGCTCGAGATCCGCACCCTCAACAACGCGCGCGGCGCCCGCGCGCGCAAGGGCAAGGCGGCCGACCTGGGCTTCAAGCCGACCAGCATCGTGCGGGTGCTCTGATGGGCGGCCTCGACATCAGCACCATCGGCTTCGTCATCGCGATCGTGACCGGCATCGGGAGCTTTCTCGTGGGCCGGCACTTCCGCGGCAAGCGCGCCGAGAAGAAGCGCGCGAAGGACCGCGTGGCGGCGCAGGCGCTCGAGACGCGCCAGCAGCGCCGCGCGCGCGAGCGGCGCGAGCGCGGCTAGCCGCTCGCTACGCCCCCTCGTTACTTCAGGCCTTCCCACCAGCGCACGTTGGTGCGCGCCTGGCCCACCGTCAGCACCTCGCCGATCACCGGCGTGGCCAGTTCGATCTTGCGCTCCTGCGTGAGCTTCGCGATGCGGTCCAGCGGGTCGTGCCAGCTGTGGAAGGCGAGGTCGAAGGTGCTGTTGTGCACCGAGTACAGCACCTTGCCGCGCAGGTCCTCGAAGGCCTGCACGCTCTGCTCGGGCGTCATGTGGACCGCGGGCCAGTAGGCGTCGTAGGCGCCGTTCTCCATCAGCGCGAGGTCGAAGCCGCCGAAGCGCTCGCCGATCTGCTTGAAGCCCGGGAAGTAGCCCGAGTCGCCGCTGTAGAAGATGCGCTGCTCGCCGCTTTGCACCACCCACGAGGCCCACAGCGTGCGGCCGCGGTCGGTCAGCGAGCGGCCCGAGAAATGCTGCGCCGGCGTGGCCGTGAGCTTCACGCCGTCGTGCTCGCCGCCCTGCCACCAGTCGAGCTCGCTGATGCGCTCGGGCGGCACGCCCATCGCGACCAGCCGCGCCTTCACGCCCAGCGGCACGAAGTAGTGCTGCACCCGCTTCGCGAGGTACTCGATGGTGTAGACGTCGAGGTGGTCGTAGTGATCGTGCGAGAGGATCAGGCCCTCGATCGGCGGCAGGTCCTGCAGCGCGATCGGCGGCTGGTGGAAGCGCTTGGGTCCCGCGAACGAGAACGGCGACACGCGCTCGCCGAACACCGGGTCGATCAGCCAGTACTTGCCCCGCAGCTTGAGCAGGTGCGAGGAATGGCCCAGGCGCACCACGTGGTTGGCCTGCGCATCGAGCGCGGCCAGCGCCGCCGGCGTCAGCGGCTTCACGGGGATCGCATCGGTGGGCACCGAGTCGGTCTTGGTCTCGAAGAAGAAGCGGGTCCAGATCTTCCACGTGCTCTGGTTGGGCAGCACGTCGGGGTTGTCCATGTTCTCGAAGGTGCAGCCCTTGAACTGCGGCGAGGCGTCGTAGCGGACCTCGCAGCCGCTGTTGCTGCTGCAGCCGGCCAGCAGCGCGCAGGCGGCCGCGAAGGCGGCGGTGGCGCGCCTGCGCAGGCGCTGCGAAAGGGAAGGAGCGTTGGGGTCGGTCATGGCAGGTGTTGTGTGGTTCTGCGGGCGGCGCGAGCTTAGCGGCGGGTGCGCGGGCAATGGTTTCAACGTCAGAAACATTCGCCGGGCAGGGGCATTGGCGCGTCCTGTGCGATCCTTCGGCCCTGCCGTCCCGCGCACCAGAAAGGGTTCCCCATGACTCTCGCCGTCCTCGTCATCGACATGCAGCGCGGCCTCGTCGACGACGCCCCGCGTCCGCACGAAGCCGCCGCGGTGATCGAGCGCATCAACGCGCTCACCGAGCGTGCCCGCGCGGCCGGCGTGCCGGTGGCCTTCATCCAGCACGAGAACGAGGTCGACCTGGTGTTCGACTCCGAGCGCTGGCAGCTCGCCGGCGCGCTCGACACCGACACGCGCGACGCGCGGCTGCGCAAGACCACGCCCGATTCCTTCCTGCGCACGCCGCTCGATGCCTGGCTCTCGGAGCGCGGCGTGAAGCGCGTGGTGGTCTGCGGCTATTCGTCGGAGTTCTGCGTCGACACCACGGTGCGCCGCGCGGCCGGGCTGGGCTACGAGGTGACGCTCGCGGCCGATGCCCACACCTCGCACGACAAGCCGCATGCCACGGGCGCACGGATCCGCGCCCACCACAACGCCACGCTGGCGGACATCACGAGCTTCGGCGTGCCGATCCGCGCGGTCGACAGCGCCGATGTGTCCTTCGACGGCTGAAAGGAAAGCGAACAGCCGGACGCAGAGGACGCGAAGGTTACGCAGAGGACGCGAAAGAATTCAAAAAGGTCTTCTGGTTTCCTTTCGCGTCCTTCGCGAATCCTTCGCGCCCTCTGCGTCCAGAAGTCCGGCTGCCCAATCCCGTTTTCAGTCGGCCCCGGGCCGCCACACCCGCACCAGCGCCCCGAGCTTCTCCCGGAAGCTCATGCGGTCGTTCGACAGCACGTCGATGAAGTCCGACAGCCGCTGCGACTTGACCATGGTGTAGACCGTGAGCCAGGTCGTGAACACCAGCACCACGCCGAACCAGATCGCCTTGCGCCACAGCGGCGCCTCGGCCTCGGCCAGCAGGTTCATGCCGAGGAAGCCGGTGGTGATGGTGCCGATCAGGCCGAACAGGGTCACGACCGTGAGCCGCACCACGGTGTTGGCCTGGCGCCGCAGGCTGTCGGCGTCGAGGTAGGTGTTCATGTCGGCGATGCGCTCCTTGACCTCGTCGTAGAGCGGATCGAGCCCGAGGTGGGTGGCGCACAGGTGCGACAGCGCGCGCACCTGCGCCTGTTCCGAGATCTCGTGGAACCAATAGCGGTGCGTGAAGCGCAGGAAGCGCTCGAAGCTCGCGCGGATCGCGCGCTTGAAGCGCTTCACGCTCGGCGTGCTGCGGATGTCCAGCCGCTTGAGCGCCTCCACCAGCTGGTCCGAGAACATCAGCAGCGAGGCCTTCTGGAAGTGCGCGATCAGGAACAGCAGGAAGTGCTGGTGGCGGAACTGCGCGAGCACGCCGCGGTCGCGGCAGCAGAAGAACTCGGAGCGCGCGTCGCCCACCACGATCAGCGCATGGCCGTTGCACAGGTAGCGCGTGTGGGGGGCCGCGCCGGCATCGACCCAGAAGCGGTCGTAGCAGTAGCGGCTCTCGAAGTCGGCCAGGTGGTGATCGGCATAGGGCAGGTGGTCCTGGCGTCCCGCGAGCGCCGCCTCGGCCTCGCCCGCGCCCGTGACCAGGCCGAGGCGGATGAAGTCGTTGCGCGTGAGCCGCTTCGGATCGTCGAGCGACAGGTAGGCCATCACCGGCATGCGGTAGTACTCGATCTGCCGGTAGCGCAGCGCGCCCTTGTCCTCCGAATGGTCGCTCACCAGCGGCTGCATCAGGTAGGCCCAATGGGCCGCGATGCGCGGCGCGCGGTGCTGCGCCACGTGCGATATGAAGGCCTCGCTGTGCTGCGCGTCGGAGCTGGCGAGCACGCGGCCGTCGGCCGCCAGCCATTCGACGCTGGCCATGCAGTGCAGCGCGCCGCCCTCGGCATCCCAGCCCGCGGGATAGGCGCGGCCGAAGCGGTAGAGCAGCTCCTGCGCCTGCGCCAGGCTCAGGTCGTTCACGCCGACCTCGAGGTTCAGCAGCACCACGTCGACGTCGAAGAAGAAGTAGAGGTCGCAGTGCACCACCTCGAGCGTGATCGGTGCCTCGCCGGCGCGCGTGACCACGCGCACCGCGGCGATGTCGTGGCGGCGGAAGATGCGCATCGGCGAGTCGCCGTCGCTGCCCGTCCCGGGGCCGCCGGCCTGCGCGCGCGAGCGTCCCTCGCCGTAGAGGAAGCGCTGCACATAGGGCAGGAAGCTCACGAACTCGTTGTAGTGGCGCTGGTGGAAGCGGCTGCTGTCGCCCGTGTATTCGTCGATCTCCTCGCGCCAGGGCGAGGCTTCGCCCATCTCGCGCAGCAGGTGCCAGGGCGCCTGGTGCGCGGACTTGGCATCGCGCACCGGCATCAGCCGCACGGGCCACAGCAGGGCCTGGCGCAGGTGCTTCACGGCGGGGGCATGGGCGGAGGTCTCGGCGAGCGTGGCGCCGGGGTCTTCGGCCATGTCGTCCAGCTGCGCGGTCGTGGGGTCGGCCAGGGGTGTGAGCATCGCGGAAGTGTAGGCAGCGGCCCCCCGCAAAGACCGACTAGGGTAATCCCTCGGTCATCGTGAAACCGGTTTCATATAAGCTGCAAGCATTGCTTTTCCACTGTGCGCGTACACCCGCGCCGCAGCCGGACCATGAACTACCAGTTTCAATTCGACGCCGTCTTCGCCGCCTGGCCGCTGCTGCTCAAGGGCACGTGGATCACCGTCCAGCTGTCGCTGGTCGCCACCGTGCTCGGGCTGGTGGTGGCCATCTTCTGCGCCTGGGGCAAGACCTCGGGACCGGGCTGGCTGCGCTTCGTGATCAACGCCTACATCGAGGTGATCCGCAACACGCCGTTCCTGGTGCAGCTGTTCTTCTTCTTCTTCGCGCTGCCGGCCATCGGCCTGCGCTGGTCGCCGCAGACGGCCGCGCTGGTGGCGATGGTGGTGAACCTCGGCGCCTACGCCACCGAGATCATCCGCGCCGGCATCGAATCCATTCCCAAGGGCCAGATCGAGGCGGGCCGCGCGCTCAACCTCAAGTCCTGGGAGATCTTCCGCTTCATCATCATCAAGCCCGCGCTCAAGGCCATCTATCCGGCGCTCACCAGCCAGTTCATCCTGCTGATGCTGAGCTCGGCGGTGGTCTCGGTGATCTCGGCCGACGACCTGACCTCGGTGGCCGCCAACCTGCAGTCGCAGACCTTCCGCAGCTTCGAGATCTACATCGTGGTCGCGGCCATCTACCTCGCGCTGGCGCTCGCCTTCTCGGCGATGTTCAAGCTGATCTACAAGCGCACGCTCAACTACCCGGACCGCCGGTAAGCGTCGACCGACGGAGACCATCACACCATGCGCACCTTCGGCTTTCCCGAATTCCTGTTCATCCTCGAAGCGGCCCAATGGACGCTCGCGCTGTCGGCCATCGCCTTCGTGGGCGGCGCGATCCTGGGGCTCGCGATCGCGCTCATGCGCACGTCCGAATCGGCGTGGGCACGCGGCGTCTCGACCACCTTCATCCAGATCTTCCAGGGCACGCCGCTGCTGCTGCAGCTGTTCCTGGTGTTCTTCGGCGCGCCGGTGCTGGGGCTGGACATCAACCCGTGGGTCGCCGCGGGCGTGGCGCTGGTGCTCAACAGCGCGGCCTTCCTCGGCGAGATCTGGCGCGGCTGCATCGAGGCCATCCCGCGCGGCCAGTGGGAGGCGGCGCAGGCGCTGAGCCTCAACTACAGCGCGCGCATGCGCGACGTGGTGCTGCCACAGGCCTTCAGGATCGCGCTCGCGCCCACCGTGGGCTACCTGGTGCAGATCATCAAGGGCACGTCGCTCGCGGCCATCATCGGCTTCGTCGAGGTCACGCGCGCCGGCCAGATCGTCAACAACGCCACCTTCCAGCCGCTCATCGTGTTCTCGGTGGTGGCCGCCATCTACTTCGTCATCTGCTGGCCGCTGTCGCTGCTGGCCGCGCGCATGGAACGCAAGCGCGCTCGCGCGCTGGCCCGCTGATTTCCCTGTTCGCCATCTTCCCCGTCGCTTTCGTTTTTTCCGTCGCTTCCTTTCTTTTTTCAGGAGACACATCCCATGACCCGCACCACCACCCGCCGCGCAGCGATCGCAGCCCTCGGCCTCGGAGCCGCCCTCACCGTGTTCGCCCCCTTCGCCTCGGCGCAGAGCGTGGCCGACATCAAGAAGAAGGGCGAGATCACCATCGGCATGCTGGTCGACTTCCCGCCCTACGGCACCACCGACGCGAAGAACCAGCCCGACGGCTACGACGCCGACGTGGCCAAGCTCTTGGCCAAGGACTGGGGCGTGAAGGCCAACATCGTGCCGGTGACCGGCCCGAACCGCATTCCCTTCCTGCTGACCAACAAGGTCGACCTGCTGGTCGCCTCGCTGGCCATCACGCCCGAGCGCGCGAAGCAGGTGCAGTTCTCGCAGCCCTACGCGGCCGCCACCATCGTGCTGTACGGCGCGACCAAGACCCCGATCAAGGCCGCCGGCGACCTCAAGGGCCTGCGCGTGGGCGTGGCCCGTGCCTCGACCCAGGACGTGGCCGTGACCAAGGCCGCGCCCGAAGGCACCGAGATCCGCCGCTTCGACGACGACGCGTCGGCCATGCAGGCGCTGATCTCGGGCCAGGTCGACGCCATCGGCTGCTCGGTGACCGTGGCCGCCCAGATCGCCAAGCGCGTGCCCGCCGGCACCTACGAAAACAAGTTCACGCTGGTCCAGCAATCGATGGGCATCGCGATGCGCCCGGGCCAGGACGAACTGACCAAGGCCGTCAACGACTTCGTGGCCAAGAACACCGCCAATGGCGAGCTCAACAAGCTCTACCAGAAGTGGCTGCAGGCCGACCTGCCGAAGATGCAGTAAGCCGGGAGCGGAACACCTCATGACCGACCCCATCATCCGCATGGAAGCCGTCAACAAGTGGTACGGCGACTTCCAGGTGCTGACCGGCATCGACCTCAGCGTGCGCGCGGGCGAGCGCATCGTGATCTGCGGGCCCTCGGGCTCGGGCAAGTCGACGCTGATCCGCTGCATCAACCGCCTCGAGACGGTGCAGAAGGGCCGCATCGAGGTCGACGGCATCGAGCTCACGGCCGGCGGCAAGAACGTCGACGCGGTGCGGGCCGAGGTCGGCATGGTGTTCCAGCAGTTCAACCTGTTCCCGCACCTCACGATCCTGCAGAACTGCACGCTGGCGCCGATGCGCTCGCGCGGCATGACGCAGGCGCAGGCCGAGGAGGTGGCGATGAAGTACCTCACGCGCGTGCGCATTCCCGAGCAGGCCCACAAGTACCCGAGCCAGCTCTCGGGCGGCCAGCAGCAGCGCGTGGCGATCGCGCGCGCGCTGTGCATGACGCCCAAGATCATGCTGTTCGACGAGCCCACCTCCGCGCTCGACCCCGAGATGGTGAAGGAAGTGCTCGACACCATGATCGGCCTGGCCGAGGACGGCATGACCATGCTGTGCGTGACGCACGAGATGGGCTTCGCGCGCAGCGTGGCCGACCGCGTGATCTTCATGGCCGAGGGCAAGATCGTGGAGCAGGCGCCGCCCGAGGAATTCTTCGGCAATCCCCAGAACGAGAAGACCCGGCAGTTCCTGGGCCAGATCCTCAGCTCGCACCAGGCCCACTGATGTCCTTCGAGGTCCTGATTTCCTTGTCCTCCTTCGGCGCGGCCGAGGTGGGACGCCATGGCCAGCTCTGGTGCTCGCAGCTGTCGAAGCGCGCGGGCGCCGATTCGGTGGAGGTGCGCGGCGAGATGCTGCGCGACGCCGAGACCGAACTGCCGGCGCTCAACGGCCTGGCCTCGGTCTACTCCAGCCCCGAGGGCCTCTGGGCCCAGGGCGGCTGGCTCGACAGCGCCGCGCTCAAGCGCGGCATCGCGGCCGCCACGCGCGTGGGCGCGAAGCGGCTGAAGATGTCGATCGGCGACTTCCAGCCGTCCTCGCACGGCTCGCTCTGGGGCCTGAAGGTCGAGCTGGCCGAGACCCGCGTCGAGCTCGTGATCGAGAACGACCAGAGCGTGCGCGCCGGCACCGTGCCCGCGCTGCAGGCCTTCTTCGAAGCCGCCGATCGCGCGGGCGTGTCGCTGGGCATGACCTTCGACATGGGCAACTGGCACTGGGTCGGCGAATGCCCGCTGCTGGCCGCGCAGGCGCTCGGCCAGCGCGTGCGCTACGTGCACTGCAAGGGCGCGCAGCGCCTGCCGCACAAGTGGGTGGCGGTGCCGCTGGGCGACTCCGTGGCACCCTGGCGCGCCGTGCTGCGCGCGTTGCCGGCCGACGTGCCGCACGCCATCGAATACCCGCTCGTGGGCGACGACCTCGAGGCCGTCGTCCGCACGCAGATCGACTTCATCCGCGCCGCGCGCGCGTAGCGAAACCACTCACACCGATGACAGAACCCACCGCCTTCGACGTCGCCCTGTTCGGCGAGGCCATGCTGCTGCTCGTGGCCGACCGGCCGGGGCCGATCGAGGATGCGCAGTCCTTCCACAAGCGCACCGCCGGCGCCGAAACCAACGTGGCCATCGGCCTGTCGCGCCTGGGCCTGAAGGTGGGCTGGGCCAGCCGGCTCGGCACCGACTCGATGGGCCGCGCGCTGCTCAATGCGATGCGCGCCGAGGGCATCGACTGCTCGCACGTGATCGCCGACGCCACGCAGCGCACCGGCTTCCAGTTCAAGGGCCGCGTCACCGACGGCAGCGACCCGCCGATCGAATACCACCGCAAGGGCTCGGCCGCGAGCCACATGGGCCCGGCCGACATCGACGAGCCCTGGCTGCGCTCGGCGCGCCACCTGCATGCCACGGGCGTGTTCGCGGCCATCTCCGAGACCAGCCTGCAGGCCGCGCTGCGTTCGATGGACGTGATGCGCGCCGCGGGCCGCACCATCTCCTTCGACACCAACCTGCGCCCGACGCTGTGGTCCTCGAAGGAGACCATGCGCCACTGGATCAACGAGCTGGCCGCGCGCGCCGACTGGGTGCTGCCCGGCATCGAGGAGGGCCTGCTGCTCACCGGCCACGACCAGCCCGAGGACGTGGCGCGCTTCTACCGCGAGCGCGGCGCGAAGCTGGTGGTGGTGAAGCTCGGCGCCGAGGGCGCCTACTACGACAGCGACGTGGCCGGCACCGGCCGCGTCGCGGGCTTCCCCGTGAAGGAAGTGATCGACACCGTGGGCGCGGGCGACGGCTTCGCGGCCGGCGTGGTCAGCGCGCTGCTCGAGGGCCGCAGCGTGCCCGAGGCGGTGCGCCGCGGCGCCTGGATCGGCGCGCGCGCGGTGCAGGTGCTCGGCGACACCGAGGGCCTGCCGACGCGGGCCGAACTCGAAGCGGCGGGGCTGTGAGCGCCATGGCTTCCTCTTCGTCTTCCTCCCGCAAGAACGTCCTCGTCTTCCGCACCCTGCCCGAGGACCAGCTCGCGCGCCTGCAGGCCGCGCACGAGGTCGTCGTGGCCGACGCGCGCCAGTCGCCCGAGGCCTTCGCGGCCGCGCTGCCGGCCGCGCAGGGCCTGATCGGCTCGAGCGTCAACTTCAATGCTTCGATGCTCGACGCGGCGCCGCGGCTCGAGGTGATCTCGAGCGTCTCGGTCGGTGTCGACAACTACCCGCTGACCGAGCTGCGCCGCCGCAACATCGTGCTGTGCCACACGCCCGACGTGCTGACCGAGACCGTGGCCGACACCATGTTCGCGATCCTCATGGCCACGCAGCGCCGCGTGGTCGAGCTCTCGACCCTGGTGCGCGAGGGCCGCTGGGCGAAGAACATCGGCGAGGACCTGTTCGGCACCGACGTGCACGGCAAGACGCTCGGCATCCTCGGCTTCGGCCGCATCGGCCAGGCCGTGGCGCGCCGCGCCGCCCTGGGCTTCGGCATGCCGGTGCTCTACCACGCGCGCCGCGCGGTCGACCTGGCCGCGCAGGCGCCCGAGCTGCAGGGCCGGGCCACGCACACGCCGCTCGACGAGCTGCTGGCGCGCGCCGACATCGTGCTCGCGATGCTGCCGCTGACCGAGGCCACGCGCGGCATGGCCGACGCCGCCTTCTTCGCGCGCATGAAACCCGGCGCCGCCTTCATCAACGGCGGCCGCGGCGCGACCGTGAACGAGCAGGCGCTGCTCGACGCGCTCGACAAGGGCACGCTGCGCGCGGCCGGCCTCGACGTGTTCGCCAAGGAGCCGCTGCCCGCCGATTCGCCGCTGCGCACCCATCCGCGCGTGACACCGCTGCCGCACATCGGCTCGGCCACGCACGAGACCCGGCATGCGATGGCCGAGCTCGCGACCACCAACCTGCTGCAGGTGCTGGCCGGGGAGAGGCCGACCGCGCCCTACGACACGGCCAGCGCATGAAACCCACGGGCCGCGCCACCATCGCCGACGTGGCGCAGGCCGCGGGCGTCTCCAAGGCCACGGTCTCGCGTTTCCTCAACCACCGCGAGCGGCTGCTGAGCCCCGACATCGCGGCGCGCGTCGAGGCCGCGATCGCGCAGCTCGCCTATTCGCCGAGCCCGATGGCGCAGGCGCTGAGCCATGGCCGCTCGCGGCTCATCGGCCTGATCGTGGCCGACATCACCAACCCCTATTCGGTGGCGGTGCTGCGCGGCGCCGAGAAGGCCTGCCAGGACGCCGGCTACCTCGTGATGCTGTTCAACCTCGGCAACGAGAGCGAACGCGAGCGCGAGGCCATCGACGCGCTCGCGGGCTACCAGGTCGACGGCTTCATCCTCAACACCCTGGGCCGCGGCAGCGGCGTGTTCGACGCGGTCGCGCTGCACGGCAAGCCCGCGGTGCTGGTCGACCGGCGCCACGCGGGCATGCACACCGACTTCGTCTCGCTCGACAACGAGGCCGCGATGAAGGCCACCTGCGACCACCTGGTCGAGGGCGGCTTTCGCGAGCTGCTCTACGTGACCGAGCCGCTCGCGGGCGTGAGCTCGCGGCGCGAGCGGACCGCGGCCTTCGGCGCCTGCGTGACCGCGAACGGGCCGCGCATGGCCGGCGAGGTGTTCGAGAGCGTGGAGGGCGAACAGCAGGCGCTCGACGATGCGCTGGCGGCGCTGCGCAAGCGCGCCAGGCGCGGCCGGCGCGCGGCCGTGGTGGCGGGCAATGCGGTCGTCACGCTGCGCGTGGCGCAGGCGATGGCGCGGCTGGGCTGGCAGTTCGGCGCCGACCTCGGCTTCGTCGGCTTCGACGATCCCGAATGGGCCTCGCTGATCGGCCCGGGCTTGAGCACCGTGGCCCAGCCCACCGACGACATCGGCCGCGCCGCCGCTAGCTGCCTGATCGACCGGCTGCGGGGGCTCGAAAGCCCGCCGCGGCAGTTGCTGCTGCCGGGGCAGTTGCAGGTGCGGGGCTCGTCGAAGGCGCCTGTCCCCGCGTAGCCGGATCGGCTTCGGCCGCGAAGCGCGCAGGCCCGCGCATCCAGTCGGCCGCGCGCTCGGCGATCATCACCGTGGGTGCGTTGGTGTTGCCGCCGATCAAGGTCGGCATCACCGAGGCATCGACCACGCGCAGGCCCTCGACGCCGCGCACGCGCAGCCGCGGATCGACCACCGCCCCCGCGTCGTTGGGCGCACCCATGCGGCAGGTGCCGACCGGGTGGTAGATGGTGTCGGCGCGCGCGCGGATCTGGCGCACCAGGTCCTCGTCGCTGCGCGCATCGGCCGTGTAGAGCTCGCGCTGGCGGTACTTCGCGAGCGGCGCCGCCTCCACGATCTCGCGCGTCTTCTTCACGCCCTGCAGCAGCAGCGCGAGGTCCTCGGGGTCGGACAGGAAGCGCGGATCGATGCGCGGCGCCGAGGCCGGGTTGGCATCGGCCAGCCGCACCTCGCCGCGGCTCTTCGGCCGCAGCACGCAGACATGGCACGAGAAGCCGTAGCCCGCATGCAGCTTGCGCGCATGGTCGTCGGTGATGGCGATCACGAAGTGCAGCTGCAGGTCGGGCCGGCGCAGCTCGGGCGAGGACTTGACGAAGGCGCCGCCCTCGGCGAAGGGCGTGGCGACCAGGCCGGTGCCGGTCCTGCGCCACAGCAGCGCCTGGCGCAGCAGGGTCCAGCTCGCGCCGAGGCCGATGCCGAACAGGTCGCGGTGCTTCGAGCGGTAGGCGAGGATGAAGTCGAGGTGGTCCTGCAGGTTGCGTCCCACGCCGGGCAGCGCCTGCTGCACCGCGATGCCGTGCTGCTGCAGCTGCGCGGGATCGCCGATGCCCGAGAGCATCAGCAGCTGCGGCGAATGGAAGGCGCCGCCGCACAGCGCCACCTCGCGCCGCGCATGGATGCGCTCGACGTTGCCGCCGCGGCGCACCTCCACGCCCACGGCGCGGCCATGCTCGATCACCACGCGCAGCGCCTGCGTGTGCGTGAGCACCGCGAGGTTGGGGCGCGTCATCGCCGGGTGCAGGTAGGCGGCCGCGGCCGAGCAGCGCTCGCCGTTCCTCGCGCCGCCATGGAACTGCGTGACCTGGTAGAGGCCCGCGCCTTCCTGCTCGATGCCGTTGAAGTCGTCGTTGAAGGGCACGCCGGACTGCACCGCGGCGCGCACGAAGTCCTCGCTGATGGCGCGCGGCGTCTGCTGGTCGGCCACCTGCAGCGGACCGTCGGCGCCGTGCAGCGGGCTCGCGCCGCGCTGGTTGCCCTCGGCGCGGCGGAACCAGGGCAGCACGTCGCCGAAGGACCAGCCGCTGCAGCCGGCGCGCTCCCAGTCGTCGTAGTCCTCGCGGTGGCCGCGCACGTAGAGCATGGCGTTGATCGCGCTCGAGCCGCCGAGGCAGCGCCCGCGCGGCTGGTAGCCGCGGCGGCCGTCCAGGCCCGGCTGCGGCTCGGTGCGCAGCGCGTAGTTGTTGATCGGCGGGCGGCCCGGCAGCATCGCCACCGTGGCGGCCGGCGCGCGCACCAGGATGCCGCGGCCGTCGCCGCCGGCCTCGATCAGGCACACGCGCACGCGCGCGTCCTCGCTGAGCCGCGCGGCGAGCGTGGCGCCCCCGGAGCCGCCACCGACGATCACGTAGTCGAACTCCATCGCCCCACGTCCTTTCCTGCTTCTTCTTCGATTGCGCCGATGCCGGCCCGTGGACTGTAGGAACGAAACGGGGCGGGGCGCCTAGCGTTTTCCCGTCGGACCAAAGTGGCACTGTCGCGTGCGCGACGCGTGTAATAGGAACCTCCGACGGGGTTTCCCCTGGCGGGGCCGACAGGCGAATGACAGTTGCGCGGTCCACACTCGGCGAAGAACAACGACAGCTCCCGGAGACCGCCGCCATGCCGCCACTTTCTTCCTCCTCCTCCTCTTCTTCCTTCCCCGCGCTCTCGCGCCGCGGCGCGCTGCGCCTGTCGCTCGGCGGCATGGCGATGGCCTCGGTGCCCGGCCTCGGCTGGGCCGCCACCGGGCTGGCCGCGCCGGTGCCCGCCGATGGCCTGCTGCGCGGGCGACCCGAGGCGCAGGGCGTGTCGTCGGCGGCGATCCTGGCCTTCCTCGACGAGGCCGAGCGCGGCGCCTTCGAACTGCACGGCTTCATGCTGTGGCGACGCGGCCAGGTGCTGGCCGAGGGCTGGTGGGAGCCCTACGGTCCGCAGCGCCGCCACATGACGCATTCGCTGACCAAGAGCGTGACCGTCTGCGCGGTCGGCATGGCGGTGGCCGAGGGGCGCTTCGGGCTCGACGACAAGGTGGTGTCCTTCTTCCCCGAGCACCTGCCGCCGGTGGTGAGCCCGAACCTCGCGGCGATGACGGTGCGCGACCTGCTGAGCATGCGCACCGGCCACGCCGCCATGACCTCGGGCTCGGTGTGGCGCCAGATCCGCACCAGCTGGATCGCCGAGTTCTTCAAGATCCCGGTGGTGAATCCGCCGGGCACGCAGTTCGTCTACACCAGCGCCGCCACCTACATGCTGTCGGCCATCGTCACCAAGACCACGGGCCAGCCGGTGGCCGACTACCTCAAGCCGCGCTTCTTCGATCCGCTGGGCATCACGGGCTACGAATGGGAGGTCGGGCCCGAGGGCATCTCGCCGGGCGCCAACGGCCTGAGCTGGAAGACCGTCGATTCGCTCAAGCTCGGCATCCTGCATGCGCAGAACGGCGTGTGGAACGGCAGGCAGGTGCTCACGAAGGAATGGGTCGATGCGGTGCACCAGCCGCACACCAAGGACAAGTACGGCTACCAATGGTGGCTGGGCCCGAACGGCGCCTACAACGCCGACGGACTGTTCGGCCAGTACGCGGTGGTGTTCCCCGCGCACGACGCGGTGCTCGCGATCAACGCGGCGCTGCCGCCGAAGGCCGGCTTCAACGCGGGGCTGCTCTACAAGCATTTCCCGGCCGCGTTCGAGAACGCGCCCGCCGACGGCGGCCAGGCCAGCGCCGCGCTGCGCCGGCGCATGGCGGGCCTGCGCCTGCTGCCGCCGGTGCGGCCGACCGCGTCGCCGGTGGCCGCGGCCGTGTCGGGCCAGCGCTACGAGTTTCCCGACAACCCCGACCGGATCAAGGCCGCGCGCCTGGACTTCGGCGCCGAGGCCTGCAGCTTCACGCTCGAGGACGAGCGCGGCACGCACACGGTGCAGGTGGGATTGAAGAAGCCGATCGAGGGCGACACCACCATGACCGGCAACCGCCTGCACCACGAGTACCAGCCCGCGGTGATGCGCGTGGTCGCGAGTGGCGAATGGCTCGACGAGCGCACCTTCGTGATGAGCTGGACCTTCGTCGAATCGGCCTTCCGCGACACCGTGACCTGCCGCTTCGCCTCGCGCTACCTGCGGCTCGACCGCAGCGTGAACGTGAACTCGAGCGCGACCGAGATGCCGACCCTGACCGGCGCGCGCGCGGTGAAGGCGGCCTGACAACTACGGAAGGTCGTAGGCCTTGCAGGCGCGGCACGGCGGCGGCGATGGCCTGTTGTCCTGCACGCGGCGGCGGCATCCGCAACCTTTGGCGACACGCTGCGACGGATTAAAACCTCTGGTATCGAAAACCAAATGGAGGCCCGATCCGTGAATGAAGAACATCACTACCTCGACCAGTTCGAAAGCTTTCTGAAGCGCCGCGAGCAGGCGGCCGACATCTCGGTCAGCGTCACGGTCGAGATCGAGGAGCGGCAGCCGCGCGGCGTGCCCGAGAACTTCTGGACCGGTGCCGAGGCACGCACGGCTGAACGCGGCGTGGCCGCGCATTAGATCCTCGATGCCGGGGCGCCCGCTCCGGCTCAGGCCGCGCGCAGCCAGACCTTGCCGTCGGCCGACTCTTCCACCGCCAGGGGCACCAGGCGCGCACCCTTGCAAGGACCGCCCACGCACAAACCGGTGTCGGGCTCGTAGATCGCGCCGTGCCGCGCGCACATCAGGAAGCGGCCCGAGCGCTCGAGCACCTGGCCCTCGAAATCGATCGGCCCGCCCACGTGCGCGCACTGGTTGAGGTAGCCATGGACCCGGCCCTGCCACCGCACGACGAAGGCCGGGCCGCGGCCCGGCGCCTCGAACTTCACCGCGTCGCGGGATTCGGGCAGCGCGTCGCAGATCAGCAGCGCATCGGTCATGGCGGTGAAGGCATTCAGGGCGGGGAGGGCTGCGACAGCACCCACTGCGCGAGCCGGCGCGATTCGTCGAGGCTCATGTGGGGCTGGCGCGGCATGATGACGCGGCCCCAGGCACCGACGCTGCCGTCGCGCAGCTTGTCGGCCAGCCGGGCCGGTGCCTCGGGGTCGTGGCGGTAGCGCGCCGCGATCTGCGCGAAACCCGGGCCCACCTGCTTGCGCACCATGCCGTGGCAGCTGAGGCAGGCATAGCGCGCGACCGGCTCGCGCAGCGGCGCCGGGATCTCGTCGGCCGCGGCCGCCAGCGGCGCGATGGCCGCGAGCGGCAGTGCCAGCCACAGGGACCGCGGCAGGCGAATCAGCCGATCTCCGCGATCAGTTCGATCTCGACGCAGGCGCCCATCGGGATCTGCGCCACGCCGAAGGCGCTGCGCGCATGCGCGCCCTTCTCGGGACCGAAGACCTCGGCGAACAGTTCGCTCGCGCCGTTGGTCACGAGGTGCTGCTCGGTGAAGCTGCCGACCGAGTTGACCAGGCTCATCACCTTGACGATGCGCTTGACCTTGTTGAGGTCGCCCACGGCCGCGTGCAGCGTGCCCAGCAGGTCGATGGCGACCGCGCGCGCGGCCTGCTTGCCCTGCTCGGTGCTGACGTCGGCGCCGAGCTGGCCGGTCCAGACCTTGCCGTCCTTCTTGGCGATGTGGCCCGACAGGAACACGAGGTTGCCGGTCTGCACGAAAGGCACGTAGGCGGCGGCCGGAACCGAGACCGGCGGGAGGGTGATGCCGAGGCTGGAAAGCTTGTCGTAGACGCTCATGAAGAAGGCTCCTGGTGAGACGGTGGTGAAGGCGGCCGCGCGGAGGGCGGCTGCGGGGAATCGACCGGCGTTTGTACCGGCGAAGCCGCGATCGTAGGCGACGCCGCGGCCGAAGGCCCTGCGCCGCCGGGGGCTTGCGGCGATTCGAGCTCGTCGACCGGCTGCACCGTCACGCCCACGTGCAGCGTGTGGCGTGCGCCGCCGTGCAGCACGCCGCGCATCGGCGAGACGTCGGAGTAGTCGCGGCCGATCGCCAGCGTCACATAGTCCTCGCCGGGCTGGCGGCCGTTGGTGGGATCGAAGTCGGCCCAGTCGCCGGCGCTGTCGGGGCCGTCGCCTTCGCCGGGCAGGTAGACCGAGACCCAGGCGTGCGAGGCATCGGCGCCGATCAGCCGCGGCTGGCCCGGCGCCGGCTGCGTCAGCAGGTAGCCGCTGACGTAGCGCGCCGGCAGGCCCATCCCGCGGAAGCACGCGATCATGATGTGCGCGAAGTCCTGGCACACGCCCTTGCGCTGGGCCAGCGCCTCGGCCGCGGGCGTGTTGATCTCGGTGCTGTCGGCGTCGTAGTCGAAGTCGCGGTGGATGCGCTCGGTGAGGTCCATCGCCACGTCGAAGGCCGGGCGGCCCGGCGCGAAGCTCGCGCGCGCATAGGCGACGAAGTCGTCGTGGCGCGGCACGTAGGGCGAGGGGAAGACGAACTCCGAGGCCGGGTCGAACAGCGCGTCCTTGCGGAAGCGGAAGCGCTCGCGCACCGACTCCCACGGCAGCTCGCGCGCCACCGCGCTCGAGAGCACGGGCGCCGAGGTCTCGACCACGCTCTCGGCCGTGACCACCAGGCTGTCGTGCGTGGTATCGAGCGCGAAGAAGGCGCGCACGTTGCCGTAGAGGTCGGCCTGCTCGACGCGCTGCGCGGGCGAGGGCTCGATCGCGAGCCGGTGGCTCAGCAGGCGCTGCGAGGGCGTGACCAGCGGCCGCAGGTGCGCGAGGTGCTGCGCGGTCTCGACCGGCGGCGAGTACTCGTAGCGGGTTTCGTGGGTGACGTGGAGTCGCATGGCGTGCGCCGTGGGTTACTTCGACGCGGCGCCGAAGTGCGAGGCGTAGATCCTGTCGTAGCTGCCGTCGGCCTTGATCTCGGCCAGGCCCTTGTCGAGCTTGGCGAGCAGCTCGGCGTTGCCCTTCTTCACCGCGAGGCCGTACTGCTCGGTCGCGAAGCCGGCATCGCTCACGGTCTTGAAGCCCGCGCCCGCGTTGTTCGCGAGGTAGTGCGCCACCACGCCGTTGTCGGCCACCACCGCCTGCACGCCGCCGGCCTCGAGCTCCTTGAGCGCGAGCGGCGTCGATTCGAAGCGCTTGATGTTCGCGCTCGATTTGCCCAGCAGCTTGCCGACCACCTCGTCGCCGGTGGTGCCGTTCTGCACGCCGACCTTGAGCGTCTTCAGGTCCTCGAAGCGGGTCACGCTCGCGTCGCTCTTGATCGCGATCAGCTGGCGCGCGTCGAAGTAGGGCTGCGAGAAGTCCATGGTCTGGCGGCGCTCGGGCGTGATGGTGATGGCCGACACCAGGAAGTCGCGGTCGCCCTGGTCCAGCGTGTTGAAGATGCCTTCCCACGGCGTGTTGACGAACTTCACCTCGATGCCGGCCTTCTTCGCGACGGCGTTCACGATGTCGATGTCGAAGCCCACGATCTCGCCCTTCTCGTTCTGCGATTCGAAGGGGGTGTAGGCGGCATCGGTGCCCACCACCAGCACGCGCGCGGCGGGCGCGGCGGCTTCCTGCTTGCCGCAGCCGGCGAGCGCGAGGACCGCGGCGAGGCCGGCGGCGGCCCGTGCGAAGCGTCGGTGGATGATGGTCATGGGGAGCCCTCCTGAGGTTGTCGTTGTTGGTGAATGGTCGATCGCGCGGCGCGCGCAGCGCGGGCTCAGGCGCCCACGGAGCGCAGCGATTCGGAGGTCAGCGTGAAGTAGCGGATGCCGATGGCATCGGACACGTGGTAGGCCGCGGCCTCGCAGTGCGCGAGCAGCGCGGCCAGCGCCGCATAGGGGCCGTCCTCGCCGTCGGCGGGGCCGGGGTCGCACAGGTGCTCGAGCGTCCAGGTGGCCGGGTCGGGCAGCTCGTACGACAGCGCCGTGAGCTTGCCGGGCGCGCTGCCCGCGAGCCGCGCGATGCGCCCGCGCAGGGTCTGCGTGACCCAGGCCAGCGAGCGCGGGTTCTCGGCGTCGAGCACCAGCAGGTCGACCAGCGTGGCGACGTCGCGGCGCTGCTGGTAGCGCGCATGGAAGGTGATGGTGCTGTCGAACAGCGCGACCATGGCCTCGAAGCCGCTGACCTCGTGCACCGCGTGGTTCTGGAAACCCGCGAGCAGGGCGTTGGCGAGGAAGCTCAGGCGCTCGATGTGGCGGCCGATCGACAGCAGCCGCCAGGCATCGTCGCGCGTCATGCGGTCGGTCTGCGCGCCGGTCATGGCCGACAGCGCCGAGCTCGCCGATTCGAGCGAGCGCAGCGCCGCGCCGGTGGCGAAGCTGCCTTCGCCGGCCTGCTCGGCGGCGCGGCGCAGGAAGTCGGCCTCGGCGCGCACGATCTGGTTCCAGTGATCGGGCGAGAGCCGCTCGCGCACCGCGGCCGCGGCCTGGCGGATGCTGCGCAGGCTGTAGCCCACGCTGCCGCCCTGGGCCACGTCGCCGAGCTCGGCGATCAGCGCGCGCTCGAACACGCGGCGCGACTGCGGCGCGCTCGGCACGCCGGCCGGCACCAGCGCATTGCGCGCCGCCATGCGGTGCAGCCATTCGAGCAGCGGGCGCGAGGACTGGTCCTCGCCGCCGAGGATGTTGAGCGTGAGGCGCGCCAGCCGCACCGCGTTCTCGGCACGCTCGGTGTAGCGGCCGAGCCAGAACATGTTCTCGGCCGCGCGGCTGGTGACCGGCGCGCGGTGCCGCGCCAGCGAGGCCGGCGTGGCCTGCGGCTGCAGCAGCGTGGTCCGGTCGACCTCGCCATGGGTCTGCACCCAGACGTCGGCGCTGCTGCCGCCGCGCTGCATCGAGGCGATCTGCGCATCGGGCCCCGCGAGCCGCGCCAGCCCGCCGGGCAGCACGCGCCACGACTGCGCCCCGTCGCTGACCGCGAACACGCGCAGCAGCACCGCGCGCGGCGCGATGTGGCCGGGGCCGAGGTCGCTGGCCCAGGTCGGCATCTGCGACAGCGGCAGGTAGCTCTGCACCGTGTGGGCTTCGCCCTCGCGCACGATGCGCCCGGCCCATTCGTCGAGCTCGCGGCGGCCGAACTGGCGGCCCAGCACCGCGTCGAAGCTCGCGCGGCCGTCGATGCCCGGGTAGGTGGGCTTGATGAAGCAGTCGCCGAGCTGCGGCAGCACGGCCTCGAGCGCCGCGCGCTCGCCGCACCACCAGGTGGGCAGCGCGGGCAGCAGCAGCTTCTCGTCGAGCAGGTGGCGCGCCAGGCCGGGCAGGAAGCCCAGCAGCGCCGGCGATTCGAGGAAGGCCGAGCCCGGCATGTTGGCCACCAGCACGTTGCCGGCGCGGATCGCCTGCAGCAGGCCCGGCACGCCGAGCGTGGAGTCGGGGCGCAGCTCGAGCGGGTCGAGGAACTGGTCGTCGAGCCGCTTGATGAGCCCGTGCACGGGGCGCAGGCCCTGCAGCGTCTTGAGGTACAGGCGCTGGTCGCGCACCGTGAGGTCGCTGCCCTCGACCAGCGTGACGCCGAGGTAGCGCGCCAGGTAGGCGTGCTCGAAGTAGGTCTCGTTGTAGGGGCCGGGCGTGAGCAGCGCGATGTGCGGCGGCACGCCGGCCGGGCACATGCGCTGCAGGCCGTCCATCATGGCGCTGTAGGTGGCGGCCAGCCGCTGCACGTGCAGCGCCTCGAAGGCCTGCGGGAACTGGCGCGTGATGGCGAGCCGGTTCTCGAGCAGGTAGCCCAGGCCCGAGGGCGCCTGGGTGCGCTGCGAGACCACCCACCAGTTGCCGTCGGGGCCGCGCGCGAGGTCGAAGGCCGCGATGTGCAGCCACGTGTCGCCCGGCGGCTTCACGCCGTGCAGCGCGCGCAGGTAGCCCGGATGGCCGCGCACCAGCGCGGGCGGCAGCAGGCCTTCGGCGAGCAGGCGCTGCGGGCCGTAGACGTCGGCCATCACGCGGTCGAGCACGCGCATGCGCTGCAGCACGCCGGTCTCGATCTGCGCCCAGCTCTCGGGCGAGACGATCAGCGGGAACAGGTCGAGCGACCAGGGCCGCTGCGGGCCGTTGGCGTCGGCGTAGACGTTGTAGGTGACGCCGTTGTCGCGGATCTGGCGCTCCAGGCTGACAGCGCGCCGCGGCAGGTCGCCGAAGCCGTCGGGGCCGAGCTGTTCGAAGAAGGCATGCCAGGGGGGCAGCAGCGGGGGCTTGTCGCCGGGGGCGGCGGCCGACGAGGCGGGGTCGGCGGAGGGCGCGCGCGGGGGCGGGGATGCGGATTGCGACTGCGACTGCGATTGCGATTGCGACTGGGTCGGGCCGGACCCGGCGCCCTGGGACTGGGACTGGGACTGGGACTGGGACTGGGACTGGGACTGGGACTGGGACTGGCTCTGCGTGCCTGCCGTCGCGTCGTGCAGGTGCGGCCCCGCGGGCGCTGCCGGCCCGGCGGCGGGCCGTGCCGCGGCCTCGGGCGTCGCCGTGCCGCGCAGCTCGTCGAAGTGGCCGGGCAGGGCGGCCGGGGCGAGCGCCGACGCCAGGGCGGCTGGAAAATCCAGCGCCTGGGCATCGAACAGGGATTCGTTGAGGGGTTCCACAGGGTTGGGATTGTCACATTGCCGTCACCGGCCCCGGTGGCGATGGCGTGCGAAATGCCCGCCGCAGCCATCGGTGTGGGCGCCACGACACAGCCGGTCGCCCGGCCCGCCACCCCGAAGAGCCGGCGGGCGCGCGGCGCCGCTCAGCGCCGCAGGTCGAGCGTGAACGGGAATTCGCGGCTGCCGGGCACCTCGATGGTGGCGGCCGGCGTGCGCATCAGCCCCGGCGTGTGGCCGGTGCGCGTGAAGCGCGACAGGCGCCGGCTCTCGGCCTCGTAGGCATTGACCGGGAAGGTCTCGTAGTTGCGTCCGCCCGGATGGGCCACGAAGTACTGGCAGCCGCCCAGTGAGCGCTTCATCCAGGTGTCGACCAGGTCGACGGTCAGCGGCGCATGGGCCTTGATGCTCGGATGCAGCGCCGAGGGCGGGTTCCAGGCCTTGTAGCGCACGCCGGCCACGAACTCGCCGGTCACGCCCGTGGGCTGCAGCGGCAGCACGCGGCCGTTGACGGTGACCACGTGGCGGCTCTCGTTGAGGCCGGTCACGCGCACCTCGATGCGCTCGAGCGAGGAGTCGACGTAGCGCACCGTGCCGCCGGCCGAGCCTTCCTCGCCCATCACGTGCCAGGGCTCGAGCGCGTTGCGCAGCGAGAGCTCGACGCCCATCGCCTGCACCTGGCCCACGAGCGGGAAGCGGAACTCGAAGTGCGGCGCGAACCAGTCGGGATCGAAGGCGAAGCCGGCCTGGCGCATCTCGCTGATGACGTCGTCGAAGTCCATCTTGACGAAGGTCGGCAGCAGGAAGCGGTCGTGCAGCTCGGTGCCCCAGCGCGTGACGGGCGCCTGGTAGGGCTCGTCCCAGAAGCGCGCCACCAGCGCGCGGATCAGCAGCTGCTGCGCGATGCTCATGCGCGCATGCGGCGGCATCTCGAAGGCGCGCAGCTCGAGCAGGCCGAGCCGGCCGGTGCTGGAGTCGGGCGAGTAGAGCTTGTCGATGCAGAACTCGCTGCGGTGCGTGTTGCCCGAGACGTCGATCAGGATGTTGCGCAGCGTGCGGTCGACCAGCCAGGCCGGCATGTGCTGGCCATAGAGCTCGCGGTTCTTCGCGATCTCCTTGAGCGCGATCTCGAGCTCGTAGACCTGGTCGTTGCGCGCTTCGTCCACGCGTGGCGCCTGGCTGGTCGGGCCGATGAACATGCCCGAGAACAGGTAGCTCAGCGAGGGATGGTTGTGCCAGTAGAGCAGCAGGCTGGCCAGCAGCTCGGGCCGGCGCAGGAAGGGGCTGTCGGCCGGCGTGGCGCCGCCCATCACGAAGTGGTTGCCGCCGCCGGTGCCGGTGTGGCGGCCGTCGGTCATGAACTTCTCGGCCGACAGCCGGGTCTCGAAGGCGGCCTGGTAGAGGAACTCGGTGTGGTCGACCAGTTCCTTCCAGTTGTGGGCCGGATGGATGTTGACCTCGATCACGCCGGGGTCGGGCGTGACCTGCAGCATCTTCAGGCGCGGATCGCGCGGCGGCGGATAGCCTTCCATCACGATGCGCACGCCGAGCTCTCGCGCGGTGGCTTCCACGGCGGCGACCAGGTCGAGGTAGTCCTCGAGGCGCGCCAGCGGCGGCATGAAGACGTAGAGCACGCCCGAGGCGCTGCCCTTCTTCTCGGCCGCCGGGCCGTTGGCGCGGCGCGGGTCGCGCACCTCGACGCACAGCGCGGTGCGCGTGACCCAGTGGGCCGACTCGCCGCGCAGCGGCTGGCGCGTGGCGGAGACGCGCGCGGGATCGCCGGCCTCGCCATCGGCCCCGTCACCTGCATGGCCTGTGGGGCCCGCATCGCCCTGGCCCGGCTTGCCTTCGATTCCTTCGCCGGTGCCAGGCCCCTGCATGCGCAGCGTGGCGGGCACGGCCGCGGGCGTGCCGAAGGCATAGGGCACGGCGCCCAGGTCGGCGCCGGTGCCGCCGGTCGCGCCCACGGTGTAGCGCGCGCGGTAGTCGGCCGCGCTCGGCAGCGCGCCGCGCGCCGCGGTCGGGTCGCGCTCGATCAGGTAGGGGTAGTCGCCCTTGCTGGCCCAGGGTTGCGAATCGAGCGGCAGGCGGTAGCCCATCGGCGAATCGCCGGGGATCAGGTAGAGGCGGTCGTCGCGCAGGAACCAGGGGCCGGTCTTCCAGGCCGGGCCCTCGAGCGCGGGCGCGTCGCGGTTCGCGTTGCCGGGCTCGATCGGCAGCATGTAGCCGATCACCGCGTCGAGCTTCTGCGTGAACACGCGGCGCAGGCGCACGCGTTCGAGTTCGTCGTCGAGCTTGGAGTCGAAGGGGTCGACGTTGACCGGCAGGCGGCGTTCGCGCCACAGGTAGTAGTAGATGTCCTCGAAGCCCGGCTGCACGTAGCGGTCGGTCAGGCCGAGCTTGCGCGCCAGCAGGCTGGTGAAGCGGCGCGCGTCCTCGCTGGTGTAGTGGGTCGGGAAGCGCTCGTCGGCGAACAGCTCGGGGTCGTGCCACAGCGTCTGGCCGTCGGCGCGCCAGAAGATCGACAGCGCCCAGCGCGGCAGCTGCTCGCCCGGGTACCACTTGCCCTGGCCGAAATGCAGGAAGCCGCCCTGGCCGTACTCGGCGCGCAGCTTGTGGACCAGCTCGGTGGCGTAGCCGCGCTTGGTGGGGCCGAGCGCGTCGGTGTTCCACTCGGGCGCGTCGCGGTCGCTGGTGGCCACATAGGTGGGCTCGCCGCCCATCGTGAGGCGCACGTCGCCGGCCTGCAGCCGCGCGTCGACCGCGTCGCCCAGGGTCAGCACCTCGGCCCATTGCTCCTCGGTGTAGGGCTTGGTCACGCGCGGCGATTCGTAGATGCGCGTGACCTTCATGTCATGGCCGAACTCGACCTTCGACTCGTCGACGCCGCCCTCGATGGGCGCGGCGCTCGAGGGCGTGGGCGTGCAGGCCAGCGGGATGTGGCCCTCGCCGGCCAGCAGGCCCGAGGTGGCATCGAGGCCGATCCATCCGGCGCCCGGCAGGAACACCTCGCACCAGGCATGCAGGTCGGTGAAGTCGACCGTGGTGCCGCTCGGGCCGTCGAGCGCCTTCACGTCGGGCGTGAGCTGGATCAGGTAGCCCGAGACGAAGCGCGCGGCCAGGCCGCAGTGGCGCAGCAGCTGCACCAGCAGCCAGCCCGAGTCGCGGCAGGAGCCGCTGCCGTTGGTGAGCGTTTCTTCCGGCGTCTGCACGCCGGGCTCCATGCGGATCAGGTAGTTGACGTCCTGCTGCACCTGCTGGTTGATGCCGACCAGGAAGTCGATGGTGCGTTGTTCCTTGCGGTCGATCTTGTCGAGGTAGGCCGCGAGCAGCGGCGTGGGCTCCTCGGTGACGAGATAGGGCGCGAGCTCCTCGGCCTGCGAGGGCGTGTAGGCGAACGGAAAGTTCTCGGCCTGCGGCTCGAGGAAGAAGTCGAAGGGGTTGTAGACCGCCATCTCGACCACGAGGTCGACCGTGACCTTGAACTCGCGCGTCTTCTCGGGGAACACGAGCCGCGCCTGGTAGTTGGCGAACGGGTCCTGCATCCAGTTGACGAAGTGATCCGCGGGTTCGACGCGCAGCGAGTACGAGATGACGTTGCTGCGGCAATGCGGTGCCGGGCGCAGCCGGACGACCTGCGGGCCGAGTTGCACCAGGCGGTCGTATTTGTAGTGGGTGACGTGGTGGAGCGCGGCGTGGATGGACATGCGTTTTTGTGTGCAGTACTGGCAGATTGCATCGAAAAGATGTCTCTGGTGAGACGCATACTAGCCCAGAAGACAAAGCAATTAGCGCGCCACGGAGCGTCGTTGGGGGAGGGTTTGCATCATGGTCGCCAAGGGTGTGCGAGACGCATCCGATGCCGTCTTGCGCGCGCGCTGCGCGTTCGTCGCGCTCGCGGCGGCGCTCGCGGGCGTGGCGCTGCAACTGCGGCAGCCGCAGTTGTGGGATGGCATGGCGTATGCGGGCGGACTGCTCGCGGGCATCGCAGGTCTCGTCGGGGTTTGGCGCATGCCGCGGCATGCGCGGATCGCCTGGGTCTGCGCCGCGCTGGCCGGCGCGGCGATCGGCGCGGGGCTCGCGGGCGCACGGGCCACGGTCTATGCGGCGGGTGCGCTCGATCCCGCGCTCGAGGGGCGCGACCTGCAGCTCGTGGGCGTGGTGTCGCAGATGCCGCAGCGCGGCGAGACTGGAACGCGCTTCCGTTTCGCCGTCGAGTCCGCGCGCTGGTCCGACCCTGCCATGGCCGGATCCCCCGCGGTGCCCGACCGCATCGCGCTCGGCTGGTATGCCGAGGGCAGCAGCCGCTGGAACGACCCGGCCGATGCGTCCGCACCGACGCTCCTGCCCGAGAGCCCGGTGCATGCCGGTGAGCGCTGGCGCCTGACCGTGCGCCTCAAGGCGCCGCACGGCCATCGCAATCCGCATGGCTTCGACAGCGAGCTGTGGATGTGGGAGCAGGGCCTGCGTGCCAGCGGCCATGTGCGCACCGGCGCACGCGAGGAGGCGCCCGCGCGGCTGGGCCTCACGGGGCGGCACCCGATCGAACGCGCGCGCGAGGCTGTGCGCGATGCCATCTTCGAACGCGTGCTCGAGCGCTTTGCCGCGGGCGTGATCGCCGCGCTGGTCACGGGCGACCAGGGCGCGATCGACCGCGAGGGCTGGGACGTCTTCCGCGCCACCGGCGTGGCCCACCTGATGTCGATCTCGGGCCTGCACGTGACCTTGTTCGCGTGGCTTGCCGCGCACATCGTCGGCGCGCTCTGGCGCCGCAGCCCGCGGCTGATGCTGCGCCTGCCGGCACAGCGCGCGGCACTCGTGGGCGGCGTGCTGCTGGCCACGCTCTATGCGCTGTTCAGCGGCTGGGGCGTGCCTTCGCAGCGCACGGTCTGGATGCTCGCGACCGTCGCGCTGCTGCGCCTCACGGGGCGACGCTGGCCCTGGCCGCACGGCTGGCTGCTGACCGCGGCGGTGGTGGTCGCGCTCGATCCCTGGGCCCTGACGCAGGCCGGCTTCTGGCTCAGCTTCGTGGCAGTGGGCGTGCTGTTCGCCACCGATGCGGGCTGGCCCGGCGACACCCGCCCGGGCCTGCGCGCGCGGCTGTGGCGGCTGCTGCGCGAGCAATGGACGATCACGCTGGCGCTCACGCCCTTGAGCCTGCTGCTGTTCCAGCAGGTGTCGCTGGTCGGGCTGGTGGCGAACCTGGTCGCGATTCCCTGGGTCACGCTGGTGATCTCGCCGCTGGCGATGCTCGGCACCGTCGCCGCGCCGCTGTGGGACCTCGCGGCGCGCGCGGTGCAGGGGCTCGGGCTGCTGCTGTCATGGCTCGCGGCGCTGCCGTTCGCCAGCGTCTCGATGGCCGCGCCGCCGGCATGGCTGGCGGCCTGCGGCGTGGCGGGCGGCGTGCTGGTCGCGATGCGGCTGCCGTGGTCGCTGCGCGCGCTGGGCCTGCCGTTGCTGCTGCCGGTGCTGCTGTGGCAGCCGCCGCGTCCCGCCCTCGGCGAGTTCGAACTGCTCGCGGCCGACGTCGGCCAGGGCAACGCGGTGCTGGTGCGCACCGCGAACCACAGCCTGCTCTACGACAGCGGCCCGCGCTACAGCCTCGAGAGCGACGCCGGCCACCGCGTGCTGGTGCCGCTGCTGCGCGCGCTGGGCGAGCGGCTCGACCTGCTGGTGCTGAGCCACCGCGACAGTGACCACACCGGGGGCGCGAGCGCCGTGCTCGCGATGCATCCGCGCGCCGAGCTGCTGAGCTCGATCGAGGCCGGGCACCCGCTGCAGTCGCAACGCGCCGCGCGGCGCTGCGAGGCGGGCCGGCGCTGGACCTGGGATGGCGTGGAGTTCGAGCTGCTGCATCCGCAGGCCGGCGACTACCTGTTCTTCACGCGCCCCAACGCGGTCTCGTGCGTGCTGCGCATCGGCAACGGCCGCGCGACCGCGCTGCTGGCTGGCGACATCGAGCGGCTGCAGGAGGCCGCGCTGCTCGAGCGCGTGCCTGAACGGCTGCGCGCCGACGTGCTGCTGGTGCCGCATCACGGCAGCAAGACTTCGTCGAGCGCCGCCTTCCTCGATGCGGTGCGCCCGCGCATCGGCCTGGTCCAGGCCGGCTACCGCAACCGCTTCGGCCACCCGGTGCCCGAGGTGGTGGCGCGCCATGCCGAGCGCGACGTGCGCCTGGTCGAGAACGTGCGCTGCGGCGCCGCGCACTGGACCAGCGCCCGCCCGGCCGAGGTGGACTGCGAGCGCGAACGCTCGCCGCGCTACTGGCAGCACCCGCCGGCCGTTGAGGTTAAAACTGTGAACTAGTTGTTAAAAATTTTCCGGACGAACCCTTGCCAGGTCGGGCGCGGCGGCGTCCCATGCGTTGTAGCGAAAGACAACGACGCAGGGGACCCATGAAATCGCACCACCGCCAGGCTTTCTTCCCGCGCTCGCCCGCGGGCACCGCGCCATGACCGCCGCCGTCCCCGCCATCACCAGCAGCCACGTCGGCACCAGTTCCGCCGCGCGGCTCAAGACGCACCGCGACGGCCCGGTGCTGGTGCTGACGCTCAGCAACCCCGGCGCGCGCAACGCGCTCAGTCCCTCGGTCTACCGCGCCGCGGCCAAGGTCATGCGCGACGCCGCTGGCTTTCGCACCGTGCGCGCCATCGTGCTGTGCGGCGAGGGCGAACACTTCAGCGGCGGCGGCGACCTGCGGCGCCTGTCGCGGCAGCGCCGCCTGCCGGCCGCCGAGCAGCACGAGCACCTGGCGGCGCTGCACGACTGGATCCTCGCGATCGAGGCGGCGCCGCAGCCGGTCATCGCCGCGGTCGAGGGCGCGGCGGCCGGAGGCGGCTTCTCGCTGGCCCTGGCCTGCGACCTGGTCGTGGCGGCCGAGGACGCGAAGTTCTTCACCTCCTTCGTGAGCATGGGCCTGACGCCCGACGGCGGCGCCACCGACTCGCTGGCCCGCGCGCTGCCGCCGCAGGCCGCGCTCGAGCTGCTGCTCGACGACGAGCCTTGCACGGCGCGGCGGCTGCACGGCTGGGGCGTGGTCAACAAGGTGGTGCCGCCCGGCGAGGCCTGCGCGGAGGCGATCGCGTGGGCCCAGCGGCTCGCGCGCGGCCCGTTCGAGGCGCAGGCGCGCACCAAGCAGCTGGTGCACGCGGCGCGCGGGCGCAGCCGGCGCGAGCAGCTCGATGCCGAGCGCGAGTCCTCGGTCGCCAGCCTCTATGGCGAGGAGAGCGGGGAACGCATCAAGGCCTTCCTGTCGCCGCGCAAGAAACGCGCGGCCGACGCGGAACCTGTTCCCGAAGTGCGCGAATAAATCCGACCGTCGCCTTGGCGGGCTTGGCATCAGGGGTTCTACTGGCCTCGAACTTGCTAAGCTATGGCTCAAGGAGATTGGTCGTTCCATGCACAAATTCGACGAGATGTATGAGCAGCTCCCCTATGCGGGAGCCGCGATCCGGCAGCACTACAAGCGATACGACCAATGGCTGGCGAAGCAACCCGGCGAGGTGATGCGTTCGCGGCGCGAAGAGGCGGAAATGATCTTCCGCCGGGTCGGTATCACCTTCGCCGTGTACGGCGCCAAGGACGAGGACGGCTCGGGCACCGAGCGGCTGATCCCGTTCGACCTGCTGCCCCGGATCATTCCGGCGCACGAGTGGGACAGCATGGAGAAGGGGCTGGTGCAGCGCGTCACGGCGCTCAACCGCTTCCTGCATGACGTCTACCACGACCAGGAAATCATCAAGGCCGGCATCATCCCGGCCGAGCAGATCCTCAACAACGCCCAGTTCCGCCCCGAGATGATGGGCGTGAGCGTGCCGCACGACGTCTACTCGAACATCTCGGGCATCGACATCGTGCGCGCGCCCGACGCCAGCGGCAACGGCGAGTACTACGTGCTCGAGGACAACCTGCGCGTGCCCAGCGGCGTGAGCTACATGCTCGAGAACCGCAAGATGATGATGCGGCTGTTCCCCGAGCTGTTCAACCAGAACCGCATCGCGCCGGTGGCGCACTACCCCGACCTGCTGCTCGAGACCCTGCGCGCCAGCGCGCCGGCCGCGACGGCCGAGCCCACGGTGGTGGTGCTCACGCCCGGCATGTACAACAGCGCCTACTTCGAGCACGCCTTCCTCGCGCAGCAGATGGGCGTCGAGCTGGTCGAGGGGCAGGACCTGTTCGTGCGCGACAACTTCGTCTACATGCGCACCACGCGCGGACCGAAGCGCGTCGACGTGATCTACCGCCGCGTCGACGACGACTTCCTCGACCCCGAGGTGTTCCGCCCGAGCTCCACGCTGGGCTGTGCGGGCCTGATGCGCGCCTACCGCGACGGCAACGTCGTGATCTGCAATGCCGTGGGCACCGGCGTGGCCGACGACAAGTCGATCTATCCTTACGTGCCGAAGATGATCGAGTTCTACCTCGGCGAGCAGCCGATCCTCAAGAACGTGCCGACCTACATGTGCCGCAACAAGGACGAGCTGCAGTACACGCTCGACAACATGAAGGACCTGGTGGTCAAGGAAGTGCACGGCGCCGGCGGCTACGGCATGCTGATCGGCCCGGCCGCCACGCAGGCCGAGATCGAGGACTTCAAGAAGGCCGTGATCGCCAAGCCCGACGGCTACATCGCCCAGCCCACGCTGAGCCTGTCGACCTCGCCGACCTTCGTCGATGCCGGCATCGCGCCGCGCCACATCGACCTGCGGCCCTTCGTGCTCTCGGGCAGCGAGGTGCAGATGGTGCCCGGCGGCCTCACGCGCGTGGCGCTCAAGGAAGGCTCGCTGGTGGTCAATTCCTCGCAGGGCGGCGGCACCAAGGACACCTGGATCCTCGAGGCCGACCGCACGGCCAAGCCGAAGACGCAGTCCCAGTCGCAGAGCCAGTCGGCCTGAGTGCAAGAAGCCCGGAGAACCACATGCTGTCCCGCACCGCAGACCACCTCTACTGGATGTCCCGCTACACCGAGCGCGCCGAGAACACCGCGCGCATGCTCGACGTCAACTACCAGACCTCGCTGCTGCCGCAGTCGGCCGAGGTTGCCAAGTACGGCTGGCAGGGCGTGCTCTCGATCAGTGAGCTGCTGCCCTCTTACAACCAGAAGTACGACCAGATCGCGCCCAACGAGGTGATGGAGTTCATGGTCAAGGACGAGAGCAATCCGTCCTCGATCGTCTCCTGCCTCAAGGCCGCGCGCGAGAACGCCCGCGCGGTGCGCGGCGCGCTGACCACCGAGGCCTGGGAAACGCAGAACACCACCTGGCTCGAGGTCAACCGCATGCTGCGCGCGGGCGACTTCGAGCGCGATCCCGGCCAGTTCTTCGAATGGGTCAAGTTCCGCTCGCACCTCTCGCGCGGCGTCACGCTAGGCACGATGCTGCAGGACGAGGCCTTCTACTTCTCGCGCCTGGGCACCTTCCTCGAACGCGCCGACAACACGGCGCGGCTGGTCGACGTGAAGTTCCACGCGCTCAACAGCGAGTTCTTCGGTGCCGCCACCGAGGAGGACCAGGAGTACGACTTCTATCACTGGAGCGCGATCCTGCGCAGCGTCTCGGCCTTCGAGGTCTACCGCAAGGTCTACCGCGACGTGATCAAGCCCGAGCGCGTGGCCGAGCTGCTGATCCTGCGCGCCGACATGCCGCGCTCGCTACACGCGAGCCTGGCCGAGGTGGTGGCCAACCTCGCGAAGGTGCAGAACGAGCAGAGCGCCGAAACCCAGCGCCGCGCCGGCAAGCTGCTGGCCGACCTGCAGTACGCGCGCGTCGACGAGATCCTCGCCACTGGCCTGCATGCCTACCTCACGCAGTTCCTCGACCGCGTGAACGAACTCGGCGTGCGCATCAGCCAGGACTTCCTGGTGCCGGCGCACTGAACGGCGACCTCCCGAAGCGAAAGCGGCGAATGAACCTCGTGGTCCATTCGCCGCGCGCGTTTTCGGTCGAGCGATTTCTTTGCGTCGACGAATGCGCGGCGCTGATCGCGCTGGCCGAGCGCGAGGGCTTCGCGGCGGCCGGCGTGCGCACCGCCGACGGCCCCAAGGCCATGCCCGCGATCCGCAACAACGAGCGCGCGATGCTCGCGGCGCCCGAATGGGTGGCGCTGATCTGGCAGCGCCTTCGCCAGGTCGAGCTGCCGCAGCTCGAGGGCGAATCGGCGCTGGCGCTGCCGCGCGAGCTGCGCTTCTACAAGTACCTGCCGGGCCAGCGCTTCAAGATGCACAAGGACGGCCCCTGGCACGAGGACGGTCGCACGAGCCGGCTCACGCTGCTGGTCTATCTCAACGACGGCTTCACGGGCGGCGACACCGATTTCCGCGACTTCCGCGTGAAGCCCGAGGCCGGCGCGGCGCTGCTGTTCGTGCACGACACCTGGCACGAGGGCGCGGCGATCGAGGCCGGCACGAAGTACGTGCTGCGCTCCGACGTGATGTACGGCGCGGCCTGAGCGCACCGCCGCCACCGCTTCGAGCTCAGCGCTCGAACGATTCCACCGCCACCGGCAGCGCGGGCGCTTCCCAGCGGTAGGTTGCACCGAGCACGTCGCGCTCGGGCCGCTGACCGTTCCAGCGGATGTCGAGCAGGTTCATCAGCGTCCAGCCGGCCCAGTCGGCGCGGAACGGTTGCGCCGATTGCTGCGGCGTGTGGCCCGCGAACGGCGTCTGCGGATGGCGCCAGATCACGGTCGGGATGCGATAGCCCGAGGCGGTCGCGGGGCTGTGGCCCGCGCGGTCGCTGCCGTGGCCCACTTCCTGGCCATGGTCCGACAGGTACATCCAGGCGCGGTGCTCCTGCGGCAAGCCCGCGCTGCGCGTCTGCTGCAGCAGCTCGGACACCACGAAGTCGTGATAGAGCAGGGCGGCGTCGTATTCGTGGCGGTAGTGGCGCACCCAGGCCGAGCGGCCGTTCTTCACCAGGCCGGTCTCTACCGCGTCGATGTTGTCGTCGAAGGGATTGGCGTCGGGCGGAAAGCGCAGGCTGTAGTGCGGATGGGCGCCCATCAGGTGCACCACGATCAGCTTGCGCTCGGCGCTGGTGTCGTCCAGCGCTTCCTGCATGCAGTCGAGGATCTCGCCGTCGAGCGAGGCGCTCGCGCGGCCCGGCGTGCGGTTGACCATGTCGACCACGTCGGCGTAGCGCGCATGCTGCTGCTCGATCGCGAGGTCGTCGTGGTTGCTGATCCACCAGACCTTGTAGCCGGCCGCGCGCGCGAGCGCGATCAGGTGCGGCGGGTTCTCGCTCTCGGGCAGGCCGAAGTGGAACATGTTGCGCAGCGCGGGCACGGTGGTGGCATCGACCGACCAGGCGTTGCGCAGCACCTCCATGTGCGCGCCCGCCTGCGCCTTGTGGGCCAGCAGGCGCGGCGTGGTCGGACGGCCATAGCCGTAGAGCCCCATGTTGTCGCGGTTGATGCTGTCGGTGATCACCAGCACCACGGTCGACGGACCCGCGCGCTCGACCACGGGCGCGATGGTCTTGGCGCGCGCGAGCATCTGCTTGCGCGTGCGTTCCTGGTCGGCCCAGAGGCCGCGCAGCGCATGCACCGACTGCGCCCACTGCGACCAGAAGGCCACCGGGTGCAGCCGGCGCCAGGGCTTGCTGGCGTAGCCGACGCAGGCGACCAGCAGCAGCAACGCGATCAGCGCGGTGGCCCAGGCCGGCGGGCGCGTGCGCGGGCCGTCGTTCGCCGCGGTGGCGCCGCGCCGCGCGAAGGCCGCCACCAGCAGGGCGGCCGCGGCCGCCGCGCCGCTCCACAGCAGCGCCGAGCGCCAGTGCATCTGCAGGTACTCGCCGCTCTCGCGCGCATTGGTGTTGGCCGCGGCACTCAGCACCATGGCGCCGTCGGGCGCGGCCTGGTAGGTGTCGAGCAGGTAGGCGCGCAAGGCGCCGTCGAAGGCGAAAGCCAGGGTCCAGGCGCAGGCCAGCACGGTGCGCCAGCGGCGCACGCGCGCGCTGCGCACCGGCCAGGCCAGCCACAGCACCATCGGCAGCGCCAGCACCGCGAGCTGCGCGATGCGGCGCCCGTCGTGGCCGAGCACGATCATCGCGAGCAGGGTGGCGGCCACCACGCCGCAGGCGAGCAGGCCGTTGCTGCGCGCGGTATCGGGGGAGGGAATGGCCGGCGCCTGGAGCAGGTCGGGGGCTTGGGCGGGCGGCTGGGTCAAGCGGGGCAGACGAAGGATGGGTCGCGGGCGGATTCTGCCGCTCCGGGCCGGTGTCGCCGGCAGTGCCCCCGCCGTCCGCGAGGACTTCGCCCGCCCCCGAGGAAGGCTACGCGGCCGCGGCGCCCTCGCTGATCTCGCGGCAGTTCATCTGCAATTGCTGGAAGTGCGAGCGCCAGGCGACCGCATCGATCCAGCGATCGAGGTCGAGCTTGAGCCGGACCTGCCGCTCGCCGTCGTCCAGGTGCTGCGCGAGCTTCACGCGCAGGCCGCTGCCGGTGGGCTGGGTGGCGATCTCCACGCTGGTCTCGAGCAGCGGGATCACGATGCGCTGGACCTGGCCGGCCTCGCGGCGCTTCTTGAGCACCACGTGGCAGTCGTCCTGGCTCACGAGCTTGCGGTGCACGGTGCCGCTCGCGGTCGCGCCGAGCGCGAGGTAGCCGTTGAGGGCGCGCAGGTGCTGGTCGCCCGTCATGTGGCGCACGTTCGGCGCATCCTCGCTCGGGTAGCCGTCGGTGCAGCCCGACACGAGCAGGCCGAGGGCGAGCAGCGCGGCCGGGGCGGCCCATGCAAGGGGGCGCGGCACTCGCCGCGCACGGTCGTTTCGATGATTCCTGGGAGGCGGAGGCATCGCGCAAGTATCGACCAGCCATCGATCGGTCGCGGAACTTCTGCGGCGCACGCGGCCCAGAAAGGCTCGCGCCGGCCTCGCCGGCCCTCTGGAAAACCCTTGCGCTCGAGAAAGGAAACCCTCCTCCATGAACGGATTCAGCCGACTGCCCGCACTCCTCCTCGTCATGACCCTGCTGCTCGTCTCGGCCCCGGCCGCGTGGGCGCGCGAGATGGTCAGCTCCGCGGTCAAGACGCTCAATCTGCGCAGCGGACCGGGCGTGGGCAACCCCGCGCACTGGACCGTGACGCACGGCTATCCGTTCCAGGTGCTCCAGCGCAAGGGCGACTGGCTGCAGGTGCGCGACTTCGAGGGTGACCGCGCCTGGGTCTATCGCTCGATGACCAACAAGGTGCCGCACCGCGTGGTGAAGGCGCAGGTGGCGAACCTGCGGCGCGCGCCGGGCGCGCGCAGCCCGATCGTGAAGAAGGCCGGCTATGGCGACGTGCTGCGCACGCTCGAGCGGCGCGGCAAGTGGACCAAGGTGCGCCACGAGGGCGGCGCGGTCGGCTGGGTCGCGACCAGCCTCACCTGGGGCTGGTAAGCCCGGCCCAGGCGCTCAGGCCTGCGTGGCCTGGCGCACCGCGCGCTCCCAGCGCGCCATCGATTCCTCGGCCTGCGCGCGACCCATGGTGGGCATGAAGCGGCGCTCCACCTTCCACAGCTTGGAGAGCTGGCCGACGTCGCCGTAGACGCCGGTCGACAGCCCCGCGAGGTAGGCCGCGCCGAGCGCGGTGGTCTCGACCACCTCGGGCCGCACCACCGGGATGCCCAGCAGGTCGGCCTGGAACTGCATCAGCAGGTCGTTCACGCTGGCGCCGCCATCGACGCGCAGCTCGGCCACCGGCTTGCCGCCCGCGGCCACCGCGTCGCGGCTCATGGCCTGCAGCAGCGCGGCGCTCTGGTAGGCGATGCTCTCGAGCGCGGCGCGCGCGATGTGGGCCACGGTGGTGCCGCGCGTGAGGCCGGTGATGGTGCCGCGCGCGTCGGCGTTCCAGTAGGGCGCGCCCAGGCCGGTGAAGGCCGGCACCATCATCACGCCGCCCGCGTCGGGCACGCTCTCGGCCAGCGACTGCACCTCGGCGCTGCCCTTGATCGCCTTGAGGCCGTCGCGCAGCCACTGCACCACGGCGCCGCCCACGAACACGCTGCCTTCCATCGCGTACTGCGGCTGCGTGCCGGTCTGCGCCGCGCTGGTCACGAGCAGGCCGTTGCTCGAGGGCTGGAAGGCCTCGCCCGTGTGCATCAGCAGGAAGCAGCCGGTGCCGTAGGTGTTCTTGGCCATGCCGGCCTCGAAGCAGGCCTGGCCGAACAGCGCGCTCTGCTGGTCGCCGGCCACGCCGCCCACCGGCAGCGAGCGGCCCAGCAGCGCGGCGTCGGTGTCGACGAAGTGCGAAGCCGAGGGCTGCACCGCCGGCATCAATGCCGCGGGAATCCGCAGCGCCGCCAGCAGCTCGGCATCCCACTGGTTGCCGTGCACGTTGAACAGCATGGTGCGCGAGGCATTGCTCACGTCGGTCACGTGCTTGCGTCCGCCCGTGAGCTGCCACATCAGCCAGCTGTCGATGGTGCCGAAGGCGAGCTCGCCGCGCTCGGCCTGTTCGCGCGCGCCGGGCACGTTGTCGAGCAGCCAGCGCAGCTTGGTGCCCGAGAAGTAGGCATCGATCACGAGGCCGGTCTTTTCGCGGATGGTGTCGGCCAGGCCCTCCTCGCGCAGCTGCGCGCACAGCGGCTCGGCGCGCCGGTCCTGCCACACGATCGCGTGATGCACCGGCTTGCCCGTCTTGCGGTTCCACAGCACGGTGGTCTCGCGCTGGTTGGTGATGCCTATCGCATGGATGTCCTCGGGCCGCAGCTTCGCCTTGGCGATGACCTCGCGCGCGGTCGCGAGCTGGCTGTCCCAGATTTCGAGCGGATCGTGCTCGACCCAGCCCGGCTGCGGATAGATCTGTTTGAGTTCCTTCTGCGCGATGGCCACCACGTGGCCGCCGCGGTCGAACACGATGCTGCGCGAGCTGGAGGTGCCCTGGTCGAGGGCGAGCAGGTAGGTGGTCGTCATGCGGGAGTCATTCCTTCGGGGTCTGATGGGGCCGGGCGATCTCGAGCCGCACCTGCGCGTCGCGCAGCAGCGTCGGGAAGGGATCGGGCGGTTCCGCATCGGTGAAGAGGCGGTCGATCTGAGACAGGGTACCGAGCTGGATCATCGCGGGACGGTTGAACTTGCTCGCGTCGGCCGCGAGCCAGACCTCGCGCGCCTGCGCGATGATGGTCTGCGCCACTTTCACCTCGCGCAGGTCGAAGTCGCGCAGCGAGCCGTCGGACTCGATGCTCGACACGCCGATCAGCGCGATGTCGACCTTGAACTGCCGGATGAAATCGATCGTGGCCTCGCCCACGACGGCGCGGTCGCGCGCGCGCACCGAGCCGCCCGCCACGATCACCTCGCACTGGCTGTTGCCGCTCAGGATGGTCGCCACGTTCAGGTTGTTGGTGATCACGCGCAGGCCGCTGTGGCGCATCAGCGCCTTCGCGATCGCCTCGGTCGTGGTGCCGATGTTGAGGATCAGCGAGCAGTCGTTCGGCACCAGTTCGGCCACGCGCCGCGCGATGCGCGCCTTGCCGTCGGCATGCAGCGTCTCGCGCTGCTGGTAGCCGATGTTCTCGGTGGTCGAGCTCGGCACGCGCACGCCGCCGTGGAAGCGGGTCAGCAGGCCTTCGTCGGCCAGCCGCTGCACGTCGCGCCGCACGGTCTGCAGGGTCACGCCGAGCATGTCGGCGAGCTGTTCGACCGTGACCGAGCCGCGCGCGCGCACGGTGTCGAGGAGATTGATCTGGCGAGGGTTGGAATTCACTGAGTGGGGGCGAGAACGAATGAAAGTAAGCCGAGAGTACGCAAAAAAACACGGGGTGGCCGGTGACCCGGCGTTGGGCGCGTCACTTTATAGAACGAAAAAAAACGAACATCTCTAAGGGAAAACTCGGAGGAAAATCGCGCCATAAGGAACTCAAATGAAAAAAACCGAAAATACAATGGCCGCCTTCGGTGACTTTGGTCACGCATCGAAACAACAAGAGACGGGCGAAAGGACGGGTGGCATTCCAGTGAGCGATCTCTCCCAGAATCCGCCGGCACCGGCCACCGACTGCGATGTGCTGATCGTCGGCGGCGGCATCAATGGCTGCGGCATCGCACGCGATCTCGCGGGCCGCGGCTGGCGCGTGGTGCTGTGCGAGAAGGACGATCTCGCCTCCCATACCTCGTCTTCTTCCACCAAGCTGATCCACGGCGGGCTGCGCTACCTCGAGTACTACGAGTTCTCGCTGGTGCGCAAGGCGCTGCAGGAGCGCGAGGTGCTGCTCAAGAGCGCACCGCACATCATGTGGCCGCTGCGCTTCGTGATGCCGCACGACCCCTCGATGCGCCCGGCCTGGATGATCCGCATCGGCCTGTTCCTCTACGACCACCTTGCCAAACGCGAGGTGCTGCCGGCCTCGCGCGGCGTGGACCTGCGCACCCATGCCGCGGGCGCGCCGCTCAAGCCGCAGTTCAAGCGCGGCTTCGTCTATTCGGACGGCTGGGTCGACGACGCGCGGCTGGTGGTGCTCAACGCGCTCGATGCGCGCGCACGCGGCGCCGAGGTGCTCACGCGCACCCGCTGCGTGCATGCGCGGCGCGAGGCCGACGGCTGGACCGCGGTGCTCGAGGGCCCCGACGGCACGCACCGCACGGTACGCGCCCGCGCGGTCGTGAATGCCGCCGGGCCCTGGGCCGAATCCTTCCTGCGCGGCGTGGCGAAGCCCGCCAACGGCGAGGCACTGGCCACCAAGAGCCTGCGGCTCGTGAAGGGCAGCCACATCGTGGTGCCGCGCGTGTTCGCGCACGACCACGCCTACATCTTCCAGAACCCCGACAAGCGGATCATCTTCGCGATCCCCTACCAGGACGACTTCACGCTGATCGGCACCACCGACATCGAGCTGCATGGCGACGACCCGGGCGCGGCGCGCATCGCCGACGAGGAGGTCGAGTACCTCTGCACCCAGGCCAGCCGCTATTTCGAGCAGCCGATCGCGCCGAGCGACGTGGTGTGGACCTACTCGGGCGTGCGCCCGTTGCTCGACGATGCCTCGGGCGATCCGTCGGCGGTCACGCGCGACTACATGCTCGAGTCGAACACCGCCGCCGCGCCGCTGCTGTCGGTGTGGGGCGGCAAGATCACCACCTTCCGCAAGCTGGCCGAGGACGCCGCCGACGAGGTCGGCCGCATGCTGGGCCAGCCGAACAGCCAGCGCCCGGCCTGGACCGAGGGCGCCTTCCTCGCGGGCGGCGACCTGTCGGCCTGGATCGGCGCGGCGCAGCGGCCCGACGGCGACTTCGAGCGCTTCCTGGCCGCCGTGCAGCAGCGCTACGGCTGGCTCGACGCGAAGCTCGCGCGCCGGCTCGCGCGTGCCTACGGCGCGCGCATCGGCGAGCTGCTCGGCGATGCGGCATCGATGGCCGACCTCGGCGCCGAGGTGGCGCCCGGCCTGCACGAGCGCGAGCTGCGCTTCCTGCAGCGCGACGAATGGGTGGTGAGCGCCGACGACGTGCTGTGGCGCCGCTCCAAGCTCGGGCTGCGCTACACGCCGCAGCAGCGCCGGCAGGTGGCCGACTGGCTGGACGCGCAGCGCGAGATTCTGGACATGCAAGGGAGGGAAGGCTGATGCAGCTGTCACTGGAGCGCGTGACCAAGAAGGTCGGCGCGCAAACCTGGCTCTACGAGCAGAGCATCGCGCCGAAGAGCGGCGCGGTGACCGTGCTGCTCGGCGCCACGCAGGCCGGCAAGACCAGCCTGATGCGGCTGATGGCCGGCCTCGACACGCCCACCGAGGGCCGGGTGCTGGTCGACGGCCAGGACGTCACCGGCATGCCGGTGCGCGAACGCAACGTGGCGATGGTCTACCAGCAGTTCATCAACTATCCCTCGCTGAAGGTGGCCGACAACATCGCCTCGCCGCTCAAGCTGCGCGGCGAATCGAACATCGACGCGCGCGTGCGCGCTTTGGCCGACAAGCTGTCCATCGGCATGTTCCTCGACCGCTATCCGCAGGAGCTCTCGGGTGGCCAGCAGCAGCGCGTGGCGCTGGCGCGCGCGCTGGCCAAGAACGCACCGCTGATGCTGCTCGACGAGCCGCTGGTGAACCTCGACTACAAGCTGCGCGAAGGCCTGCGCGAGGAACTCACGCAACTGTTCGCGGCCGGCGACTCGACCGTGATCTACGCCACCACCGAGCCCGGCGAGGCGCTGCTGCTCGGCGGCTACACCGCGGTGATGGATGCCGGCGAGCTGCTGCAGTACGGCCCGACCGCCGAGGTGTTCCATGCGCCGCAGTCGCTGCGCGTGGCGCGCGCCTTCAGCGATCCGCCGATGAACCTGCTGGCCGGCACCGCCGCCGCGGGCAGCGTGCAGCTGGCGCGCGGGCCGGCGCTGGCGCTCGCGCTGCCCGAGTCGGTGGCGGGCGCGGTCACCATCGGGCTGCGCGCGAGCGCGCTCGGAGTGGAAGCGGGCGAGGGCGACATCGCGCTGCCCGGCACCGTGGAGCTGGCGGAGATCTCGGGCTCCGACACCTTCGTGCACGTGGAGACCGCGGTCGGCGAACTGGTGGCGCAGCTCACCGGCGTGCACCGCTTCGAGCTGGGGGCCTCGATCACGCTGTACTTCAGCGCGGCGCGGGCCTATGTGTTCGATGCCGGCGAGAAGCTGGCGCGCGCGCCGGCATGGCGCAAAGGAAACTGAGATGGCCCGCATCGACCTCGACCTGGCCCACGCCTACCGCCCGAACCCGACGCAGGACAGCGACTATGCGCTGCTGCCGCTCAAGATGAGCTTTCGCGACGGCGGCGCCTACGCCTTGCTCGGCCCCTCGGGCTGCGGCAAGACCACCATGCTCAACATCGTCTCGGGCCTGCTCGTGCCCTCGCAGGGCACGGTCAAGTTCGACGGCCGCGACGTGACGCAGGCCACGCCGCAGGAACGCAACATCGCGCAGGTGTTCCAATTCCCGGTGATCTACGACACGATGACCGTGGCCGAGAACCTCGCGTTCCCGCTGCGCAACCGCAAGATGCCGGCCGACCAGATCAAAAAGCGCGTCGGCGAGATCGCCGAGATGCTCGACATGAGCGGCCAGCTCAACCAGCGCGCCGCGGGCCTCGCGGCCGATGCCAAGCAGAAGATCTCGCTAGGCCGCGGCCTGGTGCGCAGCGACGTCTCGGCGGTGCTGTTCGACGAGCCGCTGACCGTGATCGACCCGCACCTCAAGTGGCAGCTGCGGCGCAAGCTCAAGCAGATCCACCGCGAACTCAAGCTCACGCTGATCTACGTCACGCACGACCAGGTCGAGGCACTGACCTTCGCCGAGGAGGTGGTGGTGATGACGCGCGGCAAGGCGGTGCAGGTGGGCAGCGCCGACGCGCTGTTCGAGCGCCCGGCCCACACCTTCGTCGGCCACTTCATCGGCTCGCCGGGCATGAACTTCCTCGCGGCCCGCAGCGCCAACGGCACCATCGAGGTGGCGGGCACGCCGCTGGTGCCCACGCGCGAACTGCCGGCGGGCGAACTCAAGATCGGCATCCGTCCCGAGTACCTGCGGCTGGCCCCGGCCGGCGCCGGCGGCGCCGTGCCCGCGACGGTGGCACAGGTGCAGGACGTGGGCACCTACACGATGGTGAGTGCCCGTACCGAGGGCGGCGACGGCAGCCCGCTCAAGGTGCGCCTGCATCCCGACGAGCAGCCGCCCGCGGTGGGCGACACGGTGTGGCTGCGCGTGCTGGATGCGCACACCTGCTACTACAAGGACGAGGAGCTGGTCGCATGAACGCCACCAACAAACCGATCAACCAGAAGGCCTGGTGGCTCGTGCTGCCGGTGCTGATCTGCGTCGCCTTCTCGGCCATCGTGCCGCTGATGACGGTGGTGAACTACTCGGTGCAGGACATCATCTCGCCCGAGCGCCGCGTCTTCGTCGGCACCGAATGGTTCGCCGCCGTGATGCGCGATGACGAGCTGCACCAGGCGCTGTGGCGCCAGCTCGGCTTCTCGCTCGCGGTGCTGCTGGTCGAGATCCCGCTGGGCATCGCGCTCGCGCTGTCGATGCCGGCCAAGGGCTGGAAGTCCTCGGCCGTGCTGGTGGTGGTGGCGCTCTCGCTGCTGATTCCCTGGAACGTGGTCGGCACCATCTGGCAGATCTACGGCCGCGCCGACATCGGCCTGCTGGGCCATGCGCTGCAGAAACTCGGCGTGGACTACAACTACACCGGCAGCGCCACCGACGCCTGGCTCACGGTGCTGGTGATGGACGTCTGGCACTGGACGCCGCTGGTGGCGCTGCTGTGCTATGCCGGCCTGCGCTCGATCCCCGACGCCTACTACCAGGCCGCGCGCATCGACGGCGCCAGCAAGTTCGCGGTGTTCCGCTACATCCAGCTGCCCAAGATGCGCGGCGTGCTGATGATCGCGGTGCTGCTGCGCTTCATGGACAGCTTCATGATCTACACCGAGCCCTTCGTGCTGACGGGCGGCGGGCCGGGCAATGCCACCACCTTCCTGAGCCAGTACCTGACGCAGAAGGCCGTGGGCCAGTTCGACCTGGGGCCGGCGGCGGCGTTCTCGCTGATCTATTTCCTCATCATCCTGCTGCTGTGCTTCGTGCTCTACAACTGGATGCAGCGGGTGGGTACGCAAGAGGTGGAGAAAGAACAATGAACGACAAGCGGTTCCACAAGCGCAGCATCTTTTTGGTGCTGTACATCCTGTTCGCGCTGTTGCCCATCTACTGGATGATCAACATGAGCTTCAAGACGAACGAGGAGATCCTCTCGAGCTTCTCGTTCTTCCCGCAGCAGCTCACCTGGGCCAACTACGCGCGCATCTTCACCGACGAGTCCTGGTACTCGGGCTACATCAACAGCCTGATCTACGTGGCGATCAACACGGTGATCTCGCTGACCGTGGCGCTGCCGGCGGCCTATGCCTTCTCGCGCTACTCGTTCCTCGGCGACAAGCACGTGTTCTTCTGGCTGCTGACGAACCGCATGACGCCGCCCGCGGTGTTCCTGCTGCCCTTCTTCCAGCTCTACAGCACGGTCGGCCTGATGGACACGCACCTGGGCGTGGCGCTCGCGCACCTGCTGTTCAACGTGCCGCTCGCGGTCTGGATCCTCGAAGGCTTCATGAGCGGCATCCCGCGCGAGATCGACGAGACGGCCTACATCGACGGCTACTCGTTCCCGCGTTTCTTCCTCACCATCTTCCTGCCGCTGATCAAGGCCGGCGTGGGCGTGGCGGCCTTCTTCTGCTTCATGTTCAGCTGGGTCGAACTGCTGCTGGCGCGCACGCTCACGAGCGTGAACGCCAAGCCGATCGTGGCGACGATGACGCGCACCGTGAGCGCCTCGGGCATGGACTGGGCGACCCTGGCGGCGGCCGGCGTGCTGACCATCGTGCCGGGTGCGATCGTGATCTGGTTCGTCCGTCACTACATCGCAAAAGGCTTTGCGATGGGCCGCGTCTGAGGAGACAACAGAGATGTTCGACTGGATGGTCTGGACCACCCCGGTGGCCGTTTTCTTCATCTGCATCGTGCTCATGCTGGCCGGCATGACGGTGTGGGAGCTCAAGTCGCCGACCACGCTGCGCCGTGGCTGGCTGCCGATCGCCACCACGCGCGGCGACCGGCTGTTCATCGGCCTGCTGTCGGCGGCCTACGTCAACCTGGCCTTCGTCGGCCTGGCCGACAAGTTCCAGGCCTGGTTCAGCCTCGAGGCCGAGCCCTCGGTCTGGATCAGCTTCGTGCTGTCGATGGCGCTGCTCGCGCTGATCCTGCGCAAGGGCTGAACGCGACGCGCCTTCTTCTTTCCACAACGAATCCGGCTCTCCGCCTCCCCGGAGCCGCGATCGACAAAGCCGGGGAAGCAATCAACCGAGGAGACACGTTCATGAAGATGCGCTACACAGCGTTGGCGTTGGCGGCTGCGATGTTCGCCGCGCACGGTGCGTCGGCCGGGGAGGCCGAAGCCAAGAAATGGATCGACAGCGAGTTCCAGCCTTCGACCTTGTCCAAGGACAAGCAGATGGAGGAAATGAAGTGGTTCATCGAGGCCGCGAAGAAGCTGCAGGCCAAGGGCGTGAAGGAGGTGTCGGTCGTTTCCGAAACGCTGACCACCCATGAATACGAGTCGAAGACGCTGGCCAAGGCCTTCGAGGAAATCACCGGCATCAAGGTCAAGCACGACCTGATCCAGGAAGGCGACGTGGTCGAGAAGCTGCAGACCTCGATGCAGTCGGGCAAGTCGATCTACGACGGCTGGGTCTCCGACTCCGACCTGATCGGCACCCACTACCGCTACGGCAAGATCATGTCGCTGACCGAGTACATGGGCGGCGCGGGCAAGGAGTTCACCAACCCCGGCCTCGACCTCAAGGACTTCATCGGCACCAGCTTCACGACCGCGCCCGACGGCCAGCTCTACCAGCTGCCCGACCAGCAGTTCGCCAACCTCTACTGGTTCCGCGCCGACCTGTTCGCGCGCAAGGACCTGCAGGACAAGTTCAAGGCCAAGTACGGCTACGACCTGGGCGTGCCGCTGAACTGGAGCGCTTACGAGGACATCGCCGAGTTCTTCAGCACCGACGTGAAGACCATCGACGGCAAGCCGATCTACGGCCACATGGACTACGGCAAGAAGGACCCGTCGCTGGGCTGGCGCTTCACCGATGCCTGGCTGTCGATGGCCGGCGCGGCCGACAAGGGCATCCCGAACGGCATGCCGATCGACGAATGGGGCATCCGCGTGGCGGCCGACAAGTGCACGCCGACCGGTGCCTCCGTGTCGCGCGGTGGTGCCACCAATTCGCCGGCCGCCGTGTACGCGCTCACCAAGTACATCGACTGGATGAAGAAGTACGCGCCCAAGGAAGCCATGGGCATGACCTTCGGCGAATCGGGTCCGGTGCCGGCGCAGGGCCAGATCGCGCAGCAGATCTTCTGGTACACGGCCTTTACCGCCGACATGACCAAGAAGGGCCTGCCGGTCGTCAACGAGGACGGCTCGCCCAAGTGGCGCATGGCCCCCGGCCCGAACGGCCCGTACTGGAAGCAGGGCATGCAGAACGGCTACCAGGACGTGGGCTCGTGGACCTTCTTCAAGGGCCACGATGCCAACAAGACGGCCGCGGCCTGGCTCTACGCGCAGTTCATCACCGCCAAGACCACCTCGCTGAAGAAGTCGATCACCGGCCTGACCTTCATCCGCGACAGCGACATCCGCTCGGACTACTTCACGCAGAACGCCAACAAGTACGGCGGCCTGATCGAGTTCTACCGCAGCCCGGCGCGCGTGGCCTGGACCCCGACCGGCACCAACGTGCCCGACTATCCGAAGCTGGCGCAGCTGTGGTGGAAGAACGTGGCCGAGGCCGTGACCGGCGAGAAGACCCCGCAGAAGGCGATGGACAACCTGGCCGACGAGATGGACAACGTGATGGCCCGCCTCGAGCGCGCCGGCATGGCCAAGTGCGCGCCCAAGCTCAATCCCAAGGGCGACCCGGCCAAGTACCTGAGCGACGACCACGCGCCGTGGAAGAAGCTGGCCAACGAGAAGCCCAAGGGCGAGACCATCGACTACAACAAGCTGCTGACGGCCTGGAAGGAAGGCAAGGTCCGCTGATCGGGACGATCGCCCGAATCCTGCCCGAACCTTACCGGAAGGGGCCGCGCCGCGAGGCGCGGCCCCTTTTTTGCATGCGCGCCGGGCATGCGGCCCCGGGGCCTACGAGTCCTCGTACGCCGCGCGTCGCCGGTTGGCCGCATCCTTTCGATGCATGACCTATGGCAGATGCGCGATGCCGGGGCATCGCGTACATTCGACGGCCCTTCGAACCGCCCACCCGTGAATTCCAGCTTGTCCAGCCCTTCCGAGGCCGTCGCGCCGCCTATCGCCAAGCGCGTGCTCGTGATCCACTATTCGCAGACCGGCCAGCTCGGCAGCGTCGCCGAGCGGATCGTGGCGCCGCTGCGCGACGACCCGGCGATCGCGGTGCACGTGGAGACGCTGCGGCCGGTGCGGCCCTTTCCGTTCCCCTGGGGCTTCATCCGCTTCTTCGACGCCTTCCCCGAGACCGCGCACATGAAGCCGCCCGCGCTGCAGCCGCTGGCGCTCACGGGCGAGGAGGACTTCGACCTCGTGATCCTGCCCTACCAGGTGTGGTTCCTCGCGCCCTCGCAGCCGATCACGGCCTTCCTCAAGCACCCGGTGGCGGCGCGCCTGCTCCAGGGCAAGCCCGTGGTCACGGTGATTGCCTGCCGCAACATGTGGCACCTCGCGCACGAGAAGCTCAAGGGCCTGCTGGCCGCCATCGATGCGCGGCTGATCGACAACGTGGTGCTGACCGATCCGGGCCCCACGCTCGCGACCTTCTTCACCACCCCGGCCTGGCTGGTCTGGGGCCGCAAGCGCGGCTTCTGGGGCATGCCCGACGCGGGCCTCGAGCCGGGCCAGATCGCGCGCACCGTGCGCTTCGGCCGCGCGCTGCGCGATGCGCTGCACCAGGGGCTCGAGCGCGGCACCGAGCCGCTGCTCGCGGGCCTGGGCGCGGTCAACGCCAATGCGCGGCTGCTGGTCAGCGAGAAGGCCGGCACGCGCAGCTTCTTCCTCTGGGGCAAGCTCTTGATGGCCGCCGGCGGCCCCGGGGCCTGGCAGCGCAAGCCGCTGCTGCTGCTGTACGTGCTGTTCCTGCTCGCGCTGATCGTCACCGTGGTCCCGGTGAGCCTCACGCTGCAGGCGCTGCTGCGCCCTCTGCTGCGAGGGTGGCTGACTAGAATGACCGCCCATTTCGAGTGGCCCTCCGGCTCGGCCACGGACCGTTCCCATCTCTATGACGACTGATGTCTTCCTGACCCGTACCGCCGCCTTCCTGCCTTTTGCTCCGGTCAGCAACGAAGACATCGAAGAAGTCCTGGGCCGCGTCGGCGATCGGGTGTCGCGTGCGCGACGCCTGATCCTGCGCAGCAACGGCATCCAGTCGCGCCACTACGCGATCGACCGCGCGACCGGGCTGCAGGCCATGAGCAATGCCGAGCTCACCGCCGCGGCGATCCGCAACCTGGGCACGCCCGAGGAACTGGGGCGCATCGACTGCCTCGTCACCGGCACCTCGATGCCCGACCAGCTGATGCCCAACCACGCGGTGATGGTGCACGGCGAGCTCGGCTGGCCGCGGCTCGAGGTGGTGGCTTGCGCGGGCATCTGCCTGGCCGGCGCCACCGCCCTCAAGCACGCCTGGCTCTCGGTGCGCGCGGGCGATGCCGAGCGCGCCGTGGCCACCGGCTCGGAGCTGGCCTCGCCGCTGATGCGCGGCTCGCGCTTCGAGGCCGAGATCGAGCACCGCATCGACCTGCTCGAGACGAATCCCGAGATCGCGTTCGAGAAGGACTTCCTGCGCTGGATGCTGTCGGACGGCGCGGGCGCCGTGCTGCTGGAGCGCACTCCGCGCGGCCCGCTGTCGCTCAAGGTCGAGTGGATCGATCTCTCGTCGGCCGCGCACGAGCTGCCGGTGTGCATGTATGCCGGCGCCGACCGCAATGCCGACGGCAGCCTCACCGGCTGGGCCCGCACCGCGCCGCGCGACTGGCACCGCGACTCCACCTTCGCGATCAAGCAGGACGTGCGGCTGCTCAACGAGAACATCGTGCGCGCCACGCTCGGCGAGCCGCTCGCGGCCATCGTCGAGAAGCGCGGCCTGCGGCCCGAGGACGTCGACTGGTTCCTGCCGCACCTGTCGTCGAGCTACTTCGTGGAGCCGGTGGCGCGCTGCCTCGAGCAGATGGGCTTCGCGATTCCGCGCGAGCGCTGGTTCAGCAACCTGGTGCGCAAGGGCAACACCGGTTCCGCCTCGCCCTACATCATGCTCGACGAGCTGTTCCGCTCGGGCCGCATCCGACCCGGCCACAAGCTGCTGATGTTCGTGCCCGAGAGCGGCCGCTTCTCGAGCGGTTTCATCTACCTCGAGGCCGTCTGACACGAAGCCGATGGCGAAGGAGAGACGCTGACATGGACCTCGACGCAGTTCCCCAGGAAGGCAATGCCACGCTCGCGGGCCACGCCAAGCTGATGTACGCGCGCGATGCGCAGGGCCGCGTGGTCACGACCACCTCGCGCGGCTGGGAGGCCGAGGAGATCGTCACCACCCATGCGGTCGACACGCTGGTGGCGCAGGCCGCGACCGCGCGCGAGCGCGTGGCGCAGGGCCTGGCCTCGCCGCTCGAATACTGGATGTACGACCGCCGCATGGACGTCGCGCTGCTGTCGCAGACCAGCGGCTTCTGGCAATGGCGCGTGCGGCGCCACCTGCAGCCGCGGCACTTCGCGGCGCTCTCCGGGGACCAGCTCGCGCGCTATGCGCAGGCGCTGGGCCTGTCCGTCGCCGCGCTCAAGGAACTGCCATGAATGCCATCGCCGCACCGGTCGCCGAAAGCGGCTTCCGCCACAGCCAGGCCGCCCACTGCGAGAGCGGCGTGATCTCGAGCCTGATGCGCCACCACGGCGTGCCCGCGATGACCGAGAGCATGGCGCTGGGACTGTCCTCGGGCCTGTCGTTCGCCTACCTGCCGTTCATCAAGCTCTCGGGCCTGCCGCTGATCTCCTACCGCATGCCGCCGCGCGCGATGATCAAGGGCCTGCTCGCGCCGATGGCCGCGCGCTTTTGCTTCGAGACCTTCAGAAGCCCCGAGGACGGCCAGCGCCGGCTCGACGCGCTGCTCGCCGACGGCCACCTCGTGGGCCTGCAGACCTCGGTCTACTGGTTGCCGTACTTCCCGCCCAACATGCGCTTCCACTTCAATGCGCACAACCTGCTGGTCTACGGCAAGGAGGGCGACGAGTACCTGATCAGCGACCCGGTGTTCGAGGAGCCGGTGCGCTGCGCCAGCGCCGACCTGGCGCGCGCGCGCTTCGCCAAGGGCGTGCTCGCGCCCAAGGGGCTCATGTACTACCCGCAGGCGATCGAGCGCAAGGCGGTCGACGCGGGCGCGGTGCGCAAGGCGATCCTGAAGACCGTGCGCAACATGCTCGCGCCGGTGCCCATCGTCGGCGTGCGCGGCATGCGCACCCTGGCCGGCCGCATCGCGAAGCTCGCGCCCGCCGATCCGCGCACCGTGGCCTTCATCGGCCACCTGGTGCGCATGCAGGAGGAGATCGGCACCGGCGGCGCCGGCTTCCGCTTCATCTACGCGGCCTTCCTGCAAGAGGCCGCCGCGCTGCTCGGCAAGCCGCAGCTGCTGCAGATGTCCGACCGCCTCACGGCCATCGGCGACGACTGGCGCGCCTTCGCGCTCAAGGCCGCGCGCATGGTCAAGGGGCGCGAGGCGGTCGATCCGGCGACGCTCGCGGCGCTGCTGCGCGAGCAGGCGCAGCGCGAGCAGAGCTTCTTCCGCGACCTCAAGGCCGCCGTGTCCTGATGCTCGAACTGCAGGGACTGAGCCACCGCTACCCGCACGCCCAGGCGAACGCGCTCGACGCGGTGTCGCTGGCCGTGCCGCGCGGCTGCGTGCTCGGCCTGCTCGGGCCCAACGGCGCGGGCAAGACCACCCTGATCTCGCACCTGTCGGGCGCGCTCGCGGTGCAGTCGGGCCAGATCCGCATCGATGGCGTGCCGCTCGCGCAGGTGCGCGCGCAGGCGCCCACGCGCATCGCGGTGGCGCCGCAGGACCATGCCTTCTACCCGATGCTCACCGTGGCCGAGAACCTGGCCTGCTTCGCTGCCGCGGGCCGGCTCGCGGGCGCGCGCAAGCGCGAGCGCATCGCGGCCTGCCTCGCGTTCGCGCAGCTCGAGGCCTTCGCGGGCACGCGCGCCGAGCGGCTCTCGGGTGGCCTCAAGCGCCGGCTCAACCTCGCGATCGCACTGCTGCCCGAGCCCGAGCTGATGCTGTTCGACGAGCCCACCGTCGGCGTCGATCCGCAGTCGCGCGCCTTCGTGCTCGACGCGATCAAGGGTCTGGCGCGCGCGGGCGCGGCGGTGATCTACGCCTCGCACTACATGGAGGAGATCGAGGCCATCGCCGACCGCGTGGCGATCCTCGATCATGGCCGGGTGCTGCGCGAGGGTTCGCTCGAGGAACTGCTGTCGAAGAACGCGATGCTGCTCACGCTGGCCGCCGACGGGCTCGATGCGCAAATGCTCTCGCGCTTCGGCACGGTGGAGCAGGGCGGCGTGCACTGGCGCATCCACCTGCATCCGGGCACCGGTCCGGCCCCGGTGCTGGCCGCGCTCGAGGCCGCGGGCATCGAGGTGCGCCATGCCGAGTTCGGCCGCCACGACCTCGAGCAGCTGTTCATGGCGCTCACCCACCGCTCGCTGCGGGACTGACGACCGATGCTTTGGGCCCTGATCAAGAAGGAACTGCTCGCGCTGCGGCGCGACATGCACGGCCTGGCCGCGCTGTTCCTGATGCCGATGATCTTCATCGTGCTGATGTCGCTCACGCTCAAGGACATCTACCGCCCGCCGCTGGCCGCGCTGAACTATGCGGTCGACGTGCGCGACAACGGCACGCCCGCGCAGTGGCTGCTGCAGCTGTGGCGCAAGGCCCATGGCGCGCCCGAGCCGCTGGGCGCCGACTGGCAGGCGCGGCTGCGGCGCGGCGAGCTCAAGTACGTGATCGTGCTGCAGCCGGGGCTGTCGGACGAGCTCGAATCGGTGGCGCTCTCGACGCGCCCCTACATCCAGCTGCTGACCGAGCCCGGCATCGACAGCAACCTGCACAACGCGCTGCGTGCCGAGCTGGTCGGCGCCTCGGGCGAACTCAAGGCGCGGCTCGCGCTGCAGGTGCCGGGCACCGCGGGGCCGGCGCAGGGCGCGTCGATCCAGGCGCTGGTGCAGGCCGAGCGCTTCGCGAGCAGCGGGCCGCGGCCGACCTCGGTGCAGCAGAACGTGCCGGCCTGGCTGGTGTTCGGCATGTTCTTCGTGGTGGCCTCGCTCTCGAGCCTGCTGGTGCAGGAGCGCGGCTCGGGCGCGCTGGGCCGGCTGCAGAGCCTGGGCGTGTCGCGCGCCATGCTGCTGGCCTCGAAGGCCTTGCCCTATCTCGCGGTGAACGCGGTGCAGGCGCTGCTGATGCTGGCCGCGGGCATCTGGCTGATGCCGCTGATCGGCGGCGACGCGCTGTCGCTCGCGGGCATCGACTGGGGCGCGCTGCTGGTCGCGCTGGGCGCGGTGAGCCTCGCGGCCGTGAGCCTCTCGCTGGCGCTGGCCTGCGCGGTGCGCAGCCATGCGCAGGCCGCCACCATCGGGCCGATGGTCAACGTGCTGATGGCGGCCGCGGGCGGGATCATGGTGCCCAAGTTCGTGATGCCGGGCTTCATGCAGCGGCTGGTCGAACTCTCGCCGATGAACTGGGGCCTCGAGGCCCTGCTGACCGTGCTGCTGCGCGGCGGCGGCGTGGCCGACACGCTGCCGCAGGTCGGGCGGCTGGTGGTGTTCGCGGCCGCCATGTTCGTGCTCGCGGTCTTTCTCTTTCGCAGGCGCACGCCATGAACCCCGTCACTCCCGAATTCATCGCCCGGCTCAAGACGCTGGTGCTCGAAGCCGTCGAGAAGGAGCCGCCGCCCGGCGGCCTGTCGGACGACGAGGCCCTGTTCGGCCCGGAGGCGCGGCTGGACCTCGACTCGCTCGATGCGCTGCAGGTGTCGATGGCGATCCAGCAGGCCTTCGGCGTGCGCATGCCCGACAGCAAGGAGACGCGCCGCGCGCTGAGCTCGGTCGCGCACCTGGCCGAGCACCTGCTGCGCGAGCAGAGGGCATGAACGCACGATGAGGGCGGTGTACCTCGGCGGCGTGGGGCTGGCCTGCGCGCTGGGCGACGATCTGGACGCGGCGATCGCCAGCTTGCGCGCGGGCGGCGTGCGGCCCGTGCCGGTGGCCGTGTCGGCGCAGGCGCAGTGGCCGGTCTACCAGTTGTCGGCGAGCGATGGCGGGTGGGACGAACGCGTGCGCCGGCGCGTGCGCGCGGTGGTGGCGCAGGCCGATCGCGCGGGCGGCGCGGTGTCGCGCGACGCGCCGCTGTTCGTCGCCTCGTCCTCGCTCGACATCGGCCACATGGAGCACGAGAAGGACGACCGCCGGCTCGGCGGCGACCTGCTCGACTTCGCCGAGATCGTGGCCGGCGCGCTCGCCTGGCGCGGCCCGGTCTTCACCGTGTCGACGGCCTGTACCTCGGCGCTCAATGCGATCCTCGCGGCCTCGGATCTGCTGCGCGGCGGCGGGGCCGAGGAGGCGCTGGTGCTCGGCGCCGAGCCCGACAACCGCTTCACCGTGGCGGGCTTCGGCGCGATGCAGCTGCTGTCGCCCGATGGCGCGCGGCCCTTCGGCGCCGGCCGCGACGGGCTGGTGCTCGGCGAGGCCTTCGCGGCGCTGCAGTTGCGCACGCGGCCCGCGCGTTGGCGCATTGCGGGCGGCGCGAACAGGGTCGACGGCAGCAACCCCGCGGGCAACGAGGCGGGCGCGGTGCGTGCCGTGTGCGAAGCCGCGCTCGCACAGGCCGGGCTGCGGCCGCGCGACATCGGACTGGTCAAGGTGCAGGCCGCGGGAAGCCCCGGCAACGATGCGGTGGAGGCGCAGGCGCTGCGCGCGCTGTTCGATCCGCTGCCGCCGCTGGTGTCGTTCAAGACCGCGATCGGCCACACGCTCGGCGCCTCGGGCGCGGCCGAGCTGGCCTTGCTGACCGGCTGCATCGCGCACGGCGCCTGGCCGGTGGCGACGCATGCGCCCGACGCGGCGCTGGGCCTGGCGCTGAGTGCCTCGGCGCCGCACGGACTGCGGCATCTGCTGTTCAACGTGCTGGGCTTCGGTGGCGGCCATGCGGCGCTGGTGCTCGAGGATGCGGGGGAGGGCGCGCCATGATCGAGGGCTGGCGCGTCGTCGCGCATGTCGGTGCCGACCCCTTGCCGGACGACTGGCACGCGCAGCTCGTGCAGCGGCTCGGCTACCGGCCGCGCCGCGTCGGCACCTGGACCGAGCTCGCGATGCATGGCGCGCTGCGCTGCATCGACGCGGCCGGCGAGGCCGCGCTGCCCGCCGGTGCACGCCTGCGCGTCGGCAGCCGACGCGGGCCCTGGGCCGCGACCTGCACCGGGCTCGAGCAGCTCGATGCGGGGCTCACCATGCCCTTCACCTTCATGCAGAGCCAGCCCGCGCTGGCGCTGGCCGAGGTCGGCCGCTGCCTGGGCTGGCGCGGCGACGGCAGCTTCGTGCTGAACCGCGATGCGGCGCAACTGCTGCGACTGGTGGTGCATGGCGCGGGGGCCGATGGCCTGCTGCTGGGCCAGGTCGAGGAGGCCGGTGGCGCCTTGCCGATGCGCTCGGAATGGTGGCGGCTGCTGCCGGCCTGAGATATCGGCGGCGCGCTCAGCCCGCGATTGACCGGCGCAGGTTCTCGCGCGCGCAGACCTCGAGCAGGGCGTGCATGCGCGGCGTGGCGTAGATCGCGTCGCGGTCGAGGAAGCGTTGCAGGATCGCGCGCCGGCGCGGCAGGCGGATCTCGAGCGGCACGAAGGCGTATTCGCGCCCGACCTGCTCCTCGTACTCATCGAAGCGCGCGCGCTCGGCGCCGAGGATCGAGAGGTCAATGTCGATCAGCAGTTCGGCATCGCGGCCCTCGGGCACGGCATCGTGGCGCGTGGCCATCACGAGTTCGTGCACGCGCTGCGCCGCGTCCTCGCCGGCCTCGAAGCTGCGCAGCGCCTCGAGCGCCCAGGCGGCGCTGCGTGCCTCGTTGTCGTGCCCATGCACGTCGTAGATTGCGTCATGGAACCACAGCGCGAGCGCCACTTCGCCGGGCCGCTGCGCGGCGGCCTGCTCGCGCTCGAACCAGGCCAGGCATTCGCCGAGGTGCTGCAGCGTGTGGTAGTGGCGCTGCGGCTCGGCGTAGCGGCGCTGCAGCTCGTCGCACAGCGCATCGCGCTCGGGCGTGCCGGGTTGCGCGATGCCGAGCGCGCGCCAGGCGGCGTGCCAGTTCGCCCGCAGGGCCGCGCTCGACAAGGGCGTCATCGCGTGGCCCTCACTGCGGCAGCGGCATCGGTTGCCGCGGCGAGGAGGCGGGCGACAGCGGTTGCGAGGCCGTCGGCTCGGTCGGCGTCGATTGCAGGGGCAGCGGCATCGGTTGCGCATCGAGCCTCGGCTGCGAGCGCAGCGGCGCGGGGGCCGGCGCCAGCACCGGCTGCGGCGCCGGCGCATAGCCCATCGCCGCCTTGACCTCGTTGCCGAGGTCGAGCACCGACATCGCGTAGTAGCTGCTCCAGTTGTAGCGCGTGATCACGTAGAAGTTGCGCGTGCCCGCCACGTAGGTCGGCGCGGCGTTGGCGCCGTTCTGCAGCTCGATCAGCGCAAGCAGGCCGCGATGGCGCTGGCCCTCGCCGTCTGGCACCGCGCCCGCGGCCACGAAGCTGTCGGCGCTGAAGCTCGGCAGGATGTCGGGCGCCAGCAGGATGTCCTTGCGCAGCCGCGACTCGTCGAAGCGCACCGGGTAGATCGCGGGCATGCCCGGCTGCCAGCCGAAGGCCTTGAAGTAGCTGGCCACCGAGCCGATCACGTCGGCCGTGTTGTTGACCAGGTCGATGCGTCCGTCGCCGTCAAAGTCCACTGCGTACTTGGCGATGCTGCTCGGCATGAACTGCGGCATGCCCATCGCGCCCGCGTAGCTGCCCAGCGGCACCATCGGGTCGTCGGCGGTGCGGCTCTCGGTGCTCAGGAAGCTCTCGAGCTCGCCGCGGAAGAAGGCCTGCCGCTCGGCCGCGCGCGGATGGCCCTGCGGGAAGTCGAAGGCCAAGGTGGCGAGCGCGTCGATGACGCGGAAGTTGCCCATGTTGCGGCCATAGATGGTCTCCACGCCCACGATGCCCACGACGATCTCGGGCGGCACGCCGTAGGTGGCCTCGGCGCGCGCGAGCAGGTCGGCATTGGCGCGCCAGAAGCGCACGCCCGCGGCGATGCGCGTGGCATCGATGAAGCGGCTGCGGTAGACCTGCCAGTTCTTCACCGTGCCCACCGGTCCCGGCAGCATCAGCCGCGGCACGTTGGGCAGGAAGCGCGCGCCGCCGATGGTGGCGCGCACCCATTGGCGGTCCAGGCCCCGGCGCGCCGCGACCTCGTCGGCGAAGCGCATCGCGTCGTCGCGCGTGGCGTAGGGCGTGCTGCCGACCACGGCCTTGACCGCGGGGCGGGGCTGGGCCGCGGCCTGCGTGGCGAGCCCGGCGGCACAGGCGGCAAGAAGGGCGAGGGCAGCGGCGCGGACCGGCTGATGCCGCGTGGAAAGGGAGGATCGCATCGGCCGATTGTGCCGCCCGGCCGCGCGAGGGCCGGCGGGCGACACATGTGGTTGCGTTCAGCCGGGTTGCAGTGCGGGCCCGGCCTTGCGCGCAGGCCATGGCAGGCGACGGAACTCGGCGCGCAGCGCGGCCGGCGTGCCGGTGCCGTCCGGTGCATAGCGCTGGGCCTCGAGCTTCAGCAGCCAGTCACGCAGCGGCGCGCTTTCATCGATGCCGAAGAAGGCTTCGGCCAGCGCCGCCATCTGGCGCGGCGGCGCGGTGTCGGGCACGGCGAGGCCGGCCTTCGCGAGCCGCGCGCGCGCACGGCCGAGCAGGCGCAGCCAGGGATCGTGCTGGCTGCGTTCCCACAACGTCCAGAGCGCGCCGGCCAGGCTCGCGCCCACCAGCAGATAGAGCAGCACGTAGGCCAGGTCCTCGAGGCTCGGCGCCTCGAAGCCGATGTTCTTCAGCAGGTCGAGCTGGCGGCTCTGCGTGTAGTTGAGCACCCACTGGTTCCAGCCGTTGTTGACGGCCTCCCAGGTCGCGCGCAGGTTCTGCGCGAAGGTCGGGCTCATCGCGATGACGGCGCCCGCGAACAGACCTGGCGCCTGCACGAGGCGCATCGACTGGCCGACGCGTCCCGGTGCCACCGCGCCCGTGGGATCGACGCGCACCCAGCCCTTGCCGGCCTCCCAGACCTCGGCCCAGGCGTGGGCATCGCTCTGGCGCAGCACCCAGTAGCCGTCGATGCCGTTGAGTTCGCCGCCCTGGTAGCCGGTGACGATGCGCGCCGGCACGTTCATGCCGCGCATCAGCACCACGAAGGCCGAGGCGATGTGCTCGCAGAAGCCCTCCTTGCGGTCGAACCAGAACTCGTCGGCGGTGTCGTTGCCGTAGACGCCGGGCTCGAGCGTGTAGCTGTAGCCGCCGGTGCGCAGCCGCCGCAGCACCGCCTGCACCAGCGCGGGCGTGGCGGCACCGGCCAGGGCCGGGTCGGCGAGCATCTCGCGCGCGAGTGCCGCGGTGCGCGGGTTCGAGGCGGGCGGCAGCGCGAGGTAGGCGCGCAGCGTGTTCGCGCTGTTCGCGGGGCCGCTCTCGAAGCGCGTGTAGCTCTGGGCGCGATAGCGCACCAGGTCCGACAGCGGCCGGTTCACGAACCATTGCAGGTCCGAACTGCCCGTGACCTCGTAGCCCGGCAGTTCGGGCGCGCGCGGTGCGGCGTCGAGGGTGAGCAGCCAGGGACGGTTGCTGGGCTCGAGCGTGACCTCGTAGCCCAGCGGCTCGCCGCTGGTGCGCAGCTCGGAACTGGCCGCGCCGCGGCGCCAGGACGGCAGCGCGGTCCATTCGCGGCCGTCGAACTGCGCGAGCACCGGGCCGCGGAAGTAGAGCTGGCTCTGCGGCGGCGCGCGGTTGCCGTCGAACTTGATGCGTGCTGCCACGCGCCCGTCGAGCGCGAGCTCGGCGATGGTGCCCACGCGCATCGTGTTCGACAGCCCGCTGCGGCCGGCCATCGCGTCGCCGGGCGTGCCCCACAGCGGCGCGAAGCGCGGGAACAGCAGGAACAGCGCGAACATGATCGGCGCGCCCGCGAGCGCCATCCACCCCGCGGTGCGCGCCGCCTGCGCGAGCGGCGGCCGGCCCACCGGCATGTGGGCGTTGACCAGTGCGGTCAGCAGGCCCAGCAGCGCGAGCAGCATCGTGATGGCGGTGGCGAGCGACTGCGAATAGAAGAAGTTCGTGAGCATCGCGAAGAAGCCCAGGAAGAAGACGACGAAGGCGTCGCGGCGCGCGCGCAGCTCGAGCGTCTTGAGTGCGAGCAGGATCACGATCAGCGTGACGCCGGCGTCGCGGCCCAGCAGGGTGCGGTGGGTGGCGAAGGTGGCGGCGACCGTCACCACGAGCAGGGCGATGCGCCACCAGCGGGAGGGGAGGGGTTTGGATTGGACGGCGAGGGTGCCGCGCCAGATCAGGACTGCTGTGGTGAGGGTGGTGCACCACCAGGGGAGGTGGTCTACCTGGGGGAGGATGATGAGGGCTATGACTGCCAGGAGGAAGAGGGTGTCTCTTGTGTCTCTTGGCAATGTGGCCATCGTTAGCTTCTTCATGAGGTTGGTTTCTTATGAAGGCTGTTGGCCGGGTCTCGCCCCGGCGGGCGAGTCACTTTCTTTTGCTTCGCCAAAAGAAAGTAACCAAAGAAAAG
>NZ_JBWKPN010000009.1:0-136858 GCF_059418265.1 Variovorax sp. GW821-FHT09B05
CAGCGCCGATGATAGTGCGGGTTCCCGTGTGAAAGTAGGTCATCGTCAGGCTATTACAGCCAAAAAAGCCCCAACCAATCGGTTGGGGCTTTTTTCTTGGCGAAAGCAAAGGCAAAAGCAGAAAACAAAAAGCGCCCCGTCCACGACAGGGCGCTTTTTTATTGGTAATTTAATTGGCGATGCGGCGCGAGAAGCTAATCAGACAACTTTGAAGGTAGGCAAATCCACCAAGTGAGGACGGCCGCCCAGCATCCGCGGAAGCGTCTCCGCATTGACCTCGAACGGGACCCCAGGAGCGATCTGGCTGACCTGATCGAGCCGGTCTACCAAGTCCTGCGGCAGCGCCAGGTCGAGCGCCAGAAGGTTGTTATCGAGCTGCTCCACCGTACGCGGCCCGATGATCGTGATGATCGATGTGGTGGACTTCCGCGCCTTGGCGCCGACCCATGCCAGCGCCACTTCGGCCGGCGATCTCCCGAGCTGCACACCCGCATCGATCACGGCGTCCACGACGGCCGCGTCGCGCTCGGTCTTCTCGGTGCGGATGACCCGGCCCATGCCCTGCAGCCGACCTTGCTCTCCATTGCGGTACTTGCCTGTGAGCAGGCCGCCCCCGAGCGGAGACCACACCGCAGCGGCCAAGCTCAGGGCTTCGGCCATGGGCATCAGCTCGCGATCGGCACTGCGTTCGATCAGGCTGTATTCGAACTGCACCCCGACGAGTGGCGACCAGCCACGCAGTTCCGCCAGCAGGTCCGCACGCGCGATGCGCCAGGCCGGGAAGTTCGAGAAGCCGGCGTAGAGGATCTTTCCCGCGCGCACCAGGTCATCGAGCCCTCGCAGAATTTCCTCGGTGGGCGTGACGTTGTCGGAATGATGGACCCACAGCAGGTCGATGCGGTCCGTCTTGAGCCGTTGCAGGCTCTGCTCGACGGAGTAGACGAGGTTCTTGCGGCTGTTGCCGGTCTTGGCCAGCGTCGGCTCCTTCGATGCGCCGCCGCTGTACTTCGTCGCCACCACGATGTCGTCGCGGATCGGTGCGATGAGCTCGCCCAGCATGGATTCGGACTGGCCGAACTGGTAGCCGTCGGCGGTGTCGAAAAAGTTGCCGCCAGCCTCGAGATAGCGGTCGAACACCCGGCGCGCATCGGCATGCTCGGAGCCGTAGCCCCAGCCCGTGCCGAACAGGGCGACACCGAGTGCGAATTCAGAGACGCGAAGGCCGGACTTGCGGCCGAGAAGACGATAGCGCATGGAATTTCTCCTTCGTTGATGGACGATCACTCACCCGGCGCCACCATGTGCGCCTCTTGCAGGCCGTTCGCCGCCTGGGCATCGCGGCCGGGCATCAGCAGCCGTGTCAGCACCAGTGCGGCCACGGCCACGCTGGCGGCGGACCACGCGGCGGCGGCGAATCCTGTGCCGAATGCATGTCGCAACGCAGTTGCGGCAGCGGCGGCCGCATCAGTGGGAAGCGCCTGCAATGCGTGCAGCGCTCCCGCCACATCGCCCGCGCTGAAGCGCTTGGCCACGTCCCGGGCCAGCGCAGGCGCCGATGGCCACTGTGCAGCCGCGCGCTCGAAATCTGCAGTGGCCATCGCGACCAGCACCGCGCCCAATCCGGCCACGCCCGCCAGCAGACCGCTGAAGCGCGTGGTGCCCGCCAGGCCCGAGGCCATGCCCGCACGCTGCGGCGGGATCGCACCTTGCATGGCCTTGGCCGTTTCGCCGTTGAGCAGGCCGGCACCGGTGCCCGCGAGCGCCATCGCACAAGCGAAGGCTAGGTAGTTCGAACCGCTGGTGGCCAGCAGCGCCATGGCCGCATTCGCCACGCCGCTCAGTCCCAGGCCCAGGCACAGCAACGCGCGCGGCGTCCACCCGGTCGTGTAGTGGGCTGCGATGCGCGGCACCAGGAACATGGGCAGTGCGAACGGCAGCATGGAGATGCCGGCGCTGGCCGGTGACAAGCCAAAGGCGTTCTGCAAGTACAGCGGCAGGTAGAACAGCATGACCTGCGCCCCCGCCGCGTAGCCCACCATGGCGAAAGCGCTACCGACGAAGGCCGGCGAGCGCAGCAGCCTGAAGTCGACCATGGGCCGTGCCTGCAGGCCCTCGATCACCACGAAGGCCTCGAGCAGCAGCACGCCGCCGATCAGGCGTCCCAGCACCGCGGGCGAAGTCCAGCCCAGCGCGTTGCCGTCGATGGCGGCCCAGGTCAGCAGGAACAGCGCACCGCTGAAGGTGGCGACGCCGCCATAGTCCAGCCGCACCGCTTCCTTGTCGCGCGACTCTTCCACCACCCGCAGCGTGGCGGCGATCAGCACCACGCCGATCGGCAGGTTGATGAGAAACACCCAGTGCCAGCCTATGGTGCTGGAGATCACACCGCCGAGGATGGGCCCGCAGGTGATGGCGATGCCCAGGCAGGCGCCCCAGAACGCGTAGGCCCGTGCGCGCGCGGGTCCCTGGAAGCTGTGGTTGATCACCGCCAGCGCCGCCGTCAACAGCAGGGCCGCGCCGATCCCCTGGAATGCCCGCGACACATTCAGCACCCAGGCGGCTGGGGCCGTGCCGCAGAACAGCGAAGCGCCGACGAAGAGCACCTGCCCCACCACCATGATGCGTCGCCGGCCATACCGGTCGCACAGCGAGCCCGCAGCCATGAGCAGGGCCGCGAAGGGCAGCATATACGCGGTGATCACCCACTGCATGTCCGCGAACTCGGCATTGAGCGTGTGCGCGATGGTGGGCAGGGCGACCGCCACCACGTTGGTGTCGAGCATCACCAGCGACGACACCATGGAGGCCACCAGCAGAACGGCCTGCTGGCGACGCGGATCCTGCGCAATGGCAGGCGAGGCTGCGGCCTGTTGCGGCGCTGGCGTGGGTGGAAGGCTGGCGGTCATGATTTAGGGGCATATGCCCATATTGGGGTCAACGAGAAAAGCGGTGGATGCAAGCCCGAAAAATCAGGAGGCCCGCGAACTCAGCCGTTCGTCCGCGGCAATGTCCAGCAAGGTGATGCGCAAGATCGCCGCCTCCGCCTCGCCGAACACCTCGCAGAAGCGGTCCTGCGCGCGCTGCCACAGCGGCTGCGCGCGAGCGACGAGTGCCTGGCCCTTGCGGGTCAGCACGACCTGGCGCTGGCGCCGATCCGACTCGCCATGCTGCAGTGCCAGCAAGCCATCGCGTTCCAATGGGCGCAAGGTGTGGCCCAGGGCGGAGCGGTCCATCACCAGGGCATCGGCCAGCACCTGAAGGGTGGGCGCCTCGCTGGCACGCCGGCTCAGTTCCATCAGGATCGAATACTGGGTGGAACGCAGCCCCACGGGTGCCAGCGCCTCGTCATAGAGCTGCGTGACGCGGCGCGTGGCCTTGCGCAGCGCGGTGCTGCAGCACATGCCGTGGTGGTGGTGGGCGGAGGTCATGCGCAATTATGGGTATATGCCCATAAACCGCGAAGGCGGTAGTGTTTACCGCGTGGCGCCGCTGCTTCGCCGTGAGCGCCTTTCGGCCGACGCCGCCGTCAACCAGCCGTGCCGAGCCCGCTACGGCTCAGCGATGCACCCCGCAACCGCCGATGCCGCAAGCACACGCGGATTGGCCAGATAGACATCGCCGTCCCCCATCCGCCCCGGCATGTTCCTGTTCGTTGCAGAGATGGCGACCTGCCCCGCGCGAGGCCCTCCGGGGCCCGCACTGATGCACGCGCCGCATCCAGGCTCTTCGATCACCGTCACGCCGGCCGCGACAAGCACGTCGTGGTAGCCCGCCTGCCTGGCCTGCTGTTGCACCAGCTGCGAGCCGTATTGCACATAGGTCGGAATGCGGACGCGGCGGCCGCTGAAGACTTCGGCATACATCGCAATGCTGCCCAGGTCGCCCGCCGTGCACGAGCCGCCATAGGCCAGGTCCAGCGGCGTTCCCAGCACTTGCTCGAGCGGCACCCCGTTGCCGGGATGGCCGGGGCGTGCCACCAGGGTCTGGATCGCGCCGAGGTCGACGCTCATCACGCGCTCGTATTCGGCCTCCGGATCGGGACGCAGGCACAGGGCCCAGGCATCCTCCGGCGCGATCTGCCGCCGAACGGCCAGGTGATCGATCATCGCCAACGTGGGTTCGCACACGGCGGTCAACGCATTGCATTCGACCGCCATGTTCGCGAGCACGGCCTGCTCGTCGAACATCAGGGTCTCGAGGCCGTTGCCGCCGAACTCGATGACGCGGCCCGTGAAGATGCCCGACGCCTTGCCGATGCCGGCCAGGTGAAGCATCACGTCCTTCGCTGTGCAGGCCGCGGGCAAGCAGCCCTCGAGCTGGACCCTGACGGTCCGGGGAACACGAACGCTGAGCACGTTCCACTCCCACACGGCGGCGATCTCGCTGTTGCCGACGCCATAGGCCAGGCAATTGAGCGCGCCGGCGGAGCAGGTGTGCGAGTCGGTCCCGACGATGACCTGGCCGGGGAGGGCAACCTGCTCGCGGATCACCGTGTGGCAGATGCCCGTGGGCGCTCCCTGCGGCGTGGCGTGCCAGTGCATCCCGGTCCGCTCGGCCAGCGCACGCTGCGACATGCGCAGGTCGGCGATGCCGGCCAGCGCTTCGGCATCGATGCCCGGCAATCGCGAGGCAAGCGTCAGGTGGTCCGGAAAGGAGTGGACGGTTCCGGGCCGCTGCACGCGGACCGGTCGTCCGAGGGCCGCCTCGGCGGCGGCCGCGGCAGGCGCCGTCGTGTAGTCATGGGAGAACGCCGCATCGACCTCGAGAAAGCCCGTGTCCCCGGGCCGAACCGCACCGAAGCGCGTCTTCATGCGCCGCGCCATGATCTTCTCCGCGAGGGTCATGGCGCGGGCCGGCGTCGCGATGGCCTCGTCGGGTTCCTTGCCTTCGCTGCGGGCCTGCATGAAGGGGAACAGGCCGCCGCGGCGAAGAATCCTGCGCGAGGTCGCGTCGAAGCCCTCGAGCAGTTCGTCGAATGCGAGGGTCTCGCCATCGGCCATGCGCCAGGCGAGTTCAGGGTTGGTGATCGGCAGCATCCCGTTGTTGATCAGGTTCTGCCGATGGATGGGCGCGATGGACGGGGCGAACACCGCGCCGATCCCCGCGATCAGCAGCGCCCGCGCCGCGACCTCGCGCGAGCTGCCTTCGCCCCAGCCCTCGCCCGCCAGGATCAGGCCGAAGCCGCCTTGCCGTATCTCCGTGGCCTCGACGTAGCCGCCGTTTCCCAGGGAGCGCAGCAGGAGGTCGCCGAGCCGGTCGTCGTAGTAGTAGCAATCGGGGTTCGCCTTGATGATCGCGTCGGTCGATACATGGGCGAACAGATCGGAGACCGCGGGCCTTTCGGTCAGTGTCGCGCCTTGCAACTGGGTGCGCAGCGGGCCACGGTCGTGCGTGAGATACAGAGCCCTGCCCGCCAGCCTGGCGGCGGTGGCGAGGCCGTCGTCGTCCAGCAGGATGGTGAGATGGCCGACCTGGCGAAGCTTCGAAGTCATCGTGGACATGAGGAAGGAGGTCGTCAATCGAGCGGCTTGAAGCCGGTGTCCTCGATCACCTTGCGCCAGCGCTCGAGATCGGGCTTCATGCGCGCGGCCAGTTGGCTGGCGCCCGCATTGCCGGGCCTGAAGGCCAGCTGGCGGAAGGTCTCCTGCACACCGGGCTGCTGCAGCGCGGTCTTCACCCCTGCCTCGACCTGCTGCACGAACTCCAGCGGCGTGCCGGCCGGGTAGAAGAAGGCGTTGTAGTCCTCGAGCGTCAGCGCGCCGAAGCCCGCCTCGGCGATGGTCGGCACGTCCGGCAGGCTGCGTTCGGCGCCGCTGGTGGCCAGCAGCCTGATACGGCCGCTGCCCAGGTGCGGCACCAGGCCCGAGGTCACGTCGACGCCGAAGGGTATCTGCCCGCCGTTGAGCGCCTGCAGATGCGGCGCGCCGCCGAGGAAGGGAACGTAGTTCATCGCCACGCCGGCCTCGCGCCCGAGCATGGCGCCCATGAAGTGCGGGATCGAACCGACGCCGACGCCGCCGTAGTTCCCGTTCCTGGGATCGGCCTTCACCCACTGCACGTACTCGCGCAGCGACTTGATGCCCGGTGCTGCCGAGGTGCTGGCGACGAAGCCGAACTCCATGTTGACGACGGAGGCCACAGGCACGAAGTCGCGCAGCGGGTCGTAGCCGAGGTTCTTGAAGACGTGCGGGTACACGCACATCAGCGTCGAGGACGTCAGCAGCAGGGTGTTGCCGTCGGGCCTGGCGCTCTTCACGTAGGTGTTGGCCAGGCGGGCGCCGGCACCGGGCTTGTTGTCCACGATGACGGTCGCCTTCAGCGCCTTCTCCAGGTGCGGCGACATGGTGCGCGCGATGACGTCGGTGGAGCCGCCCGGCGGAAAGCCGATGACGATTCGCACGGTACGCCCGGGCGCGCTCGAGAGCTGCGCGCGCGCGACCTGCGCGGCGCCGAGCGCGCCCATGGCGATCGTGTGCAGGACTTGTCGGCGTTTCATGGCTGGCTCCCGTGAATGCGTTGCACGCCCAGCACCTCGTCGCGGGTCAGCAGGGTCGCGTATTTCTGTCCCATGTCGAACAGGTTGGCTTCGTGCGCCGGCAGCGAACGGTCGCCCACGCAGTCGGTCACGACCACGGGACGGAAGCCGTGGCACATCGCGTCCACCACGCTGGCGCGCACGCAGCCGCTGGTGGTGCAGCCCGCCATCAGCACGGTCTTCACGCCGCGCTGCGACAGCCAGCCCGCCAGCGAGGTGCCGAAGAAAGCGGAGGGATGGACCTTGCGCACCACCAGCTCGCCGGCGGAAGGCTGCAGCTGCGGCACGAACTGGCTGCCGTGCGCGTCTTCCTTCAAGGCGAGGATGCTGGGCACCTTGAGCGCGAAGATGTTGGCGTCGGCCCCGTCGTCCTGGTACACCACCCGCGTGTGCGCGATCGGCCAGCCGCGCGCCCGCGCCTCGGCCAGGAGGCCGCGCGTGCACTCGATGGCGGGCCCGATGTTGCCGCCGCCGAAGCTGCCCGGGTCGGCGAACCCGTTGATGAAGTCGACGATCAGCAGGGCGAACGGGGCCTCGGGCGGCAGGGCGTTGCCGAAGCCCTGCTGGCGGTACACGTCTTCGTCGTGGCTCATCGCAGGGCCTCCTCGACGACCTTGCCGTCGCGCACCACCACCACGCCGTCGAGCTCCACCGTGCAGTTGCGCAGCGGAATGTCGAGATGGCAGGCCGTCGTGCGCGGGCCGCCGACCTCGTTGTTGGGCCCCAGGGAGAACAGGAAGTTGCCTTCGAAGGCGCGCGCGTCCATGCCCACGGTCTGCTCGCGGTCGAGCAGGGACAGCGTATGCCAGTAGCAGCGCGGCTGCATGCCCCAGCCGATGTGCGCCATCGCATAGGCCTCGGGGTCCTTGTAGGCCTCCATGAACTCGCGCATCAGCTGCGCGTCGATGTCGCCTTCGATCTCGCGCACGAAGCCGTCGCGCACCGTCAGCGTGATCTTGTCCGCCACGTAGTTCTTCTGCGGCAGGAGGATGTCGCCCTTGTCGATCACGATGGTGCCGTCGCTCCCGCCCTCGTTGGCGAAGGTGAAGAGGAAGCCGCTCGGCCAATGGTCCCAGCGGCCGGGCTCGTCGCAGAAACCGTATTCGCCGATGGTGGGAAAGTCGCCGATCCTGAAGGTGGCATCGGTGCCGGCGGGCGAGGTCACGCGCATCAGCCGGGCCTTGCTCAGCACCTCGGTGGCGCGCCGCACGCGCCGGCGATCTTCCTGCGTGGGCACGGCCCGCACCAGGATCTCGGGCGGCTCGACGGCCAGCAGGATCTTGGTGCCGGACCCGAGGATCTCCATCTGCTCGGGCGAGAACAGCAGCACCATCAGGTCGAGCACCAGGTCGCTCGTCTTCAGTGCCGCGAGCGCCACCGGGTTGTTGCTCAGCGGCGTCTCGCCCAGCCAGTTCAGGCGGTCGCGGCTCGTGGCTTTCTCGGCGTTGATCGGCGGCAGCTCGATCGTCGTGACGATCGCGCCCGCGTTCTGGGCCGCGACCAGCGCGGTCCGCAGCGTCTGCGGGTTCGTGTAGGGCGCGCACAGGATGGTCACCGTTTGGCCGGGCTCGAGCCTGGACAGCCGGAGAACCTCCTCCCAGGCCTTCGTCAATTGGTAGTCGCTGACAGCGGACATTTTTTGTACCTCTTAGATGGTGACGTCAGACCTGGGGCAGCACCGCTTCTTCGAGCGCTTCGAGCGCTTCGAGCTTGAAGAGGCGGCGTGCATTGCCATGGCAGACCAGCGCGCGCGTGGCGGCATCCAGCGGCGCGTTCTCGATGAACGTGCAGGCTTCCTCGGTGGACTCGAAGGGATAGTCGACCGAGAACAGGACGGCCTCCGCCCCGATCTCGCCGATCGCGCCCAGCAGGGCGGGCGCTGAGCACACGCCCGCGGTGGTGATCAGGATGTTGCTGCCGAAGTATTCGCTCGGCTTGCGGGCCAGCTCGATGCCCGACGGATAGGCGGCGAAGCGGCTGTCGATCCGCGTGCGCTGGTAGGGCAGGAACTCGCCCATGTGCCCGAGCAGCAGCACGAGCCGCGGGAAGCGATCGAAGACGCCACCGAACAGCAGGCGCAGCGCATGCCCCGCGGTTTCGACGCCCCAGCCCCACGTGGGGCCCAGCAGCACGGGCATGCCCGCGAGCAGGGCCGGCGGTGCGCTGAACGCAGCCGGGTGCAGGTAGACCGGGACACCGAGTGCTTCCGCGCGTTCCCAGAAGACGTCGAAGTCGCGGTGCTCGTAGTAGCGGCCCAGCGTGTGGCCGTTGATCAGCGCGCCCTTGAATCCGTATTCGCGAACGCTGCGCTCCAACTCGTCCGCCGCGCTGGCCGGATCCTGCAGCGCGACGTGCGCGAATGCGCCGAAGCGCTTCGGGTGGCGGGCCACCCGCCCCGCGAGGAACTCGTTGTTCTCCCTCGCTCGCCGAACCGCGAGCGCGCCGTCCGCTTCGGCCTGCACGCCAGGGGTGGTTTCCGACAGGATCGAATAGCCGATGTTGCCGGCATCCATTTCGTCGATGCGGCGGTCGTCGAAGTCGGAGAGCCGGGCGCCGATCTCTACGGTGAAGGCGCGCGGGAGCGCGCTGACGAAGGGCGCCCAGTACTGCTCGAATCCGGGGCCCGAGAAATGCTCTTCGAGTGCGATCTTTGGTGTGGTGTTCATGGTGGGTTTCCTGTCAGACCGGATAGACCAGGGCGGTCGCCAGCACTTCGGTGTCATGGACGACGTCGCGGTGGAACAAGACGAGCCCGTCGGCGCGCCGCAGGAACTTGTCGTAATAGATGCCCGCCAGATGGAGCGTCGAGGGGCCCTCCACCAGGGTCTGCACGAGCATGAAGGGGGTCTGCGCGGCGATCGTGGCGTCGTCCTCGTCCACCACGCGCGTGATGCCGAGCACGTGGACCATCTGGCGCGGCGCGAACATCTGCGAGTGGGCGATGGCCATCGCGCGGTCGCGGATCATGTCGAGCCCTTCGCAATACATCAGGCCGACGGGCATGCCGAGCAGCGCGTTCTCGCGCGAGGTCACGCGGTAGGTGGCGTCCTCGCAGAAGAACCCGGGCCAGCGTTCGATGTTGGCGGCGTCGAGCGCGGCGCAGTACTCGGCGTGGAAGACGTCGATCTCGGCGCGCAGCTCGATCGCGCGCCGGGGCGCGACCCGCGCGGGGCTGTAGGCGAGCGGGTGCTTCATGCCGTGGCCTCCGCGACGGGAATGCCCATCACCTCGCGGTAGTAGGCGTACATCGAGCGGATGCAGGATTCGGAGATGAACCCGCGCGTGGTGCCGGTCTGTCCGGCATCGAGCTGGATCACGTTGGTGTCCGTCGTCGAGCGGCGCATGCCTTCCTGGACGAACTTCAGCGCCTCGTTGTCCTCCACGCCCAGGAAGCCTCCGGGTCCCATCAGGTTGCCCTGGCGCAGGCGATGGCGCGTCATCTCGGGCGTGTCGTCCTCGTAGCCGAACATCGTCCACTGCATGATCATGCTGTTGGGCCCGTTCGGGATGATCTGGCGCACGCCCAGCGTGTTCAGCTCGCGCTGCACGATCATGTTGGGCCAGATGGTCATCATGATGGCCGACCAGGGCGAGTCGAACTCCTCCACGAAGTCGAGGAAGCGCTCGTCGCGCAGCTTCAGGTGGTCGTGGAACGATCGCATCTGCGACTTGTTGTCGTCCGAGACGCTGGCGTACTTCTCCTTCGTCTTGCGCGAGCCCATGAAGCCATGGCGCCCGTGCTCCGTGTCCGCGTAGATCAGGGCCTTGACCCCCGCCACGGCCAGGCCGAAGACCACCAGGAACGAGTGCAGCAGCGTGGCGTGGTACGGGTCCTTGAGGTTCTCGTGGTACATCTTCCAGTTGCATGGAAGCTCGTTGCGGTAGTAGCCCAGCACCTTGAGCTTCTTGCCCGGAAAGGTCGAATCGAGCTGCTCGACGATCTCCGGCGTGAGGTACTCCTCGAGCGGTGGCGTGCGGTCCGAATAGGTGGCGAACACCAGGCCGTTGCGCGTTGCCACGCGCAGCTGGCGCAGGCCGTGGTCCTCGTTCCTGAAGCTCGGCGGCATGCCGCCCACCTTGTCGACGCCGCGCTTGAACGGGATCCCCTGCAGGTTGCCCTTGAGGTCATAGGACCACTGGTGATAGGGGCAGACGAACTCCTTCGCATTGCCCTGGTTGTGGCGGCAGAACTCGGCCCCACGGTGCGCGCAGCGGTTCTCGAAGACCGAGATGGTCCCGTCCTCCGCGCGCGCGATCACGACGGGCGTGGCGCCCACGTAGCCGCGCTTGTAGTCGCCGGTGGCCGGGATCTCGGCCTCGAGCGCGACGAAGTTCCAGCTCTCCCCGAGGAAGAACTTGTCGATCTCCCGGTCATAGACCGCCTTGCTGGTGTAGACCCAGTCCGGGATCGTGTGGAGGGCATCGGCCGGCCAGACGCACTGCTCGAAGGGCGGGTCCTTGTCGGCATTCGTGATTCCAATAACCGCTTGTGATTGATACATACAGGTCCTTCAAGAAAAGGGTCATGCGGCGACCGGCAGGCGCTGCAGCGCCTGTCTGGCCCATGCCCGGAGGTTGACGATCTCGTGGGGGAGGTCGCTGACGTCGACCGGCTGTGCGCGGTCGAAGAGAGGTCGGATGGCGCGCAACTCGGCACCGCAGTTGACGGCGACGCCATGGATCGGCACGCCGTCCCGATGTCCGATCCACAGCGCCTTGTCGTGCAGGGCATCGCCGCAGCGGAGGTACTGGAGATCGCTGGCTGGAGCGCCCAGGACCTGGACGTTGTGCCGGCCCTGGTCGGTCCAGAACCATGGCACCCCCGGGGGTGGCGGCCGCAGGCCCAGGATGGCCGCCGCGGCCGTGCGTGCCTGCTCGTTCGCGTTCTGCCATGACTCGACGCGCGTGGGCTGCGATTGGCCGCGACGCAGCTGGCTTGCGCAGTCGCCCACGGCAAAGACGAAGGGTTTGGTGGTACGGCACTCGGCATCGACGAGCACGCCGCCGCCGTCCGCGATGCCCAGTCCCGCATCGCGCGCGAGCTGGTCGTTGGGTACGAGGCCGATCGCGACCACGATCTGGTCGGCCTCCAGCCGCAGCCCCGCGGCGGTGATCAGCTCCATGCAGCCGTTCTCGGCGGCTCGCGCATGAACCAGGGAATCGTCCAGCACGAGCCGCACGCCCTCGCGCACCAGCGCGGAAGCCAGCCATGCCGAGGCTTCGCTCGGCAGGAAGCGTTCGAGCAGCGGTGGCGTGCGCGCCAGCAGCGTCACCGATGACGCACCGGCCGCCAGCGCGGAATGCGCGAGCTCGAGGCCCAGGAAGCCGCCGCCGACGATGGCGACGCGGGGCCGCTCTCCGAGGGCCGCACGGAAGCGGCGCGCGTCGTCGAGGGTCCGGATGTAATGCACGCGCGGAGTGCCGCGCGGCAGGCCGGCCATCGTCATGGCTTCGCCGCCGGTGGCGAGCAGGCATTTGCCGTACGCGAACACGCGCCCGTCGCGGGCGCGGACTTCATGCCGTTCAGGATCGAGCGCGACCACTTCGACGCTTGGAAGCAACTCGACATCGATGCGCGACCAGACGTCGTCCGGCAGGACATCGAGCCGGGGCTCGACCTCCGCGGCGAGCACGGCCTTCGACAGGGGCGGGCGCTCGTATGGCCGGTGCGCCTCCCGGCCCAGCATGACGATCCGCCCCTGATGGCCGAGCTCGCGCAGCGTTTGTGCGGCGACCGCGGCGGACTGGCCGGTGCCGACGATGACGATCGGTTCGCGGTTCATGCGTCCGGCGCCTGTACGTAGATGTCATCGTCCACGCGCTTTGTGGCGTGAGTGCGCAGGTCGACGGTCGCCGGGGCGCACAGGGCCTTGCCGGTGCGGATGTCGAAGCGCCCCTGGTGCAGCGGGCATTCGATGCATCCGTCTTCGAGGAAGCCGTCGGACAGCTGCGCCTTGCCGTGCGTGCAGATCCCGTCGGTGGCGAGGAACTCCCCACCCACGCGGTAGAGCGCGATGCTATGGCCCGCGACGTTCACGGACCTGACTTCGTCCTCGCCCAGCTCCTGCGCCGAGGCCACCTTGATCCATTCCATGACGAGTTCCATTGCAGTGCTCTAGAAAATTGCTCAGTACACGTCGTAATTTAGGTGAAAGTAGATCGAGAAGAATCAGGGTTTCTACGAGGAGCGCTCGCTTTGGAGAAGGAAGACCGAGCATATGAATGTCGAAAAAGGTATCTGTTTAATGGGGAAAAATGGTCGATGCGCCGGGTCGAAGCCTAGGGTTTCCACGCGTCAAGACAGGTGATCCGCTTTCGCGACGAGCTACCTATAATTAAGACAGTACACTTCGTATCTATCGATTTTCCTGTCGATTCACCACACCTCGGAGACAACACATGGATCACGCAGAACTACCGACACGGGCGCTCAAGCCCGAGGGGCTCGGGGCCAGGGTTCCCCGTAAAGAAGACGCCCGGCACATGGCGGGCAAGGGCAACTTCGTCGGCGACGTGGTGATGCCCGGGCTGCAGGAGGTCGCGTTCCTGCGCAGCCCGCTCGCGCACGCCACCATCACGGGCGTGGAGATTCCGGAGGAGCTCGCGGGACGGGTGTTCGTGCGCGAGATGCTCGAGGGCGCGCTGGACATCCAGTCGCCGTCGAGCATCCCGGGCTACCAGTACTCGGAAGTGCCGCCGCTCGCGAAGGGCAAGGTGCGCCATGTCGGCGAGGCCGTCGTCATGGCGATCGCGCCGACACGCGCGCTCGCGGAGGACCTGCTCGAGGAGGTGCAGGTCTCGTACGACGAACTGCCGGTCTATCACGATGCCGCGTCCGCGCGGGCGGCGACCGGCGAGTTCCTTCATCCGGGCTGGAAGGACAACGTGTTCCTCACGCTGCGCATGGACCGGGACTTCGAGAAGGTCGCGGCGCAGGCCGAAGTCAAGGTCAGCCGCAGCGTCGAGCTCTCGCGCCAGTGCATTGCGCCGATGGAGGGAAAGTCCGTCATGGCGTACTGGGACTTCCGCACCGAGCAACTGGTGCTGATCTGCGCGACGCAGTGTCCCCATCTGCTGCGCGCCGGCATCGCGCAGCACCTCGGCATGAACGAGGAGTACGTGCGCGTGATCTCGCCGGACGTGGGCGGCGGCTTCGGCTACAAGGGCATGCTCTATCCGGAGGACATGTGCGTGGCCTGGCTGGCCAAGACGTACAAGCGCCCGTTCCGCTATCTCGAGGATCGGCGCGAGCACCTGATCGTCGGCGCCAACACGCGCCAGCACCACTACGAGCTCACCGCGTATGCGGACCGCAACGGCAAGCTGCTCGCGCTCGACGCGGTGATCACCATCGACGGGGGCGCCTACTCGTACTGGCCGTTCTTCATCGGGCTCGAGCCCGGGCAGGCGCTCGGCAACCTCCCCGGCCCCTACACGATCCAGGGCTACCGATGCGAGACGGTGTGCATCGGTACGAACAAGCCCGGCTTCATGCCCTACCGAGGGGTGGCGCGCACCGGCGTCTGCTTCGCGATCGAGCTGCTCATGGACGCGGTGGCGCGTGAAGTGGGCCGCGAACCGTGGCAGGTGCGCCTCGAGAACCTCGTGCCCGCCGCGCAGATGCCCTACGTGAACATCGCGAACAAGCACTTCGACAGCGGCGACTTTCGCGCCAGCCTCACGCGTGCGCTCGAGATGGTGGGCTACGAGGCCGTGCGCGAACGGCAGGCCCGCGGCGAGCCCGACGGCCGCCGCATCGGCTTCGGTGTCGCCACCTATACCGAGCAATCGGCGCACGGTACGGCGGTGTTCGCCGGCTGGGGCATCTCGGTCGTGCCCGGCTTCGACCAGGCGCTGGTGAGGATGACCGGCGACGGCGGCGTGGAAGTGCGCGTGGGCGTGCATTCGCACGGGCAGGGGATGGAGACCAGCTTCGCGCAGATCGCCCACGACGTGCTGGGCATTCCGGTCAGTCGCATCCGCGTGATCCATGGCGACACCGATCTCACGCCGTTCTCCTCGGGCACCTATGCCTCGCGCGCCACCGTGATGTCGGGCGGCGCCATCGCCACCGCCTGCAAGGAACTGCTGCCCCGGGTGCAGTCCATCGCGGCGCACCTGATGGGCGTGGACGCGCACAGCGTGTCCCTGCTCGACGGCCGGGCCTGGGCCGGCGAGCAGTCGATTTCGCTGGCCGACGTCGGACGCGCCTGGTACCTCACGCCGCAGGACCTGCCGCCCGAAGTCCACCTGGGCGGACTCGAGGTGTCGCGTGCCTACAAGCCCAAGGTCGACACTGGCACCTTCACCTACGCGAGCCACGCCGCGGTGGTCGCGGTGGACACCGAGACCGGGCACGTCGAGATCCTCGACTACGTGGTGGTGGAGGACTGCGGCACCATCGTGAATCCGATGATCGTGGAAGGCCAGACCATCGGCGGCATCGCGCAGGGCATCGGCACCGCGATGTACGAGGAGAGCCCCTACGACGACCAGGCGCAGCCACTGGCTTCCACGCTGGCCGACTACATCCTGCCGGGCGCCATGGAAATGCCGCGGATCCGGATCGAGCACACCGAGACACCCTCGCCCCACACGGAGTTCGGCGCCAAGGGCATGGGAGAAGGCGGCGCGGTCGCGCCACCCGCCGTGATCTTCAATGCCGTCAACGATGCCCTGCGAGGCACCGGTGCCGCCGAATTGCGAATGACGCCGCTGACCCCTCGGCGCCTGCTGCAGGCACTCGAGTCGGCCAGGCTCACGCGGGAGGTCGCCCCATGAAAGCCGCGAACTTCGCCTATGCCCGGGCCGCGGACGTGAACCACGCCATCGAACTGCTGTCGCGGAACGGTTCGGCCAAGCTTCTGGGCGGCAGCCAGTCGCTCGGGCCGATGTTGAACCTGCGCCTGGCCCGGCCTTCGGAGGTGATCGACATCGCGCAGATCGAAGACCTGCGCATCGTGCGCACCCATGGCGATGCCATCGAGATCGGCGCCGCCGTGACGCACGCGGAACTCGAGGACGGGGTGCATCCGCCCCTGGTGGGGCATCCGGTCCAGGGCGTCGCGGCCGGCATCGCCTACCGCGCCATCCGCACGCGCGGCACCATCGGCGGCAGCCTCGCGCACGCCGACCCCGCGGCGGACTGGGTCGTGAGCCTGGCGGCCCTGGGCGCGCGCGTCCGGCTGCGGTCGCGCAGCGGCGAGCGCATCGTCGAGGCCGACAGCCTGCTGCTGGGCGCCTACACGACGGTGCTCGCGGCGGACGAGTTGATCGTCTCCGTCGCGGTGCCGGTCTCGACGCCCACCGCGCGCTGGGGCTATCACAAGCTGTGCCGCAAGACCGGCGAGTTCGCCGAAGCGAGCGCGGCCTGCTTCTTCGATCCCTCGCGCAACTGCGCGCGTGTCGTGCTCGGCGCGGTCGATGGTCCGCCGATCCTGCTGCGCGGCCTCGCGGCGCATCTGGGCGATGGCGCTACGCAGGGGCTGACGCGCGAGCAGGTGAAGGCCGCCGTGAAGCAGGCCCTTCCCGAGCGCGACGCCATCGATCTCCGGCTGTTCGCCGCCGCCCTCGAGCGTGCGCTGCTGCAGGCCGGCGTGACGATCCACCACCAGGTTCAGGGAGCAAGTAATTGAACGCGATCTCCATGCAAGTCAACGGCCGCACGGTGAGCCGGGATGCCGAGCCGAGGATGCACCTCGGCGATTTTCTGCGCGACGGGCTGCAGCTGACGGGAACGCACCTGAGTTGCGAACACGGCGTGTGCGGCGCCTGCACCGTGCTCCTGGATGGGCAGCCGGCGCGCTCCTGCACCACCTTCGCCGTGGCCTGCGAGGGGCATGCGGTCACGACCATCGAGGGCTATGACGACGATCCGGCGATGCGCCTGCTGCGCCCCGCCTTCACGCGGCACCACGCGCTCCAGTGCGGCTTCTGCACCCCGGGCATGCTCGCCACGGCCCGCGACATCGTGCTGCGGGTCCCCGCAGCCGACGACGCGCGGGTTCGCCTCGAGCTCGCGGGCAACCTGTGCCGCTGCACCGGCTACCAGGGCATCGTCGACGCCATCCTGGACGTGCTGAAGCAACAGCGCGACACGCCGGACCCGCGCATCGAGCAACTGCGCGACACGCTGCGCGCGCCGCGACCGGTGACGGTCTACCGCAAGCCTGCCCACGCAACGCCGGCACCGACGCCGGCGCCCGCTGCTTCGGCCTCGCCCAGGACCGAGGTCGTCGCCGAGGTCGATGACGGCATCCTCGCCAAGGCACGGGCCAAGGGCCATGCGATCGATGCGTCCTTCGACGTTCCCTTTCCCGCCGAGCAGGTCTGGGCGCTCATGGGCGATCTGCCGACGGTCGCGTCCTGCCTGCCGGGCGCGCGCATCGACTCGCACGATGGAGAGAGGGTCAAGGGCAGCATCGCCATCAAGTTCGGCCCGATGTCGGCCGCCTTCGTCGGCGCGGCGCGCCTCGAGCGCGACGATGCCCTCAAGCGGGCCGTCCTGCGCGGCGCGGGCCAGGACAGCCTGAGCAAGTCGCGCGCCCAGGGCAACGTGGCCTATCGATTGGCGTCGAGCGACGCCGGCCACACGCGGGTCCACGTGGACATGGTGTACGCGCTCCAGGGACCGCTGGCGCAGTTCTCGCGCTCGGGCCTGGTCAAGGATTTCGTGCGCCGCATGGTCGCCGACTTCGGCGTGCAGGTGTCGCGACGCCTGGCGGGAGAGACCGCACCCGCCGATGAAGCGAAGCGCTCGGTGTCCTTGCTGGCCATCCTGTGGAGCATGGCCGTCGACCGCCTTCGCCGCGTGTTCAGGCGGGCCTGACGATGGCGCTCGCGCCCTACGGCTATCACGTGCGCGCCAATGGCGTGCGCCTGCACCTGCTTCGCTTCGGCGGGCAGGGGCCTCGCCTTCTGATCCTTCCGGGCATCACGAGCCCGGCCGTGACCTGGGGCTTCGTCGCCGAACGCCTGGCGCCGCACTTCGACGTCCACGTGCTCGACTTCCGGGGACGCGGGCTGTCGTTCAGCGCCCCGGGCATGGATGCGAGCCTGGCGACGATGGCCGCCGATGTCCTCGGCATCCTCGCGTCCCCGGACTGGTCGGCCACGACGGTGCTGGGCCACTCGATGGGCGCGCGCGTGGCGATCCGCGCCGCTGCGCACGACGCGCGGCAGATGGCCCGCGTCCTGTTGATCGACCCGCCCGTCTCGGGGCCTGGCCGGCGCGGTTATCCGTACCCGCTGGATCTGTACGTGAACTCGATCCGGGCGGCCACGCAGGGAACCACGGCCGAGGCGCTGCGTGCGTTCACGCCCACGTGGACGGACGAACAGTTGCGGCTGCGCGCGCAATGGCTGCACACATGCGACGAGGCCGCCGTGGTGCAGGCGCACCGCGGATTCCACGAGGACGACATCCACGCCGACATCGCGCGACTCCATACGCCAGGACTGCTGATGGCAGCGGGCCGCGGCGGCGTCATCTCGGCGGAAGACCGGGCGGAGATCCGGGCGCTGGCTCCCCACCTGTCCCAATGCGTCGCCGCCGACGCGGGCCACATGATCCCCTGGGACGACGCCGAAGGCTTCTTCCGGTTGCTCGGCGAGTACCTGCGGATCGACCTGCGCCACGCGCCTCGGCGGGTCGCGTAGATACACTCGCGAACGTGAGACATCCACCATCCAGAGCATGACGACCCAGCGCAATTCAACGCAGAAGACGGCAGCGGCGAAGGACTCCACGAACAGGCCGGCGCCGTTCAATCCCTTGCGGCAACTCATGTTCAGCCGCCCGAATTTCCTGATCCGGCGCCTGCATCAGATCGGGGCGGCCATCTTCTACGAGCTCTGCCACTCGGAGAGCATCACGCCGCTGCAGGTGGGAATGCTGACGGCACTGTCGATGAACCCGTGGCTCGACCAGAAGGCGATCGGCCGCGAGCTCGCCCTCGACCGCACGACGACCGCGGAGGTGCTCAAGCGCCTGAGCGAGAAGGGCCTGATCGAAACGCGCGTCAACCCGGACGACCGCCGCTCGAGGCTGTCGGTGATCACCAAGGACGGACTCAAGCTCATCCAGGAACTGCAGGACAGCGTGCGCCACGCGCAGGAGCTGCTGATGGAGCCGCTGTCCGCGGAAGATCAGCAGGTGTTCATGGGCCTGCTGACGCGGCTGGTCGAAGCGCACGAGCTGCGCGATGTCGCGGCGCGGCCCGAGGCCTCGACTGCGGTCGATGGCGAGCCGCCCTCCACGCGCCGCCGCCCGCGCGCGGTCAAGCGCCCACTTTGAAGCGTTCGGCGATGTAGGTGGCCGGCGGCTTGCCGAAGGCCTTCTTGAACATCGTGATGAAGGCGGACGGCGACTCGTAGCCCAGGCCGTAGGCCACCTGCTGCACGGTCGCGCCGCCCGACAGTTCACGAAGCGCCACGATCATGTGCAGCTGGCGCCGCCAGCGGCCGAAGCTCAGGCCGGTCTGCGCCGTGCACAGCCGGGTCAGGGTGCGCTCGCTGGTGCCGGTCTCGGCGGCCCAGTCCTGCAGGGTCCGGCGGTCCGAGGGGTCGAGCGTGATGGCGCGCGATATCTTTCGAAGCCGCGCGTCCTGCGGCATCGGCAACGAGAAGTCCTCGTTCGGCATCGTGCCGAGCTGATCGAGCAGCACATGCGCGAGCCGATCGGTCGCGCTGCCGGGCTCGTAGGTCGGTGGCAGGCCGGCCAGGTGCTGGATCATCTCGCTCAGCATGGTGCTGATGGCCAGGGTGCAGCACTTCGTCGGCAAGGCGCCCGTGCCCGGCGCCACGAACAGATAGAAGATCAGCGCGTTCGCCGTGCCGTGGTTGCTGTGCGGCGTGCCGCCCGGAATCCACACGCCCGCCTGCGGCGGCACCATCCACAGCGCGCCCGGCACTTCGCACGACACCGCGCCGCGCAGGGCGATGACGAGCTGCCCCATCTGGTGCTGGTGGATAGGGATCTCGCGCGCACGCGCCTCGACGTCCACGCGCAGCGCCATGACGGGCACGGTGAGCTGGTGGTCCAGGCCTTCGGGGACGACCTCGGGGCGTTGCATGGTCTCCATGGGCGTTGCTGCGAGCCGGCCATTCTCGCCGCGTCGAGCGAAGGCTCCGGACGGAAGGGGCGCATGCCATGCCGTGGCCGAAAAGAGAAATCGTTCGGCCAGGAATGCAATTTCCGGCAAAGGCACCGCTGCCTAGCATCGATGCATGCAAAGTATTCGCTTCTCTCGCCCCGAGATGCTCTTCTCCCTCAAGAGCTTCGCGGGCGCCATGCTCGCGCTGTACCTGGCCAGCCGCGCCGGCCTGCCACGGCCCTTCTGGGCCTTCATGACCGCGTACATCGTGGCGCATCCGCTCGTGGGCAACGTGCGCTCCAAGGCGCTCTATCGCTTCGTGGGCACGCTGCTCGGCTGCGCCGCCACGGTGGTGCTGATCCCGGCGCTGTCGGCCGCGCCCGAGCTGCTGACGCTGGCGCTCGCGCTGTGGACCGGACTGTGCCTCTACCTCTCGCTGCTGGACCGCAGCGCGCGCTCCTATGTCTTCCTGCTGGCGGGCTACTCGGCCGCGCTCATCGGCTTCCCGTTGGTGGAAGCGCCCGCGGCCATGTTCGACACCGCCGTGGCGCGCGTGCAGGAGATCGGGCTGGGCATCCTGTGCGCCAGCCTGGTCCACAGCCTCGTGCTGCCGGCCAGCCTCGCGCCATCGCTGCTGGCCCTGATCGACCGCGCACTCGGCGACGCGCGCCGGTGGATGAGCGACCTGCTCGGCGACGGGCTCGCCCATGCGGATGGCGTGCGCGTGGCCGCGGACCGCCAGCGGCTGGCGCTGGACATCACGCAGCTGCGCCTGCTGTCGACCCATGTGCCCTTCGACACCGGCAACCTGCGCTGGACCGCGGGTGCCATCCGCGCCATGCAGGACCGCCTCGCGGCGCTCACGCCCACGTTGTCGGCGATCGAGGATCGGCTCGAGGCGCTGAGGGCCGCCGAGGGCGAGGTGCCGCGGGACATCGTCTCGGCCTTCGGGCGCCACATGGGCTGGATCGCGCCGCAAGAGGCAAGCCTGTCGGCCGCGGCCATCGACGAAACGCGCGCCGCGTTTCGCGCGCTGGCCGATGGGCCGGCGTCATCGCCCTGGATCCGCGCACTGCGCATCGACCTCGCCGTGCGCCTCGAGGAACTGGTGCGCGAGTGGCAGGCCTGCATTGGACTGCGCACCGACATCGACGCCGGCCTCGCGGGCAGCGCGATGCCACGACAGCGTGCCGCGGCGCTCGGTCAGAAGGTGCTGCATCGCGACCGTGGCCTGGCACTGCGCTCGGCCGCGACGGCCGTGCTGGCCACCTGCGCATGCTGCGCGGTCTGGATCGCCACGGCATGGCCCTCGGGGTCGGCCGCAGCGATGTCGGCGGCCGTCTTCTGCAGCTTCTTCGCGACGATGGACGATCCGGTGCCCGCCATGCACAAGTTCGTCGTCGCCTTGCTGTGGTCGTTGCCGGTGTCGGTGTTCTGCGTGCTGGTGGTGATGCCGCTGGCGCGCGACTTCGGCATGCTGGCGCTGTGCATCGCGCCGTTCTTTTTGCTCGTCGGCTGCTACATCGCGCGGCCCGCCAGTTCGCTCGCGGCACTGGGCATGTTCTTCGGCGTGGCCGGCACGCTTGCCTTGCAGGACACCGCCAACGCGGACTTGCCGAGTCTTCTCAATTCGAACCTCGCGCTGATCCTGGGGGCCGTGGCCGCGGCGCGCATCACGGCGCTGGTGCGCAGCGTGGGCAGCGACTGGAGCGCCCGGCGCCTACGGCGCGCGACCTCGCTCGATCTGGCCGAGTTGGCGGCCAATCCGCAAGACGCATCCGCGCGCGACGCCTATGCGGGCCGGATGCTGGACCGCATCGCGCTGCTCGCACCACGCACGGCACCGGGCGCGGGCGAGGAAGCGAGGGCCGACGCGCGGCTCGCGCTGCGCGACCTGCGCATGGGTGCCGACATCGCGACCCTGCAACAGTGGCGCCGCAGCCTTCCTGCCGAAGCCGTCGGCCGTCTTCTCGCGGACTCGGCCCGGGTCTTTCGCGCTCAGGCCGCGGGAGCGCCACGGCGCGATGAACCGCTGCTGCCGCAGATCGACCGCCTGCTGCTCGACGCGCTGCATGGCGATGTCGCGCAGCCTGCCGATGCCGCCATCGCCGCGCTCGTGGGCCTTCGACGCAACCTCTTTCCAGCGGCCGAGGGCGCGCTCCACCCATGATCGAAACGAGTTTCCACGGTGTGTACCTGCCGGGGCTGATGCTGCTGAACGGCGGCGCGCTGGCGTGTTCCTGGGCGCTGCGCCGTTTGCTGTCGCTGGCCGGCGTCTACCGCTGGGTATGGCACCCGGCGCTGTTCGACCTGGCGGTGTACGTGCTGCTGCTCTTCGCCCTGGCCCGTTTCACCGGCGCCTTCACCACCTGATCTCCGAGCTTCGCATTGCATTCCTTCTCCATGAAACCTGACGCCATTCCTTTTCCCGCCTGGGCCCGCCGCGGCATCCGCCTGCTCGTCACCCTGGCGGCCGTCGCGGCGGCCTGCCAGGCCGCCTGGCAACTGTGGGACCACTACGAGCTGGCCCCCTGGACCCGCAACGGACGCGTGCGCGCCGAGATCGTGCAGGTCGCGCCCGACGTGTCCGGCCTGGTGACCGATGTCGCGGTGCGCGACAACCAGTTCGTCGCCGCCGGCGCGCCGCTGTTCTCGCTGGACAAGGCCCGTTTCGAACTGGCCGTGCAGCAGGCCGAGGCGGCCGTCGCCGCGCAGGCCGTCGCGCTCGACAACCAGCGCATCCTCATCGCGCAGGCACAGCGCGAGAACAACCGCAACGCGGGCCTGGGCGAGCTGGTCTCGCAGGAGCTGCGCGAGCAGTCGCGCGCGCGGCTGGACCAGGCGAACGGCACGCTGCGCGCGGCCGAGGTGGCGCTGCGGCAGGCACAGGTCGTGCTGGACACCGCGCGGCTGAACCTGCGCCGCACGCAGGTGCATGCCCCCGCCGACGGCGTCGTGACCAACCTCGACCTGCGGCAAGGCGCCTACGCGAGCGCCGGCCATCCGGTGATGGCTTTGGTGGATGCGGGGTCGGTCTACGTCGAAGGCTATTTCGAGGAGAACAAGCTGCCTCGCATCCACCTGGGCGACCGCGTGCGCGTGACGCCCATGGACGCCGGCGCGCTCGAAGGCACCGTGGAGAGCATCGCGGCCGGCATCGCCGATCGCGATCGCAGCACCGGCGCCAACCTGCTTCCCAGCGTGAACCCGACCTTCAACTGGGTGCGGCTCGCGCAGCGCGTGCCCGTGCGCGTGAAGCTGGACGCGATACCGGCGGGCACGCGGCTGGTCACGGGCCAGACCGTCACGGTGCAGGTGCTCGGGGCGTCGGCGGCGCCGGAGACGGCCGCCGCCGCGCGCCGCTCGGAGCTTCCTGGATGAGCCGCCTGCATCGACTTCTGGTCGTCGCCGCGGCGGGCGCGCTGCTGGCCGGTTGTGCCCACTCGCCCGTCGGCCCCGACTATGTCGCGCCAGCCGCACTCTCGCCCGCGCAGGCGGCCTCCGCGGGACCGTTCCTGTCGGCCGAAGGCAACGCGGCGGACGCGGCCCTGCCGCCGAACTGGTGGCATCTCTACCAGGACCCGCAGCTGGACGCGCTGATCGCCCGGGCCTTCGCGCACAACGCCGACCTGCGGCAGGCCATCGCCAGCTTCGAGCGCGACCAGGCGCTCGCGGCCGAGGTGCGCGGGCCGGAGCACCCGACGCTGGCCCTGAGCGGCGGCCCCGGCTTCGGCCATGTCTCGGGGCTCACGCTCGTGCAGAAGGACTACGAACCGCCGAGCCGCTTCACCTATGGCGCGAGCGCGAACCTGTCCTACCAGCTCGACCTGTTCGGCCAGCTGCGCCGCGCCATCGAGGCGGCCGAGGCCGGCAGCGGCGCGGCGCAGGCCGCTGTCGACCTGGTGCGCGTCAACGTCGCCGGCGGCACCGCGAGGGCCTATGCCGAGGCCTGCGCCACCGGCTTGCGTTTGCGCAGCGCCCACGAGTCGGTGCGGCTGCAGGAGGAGGCCGTGCAGCTCGCGCAGCGGCTGCAGCAGGCCGGCAGGGTGGGGCCCATCGACACCGCGCGCGCACGCGGCCAGCTCGAGCTGCTGCGCGCCTCGCTGCCGCCGCTGCAGGCGCAGCGCCAGAACGCGCTGTACCGCCTGGCCACGCTCACGGGCGAGGCTCCGCGCGACTTTCCGGCCCAGGTGGCCGCATGCGACAGCCCGCCGCGCGTGGCGGGCCCGCTGCCCGTGGGCGATGGTGCAACCCTGTTGCGTCGCCGGCCCGACGTGCGCCAGGCCGAGCGCAACCTGGCGGCCGCCACCGCCCGCATCGGCGTGGCGATCGCCGAGCTCTACCCCAAGGTCGCGCTGGGCCTGTCGGCCGGCTCGGCCGGCTTCATGGACCGGTTCGGCAACCGCGAGTCGTTCAGCTACAGCCTGGGCCCGCTGATCAGCTGGACGCTGCCCACCAACGGCGTGGCCCGCGCGCGCATCGCGCAGGCCGAGGCCGCCACGCGGCAGGCCGCGGCCCGCTTCGATGCCACCGTGCTCACGGCGCTGCGCGAGGTCGAGACCGCGCTCGAGTCCTACGCCCGCGAACTGGACCGGCATGCGGCGCTGGCGGCCGCGCGCGACCAGAGTGCCGTCGTCGCGGCGCAGGCACGCGCGCTCTACGTCAACGGCAAGACCGCGCAACTCGACGCGCTCGACGCTCTGCGCACGCTGGCGGCCAGCGAGGCCGCTCTGGCGGCATCGGAGGCCCAGCTCGCCGACGACCAGTTCGCCGTGTTCATGGCGCTCGGCGGTGGCTGGGAAGGCCGGGGACAGGACCTGCTCGCCAGGACAGCGCCGTAGGCCATGGAAGACTTGCAGCAGCTCAAGGTCTTCGGCGAAGTCGTCGCCCGCAAGAGCTTCACGCGCGCGGCCATCGCCTTGGGCATTTCCAAGGCCAGCGTCACCAAGATCGTGGCCCAACTCGAGAAAGGCGTGGGCGTGCGGCTGCTGAACCGTTCGACGCGTTCGGTCACGCCGACCGACGCGGGCCAGACGCTCGCGCGGCGGCTGGTGCCGTTGTTCGGCCTGCTGCAGGAACTGAGCACGGAGTTGTCGGATTTCGCGGCGCATCCGCGCGGGCGCCTGCGCGTCGCGGCGCCGCATGGCCTGTCGCTGAGCCAGCTGGGCTGGCAGATCGAGGACTTCATCGCCGACCACCCCGACGTGCACGTGAGCATCCACCTGAGCAATCGCGACGACGACCTGGTGATGGGCGGCATCGATGTCGCCTTGCGCATCGGGCCCATCGAGGCCCGCGACGTCGTGGTGCGCAAGTTGCGGCCGGTGCCGTTGGTGCTCTGCGCGTCGCCGCGCTACTGGGCGCGCAGGGGCATGCCGTCGAAGCCCGAGGACCTGGCCCTGCACGACGTGCTGACCTATTCGCTGTGGGACGCCTCATCCCGGCTGCCCTTCCTGGTCGACGGCAAGACCCACTACGTGCCGGTGCGCAGCCGCCTCGATGCGGACGATGCCGCGCCGCTGATCGCGCTGGCGGTGAAGGGGCTCGGCGTCACCTGCGTGCCCGAGGTGCTGGCGCGCGCGCACCTGGGTTCGGGTGCCTTGGTGCCCGTGCTGAAGGACGCGATGCCGCAGACGATCTGGCTCTATGCGACCTACGCGCACCGTGACCACAAGAGTGCGGCGCTGCGGGCGTTCCTCGACTTCCTGACGTCGAGCGCCGGGGATTCGCCCACGGCATCACTGCGCCAGACCCTCAGCGATTGAGCAGCACCATGGCCTTGATCGTCGGCGCGAGGGGGACGGTCGATGTGTGGGTGTAGCTGCCCGCGATCGGGTCGATGGTGCGGCGGTAGAGATTGGAAGAATCCACGAGATAGTTCACGCCCTCGCGCGAAGGGTCGAAGGCCGTGGCGATGGGGCCGGGCAGGCCCCGGATCGCAAACGGGGCCCCCAGTGTGCCGGTGGTCGTGTCGGTGATTGCGCGCGTCTGCTGCACGTTGTTGGTCGTGTCGACCAGGCTGAGCATGCGTCCCCTTCCGTCGATGGCCAGGGAGGCCAATGCGGCTTCGAAGCTCTCCATGGCCAGGGTCAACGCCGTCTGCTTCAAGGCCCCCGTCGACGCGTCGATCGAGAAGGTACGCAGGAAGCCATCCGCAGCTAGAGCGTAGAGATAGGCGCCGGAGGGATGCACTGCGATCGACACGACGTCGGACACTCCCTGATAGGCAACGTTGCCCAGCGTACCGTCCGCCAGGATCGGCAGGGTCGCCAGGCCCCTGTCCTGGACATTGACGAAGACGAAGCGTCCCAGCGGGTCGACCGCCATCGACCATGCCGATGTGCCGTTGGAACCGACGGGCCGCAGCGCGAGCTGCTTGAGTGTCGTGGGGCTTGCCGGGGACACGGCATAGGTGCTCACCCATCCGGCGGAGCTGGCGGCGTAGAGGTAAGCGCCGCCGGGGTGCATGCCCAGCGTCAGCGTTCCGACTTCCTGGGCGGCGAAGCTGACCGAATCGGATACGTCGCCTTCCTGGATCACGTAGATCCTGCCACTGTCGCCGCTGCCGTAGACGTAGCGCCCTTTCGGATCGGCCACGAGCGATGTGAAGATGGTGGGCACGATCGACAACGCCTCCCCGCTCAGGTCCGCGCCGCTGTAGCGCGTGAGCGTGGAAAGGCTGCCGCCGAGCACGGAGGACACGTAGACGCTTTTCGTCGCGGGGGTAGCACAGGCCACGCTCACATCGTCGACGTCCGCCGCGCCGGCCGTGCCGCTGCCCTGGCTGACGGTGCAGAACTGGGTGTACATGCGCGGCTGGGACTTCACCGTCACGGCATAGGTGCTTCCCTCCGCCACGCGGGTCGCGAACTGGCGCTTGCCGTTGGCGTCGACGGCCAGGTCGTCGCCCGAGTTGTTCTGCAGCACCAGCCCTTGCCCATCGAGGCCGCTCACGGTGACGTTCACCGCGCGGGTCTGGGTGGCGCAGGCCACCTGCACCGACGCCACGTCGTCCGCGCCGATGGTGCCGCTGCCCTGCGCCACCGAGCACAGCTGGGTGGGGCCGCCGGGCTGCGCCTTCACGGTCACCGCATAGGCGGCGCCGCTGGCCACCGCCACGGGAAACACGAAGCCGCCGTTGGCCGCGACGGGCAGGTCGTCCGCCGCATTGTTCTGCAGCACCAGGCCCGTGCCGGCCAGTCCGCTGACCGTGCCACCCACCGCGTAGGACCGGGTGGCGCACATCACCTTCACCCCCGTCACCGCCATGTCGGCCACGGTGCCCGTGCCCGCATTCACCGTGCAGACCTGGGAAGGCCCGCCGGGCTGGGACTGCACGCTCACCGCATAGGACGCACCTCGCGCCAGCGCGGTGCCGAAGGTGAAGGCGCCATCGGCCGATACCGCGAGCGCATCGCCGCCGTTGTTCACCAGCACGAGCCCGCTGCCCTTCAACCCGGTGACGGTGCCGCCGATGGTGAGCGGCGAGGGCGTCTCCGGCGGTGGCGTCTCTGGCTGGGGCGTGCTCGGCGGGGAGGGTTCCGCCGGCGTCGTCGTGGAGCCGACCGGCGGCAGTGCGAACACGGCACCCCCATTGCCGCCTCCACCGCCGCCGCAGGCGGCCAGCAGCAGCACCAGCAGTGCACAGCTCCTGCGTGCAACAGCCCGAAATGGGTCGGCGCAACGGAGTGGCGAAACGGGGACGGGCGTGTGCTGCTGCATGAAGCGATGGGCCCTGTGGCGCGACGTGGCGAGCCCGGGCATGGTCAGGAAAACGGGCGATGCTAGGGAGCGCCGGTCGGAGAACCAATCCCCGAAAACAGGTAAATCGAGGCGCCCTCGGCGTTCTTTGCGAACGTTCGGCTCTGTTTTCACGCGCGTGGGCTGTGGTCGATCCGAGGGGGCGCGCGAAGAATCTCTTCCTTCTTTTTCGCCCCGCGAGCGCGCCGGGGCGGAGCGTTCTTTCCCCCTCGATTGAGTCTATGCAACGATCTTTTTGCGTGCGGCGTTTCCTCTTCGCCGCGTTCCTGTGCCTTGCCGTGATGTTGGGCGCTTGCGGTGGCGGCGGCAGCGGCGGCAACGGTTTCTTTCCCGGCGGAATTCCATCGGGCGGCGATCCCTCGGGGGGCGGTGACGCGCCGCCACCGACCGAAGGCGAGGCCGCCAGCGTGGCCCGCCTGAATGCGATGGATCGTCTCGCGGACCAGTTCGAGACCATCACCGGCGGTCGCAAGAACGCCACGCCCGAGCAGTGGGAAGCGCTGCGCGCATGGACCGTCGCGCAAGCCGAGTTCGACGATGCCGGCGTCGGCGACGCGAGCCTCTGGGCCCGCTTCAAGGATGGGCGCTACTACCTGTTCTCCGACAACTGGCGCGTGCCGAAGAACCAGCCCGAACCGGAGCCCGCGCCCGACGAGGAGGACGCGGAACGCACCGGTCTGCGTTCCGCCGGCGCCGTCGCCGCGACGCCGGTGCCGTCGATCGTGCGTGCCATCCCGGGCGGCACGAAGGCCGTGCTGCTCGTCCATTCCGGCGCGCCCGCGCCTAATCCGAACGAGTTCCGCTTCGGCGAGCCGCTGGTGCGTTCGATGAAGAAGGCGCTGACCGAGCGCGGCTACAGCGTGACGCGCCAGGCGATGACGGTGGCAAACGTCAAGGCCGTGGGCGATGTCGGCTTCCTGTACTTCAACTCGCACTCGGCCATGTACGGGCCCGGTGCGCAGAAGGAGTTCGCCGTGATGCTGGACGACTTCGCGACAGTGGTGAACGACGTGGTCCACCGCAAGGACCTCGAGGAAGGCAACCTCATCTACCACCGCGAGCGGACGATCTGGCAGGCGATGGGCAAGGGCAATCCGCCGAAGCTCTCGTTCACCGACAAGTTCGTGCGCCGCTATCTGAAGTTCGCGCCGAACGCGCTGGTCATCACCTACTCGTGTAACAGCGGCAATGCCGAGTCGGCGAACTTCCGCAGCGCATTGAAGGCGAGCGGCGCGGGTTCGATCGTCGGCTGGGACGGCAGCTCCAACCCCAACGGCTATCCCGCCATCGGCCTGCTCGTCGACCGCATGGCCGGCGTCAACCAGTACGAGCCCGTGGCCGTGCCGAACCGTTCCTTCGTCTTCAAGGACGTGATGGCCTATCTGCAGAAGCGCGGCCTGATGTCGGCACCCGGCGTGGAGGACGACGACGGCCACATCACGCCCGATGCCTTCATCCGTGTCGATGGCGATCTCTTCACCAAGCTGGCGCCCGTGATCACGCACCTCGAGATGAAGGCCGGCAACCTGCTGGTGGTGCATGGCGATTTCGGCGACGAACCGGGCACGGTGACCGTGGGCGGCGTGCCGGTCAACGCGACGTGGGCACCGACGCAGATCAAGGCAGTGCTCGGCAACGCGACGCACGGCGCGGTCGTGGTGACGGCCAAGGAACTGCGCAGCAATCCGCGCCAGCTCGGCTCCTGGCAAGGCCGCGTCACCTACCAGAGCAAGCGGGTCGACAAGAGCTGCGCTGGCGCCACCTTCCTGGCCGACGTGAACGTGGACCTGCACCTGCGCGCCGACATGCAGGCGCGGCGCGAGGAGGTCGACGGCCCGTTGAAGAACAACAACCTCGTGATCGTTCCCGCCGACGACACCCAGGGCCAGTGGGCGGCGAGCGGCAGGTGCGTGCAGGGCGACGAGGTCGTGCTGGCGCACTCGGGATCGGGCGCGCTCGCGATGCGGCCCTTCGTCGACTTCGACGTCCTGAAGCCTTTCTCGGATGCGGTCTATGCCCGCCTCGACGCGGTGCAGAAGCGCCTGCACATCGCGGGCACCTTCGGCAAGTCGAAGATGACCCTGCAGGACAGGGACCGGGTCACGCAGAGCGAACTGCAGGTCTGGTTGCAGCTCTCGGACTATTTCTATGACGGCAGCCCCAACTGGCCGCACGAAGAGCGCTTCCCCTATGCCTCCTACATCGCGCTCGATCCCAAGCTCGATGCCGCCGCGGGCGTGACCGACAGGCAGGAACCGTCGAACAACGGGATGAGCCTCAAGTTCCAGTGGGGTGCGATGCAGGTCTCGCCGGCCTTCGACGACAAGGTGGGCAACTGAGGCATCACCGAGATGCCGGCCGCGCGGCTCGCAGCATGTCGGTCGCCATGGCCGCCAGGACGTCGTGGTATTCCTGGGCGAGGCGCAGGGACGTCAGCAGCACGAGCGGAACCATGATCCGCTCGCGCAGAGGACGGGGTTGCACGCCAGCATAGCGGTGCAGCGAGAACGGCGCGGGCAGGCAGGTGCATCCGCGTCCCGATCCGATCTGCGCGAACACGTGCAGTGCATCGGGGCCTCCCGCCTCCTGCGAGGGGACGAAGCCATGCGAGGCGTATTGCCGCGTGAACTCGTCGTACATGCGCGAGTTCTCGGCGCGAGCGAAGCGAAAGAAGGGCGGCAGCGCCTGCAGTTCGCGCACGGGGATGGCGCGCTTGCGCGCGAGCGCCGACGTGGCGGGCACGAAGGCCATCAGGGGCACCTCGCCGACCAGGTCGCCGCGCAGGCGATGCATCGAGGCAGGCCAGAGAACGATGGCGGCGTCCAGGTCGTTCTTGCGCAGCGCCGACATCGCGGCGATGGTCGTCGTGGTGCGCGCGTCCACACCGCTGGCATGGCCGCCTTCGACCAGGCTGTGCTCCATGGCCGCGAGGCCGTCCAGTTGCACCCAGTTCAGCACGCCCAGCCGCAGGCGCGGCAGTTGATGGGAGGCCTGCGCCACATCCGCGACCGCCGCGTCGAACTCCCCCATGAGCGAGGAGAAGCGGCGCAGCGCCACCTCGCCCACCGGCGTCAGCCGCACGCCATGCGTGTTGCGGTCGAAGAGGCGAACGCCGAGTGCCGTTTCCAGCTCCGCGATCTGGCGCGACAAGGGCGGCTGCGTGATGGACAGCCGCTCGGCGGCGCGCCGGAAGCTGCGCTCCTGCGCCACGGCGAGAAAGCACTGGAGCTGCCGCACGCTGATGGGCCTGGTCATTCAAAAACGGTATCACAAAAATCGAAATTCCTTGGCGCCGCGCGCTTTCCTAGAGTGCGGATGCCCGAAGCGTCTAGGGCGCCGACCGGCGCCCCGCGCGGTCGCACAGGCCTCGCGGCGATGGGCATCCATTTCATTGCAACGACGACCACTCCCCGATGAACCAGCAACCCTTGCGGCAGGCTGCCGCGAGCTATCACGCATGCGTCGAGTCCTGGCGCTTCGATCCGATCCTTCATTTCCAGGCTCGCCTGGGGACAGGCTTCGCGGTCGGCATCGAGGGCCGCCGGCGCGCGCCGCTGTACGCCTTTGCAGGCCGGCCCTGCCAGTTCCGCATGCAGGGTGGGGCGCCGCTCCAGGTGGAACATGGCGACCTGCTGTTTCTTCCCCGCGGCGGAGCCCACCGCCTGTTCGACACGCCACATGCGGCGCCATTGCCCTTCGCTTCCATCGTCGCGCATCGATCCGCGCGCGAAGGCCTGACCTACGCCGTCGACCTGGAGGCCGCCACTGGCGGCACGGCCCGCGAGGATCGGGAGCCGGCCACGGTGGTCAGCGGCAGCTTCTTCTGGAGCGAACGCCTGCAGGCGGAACCGCTGCTGGCGCGGCTGCCCGAAGTGGTCCATCTGCGGCGGCGCAACGATGAATTGCCCTGGCTCGCGCCGATGATCGACCTGCTGCATTGGCTGTCCAACGTCCCCGAGGGCGGCCGTGGCGTGGGCATGACGGAAGCCGTCAATGCGCTGATCCGGCACGTCGTGCTCCATCAGCTGTGCCATGAGCGCCACGATGAATCCGCGCCGACCGCAGCGCGCAGCGATGCCCGGTTGCTTCCCGCACTGCACGCCATACACACACGGCCGGAGCAGCAGTGGACGATGGAATCGCTCGCCGGCCTGTGCCACATGGCGAGGACCACCTTCGCGATCCGGTTCCAGCAACACACCGGCGTTCCGCCCATGGGCTACCTCGCCCGCTGGCGCGTGCAATCGGCGGCACGCCTGCTGCGCGAGCAGCGGATGTCGCTCGACGAAGCGGCCGACAGGGTCGGGTATTCGACGGGCGCCATCCTGGCGCGTGCGTACAAGCGCGTGCTGGGGACGTCGCCGCGCGCTCGCGCGCAATCGCCGCGCTGAAGGCGGGGCGGGTGAGTTCGAGCGGCGCAAGCGCGCCGGCGCATCCTCCTTTTGGAGGAGTCGAAACGGCCAGTCCGCGGAGGCGATCCCGCGTGTAGCGCTTTAGCATTGCGAGGCAGTCGACGTGCGCTCGCACGCCGCGCGCACGAATGCAAAGGAGACCACGATGGCGCGATTCGACGAGGATCTCTACGCTGCATGGGCTGCGTCCGAGACCGCCCTTCACGACACCTTGCGCGAGCTCGGCCCCGAGGCCCCGCTGAGCGCTCTCAACGAACTGGCCGAACTCAAGCTCGAGGCGAATCGGCGGTTCATGGACCTGTGGACTTCAGGCGCCGCGTCCCCTTCGACGCCGGGCGGCGTGGCTCCCGGATAGTCCATTCGAGCCGAGGTTCAGCGGACTAGCGCGCGACCAGGTCGCGCCGCAGGCTCCAGATGCAGGCGCCCAGCTTGAGCAGGCGCTCCACCTTTCGATCGTAGGAATCCCAGGCCGGGTTCTCTTCGGCGATGAGCTCCGCAATGAACTCAAACGCATCGGAGGGGTTAAGGGCCAGTCCATCCCTCGCCATTGCCATGGAAGTGGCCAGAACATCAGTCTTTTTCATTATCTGAATTACGCCGAGCACCTCGGACCTGGATGTGTCCAGTTCGCAGGCACGCCTGCGAAGTGTGAAAAAGTCCACAACGCCGGCGCTTTCAGGGCCTCGAGGCGTCGAATGAGGCGTTGGCGAGGTGCGCGGTGGCGAGGTCCACGAAGGCGCGCAGACGCTGCAGCCGCCTGAGATCGCGGTGGTAGCCCACCCAGATGTCCCGGTGCGGCGGGTCGTCGCCCAGCTCCAGCCGGCGGATGGCGCTGTTCTGGTCTCCGACGGGCCGCGGCAGCACGGCGATGCCGATGCCTCTTGCGCACATCTGCGCCTGGACATTGCGGTTGTTCGACTGCAGCACGACGCTGGCATTCGGGAAGCACTTCTTGAGCCAGTCGATGTCGGGAAATGCACCGGTGGACGTGTCCATCGCGATCAGCCGGCTGCCCGTGCCGTCGCCCTCGACCGGGTCGGTGCCGGCGATCGCCACGTAGGCGCCGTATCGCATCCGAAGCAGCCGCTTCTGCACGATGTCCGGCCCCTCGAACGGGACGATGCGGAAAGCGACATCGGCTTCGCGCTGCGCCAGGTCGAACAGGCGCGTTCCCGTGAGGACCTCGATGTCGACCCGGGGGTATTCACGCGAGTACTCGGCGATCAGCGGCGGCAGGACGTAGGCGCCGAACCAGTCGGCCGACGACACCCGCAGCGTTCCGTCCAGCGTCCGCTGCTTGCCGTCCAGCCGCCGCGCCATGGTCAGCGCGCTGTCTTCCATCTGCTCCGCGAGCGGCAGGATCGCCGTGCCTTCCTCGGTCAGCACGAAACCGTCCGCTGTGCGCTGGAAGAGCATCTGCCCTGTAGCCTCCTCCAGCGCGCGAAGCCGTCGCCCGACCGTCGGATGGCTCAGGTGCAGCAGGCGCGCGGCCGCGCCGAGCGTGCCGGTGCGCGCGACCGCGAGGAAGATTCTGACGTCGCTCCATTCCATGTTCGGCACCCACAAAAATGAACGGCTGTCGTTCATCATATTCAGTTGCCGAACGATGATGAACTCCCGGAGACTACGCGCCGTCGCGTGCTGCGGCACGCTTGCGAGTCATGAGGGCCTTGCCCATCCGTCAGGAGAGTCACATGGAAATCGGAATCGTCGGCCTCGGGGCCATGGGCCGCGAAATAGCGCGCAACCTGGTCGTCGCGGGCCATTCGGTGAGCGCCTGGAATCGCTCGGGCGGGCATGTCGACGGGGTGCGAATGGTCGAGACGCCGGCGCAGGCCTTGCAGGCGGACCTGGCGCTGACGATGCTCTCCGACGATGCGGCGATCCGCGGCGTACTGGTGGACACGGATCTGCTGGCTCGCGCACGGCCGGGGCTGGTGCATGTGGTCGCATCGACGATCTCCGTGGCGTTCGCGTGGGAACTGGTGGAGCACCACCGCAAGGCGGGAATCGCCTACGTGGCCGCGCCCGTGCTCGGCCGCCCGGACGTCGCCGCGAAGGGCGAACTCAACGTGCTCGCCGCCGGCGCGCCCGCCGCGCTGGAAAAAGCGAGGCCGGCGCTGGAAGCGATCGGCAAGCGGATCTGGGACATGGGCGAGGAACCGCCCACCGCCTATGCGGCCAAGATCGCCTGCAACATGATGATCACGATGGCCATCGAGGCGATGGCGGAGGCCGTGGTTCTCACCGAGACGAACGGACTCGCGCGGGAGCGCTTCTTCGAACTGATCCTGGGGACGCTGTTCGGCTGTCGTCCGTACCAGACCTACTCGGGCAATATCGCGCGGAACGAATACCCACCGGGCTTCAAGGCAAGCCTTGGCCTCAAGGACCTTCGCCTGGCCAGGGAAGCCGCGGCAGGCGCCGCACGCGCACTGCCGATGCTCGATGCCGTCCATGGCCGCATGCGGCAAGCCGTGGATGCGGGCCTTGGCGATCGCGATTGGTCGGTCATGGCCCAAGTCACGCTGGCGCAGGACTGACGCCGATCCAGGCTCGGCGAACCATCTCGGCGCTTCCGGTCCACTTTCGGCGAGACTTCGCTACGAGATTGTTCAGCCGTCGACAGCGAATCCGCGAGTCCTGTCCGGTGGAATCCTGGAAAACGTCACCTCTCTTCCCATGACCGCACTTCATCGCCAGACCATGCTGGCCCGTGGCACCGCAACCATCGGCTTCAGGCTGAGCTACCTAGCCAACTTCTACACCGAGCCGGTCTACCGGGAGGTCACCCGCCGGCACGGGATCGCGCGATCGGAGTTCGTGGTGCTGCTGTGCCTGCGCCAGCTCGGCACGATGACGGCGCAGGACATCTGCGACGTTACGGGCCGGCCCAAGAACAGCATCAGCCAGGCCGTGGCGAAGCTCGACAAGGCGGGCCATATCGTCCGCTCCGCCGACGAGGGGGACGCACGGCGCAGCCACCTGGACCTCACCGAATCCGGCCGCGGCCTGTGCGATGCCATCGTGCCGCTCTTCTACGCGCGTGAAGCCGACATGCTGGCGGTCCTGACCGACAAGCAGCGCAAACAGCTCGAGGAGCTTCTCGAGCTCCTGACCCAGCGCAACGACGGCTGGGCCACTTCGGATCCCTCCTGAGCCGAAGGGCGGGTCCCCGAGCGCGGGGATACCGCCGGCATCGATCGATCCGCTCGACGTGTCCCGTGCTTCGGCTCGGGCGCACCGTTTCTCCCGCCTCCCTTTCCCTCGCGCCTGGCCCGTCCGATCTCCGGCGCCGGGAGACCTCTCGTCGACTTCAGCGCCCGATCCCAGGGAAAGTGCGGATGCGATTTAGTTCTGCACAGAACCATACTAGTTCTGTGTAGAACTAAATGAAGGTGGCTGCCGCTGCCTCGACACCAGGAGTCCACGTATGAAGACCACCTTGCCCGCCTTCGGCAAGATCGCCCCGATGCGTTCCGTTGCGTCGGTCCTGCTCATCGCCCTGGGGGCCTTGTCCGGTTGCGGCGGCGGGAGCTCCGGAAGCTTCTTCCTTCCCTCCGGACCCGCCGGCGGCGCCGCGCCGCCGGCCGCGCCGGAAGCACCGGTCGTGAAAGTGCTGTCGAATCGCCCGGATCTCGTGAGCGGCGGGAACGCGCTGGTCGAGATCGAGTTCCCGGCCGGAAGCAAGGACGCTTCCGCCGACGTGAAGCTCGGCGATAGAGACGTCTCCTCGGCTTTCGCGAAGCGCGAGAACGGTCGCTACATGGGGCTGGTCGAGGACATGTCCGTGGGGCGCAATGTGCTGAGCGTGAAGCTGGCGAGCGGCGCAACGGGCAGCGTGACGATCCAGAACCATCCGATCAGCGGTCCCGTCTTCTCGGGTCCCCAGTTGATGCCCTGGCCCTGCCAACCCGGTGCCCTCGATGCGCAGTGCAATCGGCCAACCACCTACGCCCTGCAGTACAAGACCAAGGCTGGCACTTTCGCGGCCTACGATCCGGCGAAGCCGCCGGCCGACATGGTGACGACGACGACCGACGCGGGGAAGGTGGTGCCGTACATCGTTCGCACCGAACTGGGCAACCAGAACCGCGACCAGTATGCGATCGCGGTGCTCTTCGACCCCGACAAGCCGTGGACGCCCTGGGCGCCACAGGCCGGCTGGAACGGGAAGGTGCTGGTGACGCATGGCGCCGGCTGCGGCGGACACCACGGAGAAGCGGACCCGGCCGAGGACGGGCCGGGCGGGCCGGCGCGGCCGAGCGTGATGAACGACAAGGCACTGGCGCGCGGATTCGCCGTGATGACGAGCGCCCTGATCAATTCCGGCCACAACTGCAACGTCGCGGTCCAGGCCGAGTCGCTGATGATGCTCAAGGAGCACTTCGTCGAAACCTACGGTCCGATCCGCTACACCCTCGGCACGGGCGGTTCGGGCGGCGCGCTGGCGCAGTACCAGATCGCGAATGCGTATCCGGGCCTCTACCAGGGAATCACCGTCAGTGCCGTGTTCCAGGACGGATGGACCGCCTCGATGGATGCGGAAGACTGTCCGCTGCTGCAGCAGTACCTCGAGAACCCCGCCGGCTGGGCGCCGGGCATCGCCTGGAGCGCGGCACAGCAGGCGGCAACGACCGGCAAGACCAGTCCGACGGTGTGCCCCATCCTCGCGCACGTCGAACAGATCTTCGCCAACTTCGTTCCGACCATCGTCGACGAGATCCCGACCCAGTTCGGCATGCTCGGCTTCCAGAACTGCGGCCTGTCCAAGGCGCTCGTGTTCGATCCCGTGAAGAACCCGTCGGGTCCCCGCTGCACGCTGCAGGATCGCATGGTGAACCTGTTCGGGAAGCGCGCTTCGGATGGCTACGCCAACCGCGCGCTCGACAACGTGGGCGTCCAGTACGGGCTGAAGGCACTGCTGGCCGGAACCATCAGCCCGGCGCAGTTCGTGGACATCAACGCGAAGATCGGTTCGCACGACATCAACTACGCGTGGCAGGCCGTGCGAGTCGCCGCCGATGCCGACGCGCTGCCGCGCGTGTATGCCTCGGGCGCGGTCAACATGTCGACCCACCTCGACCAGGTCGCCATCATCGATATGCCGGGCGGGAACTACGACGGCCATGAGGAGTTCCGCTCCTTCGCTGCCCGCGCGCGCATGGACCGGGAATACGGCCGGCACGGCAACCAGGTCATCTGGGACCGCGCCGATGCGAACTACCCCGATCCCATCCTCACGATGGACCGCTGGCTGGCCGCGATCGAAAAGGATGCGTCGGGCGCGCCGCTGTCCGAGAAGATCGTTGGGAACAAGCCCGTCGACGTCACCGACATCTGCAGCAGCACCAACGCGGACGGCAGCTGCAAGTCGATCGGAGGCGCGCAGAGCACCCGCCAGGCCGCCGGCGGGCCCGCGACCGCGGATGTCATCAAGTGCGAACTGAAGCCGCTGGCGCAGGCCGACTACGGCGCCGTGACCTTCACGAGCGATCAGTGGGCGAGCCTGCAGAAGACCTTCCCCGCCGGCGTTTGCGACTGGAGCAAGCCGGGCGTGGGCCAGCGTTCGACCACGCCCTGGCAGACCTACGCGGGCGACGACGGCGGTGTGCTGTACGGCGGCAAGGCGCTGGCGAATCCGCCAGCGAACTCCCGCGGCGGCATGGCCGGTCCTTCGTTCCTGTTCTGACGCGGCGCGAGGTCTGCAGACATGCAAGCGACGAACATCGCGCCCTCGCGCGCGCACGGCCTGCGCGCGGGCGCGGATCGCGACGCGACCTATCGCAAGATCACCTGGCGGCTCATCCCGCTGCTGTTCCTGTGCTACGTGCTCAACTACGTCGATCGCATCAACATCGGCTACGCCCAGCTGCAGATGAAGGATGCGCTCGGCTTCAGCGATGCGGTCTATGGACTGGGCGCCGGCGTGTTCTTCCTCGGCTACTTCCTGCTCGAAGTACCGAGCAACCTGCTGCTTCAGCGCATCGGTGCCCGCAAGACCATGCTGCGCATCATGGTGTGCTGGGGCCTGGTGTCTGCCGCCACCATGTTCGTGAAGACGCCGGTGCAGTTCTACGCGATGCGCTTCCTGCTCGGGGTCTTCGAAGCCGGTTTCTTTCCAGGCATCGTGCTGTACCTGACCTTCTGGTACCCCGCGGCACGAAGGGCACGGATCGTCGCGCTGTTCATGACCGCGACCGTCGTCGCCGGCATCGTGGCCGGTCCCATCTCCGGCTGGATCCTCCAGAACATGGACGGTGTTCACGGCTTGCGCGGCTGGCAGTGGATGTTTCTGCTGGAGGGCTTGCCGAGCTGTGTACTGGGCATCGTCGTCTACCGTTTTCTCGACGACCGGCCGCTCGATGCGAGCTGGCTGAGCGATGAAGAAAAAGGGCTCGTGGAAAGCGACATGGCCCAGGCAGCGCGCGGCAGCGCCGGTGCCCGCGAAAGTGCCTCGGGCGCATTTACCGATCCGAAGGTCTACCTGCTGTGCTTCGCGTCGTTCGCGGTTCTGTGCGGCGGCTACGCGCTGAGCTTCTGGCTGCCGACGATGATCAAGGGGCTCGGGGTCGGCAGCATCCAGCAGATCGGGCTGTACTCCGTCATTCCCTATGCCATCGGAGCGCTTGCCATGGTGTGGTACGGACGCCGCTCCGACGCCCGCAAGGAGCGGCGCCGGCACTTTGCCGTGGCGTGTCTTCTCGGGGCCATCGGGCTTTTCGGATCGACGTTCACGACGCAGAGCCTCTGGGCGTCGCTCGCACTGCTGTCGCTGGCCAGCGCGGGCATCGTGTCGGCACTCCCGGTGTTCTGGGCGGCATCCACTTCGTACCTGTCGCCCCGCTCGGCCGCGGCCGGCATCGCGATCATCACCAGCGTGTCCAATCTCGCGGGCGTTGCCAGCCCCTATGTCCTCGGCCTGATCAAGACGGCGACAGGGAGCCTGAGTGCCGGCCTCGCGGCGATTGCAGGCTTGCTGGTGCTGGGAGCGCTGGCGCTGATGATGGGCTTCAAGCGCCACACCGACGAAGGCGTGCCCGAGTGATGCGGCTTCCTCTTTCGGCTTTTCTCGCATTGCTCAAGCTCAGTGGCCGCAGGAAGCGATTCGAAAGCGTCGAGGGCTTGTACGAAGCCATCGACCGCGAGCGTCGAACCGCCAACGCGGCGCCGCCCAAGACGCTGCACGCGCGGTTCGACATCGAGCATGCCGTCGTCGAGGGAAGCGTCTGCTACACGCTGAGGCCGCGCGCCAATCCATCGGGCGTGAACCTGCTCTACCTGCACGGCGGCGCGCATGTGGCGGAGATGTCTCCCCATCACTGGCACCTGGTGGCGGAGCTGGTCGCTCTCAGCGGCTGCACGGCGCACGTCCCCATCTATCCGCTCGCGCCGGACTTCAACCATGCCGACGCCTTTCGCGTGGTGCTCGCCATCTATCGCGAACGCTTCCAGCAGCTGGCGTCCGAACGCATCGTGCTGATGGGCGACTCGTCCGGTGGCGGCCTGGCACTGGCGCTGGCGCAGCAACTGAACGCGTGGCGGCTTCCGCAGCCTCGGGATATCGCCCTGATCTCTCCCTGGCTCGACCTGACGATGTCGGACCCGATGCTGGCGTCGCTCGAATCGCAAGATCCCTGGCTCGCGATTCCGGGACTGGCCGAGGCCGCGCGCTTGTGGTGTGGCGGCGCATCGCTCGACGACCCGATCGTCAGCCCCCTCAACGGGCCGCTCGATGCGCTGGGGCGGATCAGCGTTTTCATCGGGGGCAAGGACCTGCTCATGGCGGATTGCCTGAGGCTTCGTGACCGGGCGCGCGCGCAATCCGCCGCCCTGCAATGGTTCGAGCAGCCGAAGATGATCCATGTGTGGCCCTTGCTTCCGCTGCGGGCCGCGAAACCGGCGCGCCGCCAGCTCGCCGCCCTGCTTCAGGCTGCCTAGCGTGAGCGCGCCACGCTTCTTCCCGACAACTCCCGCGCGCAACATGATGGACTTCGATGCCGCAGCCGAGCGAATGATCTCCGGGTCGTCGTGGGGCGCGGAACTTTCACCGTGCGAACTGCGGCGCGTGCTGGCCTCCATGGAGGAGCGAACGCATGACACCGGGCAGGTCATCGCGGCCGAGGGCGAGCTCGCGGCGTACTGGTACGGCCTCATGGAGGGCGTGGCGCGGCTGTCCGTCGGGACTTCCAGGTTCTCGAAGTCGACCCTCGAGCATGGCGGGGCCGACACCTGGTTCGGCGAAGGCGCGCTGGTCAACGCGGAGGTCCGGCGTTACCAGGCGGTCGCGGTGACCCGATGCCATCTCGTTCTTCTGCCCCGGCGTACGTTCGAATGGCTGCGCAGCCACAGCCTGGCGTTCAATCACTACCTGCAGTGGTCGCTGGCAACGCGCGTCGAGGAATGCGTGGCGCTATGCGCGCAGCCGCTCGAATCCACCATCGAGGACCGCATCCTGAAGTTTCTCGACGGCTGTGCCGGAGGCGATCGGAAAACGCTGGCGCTCACGCAATCGCAGCTGGCCCGCCTGAACGGCATCTCGCGCCAGCGGGCGAACCTCGCGCTGGCGCGCCTGCGCGATGCAGGGCTGCTGTCGGTGGAGCGCAAGCAGATCGGCCTGATTGCCGCGATGCATCGCGTCGATGCGGCCGATACCTTGTCCACCACCGTGCCGAGCTGAAGCGCATCGACGGCCGCGCGGACGCCGCTACTGCTGCCCGGTCAGCCAGAGCCCCGATTCGATCTGCGACCTCGCGGTGCCGATCAGCAATTCGCGCATGCGCTCCGCGGCCGTCGACAGCGACTGGGTGCGCGCGCGGATCAGCGTCCATGCGACCTGCATGCCCGCGATCGGGGCGGCCGATATCTGCTTGCGCAGCAGCGCCTGGTAGCAGCCCGAGTAGGGCAGGGCCGTGTAGCCGAGGCCCGCTTCCACGGAGCCCAGCAGTCCGCGCGAGGAGTTGGTCTCCATCACGATGTCCAGCGGCAGCCGGGCCTTGGCGGCCGCGGCCTCGATCATCAGCCGCAGGCTGTTGGGTCGGCTGGTCAGCACCAGCGGCAGCGAGGAAAGAAACGACAGCTCGACCGGCGTCTTCATCGCGAGCTTCGCCTCGGGCGGGCCGACGAGGCACAGCGCCTCGGTCACGAAGGGCTCGTTCTCGAGCGAGGCCAAGGGCTCGATGTTGGTCACGACCGCGAGGTCCGCGTTGCCGGCCTGCACCATCGACCACGCGTTCATGACCGCGCTCATGGCCTCGAACATCCGCAGCGACACCTTCGGATAGGTCCGGTGGTACTCGCGCACCGCGGGCATGGTCACCAGGTGGAAGAGCGAGGGCGGCATGGCGACGGTCACGGTGCCGCTGGGCTCGTTGAACGCATCGCGCATGTCCTGGCTCAGCGAATCGAAGTCGCGCAGCAGCGATGTGGCCTTGGTCTTGAGCAGGCGGCCCGCGTCCGTCAGCGTCACGCCGCGCTCGGAGCGGTTGAACAGCGTCACCCCCAGTTCGTCCTCGAGTTGCTGCATCTGGCGCGACAAGGCGGGTTGCGCGATGTAGAGCACCGTCGCCGCCTGGGTCAGGCTGCCGATCTCGGCGATCTGCAGGAAATACTGGAGGCTCTTGATCTTCATGGGCGACGCGTCAGTCCCGCGAAGCCAGCCTGGCGATCTCCGCCGCGGCCTTGCGCGCAAAGGCCACCACCTCGGCCCGCCTCTCGGGGGCCAGTCGCTCGGGCACCGCCGCCACGCTCACCGCGCCGATGGGGATGCCCAGTTCGGTCACGATCGGGATGCCGATCGCGTTCATGCCGGGCATGACCTTGCCGTCGCTCAGGAAGAAGGTGGAAGAGGCCACGCCGGCGGCGCGCGTGGCCTGCACCTTCTCGCGCAGCCGATCGACCGAGATCTCGGGCGCATAGGGCACGTAGCGCGAGACGTTGGAACGCAGCACCTCGTCGACGTCGGCATCGGACATCGCGCTGAGGATCGCGAGGCTGCCCGCGCCGACGCCCATCGGCCGGCGATCGCCCACCGACATCGTGAGCGTGCGGATCGGGTACTCGCCTTCGTAGCGCGCGATGCACAGCGAGTCCCTGCCGTCGGGGATCGACAGGAACACCGTGTCCTGCGTCTCGTCGGTCAGGCGCGCGAGCGCATCGACGCTCGCGCGGCGCAGGTTGAGGCGCTGTCCGGCCAGTGCGCCGAGGCTGAAGAGCTCGAGCCCGAGGTAGTAGCGGCGCGTGGTCTCGTTCTGCGACAGCAGCTTCTGCTCGATCAGGGCGGCCAGCAGGCGCCGCACGGTCGGCTTGCTCAGCCCCTGGTCGCTCACCAGGTCGGTGAGGCGCGCGCCCGCGTCGCCGCAGGCGGCCACGGCCTGCAGCAGGCGAACCGCGCGCTCCACCGCCTGGGTGCCGGTGCGCGATTCAGTCAGTTCGGTCTCCTCGATGGGCGCGGTACTCATGCGGCAAAGGATACGACAGAGTCATTGGCGTTCTCGCGCGCGTCTCAGCTCAGCTTGCCCGTCGATTTCTCGAGCGCGGCCCAGGCTTCCTCGCCGAAGTTCTTCTTCCAGGTCTCGTAGAAACCTGCACCGCGCAGCGCATCGCGGAACGGCGCGACATCGGGCTCGTTGAACTTCAGTCCCTTGCCCGCGAGATCGGCACGCACGCTGTTGTTGAGCTGCGCGAGGTCGGCGCGCTCCGCCATGGCGGCTTCGTTGATGTGCTTGGCGACGATGGGGCGCAGCGATTCGGGCAGCCGTTCCCAGGCACGGCGGTTGGCGAGGAACCAGAAGCCGTCCCAGGCATGGTTGGTGATCGAGCAGAACTTCTGCACCTCGTAGAACTTGGCGGTCGAGAGGATCGACAGCGGGTTCTCCTGCGCGTCGACGATCTTCGTCTGCAGCGCCGAGTACAGCTCGTTGAAGTTGATCGGCGTGGTGGCCGCATCCAGGCTCTTGAACAGCGAGATGAAGATCGGCGCCGAGGCGAGACGGATCTTCAGCCCCTTGAGGTCGGCCGGCTTGTCGATCGGGCGGGTGCTGGTCGTGATCTGGCGAAAGCCGCTGTCCCAGATCTTGTCCATGGCCACGAGGTTGGACTTGGCGATCTGGCCGCGCACGTAGGTGCCGAGGCTGCCGTCCATCGCCGACCAGACCGCGTCGTAGTTGGGAAAGGCGAAGCCCAGGCCGCTGATCGATGCGGCGGGCACCAGCGTCGCGAGGATCAGGCCCGACAACGTCATGAACTCGATCGCGCCCGAGCGCACCTGGCTGAGCATGTCGGTGTCCGAGCCGAGCTGCCCGTTCGGGAACACCTGCAGCTCCACGCGCCCGCCGGTGTCGGCCTTGATGCGCGCCGCCGCTTCGTTCGCACGGACGTTGAGCGGATGCGCCAGCGGCAGGTTGTTGGCGAACTTGCAGGTGAACTCCGGCGCTGCCTGGGCGGGCAGCGACACCAGCGTGGCGCCGGCGGTCGCGGCGCCGCCGATCAGCAGCGTTCTGCGTGTCATCGAACTCATGTCTGTCTCCTGTTGGGGTGGGTCGTTGTGTGGTGCGCCTTGGCACTCTTCAATGGTCCACAAAATGGACCTATGGTTTGCACGAATCTGCAGCGCGATTTCATTCTAGATAATGCTTTCATTGCGGCTAGACGGGAGAATCCCGAACAAGCCGATTCCAAAGTAGGTACACATAATGGACCATCAATCGAAAACAAAAGGCGCCACGGTCGTGACCGGCGGGGCTTCCGGCATCGGCCTGGCCACCGTCGAGCTGCTGTGGCAACGCGGGCAGCGCGTGGTCGTGGCCGATGCCAACGCCCGGGCCATCGATGCGCTGCGCGACCGCGCGGACCTGCCGCTGGACCTCGCCTGCCTCATGCCCTGCGACGTCACCGACGAGGCCGAGGTCGAGCGCATGTTCGAACGCGCGCAGGCGCGCTTCGGCCGCATCGCGGGCCTGGTGCAGTCGGCCGGCATCGGCGCGGAGATTCCCTTCCTCGACACGCCCACGCGCACCTTCCGCCAGGTGCTGGAGGTCAACCTGGTCGGCGCCTTCGTCGTCGCGCGCACCGCGGCGCGCCGGATGGCCGCGCAGGGCGGCGGCGCCATCGTCAACATCGCCTCGGCCTCGGGCCTGGTGGGCAACGCGGGACGCAGCGCCTACGGCGCCTCCAAGGGCGGGCTCGTCACGCTGACCAAGGTGATGGCCGTCGAGCTGGCCGAGGCCGCGATCCGCGTGAACGCGGTCGCGCCGGGCGCGATCGAGACACCGCTGGTGGCCACCATGCATTCGCCCGCCACGCGCGCCTCGCTGCTCGAGCGCATTCCCCAGCGGCGCTACGGCACGCCCCATCAGGTGGCGAGCGTCATCGCCACCCTGCTCGACGACGAGCTCAGCGGCTACTGCACCGGCCAGGTCATCGCCATCGACGGCGGCATGACGGCCGCCGGGCTGCTGGCCGCCGCGCGCTTGCGAGAGGCCTCCGAGGCCTCCTGATTCCGACTTTCCATCCACTCCATCCCATAAAGGAAACCCACCATGCTGCCCTCCTCGAACACCGCCGTCGCCGAACGTCCGGCGCGACTGCGCGATGCCACGATCCACATCCACGACGTCGCTGCCGCCCCCTGGGTCGAAGCCGGCAAGCCGGGCCTGCACCAGAAGCTCGTGCGCGGCAACGAAGGCCAGGGCGAGTTCCTGGGCCTGCTGGGTTTCGATGCGCTGGTGGCCAGCGGCCTGCACCAGCACACCGGCGTCACCAGCAGCTACATGCTCGGCGGCTCGCTGACCGACCACTGGGACACCTACAAGGAAGGCGTCACCGGCATCAACCTCGAAGGCTCGACGCACGACGCCATGTGCTACTGCAAGACCTCGATGGTCAACCGCCTCGAGGCGCCGGTGCTCTATCCGCAGGACTTCTCGCTGCACACGCTGCACCATGGTTCGCGCCATGGCGACTTCGGCAATCCCGCGCCCGAACTCACGCCCACGCTCAGCATCGAGGTGGCGCGCGTGCAGGCGGTGCCGACCGCCGCGGCCGGTGTCACCCGCCGCATGATCTTCGACTACGGGCGCCCCGCGCAGCACGGTCGCCCCGGCGCCGCGGTGAACCATCGCCACGTCTGCCTCACGATGCTGCCGCGCTCGCGCGTGCCGGTCTTCAAGACCTCGGCGCTGACCGAGTTCTTCGTGCTCGGCGGCGAGATGACGATCGATGGCCGGCGCGCCGGCCCCGCCAACTTCGTGATCGTGGAGCCCGGCACCGAGGTCGCCATCGGCTCGGAGTTCGGCTGCACGCTGCTGGCCTGGGCCGACGGTCCTACCGCCTGGAGCGATCTCGAGGCCCCCGACCTGTTCGGGTTCTGATCCCGGCGCGGCGACCGCACCCGGGCCCCCACGTCCTTCCCAAGAAAAAGATCGGCAGTGCCATGAACACCAACTCCCTGCATGCGGCCGCCGTGGATCCGCCGGCGCAGCGGTCGCACGCTTCCGAGGCCGCGGACTCGGGCTTGCTCCAGCGGGCGACCCGTACCGCGGTGCGCATCGTCGAGGTGCTGGCCTGCGTCCTCGTGGCCGCGGAGATCGTGCTGCTGCTGTGCGGCGTCGTGTCGCGCTACGTGTTCCGCCAGCCACTGACCTGGTCGGACGAGCTGGCCTCGATCCTCTTCCTGTGGCTGGCGATGCTGGGCGCGGTGCTGGCCTTCTGCCGCGGCGAGCACATGCGCATGGCGGCGCTCGTCAACGGGCTCGACGAGCCCAGGCGGCGCTTCTTCGCGACGCTCGCCGTGATGGTCTGCGTGGCCGTGCTGCTGGCGCTGGCCTGGCCCGCGATCGAGTACGCGCAGGACGAGGCCTTCATCAGCACGCCGACCCTGCACCTGCCGAACATCTGGCGCGCGGCCGCCATGCCGGCCGGGCTCGTGCTGATGCTGGCCTTCGCGCTGCTCACCCTGCTGCGGCGCGAACGCCTGGCGCATGTGGCGGGGGCCGTCGTGCTGCTGGCGGCTATCGCGGCCGCGCTGTGGCTGCTGCGCCCGTGGCTGATGGAGATCGGCAACTACCGGCTGCTGGTGTTCTTCGTGCTGCTGGTCGGCGCGGGCGTGTTCGCGGGTGCACCGATCGGTTTCGTGTTCGCGCTGGCCACCGTGGCCTTCCTGGCGGTCACCACTTCCACGCCGTTGAGCGTGGTGGTCTCGCGCATGGACGAGGGCATGAGCCACCTGATCCTGCTGTCGGTGCCGTTGTTCGTGTTCCTGGGCCTCCTGATCGAGGCCACGGGCATCGCGCGCAGCCTGGTGTCGTTCCTGGCCGCGCTGATCGGCCACGTGCGCGGCGGCCTCTCGTATGTGCTGCTCGGCGCGATGTTCCTGGTGTCGGGCATCTCGGGCTCGAAGGCGGCCGACATGGCGGCCATCGCGCCCGGGCTCTTTCCCGAGATGAAGAAGCGCGGCGTGGACGAGGGCGACCTGGTCGCGCTGCTGTCGTCCTCGGGCGCGATGTCCGAAACCATTCCGCCGAGCCTGGTGCTGATCACCATCGGCTCGGCCACGGGCGTCTCGATCGCCGCGCTGTTCACCGGCGGCATCCTGCCCGCGGTGGTGATGGCGCTCGCGCTGGCCGTGGTGGTGGGGTTCCATTGCCGCAACGACGTCGTCGATGCCGCGCCGGGCCTGCTGCGTTCGGCCGCCTACTGGCGCACGGTGCGCCGCACGCTGCTGCTCGCGTTGCCGGGGCTCGCGCTGCCGTTCCTGATCCGGGCCGCCGTGGTCGAGGGCGTGACCACCGCCACCGAGGTCTCCACCGTGGGCATCGTCTATGCGCTGGTGGCGGGCTGGCTCATCAACAAGGGCCTGCCGTGGCGCCGCCTCGGCGCGATGCTCGCCGAGACCGCCGCGCTGTCGGGCGCGATCCTGCTGATCATCGGCGCCGCGACCGCCATGGCCTGGGCATTGACCCAGTCGGGCTTCTCGCGCGACCTGGTGGCGGCGCTCGCCGGCGTGCCGGGCGGGCACTACACCTTCCTGGCGCTGTCGATCGTCGCGTTCGTGCTGCTGGGCTCGGTGCTCGAGGGCATTCCCGCGATCGTGCTGTTCGGGCCGCTGATGTTCCCGATCGCCAAGGAGATCGGCGTGCACGAGGTGCACTACGCGATGGTCGTGGTGCTGGCGATGGGCATCGGCCTGTTCATGCCGCCGTTCGGCGTGGGCTACTACACGGCCTGCGCCATCGGCCGCATCTCGCCGGACCGCGGGATGAAGGCCATCCTGCCGTACATGGGCGCGCTGCTGGCCGGGCTGCTGCTGATCGCGCTCGTGCCCTGGATCTCGATCGGCTTCCTGTAGCGTCCCGTGGGCGGACGGAGAGGCCGCCTCGCCTAAACCGCGGCGAGACGCAACCCAGATGCAAGAGCCAAAAAACCGTCGATCGCCTTTTGGGAAGCCTCGTGCGGGTCCTCCGCACTGGCGATCCACAACGACGCCCCGAGCAATGCGCCCATGATCAGTCGCGCCGTGGCAGGCGCATCGACGGGCTGCACCGTCTTCTCTGCGATGAGCTTCTCGATGCTGCGCTGCGTGCTCATGATGCAGGAGTTCTGGCTGGGCCAGCGCGATGGATCGCCCAGCACCGCCGGTCCGTCGAGAAACACGATGCGCTGGATCTCCGGCTCGAGCGCCATCTTGATGTAGGCAATGCTTTCGTCGATGAAGCCGTCCCAGGTCGTCTTCGCTTCATCGACGATGGCGGTGAGCCGGGCCGTCATCTCCGCGTCGATCTGCGCGATCACCGCCTCGAGCAAGCCCTTCTTGTCCCCGAAGTGATGGTAGAGGGCGCCGCGCGTGAGCCCGGCCTGGGCGGTCAGCACGTCCATCGAGCTCTGCGCGAATCCCTGGGTGGCAAACGATTCTCTTGCCGCTTTGATGAGCTTGGCACGGGTCTCCAAGATCATGTCCGAACGCTTCTGTGCCATGAAATCCTCAAATTGACCTACGCGGCGTATGTGAATTGACATACGGCGCGTATGTGAAATAGCATACTCACATACGAGGCGTATGTTAGTTGCTGGCGGGTGCTCTGGAAAGCGTCGCGCCGCCGCCTGGACATCCTGGACTTGATCGCAGCCGAGGGAATCGCGATGAACATCTATGAGCAGGGGCTGGACCGGAACGCGGCGAACTTCGAGCCGCTGTCGCCGACGAGCTTCATCGAGCGAAGCGCGCAGGTCTTCGCCGACATGCCCGCCGTGATTCACGGCGATCGCCGCTTCAGCTGGTCGCAGTGCAGGGACAGGTCGGCCCGGCTGGCTGCCGCGCTGCGCGAACTCGGGGTGCGACGAGGCGACACGGTCAGCGTCATGCTCGCCAACACGCCCGAGATGATCGAAGCGCACTACGCGGTGCCGGGCATCAACGCGGTGCTCAACACGCTGAACACCCGGCTCGACGCGGACCTGCTGGCCTGGCAGATGAACCACTGCGAGACCCGGGTGCTGATCACCGACAGCGAGTTCGCACCGGTCATGCGGCAAGCGTTGCGCGCGCTGAAGCAGGTCCATGGCCGCACGCCGATCGTGATCGACGTGTGCGATTCCGAACGCATCGGTCCTCACGAACGCGTCGGCCAGCACGCGTACGAGGCGCTCCTGGTTTCCCACCTGCCGGTGCCCAAGCTGCAAGGGCCGCTCGACGAGTGGGATGCCATCGCCGTCAGTTACACCTCGGGGACCACCGGCGATCCGAAGGGCGTGGTGACACACCATCGCGGGGCGTACCTGAACGCGGTGTGCAACGTCGCGGTCTGGACGATGCCTCCCTTCGCACGCTATCTCTGGACCCTGCCGATGTTCCATTGCAACGGCTGGTGTTTCCCCTGGACGGTGGCGCTTCTCGGCGGCGTGCATGTGTGCCTGCGGAAGGTGGAAGCCAAGGCGATCTTCGCCGCCATGCGGGACCACGCGGCCGATCACTACAGCGCGGCACCGATCGTGCACGACCTCCTGATCGCGGCGCCCGCCGAAGACAGACTCGCGATCGCGCACAAGGTCCGTGCGATGGTCGCGGGCTCCGCGCCGCCCGCCGCCATGATCGAGGGCATGGCCCGTCTCGGCATCGAGATGATTCACGTCTACGGACTGACGGAGGTGTACGGGCCCGCGGCCGTTTCTGCCAGACAACCGTCCTGGGACCAGGCCAGTCTGGCCGAGCAGGTGCGGTTGAACGGACGGCAAGGCGTGCGCTATCCGCTGCAGGAAGACATGACGGTGCGCGACCCGGTCACCCTGCAAGCGGTGCCGGCCGATGGCGAAACCATCGGCGAGATCATGTTTCGCGGCAACATCGTGATGAAGGGCTACCTGAAGAACGAGGCCGCCACCGACAGCGCCTTTGAGGGCGGCTGGTTCCATACGGGCGACCTCGCGGTCCTGGAACCCGATGGCTACGCCAGGATTCGCGATCGCAGCAAGGACGTGATCATCTCCGGCGGCGAGAACATCAGCTCCATCGAGGTCGAGGATGCCCTGTATCGCCATCCGGCCGTGCTGTCGTGCGCTGTCGTCGCCAAGCCCGATGCCAGATGGGGCGAGACGCCCCTGGCATTCGTCGAGTTGCGGCCGGGCACCGAGGCCACGGCGGAACAGCTGATGGCCCACTGCCGAACGATGCTCGCCAAATACAAGATCCCGCGCGAAGTTCGATTCGAGGCGCTGCCCAAGACGGCGACCGGAAAGATCCAGAAGTTCCAGCTCCGCCGCAAGGCCAGTTCGGTGGAGGCGCTCGAATGAGCGCGCGCCAGGCCGAAGCCTTCTAGTTCCCCCGCCATGTAGCGGCACACCCATGCCGCAGACTCTCCACGACACGTGGGGAGGGTCCGCGCACGCCCGGTTTTCTTGCTCGTCCACCCACCCCGTCCTTGCACAGGAGTATTCATGATCGAAAGTCTCATCGGTTACCAGTCGCCATCCATGATTGCCGATGCGGCGACGCGGAAGTCCCTCCACGGCTTCATCGCGCAGACGCTGCACGCGCTCTCCACACCCGACTCGGGCGTCGCCGCGTACTTCGCGGACCCGGACATCGTGATCGCCGGCTCCGGCCTGGACGAGTACTTCATCGGACCCGAGAAGGCACAGGCCGGCGTGCGATGGGTGACCACGCTGGGTATTCGCTGGGAGCCGAAGGTCGTCCTGTGCTGGATGCAGGGCGACATCGCCTGGGCCCAGATCCGCATCGACGGCCACAAGATGGAAGCCGGTGCGCCGGCGGTGGTCCCGTACGTGGCGACAGGAATCTTCAGGCGCAAGACCGATGGCTGGACCTGGCTCTACTGGGGCGGGGGTGAACCGCAGAAGGAGCCACGCCTGTAGTCCGGGCGCGATGCCCGATGTCGAACAGGACCACCCCGATGACTGACCGGAACGTGCAGGTTGCCGCACCCGCCGACGCATCCCTTCGCCAAGTCGCGAGCGCGAAGAAGATCGGCCTGATCGTCAATCCGATCGCAGGCATGGGCGGGCGCGTCGGCCTCAAGGGGACCGACGGTGCCGACGTGCTGGACGAGGCGAGACGGCGGGGTGCGCGGCCGGTCTCGAGCGAAAGAGCCCTGCAGGCGCTGAAGAAGCTGGCGGCCTCGGAGGCCGAGTTCTCGCTGGTCACTGCGCAGGGAGAGCTCGGCGAGGATGTCGCACTGCAGGCCGGCTTGCATCCGGTCGTGGTCCACGGCAAGCCGCATGCGGGCAGCACCCCCGCGGACACGCGGGACGCCGTGGCCGCGATGCTGCGCGAGTGCGTCGACCTGCTGCTGTTCGCAGGGGGCGACGGCACCGCGCGCGACGTGCTGGGCGTTGCCGGTGATCGAGTGCCGATGCTCGGAATTCCAACGGGCGTGAAGATGTACTCCGCCGTTTTCGGCACCAGCGCCCAGAACGCGGGCGACCTCGCGGCACGCTTCATCGAGGGCGATCCATCGGTGCGGCTTCGCGAGGCCGAGGTGATGGACATCGACGAGATGGCGATGCGCGAAGACAGGATGTCGGCCCGACTCTACGGCTACGCCCAGAGCCCGCATCACCGCCAGCTCGCGCAGAACGCCAAGGCCGGATCGGGGTTGTCCGAGAACGTGGCGCTCGAGGCCGTGTCGCGGCAGCTGGCCCGCCAGATGCGCCCCGGCTGCCTCTACATCCTGGGGCCGGGCACCACGACGCGCCGCGTGATGTCGGCGCTCGGCTTGCCCAAGACGCTGCTGGGCGTGGACGCCGTGCTCGACGGTGCACTCGTCGGCGCCGACCTCGATGAGCACGCGCTGCTCCAGCTGATGCAGGGGCGCGAAAGCTACATCGTCGTCAGCGTGCTCGGCGGGCACGGCAGCCTGTTCGGACGAGGGAACCAGCAGATCAGCGCGGACGTGATTCGCCAGGTCGGACGCGACCACATCCAGATCGTCGCGACCCTGGAAAAACTCGTCGCCCTGGAATCGGGTGCGCTGCACGTCGATACGGGCGACGAAGAAGTGGACGCCATGTTGAGCGGCTACCTGCCGCTTCGCACGGCGCCCGATCGCACGGTGTATTTCAAAGTCAGATCGTGACCCTATCCATGCCAGATTCAAGTGAAGGAACTCCAGATGCATAACGGTACCGCCCATCCCTACATGGCGAACTCGGTCCCCGCGATCAAGCGGGAGATGCTCGACGCCATCGGCGTGGAGACCATCGAAGAATTGTTCGAGCAGATTCCGCGCGAACATCGCCTGCAGCGTCCGATCGACCTGCCGCCGGCGCTCACCGAAAGCGAGCTGCGACGGCACATGGTGACGACGCTCGCCAGGAACAGGACCGCCGAGCAGAACCTCAACTTTCTCGGCGCCGGTTGCTGGCAGCATCACGTGCCTGCTGCCTGCGACGAGGTCGTGCGCCGCAACGAATGGCTGACCTCGGTCTTCGGCGAGCCCAGTTCCGACCATGGCCGCAACCAGGCCTGGTTCGAGTTCTGCAGCCAGCTCGGTGAACTGCTCGACATGGACCTGGTCGGGCTGCCGGTGCGAAGCTGGGGCGTTGCCGCCGGCCACGCCATTCGCATGGCGTCCAGAATCACGAGCCGCAACGAGGTCGTCGTCGTTCGCGCCATCGACCCCGAGCGACTCGCGGTCATCCAGAGCCTGTGCGAGCCGGTCGACATGGCCAGCCATATCGCGATACGCATGGTCGACTACGACCCGGCGACCGGCCTGATGGACCTCGACCATCTGCGCGCGACGCTCACGTCGAAGACCGCCGCCGTGTACTTCGAAACGCCGTCGTACTTCGGTGTGATCGAACAGCACGGCGCGCAGATCGCCGAACTGGCCCACGCCGTGGGGGCCGAGGTGATCGTCGGCGTGGACGCCATCTCGCTGGGCGTGTTGTCCGCGCCCGTCCACTATGGCGCCGACATCGTCGTGGGAACGACCCAGCCGCTGGGGGTGCACATGAACGGCGGCGGCGGCGCCGCCGGCTTCATCGCCTCGCGCGACGAGGAGCGCTATGCCCACCAGTACCCGACCTTGTTCATCAGCATCTCCGAGACCACCAAGGAGGGCGAGTACGGATTCGGCCTGAGCCTGTTCGAGCAATCGTCGTACGGGCTGCGCGACAAGGGCAACGACTGGACCGGGCATTCCGTGTACATGTGGGCGATCGCCAATTCGGTGTACATGGCCATGATGGGTCCCCAGGGCTTCGAGGAAGTCGGCGAGCTCATTCTTCAACGAGCGCACCATGCCGCCCGGCTGCTGGGCCGGATCCCCGGGGTGCGCGTCGTCTTTCCCGAGGGCTTCTTCAAGGAGTTCGTCGTCAACTTCGACGGCACCGGGGTGCCCGTGGCGCAGATCAACAAGCGGCTGCTCGCGCTCGGCATCTTCGGCGGCAAGGACCTGAGCAAGGACTTCCCGGAGCTCGGCGCCAGCGCCTTGTACTGCGTGACCGAAATCCACACGCTGGCCGACATCGAGCGCCTGGCCGACGCCATCCAGAAAGCGATCCAACCATGAACACCAAGCTGCGCGAATATCACGCTCCGGTATGGAGCGAGCCCGTCATTCTCGAAATGGGCCACCCAGGGCGCCGAGGCGTTCTCTTCTCTCCCGTCGAAGACACGGTGCGCGCCACGGTCGGCGATGCCGCGGACTTGATTCCCTCGACCATGCGGCGAGCGCGCAAGCCCGCGCTGCCGGAGCTGTCGGAACCCGAGGTGCTCTACCACTATCTGCGCCTGTCGCAGCAGACCCTGGGCATGATGAACATCAGCCTGTTCGGCACCTGCACGATGAAATACAACGCGCAGATCAACGAGGCGATGGCCTGGCGGCCCGAGGTCACGCACCTGCATCCGTACCAGGACGAGGACACGATGCAGGGAGCGCTCGAGATCGTCCACGGGATGGACAAGATCTTGCGCGAGCTCTCGGGCATGGACCAGTTCGTGTTCCAGGCCGGCGGCGGCGCGGACGCCGCCTACACGAGCTGCGCCGTGACCCGTGCCTACCACGCGGCACGCGGCGAGCTCGCGCAGCGCGACGAGATCATCACCACGATCCAGACCCATCCCAGCAGCGCGGCCACCGCCGCCGCGGCCGGGTTCAAGGTCATCACGCTGATGATCGAGGAGAACGGCTACCCGTCGCTCGAAGCGCTCAAGGCCGCCGTCTCGAACCGCACGGCCGCCTTGATGCTCAACAACCCCGACGACATGGGCGTCTACAACCCGGAGATCCGCGAGTGGACCCGCATCGTGCGCGAAGCGGGCGGCATCAGCTTCTACGACCACGCGAATTTCAACGGTGCGATGACCAAGATCCGCGCCCGCGAGCTGGGGTTCGATGCCTGCATGTTCATGCTGCACAAGACCTTCGGTGCGCCCAAGAGCGGCGTGGGTGGCCCCGCGGTCGGCGCCTATGGCTGCTCGGCCGAACTCGCGCCCTTCATGCCCAAGCCGCTGGTGGCGTTCGACGGCGAGCGCTACAGCCTCGACTACGACCGGCCGCAGAGCTGCGGCAAGATCCGCGAGTTCTGGGGCAACCTGCCGGTGATCGTCAAGGCGTATGCGTGGTCGCGTTCCATGGGGGCCGAAGGCATGGCCGAGGCCTCGGACCTGTCGGTGCTCGCGAACAACTACATGGAGCGCGGCCTGCTCGCGATTCGCGGCGTCACGCGCTCCCATCCCGATGCGAAGAGCCCGCGCCTCGAGATGACGCGCTACAGCCTCCAGCAGCTCAAGGAAGACACCGGTGTCGACGTGCATGACGTGCAGAACCGCATGGCCGATTTCGGCATCGACCCGATGTGGACCAGCCACCATCCGTGGCTGGTTCCCGAGCCCTTCACGCCGGAGGCGGGCGAGATGTATGGCAAGGAAGCCCTCGACACCTGGATTGCCGTGCTGGCCCGGATCTCGGACGAAGCCTATTCGAATCCCGAGCTCGTGAAGACGGCCCCGCACAACCAGGCGGTGCACCGACTGAAGAACGCGTTGATCGACAACCCCGAGCACTGGGCCATGACCTGGCGCGCCTACCAGCGCAAGAGCAAGCTGGAGAAGCGCCCTCTGGACGCTGTGCCCCGGCACGGGCACTGAGTTGGCCAAGGCATGACGAATTTCGACAAGCACCCCGGTTACGCGGCCATGTTCAAGGAGGGGCAGCTGACGCTGGGCCTCTTCTTCGCGATCGAGTCCTACCAGGGCGCGATCCCGGAGATGGACGTGGCCAGCCAGGTCGGCATCGCGAAGATGGCCGAGTCGCACGGCTTCGCGGCGCTCTATTTCAGGGACGTGCCCCTCCATGTGCCTTCCTTCGGCGACGTGGGGCATATCTACGACCCCTGGGTGTTCATGGGCCATGTGGGGGCGCACACCTCGCGCATCGCGCTGGCCACCGGCAGCATCATCACGACGCTGCGGCATCCCCTGCATGTCGCCAAGGCCGCCGCGTCCGTGGACCGGCTCTCGAACCAGCGCCTGGTGCTGGGGCTCGCCACCGGCGACCGGCCGACGGAATTCGCAGCCTTCAACCAATCGCTCGACAACCGCGGCGAGCTGTTTCGTGAAGCACTCGCCGTCATGCGTACGGCCTGGCGGGAGGACTTCCCGCGTGTCGCTACACCCAGGGTCGACCTGTCGGGTGGCGACACGCTGCCCAAGCCGGCGCTGCGCGATATTCCGGTTTTGGTCACGGGCCACTCGCGCCAGTCGGTCGCGTGGATCGCGCAGCACGCGGATGGATGGCTGCACTACCCGCAGAACGTGGACCCGCAGGCCGTGACGATCCGTCAATGGCGCTCGTTGCATCAGGGCTTCAAGCCCTTTGCACAGTCGCTCTACATCGATCTGGCCGAAGATCCCGATGCAGCGCCCACGCCCATCTTCCTGGGCTTCAAGTCCGGCCACCGTTTTCTCGTCGAGTACCTCGGCGCCTTGAGGGACATTGGCGTGAACCACGTCGGCTTCAATCTCAAATACGGATCGCGCCCGGCGGCCGAGGTGGTCCAGGAGCTTGGCGAGTTCGTGGTGCCGCATTTCCCTGCGCATGCGGTATCTCGAGATCTCACTAAAGACAAGGCTGGAAGCTGAACAAGGTGTCCGAACCTCTCATGACCAAGATGGCCTATCCCACAACCCGTCGTGTCGACGTCGTCGATGAGCTGTTCGGCCGTAAGGTCACCGATCCTTTTCGCTGGCTCGAAGCCGACGCGCGCAGCGACGCCGACGTGGCGGCCTGGATCCAGGCGCAGAGCGAGCTGACGGCGGGCGCCTTGGCATCGCTGCCCGCGCGCGATATTTTTCGCGAGCGGCTGACCGCGCTGTTCGACCACGAGCATTTCACCGCGCCCCACCCGCGTGGCGGGCGCTACTTCCACCTGCGCCAGTCCGGCCTGAAGAACCAGCCCACGCTCCTCGTGCGCGAAGGCGTGGAGGGGGAGGACCGCGTGCTCCTCGATCCCGACACATGGTCCGACGATGGCACCGTGGCGCTGGCGGAATGGGCCGCATCCAGGGACGGCGCCCATGTCGCCTATGCGGTTCAGGAGAGCGGCACCGATTGGCGGACCATCAAGATCGTCGGTGTGGCCACCGGTGAGGTGCTCGAAGACAAGGTCGAGTGGGTGCGTTTCACGGCGATCGCGTGGGCCGCCGACGGCTCCGGCTTCTTCTATGCACGCTATCCCGAGCCCGGCGACGGTGCCGCGTCACAGGCGGCCCTTGCCAACCACGCGGTCTACTTTCATGCGATCGGCACGCGGCAGTCGGAAGACCGGCTGCTGTACGCGACGCCCGAGCGGCCCGAGCTGCTGCATTTTCCCGATGTCACCAGCGGTGGCCGGCATGCGCTGATCTACTCCACGCCGGGCTCCCAGACCAATTCGCTGACCGTCGTGGACCTCGCCAGCGACGGTTGGGAGACGCGCACGCTGGTCGGCGATTTCGAGAACGAGTGGACGGTGGTCGGCGACAGGGGCAGCACGCTCTATGTGCTGACCAGCCATGCGGCGGAGCGCCGCAGGATCGTGACCCTCGACCTCGCGGCCGAGAATCCGGTCGAGGTCGAACTGGTGCCCGAAGACACCGCGGTGCTGAGCCATGCCTGGCTGGTCGGCGGGCGCTTGATGGCCACCTATTTCGTCGACGTCAAGAGCGAGATCCGGCGCTACACGCTCGACGGCCGGCCCGACGGCACGATCGCGTTGCCGGGCATCGGCAGCGCGGGCGGCTTCCAGGGCCATCGCGACGACAACGAGGCCTTCTTCGTCTTCACCAGCTTCAATGCGCCGACCACGATCTACCGCTACGACGTGGCCGCCAACACGCAGGCCGTGTGGGCAGCACCGAAGGTGGGTGTCGATCTCGAACGCATCGTGGTCGAGCAGCATTTCCATGACGCGAAGGACGGCACCCGCGTGCCGATGTTCATCGTGCGGCGCGACGACGCGGTCGGCGCGGCGCCCACGCTGCTGCATGGCTACGGCAGCTTCGGCATCAGCATGGTTCCGTTCTATTCACCCGACCAGCTGGCGTGGGTCGAGCAGGGCGGCGTGCTGGCCATTGCCAACATCCGCGGTGGCGGGGAGTACGGCAAGGCCTGGCACAACGGCGCGCGCATGGACAGGAAGCAGACCAGCTTCGACGACTTCATCGCCGCCGCCGAATATCTGCACGACCGCGGGATCGCATCCGAGGATGGCCTGGCAGTCCATGGGGAATCCGCCGGCGGCCTGCTCGTGGGCGCGGTCGTCAATCAACGCCCCGAGTTGTTCGCGGCCGCCTTGCCGGGCGTCGGCGTGATGGACATGCTGCGTTTCAACCAATTCACCGGCGGCCACCTGTGGACGGGCGAGTACGGCGATCCGGCAGACCCGGCGCACTTCGAGACCCTGCTGGCCTACTCGCCGTATCACAACGTGGCCGCCGGCAAACGCTATCCCGCGATCCTCGCCACGACGGCCGACACCGACGATCGCGTGGTGCCCGCACACACCTTCAAATACATCGCGGCGATCCAGGCCGTCGACACCGGGTCGCGGCCGCACCTCGTGCGCATCGAGACCCGCGCGGGCCATGGTGCCGGTAAACCAATGACGAAGGTGATCGACGAGCTGGCCGACAAGTGGGCCTTCGCCGCGCATTGGACGGGGCTGAAGTAGAGGCGACCGTGGCGCTGGTCGCTGCCGGCCAGGCGTGCTTCGTCACGCAGTCCATCCGCCGTCGGCGTTGATGGCCTGGCCGGTAATGAGACGGCCGTGCTCCGATGCGAGAAACGCGACGAGCGCGGCGACTTCTTCCGGCTTGCCGTAACGTCCGATGGCCATCATCCTGGCATGCGCGACCGAGTGCGGATTCCGGTCCGGATCCGCCGGATTCATTTCGGTGTCGGTCGGTCCGGGATTGACCGTGTTCACGGTAATGCCACGGCTGCCGAGTTCCCGCGCCAAGGCGCGCGTGAGTCCCGCCACCGCCGCTTTCGACGCGGTATAGATCGAGAGCCCGGGAAAATTGGCCACCTGCCCGAAGGCGGAGCCGATGGCAACGATCGTGCCGCCGTCCTGCATGTGGGGAACCGCAGCCTTCGCCGCTTCGAAAACGCTGCGCACATGGATGTCGAAAGTGGCGTCGAAGCGATGACCATCCAGTTCATCGATGGGCGCGGCGTCGAACACGCCGGCGGCGGACACCAGAATATCGACCTTCCCGAATTCGGAAACGACCGCTTCTACAGCACGCGCGGTCGCGCCACGTTCGAGCGCGTCGGCCTGAATGGCAAAGCCCTTGCGACCGGCCTGGCGTACCTGTTCGATCACCGATTGAGCACGTTCGGCCGAACGCGCATAGGTGATGGCGACGTCGGCGCCTTGGCGCGCCAGCGTGAGCGCGATGGCCGCGCCGATGCCACCACTGCCGCCGACAACGAGTGCGGTCTTGTTGGAGAGTTCCATCATGAAGATTTCCTTGGTCTTGATTGCTGTGGATGTGGGATGCGGGGCTCGCGTCGACTTTGTCTACTTCTTGCCGGCAAGCTGCCGCTGAACCTCGAGCACGTCGATCGCGTAGTTCTGTTCGTAGAACTTCCCGTCGCGCACCTTGTGAAATGCGAACTCGCCGTACTCCACCGTGACTCCGGTGGGTTGGAGTCCCAGCCATTGCTTCGCCGGGGTGCCGATGTTGTAGAGCCGGGCGGCGACGGTATCTCCGTCGATCGCGAGATCGACGACCCGCCACTTGAAGTCGGGCACGGCTTCGATGTGGCCCTTCAACGACGCGATGACGTCATCGCGGGTGATCGTTTTTCCGTGCTGGGTCAGCCGCTCATGGACGAACTCCGTCATGCGATCCATGTCGTGCGCATTGAGCGCGGCTATGTATCGTTCGAAGAATGCCTTGAGTTCGCTTCTGGACATCGCCGTGCCTCCTCGGGTGTGGGTTGAGATCGGGGACTGAGCGAACGCCGCGCCTGCATGCATGAGTGCCAATGCGCCACCCAGTGCGGTGGTCTGCCACACGAAGTCGCGTCGTCCTTTTGGAGAATTCATTTCGTCCATCTCGCTCGCCATCTGTCAGCGGCGGCCTTGACGCTCTGTGGATCGCAAGAAATTCAGCGTCAGATCGGCGACTTGATCGGGCGCTTCCTCGGCGATGTAGTGGCCGCTCTCTTGAATGTGGACCATCTGCGGGTTGACGATGCGGGCCTGCATGAAATCGACCAGCAGGGGATTGCCGAGGCCGCCAATCCCCAATGAGGGAACGTCGATCTGCTTCGGATAGGCAGCGTTGTCCTCGAGATCCTGAGGGAAGGCCTTGTACCAGCCGTTCCCGCCGCGTATGCCGTCCGGCGTGTTGTAGGCATTGGCATAGACGGCACGGTCGCGTTGCGTGAGCGCATCCTGCTTGTAGAGCAGGTTCTTCCAGAACCAGTCGAGGTAGATATGCGCTCTCCCTTCGATCAGCGCTTCAGGCAATTGATCCATTTGGTGGAATGCGAACCACCAGATGAAGAAGTGATCCTTGAAGGGGCCCGACAGCGGCTTCGCGGGCACCATCTTCAGGTCGGCAACGGATGCAGGAAGCGCGGAGACATCGAGATAGACGGTGGAAAGCGTCGCCTCCGGGAATTGAGCGGCGAACGCGTAGGCGACATGCGAGCCGATGTCGTGCCCGACGATGTGCGCGCGTTGATGGCCCAGGCTCTTGAGAAGCTCGCGGATGTCGACGGCCATGTTCTTCTTGTCGTAGCCACCTTCGGGCTTGCTCGACGTTCCCATGCCCCGAAGATCCACCGCGATGACGCGATGGTTCTGTGCCAGCGCCGGCATGATCTTGTGAAAGGCCCACCAGGTCTGCGGCCAGCCCGGCATCAAGATGACCGGCGTGCCTTGCCCGCCTTCGACGTAATGCAGCCGGGTGCCGTTCACATCGGCAAAGCCGTTCTTGAAGCCCTTCAGCTCGCGCACGAGGGCTTCATCGGAGACATCCATCGAAGCGTAGGGATTGCCTTTGTCGGTGGTCTGGGCCGATGCCGCCGCTGGCAGAAGAAGGCTCAAGCCAAGAAGGACGGCGCTCAGGTTGCAGCGTGCCGATGCCATCAAGCCCGAAGGCCGTGTTTGCGCGAGTCCCATCGAATTCCTTTCGTTGCAGGTTGCCGAACCACAAGACGTTCAAGCAGGGCGCGGTCTTCACTTGGGCCTCGCAAGGTGAAAGCGACCTGGAACGGCCGAATTATGTGGTGATCGATAAAGTATTGCAACCGTCCGCTAGAAAGATGTGGAGATTCAACCGCCAGCCAGACCTGGATACCAGGGAGGTCTCATCGCATCGACGTGTCATCTATCTGTAACGGTGCGATAAGATGCCACGGAAGCAGGTCGTCCTGACTCGGAGAGATCCGGCAAGCGCTGCTCGAAAATTTGTCTTATATGTATCGAGCGATGAAGAAATCGATCAGCACGGAAGCCGAGTCCTCGAAGATCGAACGCAGCCGAGGACGGCCGCGCGAGTTCGATCGCGCCAAAGCCCTGGAGCAAGCAACGCGACTGTTCTGGGCCAAGGGTTACGAAGCCACCTCGATCTCCGACCTGATCAAGTCCATGGGGATCGCATCCCCGAGCCTCTACGCTGCGTTCGGTTCGAAGGAGGCGCTCTATGCCGAGGTGATTCGCCACTACGGCGAAACGCAGGAGCCGCATTTCTGGAATGGATTCCAGGCGGCCGCGAAAGCCCGCGATGCGGTCAGGTGGCTGTTGATGGATACCGCCGTTTTCCTGAGCGGATCGCCGGGTGAGCACTCCAATGGATGCATGGTGGCGCTCTCATCGGTGGGCGTCGGCAATGAGAAGCTGGCCGAGCAACTTCGATCGGCGCGCGGGGTCGGTCTGCAGCGACTCGAGGATCGCCTTCGACAAGCGGTCGAAGAAGGCGAGATCGCGAGCACCACGGATATCCATGCGCTCGCACGCTTCGTACAGACGGTGCAAAGCGGCATGTCGATACTGGCGCGCGACGGAGCGACCCGCGAGGAGTTCGAGGGCATCATCGAGATCGCGATGCTGGGTTGGGATGCTCGAACGAATGGCCAGGGGTGATTGCGCCTGCCCAGGTTGTCGTCGAATTGCCGCCGGTCTTGCGTGAGCATCACGTGCCGATGCGGCTCGCGCGGGCGATCACCAGGAGTGAACGCATTGCCATTTTTGTTGCACCCATTGGCACGCCGGATCTAGAACAACAGGCAATTCCGATCCGCGCAAAGCCAGGCCAATGCACGCTCATCGCGAGCGACAAATAGCATGCATCTCCGCGTGTGGCCTATCCCACAAATACGGTAGAAGCCCGAGATCGTTGCGTGGGGAAAACAGCGCGCCGGATGCGGGGCCGCGTTACTGCGAAATGTTTCCCAAAAGTGAATGCATTCACATACTCATTCTGCGCACCTACCTGTTTCCTACCGTTATCTGTAGTATCCATTCGTACTACAGCTTGCAACGGAGATAACGATGACGATCGCGCGTGCTATAGGCAGCTCACCTTAGACAGTGCCGCCAGGGATCTCGACAGCTCGCCCTAGCGCACCACTCGAGCATTAACCGCCCACAGCGGTAGCCGGTCGTCAGAACGTAGACGACTCGCCCACGACCCCAGACGCCCCATTCGCTCAACGAGCCGCTTCGGCTCGTATGGATGGGTGCGCCTGCGCGAAAACAGCCGGACTCCATGCAAAGACCCGCGTGCCGCGGGAGGGATGAGTCTTGCCGTTCGAAAAACAACCGACGTTGCCTCGCCCGAGGTCGACGTTTTCGAAACAAGACTCTGGAGAGTTTTGGATGCTTGCCCTATCGCCCAGCGGGGGACATCGTTTCTTTGCTGGACTTCATGCCCGCACGACGGTTTCGCCTCGTACGCTGATCTCTTCGATCGCGAGCGCTCACAACCGCACCGATGCAACTGCCAGTCAGTTGCAGCAACGTGCGTGCGCATACGTCTTCATCGGGAATCTTCCACAGCTCTCGCAGGCATACGGCATCGACTTCGCGATGGCCGTCAGTCGCGAGGTCCGCCGCCGACTCTGTTTCTCGTTCGTTCGCACGGAGAGCACCGACTTCGCCTTTCTGCGTGATGACTGCTACTTGCTGTGGTCTAACGAAAGTTTCCCCGTTCCGGTTGACTCCTCGCTGACTTCGGCTTGCGAACGCCTCGAGTCCTTGCTCGCGCATGTGGCCAAGCGTCCGATCGTGTACCGCGGTATCGCAGCGCTGGTGCAACTGCACAGCGACTGGATCGACGTACGCCCTCCTGCAGAGATGGACAGCACGGACGTCGAGCTCGCGCTATGGACGGCCCAGCAATGCGCGGAGTTCGAGCCGATGGAGCTGGATGGCTGGCGCCATCGATACCGCAGCGACATGGACGTCGCCGTGCGGGTGGCCGACGCGTTGTCCCGAGGATTCCTCAGCATGTCCTGGCGCCCGGTGGTCGGCGTGTATGGCGGCTCGACCTCCCTGTATCACTCGCTCGTTGCAAGCGCGGGGCCGGTGCCGGAGGAAAGCCGCGCCGACGCAGTCCGCGACAGCCTCTATGGGCCGTGCTTGGAGCGACTCGGCCTGGCGCGGCTGTGGGATCGCCATGCGATGCGCAAGACCCTGGCGATCCTGCGCCAGCGCCCGGCGTTGCGTCTCGGCGTGCGCCTCTCGACGCAAAGCGCGCACTGCGATCACTGGTGGACCTCCCTCTTCGCCGCGCTGCAGACCGAGCCGATGCTCGCTTCGCGCCTGGTGGTGGAGTTCAGCGCGAGCGGCGCTGTCTGCGCACTCGAGGCCATGCGCAAGTTCTGCAGCCGCCTGCAAGGCCTGGGTTGCCGCATTGCAGTTCGCAACCTCGGATGCCGCGACGGTGACCTCGCCATCGTTCACGCCTGCCGTCCCGACATCGCGAAGGTCGATCCGTCCTTCTTGCGTCGAGCCCGCGGCGGCGAGTTCGGACTGGAAGGGCTGCAGGAGATGGTGTCGCTGGCCGGCCACCTGGCGACCTATGCAGTCGTCGATGGCATCGAGCGCGAAGAAGACATGCACTTGGCGCTGCGCGCGGGGGCCCAGTGGCTGGAGGGCTCCTTTCTCGAGAGCGCGAAGCTCGGGCGAGGGGAGGCGTACGCGTGAACGGCGAGATGCACATTCTTCTCGCGCGCATGGGCCTTCTGCTGGAACAGCTGCAGGAGACCGTGGGTGACCTGCTCGTTTGCAATGAGTCGAACCGGAACCGGGTGCAGCTTCCGCCCGCCACGAAGCCCGCGCCGAGTGATGCCGACAGCGCGACCGATGCCCAGTATCTGGCGCTCGAAGAGGCCATCCGCCAGCAGCGAAGAAGCGAGGTCCGCGAAAAGCTGCGTCCCGGCCGGCCCGCGGCGCCGCCCGCCGCCGCGGCAGAGGTCTCGCTGGGCTCGAGCAGTTGGCGGCTCGCGATGAATGGCTGGCGACTCGTGGCCGATGAGAAGGGTTTCGAGGTACGACTGCGGCCTCAGGAACGCTCGCTGCTGTTGCGGGTGGCTCATGCGCCGAGCCAGTTCCTGGCGCCGCACGAGGTCCGGGAACTCAATCGCTCGCTCGCTACCTCGGTTGTTGACGTCGCCGGTGCCTTCGTTCCCGGTCGCGATGAGGACGCGGAGGAGGGCGAAACGTCGATCGATCTGCTGCACACCAAGGTCATCGGCCGCCTGCGTCGGCGCATGCGCACGCATGGCCATCTGCTTCCGCTGCGCACGTCCGCGGCAGGCAGCGTCTACGTCGATGAAGGCGGCGATCTCCCGCGCCAGATTCGGCGTCGGCCCGGCGTTTCCAAGACCCGTCACTCGCAACGAAGCGACAAGTCGCAGATCGCTCTGCACCTGGACATCCGCGCCTCCTCGACAGAGCACACGGGCGGCGCGACATGAGCGCGTTGCCTTCTGCCGTCTCCGCCGGCGGCCCTTCGCCCAGGCCCTCCCACCGCACTCCACAAGCAAACGGACACCTCATGACCACTTCACCTCATTCCCACCCAAAGCTCTGGCGCGTGCACGACATCACCCGATCGCTCGAGAAGGGTCTTGTCGCGGCCTGCCTGATCGCTTGCGCGGGCCAGGGGATGGCGAACAACGTCGGAGAGAACTCCGCGTGGCAGTTCCAGACCTCGGCCGACAAGGCCAACCAGGCCGCCATCCAGGACATGGTCCAGCGGCGCAAGGCCGGCAGCTACGGTGCCGCCAGCACCACCAACAACACCTACATCCAGCGCCAGTTCAACTGCGACGTCAGCGCGACCGCGCAGGGCAACCAGGGCTCGAACAGCACCGTTGCCAACTCGCCGAGCACCAGCGGCGCCGCGGCCACCTCGACCGGCAACGACAACACCGGCTGGAGCGGCAGCGGCACGGTGAGCACCGGCCAGGCCAACGCTGGCACCGTCGGCTCCCAGGTGAACGGCTCCACGACCACCGGGGTGCAGGGCTGGGCAGCCCAGGCACTCAACTCCAACCAGACCAACAGCGGCAGCCAGAGCGCAAGCGTCAGCGGCAGCACCGCCTGTGCCTACGGAACGCTCAACTGACGGAATCCAGTCATGACATCGATCACTTTCGCTCGACCACCACGCCCGATGCCCACCGCGGCGGTACGCACGCTCGGTGCGGCCGTTGCACTCGCCGCACTCGCGGGCTGCGTCACCGCCCCGCAGGAACGTGCCGCGCCCAAGGAAGCCCCCATCGTTCTCGGACCGGCCGTGCGCGACAACGTGACGCCGATGGAGGCCGTGCTCGCCTGCTATGGCGATCACGTCGCCGCCACTTCCAGGCCTCCCATCGTGGTCTCCGTGGGAGACGTGAAGGACTACACCGGCAAGTACAGCATCAACGAGGGCAACGCCATCACGCAGGGCGGTGCGCTGATGGTGTATTCGGCCCTGGGCAAGATGGGCGGCGCGGTCCAGGTCGCGGAGCGCTTCGATCCGGTCATCGCGGAGCGCGAGCTCGGCTATGCCGACCGCCGGCAGCTCGGCGACGGTCGCTCGCACCAGCTGGCGGGACCGACCGGCAACCAGGTGGTGCCCTGGTTGCCCTACTTCGGCGGCTCGATCAACAAGTCCGACTACTTCATCGTCGGCGGCATCACCGAGCTCAACTACAACATCAACTCGGGCGGTGCCGAGTTCGCCGTCAACCAGGTCGGCATCAAGGCCAGGACCTTCAGCCAGTCGGTGGGCGTGGACCTGCGCATCGTCGACACCCGCACGCTGATGATCCTCAAGACCATCAGCCTGACCAAGCAGTTCAACGGCTACGAGGTCGGCTTCAACGTCTTCCGCTTCTTCCGCAACGACCTGTTCGACGTGGACGTCGGTGCCAAGGGCCAGGAGCCGGTGCAGCTGGGCATTCGCGCGGCGCTGGAAGAGGCCGTGGTCCGGCTGGTCGCCGCCGTCACCAAGGTCGACCCGAAGCCCTGCCTCGGGATGCGCGTGTTCGATGAACTGCCGCGCCAGTCGGCGGAGTCGCTTCGCAAGGTTCCCAACCCGATCGTCGACTCCAGCGGCGCGCGCGTGCTCACGGGCGAGGCCGTCAACGCGGCCAGCAACGCATCGTCCGTCAGCACAGGCGACGGCGCGAGCGTGCAGATCCCGTTCGAATTCGGCGCCGCGGCACTGACCGGCGGCACCTTGAATCTGCTCGACCAGATCGCGGCGGCCGCCGCCAAGGCACCCACCGAAGTGGTGCTGGTGGCGCGCGACACCGAGAACTGGGACGCAGGCAAACGCGATCTGCTGACGGACCAGCGCATCGGCGTCGTGACATCGGCGCTGATCTCGCGCGGGATCGCCCCTGGCGGCATCAGCGTGAGCTGGCGGCCCGACAAGGCCGACACGGCCATCCATCGCGACGGTCCGGGATTGCAAGAGGTCGCCAAGTTGCGCGTCCAGGGCGCGGGCTCGGGCAAGGGCGGGCCGGTTCAACCAGCCCGAGAGGAGAACACACGACGAGGGAGCTAAACCGCACTGAAAGCTGAACGCCACCACCACATCGATCCTCCGGATCCACCGAATTTTCGGAACTTTTGATCAATACCCAAGGAACTTCCATGAAGAAGACTCGCAATCTCCAGTCGCGTGCCATCAAGGCGCCGGCACTCAGCCGCGTCGGCCTCGCCGTGCTCGCCAGCTTGGCTGCCGGCGGCGCCATGGCCGCACCGCCCGAACTGGGCGCGACCACCACCATCAACGCGACCACCTCGACCGCCACCGCCTCGGGCTTCCTCACCGTGGATTCGGTGCAGACGAAGTCGCAGCCGGTGTCGGCGACCGCCGCCGGCCAGCAGATCGGCATCACGGTGGATGGCGTGCAGACCGGCACGTCGAACACCACGACGCAGAACACGGTGAACGCCACGGCCAAGGCCAATGAGTTCTCCAACGCGATCGACCTGTCCCTGACCGGCAACACGATCGCGCTCGATGGCGCGGCATCGCTGGGCGTGCAGACCAACACCGGCGCCATCTCCAGCAACGCGACCGGCAACTCGGTGGGCGTGAACCTCAATGGCTTCTCCTCGGGCGGCGCCTCGAACACGCAGAACACGATCTCGGCCAACACCGTGATCAATGGCGGTGCCTCCTCGGTGGCGGGCACCGTTCCGGTCGATTACGTCTCCAATGCCCCCGGCATCACCACGAGCACGCATTCGGCCGCCACGAACAGCAGCCAGGCCTCGGGCAGCATCGTGGTCACCACGGCGCAGCAGGGCACCGGCCCCGCATCGTCCGCGAGCGCCAGCGGCAATGCCGTCACGCTCGATCTGACCGCGGACGGCGCGAACGCCGTGAGCTCGGCGCCCGCGCTCGACGGCAACACCGTCTCCGCCACGCTCAAAGGCAACGCGGCGACCAACACCGCCTCGATCCAGGCCGGCGGCGCACCGACCTTCGCCGGCTCGGCCGTCGTGAGCAATCTGCAGCTGAACCAGGGCGTGGGCGTGACGCACAACGCGTCGAACACCGCCACCTCGATCGATGCCACGATCGGCAGCAACGGCACGGGCACCACCAACGTGCTGAACGGCGCCCTGTCGGTTCAAGGCAACACGATCTCCAGCGCTGCCACGGGCAACGAAGCCCTGGGTGCCGCCGGCGTCGCCGGCAACCGCATCGTGCTGGCCGACGGCATCTCCGTCGCCGGTTCGGGCGGCCCGACCGTCAACAGCAGCACCTACAGTGCCGGCAGCCAGAGCTCGCAGCTCGGTGCGGACCTCGCGATCCTGAACACCCAGGGCAATGTCGGCGTGGCGCTGCAAGGCTCCACCAATGCCGCCAGCGTGACCGCCACCGTGCAGTCGATCGACGGCGGCGCAGCGACCGTCGCTGGCAACGCGATCACCTCCGCGGCCACCGGCAACGCCGTTTCCAGCGCGATTGCGACCGGCCAGAACGGTGCGACCTTCTCCGCCACCGCCGCGCTCGCGAACCAGCAGAGCAACTTCGGCGGCGGCGTTTCGGCCGTCACCGCACCGTCGATCATTGGCGCGGCAACCGGCCTGGAAAACGGCACCACCAAGGACAGCACGGTGGCCGTCGAGCAGAACCGCGCTGCGGCTTCCGCTTACGGCAACAGCGCGACCCAGAGCCTTTCGCTGGCCGCCAACGCCTTGCCGCTGGGCGCCGGCGCCACCGTCCTGAGCGGTGGCCGCACGCCCGATGGCAACGTCTCGGCCAGCGGCGCCGCCACGATCACCAGCCTGCAGAGCAACTACGCCAGCCCGGTTTCGGCCACGCTGGGTGGCTCGTACGTGGGCGCGTATGTCGACTCGCGCGGCACCGGCGGCGACACCATCACCGGCAGCACGGTCAGCGCCAGCAAGAACACGCAGGAAGCCGTCGGCCTGGCCAACAGCGCTTCCAACACGCTGTCGCTCGCTGGCACGAGCATCGGTTCGGGCGCAGGCATCGCGAACATCCAGGTGGTGGACGCAGCCTCGCCGGTGAGCACCGTGCTGGGCGGCTCGGCCGCCGCGGTCTACGCCGGCACGCACATCACGGACACCAGCCTGAGCCTGTCGGACAACCTGCAGCGCTCCATCGCCTACGGCAACTCGACCGGCAACACCCTGACGGTTGCCGCCAACGGCGCCACCGTGCCCACCTCGGTGGCCCCGGCGTCCACGCTGTCGAGCACCCCGAGCCTGGGCGGCACGGTCACCGCCGCCTACGGCCTGCTGAACAACCAGTCGGCACTCGGCGACGTGGATGCGCAAGCCACCGGCTTCGGCGGTCCGCTGGGCGCGCTGACGGTCCTGCTGGAAGGCAACGCCACCCGCAGCCAGATCGCCAACCAGGGCAATGCCTTCGTCGCGGCCGCCTACGGCAACGACGCGAGCAACGCCGGCAGCGTGAGCCTGGGCACCGGTGTCGACGCAGCGGGCGCGGCATCGATCGCCAACGTCACCAGCGCACAGACGGCCAGCGGTGCCGTTTCGGCAACCGCCACCGGCGGCGCCGTTATTGCCACCGCCATCCAGGACAACGTCTCGGCCTCGACGGTTGCAACCTCCGGCAACCAGATCCAGGCCCTGGCGTTCGGAAGCCGCGGCACGAACAGCCTGAGCGCATCGGGCAATGGCATCGACACCGCATCGGCCACGCCGCTCACCGGCGCGACCTCGAACGCCGGCACGCTCACGACCAACGCCGCCTTCAGCGTGCAGAACGCCCAATCGGGCGCGGGCTCGGTCACCGCGACGCAGCGTGACGGAGCGCTGGTCGGTGGCACCGCCGCTGGCGTGCTGACCGCCGTGGGTGGCAACGTGACCGGCTCGAGCATCGCCTCGAACGACAACGTCTCCACCGCCACGGCGACCAGCAACGCCGCGACGAACAGCCTGAGCCTGTCGGGCAACGGCCTGTCGACCACCACCGCCTTGCAGAACTCGCAGACGACCAGTGCCAGCGTCAATGCGCTGATCGGCCAGGCGGGCGTGGCGGGAAGCGCGGGTACCGCACCCGAGCCCTTCACGTTCAGTGCCACGGGAAGCGGGCTGACCGTTTCGGGCTCCGGCGCGACCCTGACCTTGACGGGCGGTACGCTGACGGTGCTGGCATCCAGCCTCTCGCCGGCGCAACTGAGCTATCTCACCAGCAACGGCTGGACGCAGTCGGGCGGAAACGTCAGTGGTTCGGCGATTTTGCTCGGCACGATCTCGTTGTCGGCCTACTCGGCGATCGTGGACGGGGGCGCGGCCGTGCTGTCGGGGCTCATCCCCGGCACGCCGGCCACGCCGAGCGTCCCGAACCAGGGCGGCGTCATCCTGGCCGTCTCGGGTGCCGTGACCGGCTCGCAGTTGTCCGTCAACGGCAACAGCAACACCGGCTCGGTCACGGGCAACAGCGCGACCAACACCACGAGCGTCACCGGCAACTCCGTCGCAGCCGGCAGCGGCCGCACGGTGGCGACCGCGGGTGCCCTGGTGACCGGCTCGGGCGCGCAGGCGGACAACGCGCTGTCGAACCTGCAATCGGTGACCGGTGACTCGGCGCTGGTGAGCAACGTGTACGGCAGCTTCGCGGTGGATACCGTGGCCGGCTCGGCCATCGGCAACTCCACGGTGAGCGTGTCCAACAACAGCCAGCGCGCAAGCTCGGTGGCCAACACGGCCACCAACACCCTGGGCGTGACCGCCACCAACCTGGCGGCGACTTCCGCGCTGGCCTCGCAGCAATCGAGCACCGCCTCGGTCGCCGCGAGCTCGGACGCGGAGCTGTACGCACCGGGCGCCGTGTCGGGCTCGTCGGTGGCGCTGGCCAACAACCGCAACGTCTCGCTGGGCGTGATCAACGATGCCACGAACGCGCTGACGGTCACCGCGGGCAACGCAACGCCGGTCGGTGCCACGACCAATGCCGTTCTGAACGCGGCGGGCGCCACCGGCGACCACGTGCTCAGCAACAGCCAGGCCGCGTCCACCTCGGTCTCCAGCACGGCGAGCACGCGCCTGTACAACCAGGATCGCGTGGCCACGGCCACCACGGGCCTGGCGGACAGCACGTTCTCGATCACCGGCAACGCGACCACGGCAGAGGCTTCGGCCAACCGCGCCGACAACAGCGTGACGCTCTCCGGCGCCGCGCTGCAAGGCAGCAACGCCGGCCTGAGCAATGCGCAGACCAGCAGCGCCGCCGTCAACGCGAGCTCGACCACCGCCGCGGGCTTCAGCCTGGCGGGTGGCGTGCCGGCAGCGACCGCCGCGCTCAACAGCGGGCTGACCATCGACGGCAACAGCACGACGGCGCTGGCTCGCGGCAACGCGGCAAGCAACGTGCTCAACGTGTCGGCTGGCAGCAGCTACGCGACGCCCGCACCGGTTGCCGGCAGCACCGTCGGCGCCTCGCAAGCGGCCGCCGCCGTGCTCAACAACCAGGGCAACACGGGCAACGTGAGCTCGTTCGCGACGGCCAGCTACCAGGTGGCCCTGAACGCGACGGCTCCCGTGCTCGTGCCTGGCGTGAGCGGCAGCACCGTGGCCGTCACCGGCAACACGACCGCCGCCGAAGCGTACGGCAACACCGCGACCAACCGCGTGAATGTGAGTGCGCCGAGCGCCAGCCGTCCGACGGCTGCGGTCGGAAACTTCCAGACCAACAGCGGCACGGTCGTGGCGACTGCCACCGGCGTGAACTACGGCATCGGCGTCACTGGCGCGGCGACGGGCAGCACGCTGCGCGCGGCCGGCAACCAGGTCAGCGCCACGGCCGTGGGCAACTCCGCCGTGTCGACGATCGCGTCGGTGCGGTGATCTAGTTTCGCCCCTCCCCCGGCGGACGGTTTGCTGCCGGGGACTTTTGCTCAAACCGCTTCGGCGGTTTGAGCCTTTTGATTCGCCGGTTCTTCTCTTGACTCCCTGCATTCTCATCAGAGCCCATCACCTCGAAGTCGCGCGCAGCCGCTGCGCAGCCTCGATTTCGACGCGCTCGAACGCGGTGGATCTGGCGCACCGAGTGAAGGCATACGGCCCCGCCAACGACGGCTCGCCACGTGATGGCGCACGCGTTGTCCTGCCGACTTATCACTTTCAGCCTTTCACACAACTGCTGCAAAGAGAGAGAACAGCTTCAGTTTTTATCAACTTCATTTCATCAATCACGGAAAAGCCGGGACCCTGACGGCCAGCGATACAGGTCCCTTTTTTTGGGGGATGAGCTGGAGCACGAAGGAGGAGACCGCGTCCGTTCCAGCATGTATCTGCACCCACTTATTGCCACGCTGCCCGACAGCGAGCGCGCGTTGCTTGTTCAAAGCACCGAGTTCCGAAACTATCGCCGCAACGATGTCGTACTCGCCGTCGACGAGACATCCGAACATGTTTACTGCGTCGCCACTGGACTGCTGCGTGTCGTGGTACACGGCAGCGGTGGCGACAGCGAAGGCGTCACCACCGATTTCGTCAGCAAGGACGACTTCTTCTTCAGCCCCTCGTTGAAGGAAGACAGCTATGTGGCGCAGTCCACGTTGATCGCGGCGCTTCCTTCTTCTGTCTACCTCATCCCGATCCATGTTCTGCGGCGGCTTTGCACGCTTTTCCCGCAGGTCGCCGTGGGCCTGCTGGAGTCGGCCGTCAAGCGGGTCTCCATGGTGCATGGCCAGCTCAGGCGAATTTCTTCGCTCCCGCCTGTCGAGCTGGTCGGCCGGGTGCTTCATGAATTGACCCACCTGGCACCTGCCGGCCCCGGCGGCTACGACAAGCGGATCACGCAGGCCGTGATTGCTTCGTATGCCGGGCTCTCGCGCGAGGGGGTGAACAAGGCGATGCGCGAACTCGAGAACCGCGGCCTCGTCCGGCGCGACGACGAGGGCGTGCACGTGCCTCCGGAGTTTGCTTCCACCGATTTCGGCGCCCTGGAACTCGAAGGCGACAACGAGGACGCATCGGACACCAAGCTGCAGAACCCTTCCGACAGGCACCGCTCGCGTCGAGGCTCCTGACGCCATGGCACCGTTCCCCTTCACACCAAAGAGCGCGCCCACGAAGCGCGGAGGGGACACGCAATCACTACGAGAAAAACACAGGGATGGATGTCACGGATCGGATCTTCAGGATGGATGCCGTCGGGAATCAGAGAGGGAAAGATGAAGAGTGTCCAAGATCCGCTCACGGGCTTGCTCGCTCGCCAGAGCTTCGTCGATGCGGCTTCGCATTGGCTCGGATCGGAGAAGCGGCCGCGCCAGCGCCTGGTGATCTTCGAAGTCTTCGGCTTGTCGATCATCAACGAGACACAAGGGCTGGCATGGGGAGACAAGGTGCTGCAGGAGGTGGCTCGATGGCTGGCATCGAAGTTCGATCCGGCCCGGTGTGTGCTGGGCCGGTGGGCGGGCAACAAGTTCGTCGTGCTCTACGAGCCGCGCGGCGCCGAGGCCTTTCCCGGCGATATCCACCGCGCGAGCCTCGGGTCCCTCGGGCTGGGATCGAGTCTCGGCAGGCAAGCGGACCTGACGCGCCTGCACATCGGCTTCTGCGACAGCGGTTCACGCCAGATCGATGAGCTCCTGACCTTCGCGAGCGAGGCGCTTCACGCGTCCGCGCGCTCGGTGGGGGCATGGGGCTATCGCTTCGACGAGGCGATGCATCGACGCCTGTTGCGCCGCCAGGACATCGAGAAGGATCTGGCCTGTGCCATCGAGGCACGGGAGATCGGGCTCTGGTATCAGCCGATCCTCTCGAGCGATGGAGCCAGCCTCCATAGCCTGGAGGCGCTGTTGCGCTGGCACCATCCGAGGCAAGGATGGACTTCACCGGAGGAGGTGGTTCACGCGGCCGCGGTCATGGGGATGGGCGAAACGCTGTTGCAGCACATCCTGCAGGAGGTCTGCCACGGCTTGCACGCGTTGGCGGACGCGGACCCCCGGTTCGAGAAGGTTCCGGTGGCCATGAACGTGTCGCCCCGTGAGATCGGAGATCTTCCCCTGAGCGACATCGTGTTGAGGACCTTGCTGCGCGAGGGCATCGCCCCTCGGCATCTGAGGATCGAGATCACCGAGGAAAGCGCGCTGGACAGCCTGTCGTCTTCGGGGCAGCTCGAAGCGCTTGCGGCGGCCGGGATCGCCATCGCGGTGGACGACTTCGGCACCGGCTATTCGTCGCTGGCGATGCTGGGCGACAAGTACGTCAAGCAGATCAAGATCGATCGACTGCTGATATCGGAATTCCACCGGTCCGACAGGCGCATGCTGCTCGTGGATTCGATCATTCACCTCGGGAACGCACTGGGCATGGAGGTGGTGGGCGAGGGCGTGGAAACGCTCGAAGAACTCGAGCACCTGCGCTTGCTCGGTTGTTCGCTGGTGCAGGGCTACTACCTGGCGCGGCCTACGCCGCTCGAGGCATTGATCGCCCGGGTTCGTCACGCACGAATGGATGGGAGCTAGCCAGCGCACCCCGATTGTTGGAAAACGCGCACTGGCGCAGCTCACGGATCCGCCTGCGGTCGCCGAGCTGCTGCTGTTGCTGGCTTGAATGCTGTTCGCCCCCCATCCGGATCGATCGGGGCAGCGGAAGGGGCAGGCCCTTTTTCAGCCAGCAACATGCATGCGAGCGATGGAGGAATGGACAGCGCAGCTTCAGAGCTTCGAGCCGCCGTCGACGTGCAAGGTGTGGCCGGTGACCCAGCGAGCCTCGTCGGACGCCAGGAACGCCACGGCATCGCCGATGTCCTCCGGCTGAGCCAGGCGCTTGAGTGCCTGCATGCCCAAGGTGGCAGCGCGTCCGGCGTCCGTCTTGGTGAAGCTGGACATCTCGGTCTCGACCACGCCCGGTGCGACCGCGTTGACGCGAATGCCGCGCTCGCCGAGTGCCGTGGCGAAATGCGTCACGAGCGTGTCGATGGCCCCCTTGCTCGCGGCATAGGCAGACAGGGTGCCGACCGACGCGCGAGCGGCCAGCGAGGAAACCAGCACGATGCTGCTGCCTTCGCACAGCGCCGGCAGCAACTGCTGCACCAGGAAGAACGGCGCGCGCACGTTCACCGCGAAGAGATGGTCGAAGTCCTCCACGGTCGTGTCCTCGATCGAGGCGGCCTTGGAGATGCCGGCGTTCGCCACCAGCACATCGAGGCGGCCGCCGATGATGTTGCGCACGCGCTGCGCCAAGTCATGCGGTCCGGTGGGCGAGCGCAAGTCGGCCGCGACCTTCTCCGCCTTGCCCCCTGCACCGCGGATCTCGTCGACAACGGCGGTCGCTTCCTTCTCGCCGCTGCCGTAGTGAACCAGTACCTGGGCCCCGGCGCGAGCCAGGGCCAAAGCGCTGGCTCGTCCGATGCCGCGCGATGCGCCCGTGACCAGGGCGGTCTTGCCGGAAAGGGTGTTGTTCACGGCGTGCTCCTCAGATTGCAACGGCTTCGAGCGGGAAACGATGCGCGTCGGCGAAGGCTTGGCTGCGATCGCTGAGCGATGGACGGTCGGACATGGTGGAACTCCTGCATGTGCGGTTCGTAGAGAGTCAGCCGGCGGTCTTGCCGCCGTCCACCGTGACGATCTGGCCCGTCACGAAGGCGGCCCCTTCCGAGGCCAGGAAGAGCACGGCGGCAGCGATCTCGTCCGGCTTGCCGACACGGCCCAGGGGCACCCCCGCGGCCAGGGCCGCCTTGTTCTCCGGCGTGCCTGTGAAACGGTCCAGCATGCCGGTGTCGGTCGGTCCGGGAGCCACGGCGTTCACGCGCACGCCGGAGGCCGCGACTTCGAGCGCGGCCGACTTCGTCATCCCTTCGACGGCATGCTTGCTGCCCGCGTAGATCGAGGCGTAGGCAGCACCTTCATGGCCATAGGTCGAGGAGATGTTGACGATGCTTCCGCTGCCCTGCGCGGTCATCGCGCGCAGCTCGTGTTTCATGCTCAGCAGCGTGCCGAGCACATTGGTGTCGAAGGTCGCGGCGTAGCTCTGCGCCGTCTGATCGACGATCGGGCCAGGCTGGCCTTCGGTGCCGGCGTTGTTGACGGCGACATCGAGGCGGCCGAAGCGGGCGACGGTCTGGTCCACCAATTGGCCGACCTCGGCGTCGTTGCGCACGTCGGCTTCGATGAAGAAGGCCTGCGCACCCAGCGCATGGAGTTCGGCTTCGAGCGCCTTGCCTTGCGGCACGCGGCGTCCGGAGACGACGAGGCGGGCATGGGTGCGGGCGAATGCCAGGGCGGTGGCACGGCCGATGCCGGTGAGGGCACCGGTGATGAGGACAACGGGTTGGTTCATGATGAAAAATCCTATGGGCATGACGATGGAAGCATGGACGGCTCGACTGACCACTTCGCTGCCGGTCGCGTCTCCATAGGGGAGAATCTAGGGATTCGGCGCAACTTTTAAAAAGACTTTGTGGGCTGGTGGGCATGCCTGTGAAGCATGGGGATGCACGTGGAACTGCGACATCTGAGGTATTTCATCGCGGTCGCGGAGACGGGCAGCCTGACCGTCGCGGCCGAGCGGCGCCTGCATACCTCGCAGCCGTCGCTGAGTCGACAGATCCGCGACCTGGAAGACCAGGTCGGGGTGGCGTTGTTGCATCGAAGCGCCCGCGGGGTGGAGTTGACGGCGGCCGGCAAGGCGTTCATCGACCATGCGCGGCTGGCGCTGACCCAGGTCGACGCGGCTGTCGAAGCGGCTCGGCGGGCCGCGCTGCCTTCGAAGCAGCGCTTCGCGCTGGGCTTCCTGACGGGGCAGGAAATGACCTGGTTGCCCCGAGCCATGCATCTGCTTCGAGACGAGTTGCCGAACATCGACGTGACGGTCTCCAGCGACTATTCCCCCGATCTGGCGGATGCCGTGGCACGCGGCAAGCTGGACCTGGCCTTTCTGCGCGCCGAGCCGGGCTTCGACCTGAGCTACCGAACCGTGGGCCGAGAGCCTTTGGTGGTCCTGATGCCCAGTGATCATGCGCTGACGGCTCGGGCCGCCGTCACGCCGCAGGACCTGGTCGGCAGTCCGTTCATCGGCATGGCCAACAAGGCGCGGGCGCTGCAGGCCGTGGTGGACGACTACCTGCTGCGCTCGGGCGTGAAGATCACGCCGACACAAGGCGTGGACAACCCCGCCATGGTGATGTCACTGGTCGCCTCGACACGTGGCCTGGCCCTTATTCCCGACTATGTCGAGAACCTGCTTCCCTGGTCGGTCGTCAGCCGTCCACTGGCAGGCGAGGTGCCGACCATCGATCTGGTGGTGGGGTACAGCAAGTCCAATGCGTCGCCGGCGCTCCAGCTGTTTGTTTCCAGGCTGGGAGAGTTGGTGGCGAGGGCAGCGGACAGGTCCGCCGCGGCATCGTGAGATCAGTTGGCGCTCGAAAGGCTATGCCGGGCGGTCTTGGGTCGAGTCCGGTACGACGTCCCGGAAGGCCAGGCTCGGACTCGTGCGGGCGCGCGTCATCCTGACGGTTTGTGCGCTGTCGGGCCTGGGGGCTCGCGCCAAGATGGACTGCCAGGTCGTCTGCCACCGTGCGAGCGCCGTGCCGTCGTGCTCGAAGATCAGGTCGAAGAATGCCAGTGCGAGATCCGCGGTGGCGACCTTGACCTTGGGGTTGAGCGATGGACCGCCGGTCAGCGAACGATCGGTGAACATGCTATGAGAGCCGCCCTGGAACACGGCCAGCAGCTTGTGGGGATTGGTGATTGCATCGAAGACGGCCAGTCGATCGTCCACGCCTGAGCGGTAGCCCGGGATCTCGATCACGTCCTCGGTCGCCGTCACATGGATGGTGGGAATCGACACCTTGCCCAGCACTGCCGCCAGATCGGGTTCGCCATAGAACGGCGGCGCAGAGATGACGACTGCCGCCGAGAAGCGGGAATCGAGGCAGTCGAGCGTCAGGCCGTTCCTCACGATCTGCGCGCCGATCGTCAGGAGCGTCGTGTTCGCGCCGTAGGAATGGCCCGCCGCCACAAGGCGCTGGCGGTTCACCGCAGCGCCAAGACCGCCCGTTTCGTCGGAGAGCATTCGGTCGAGCGCGAAGCGCACATCGGCGGCACGCGCGATGGCCTCCTTTTCCTGCGCCGCAGCCTGCAGGCGGCCCACCACGCCGAACGGGTTGCCCCGCCAAAGCTGCGCATCACTGCCGACATGCTGGACATGCAGACTGGCGACACCACGGGTCGACCAGTGTTTTCCGAGATAGCTGTAGCCCTGCCGCGAACCGCCGATCCCGTGCGAGAACACCACCAACGGCACCGACGCTTCGGACGTCGCAACCGTTGGCCAGTACAGGCGCGCTGGCACCGGGCGGGATCGCGCCTGGTCGATCCAGTCGAAATCCATCACCCGATAGGGCGGCTCGGTGGGTTGCGCCATCGCTTTCGTCGGGCCTGAGGCCAGCGCAGCCCACAGCAACATGGCATTGACTTGCCGCCGGCTCAGATTCATCTGCATGTCTGGCGTGTTGCGATGTTTCATGCGCGCGAGGGCTGGATGACATCGAGCGGTTCCGCGGACCTTCGACCATCGCTGTTGGGAAACACCGCACCGGTCAGCGCCTCCGACTCCAGCCACAGCTTCGCGGCGACGCTCTTGTCCAGCGCCTGAGGCGGGATCCTGGCCAGGACCGGATAGCCGCGCGTTTCGCCGAACTTGTCCGGGCCGTAGTAGGCGCCGCCTCGCGCCTGCGGCGAGGTCGCGGCGAAGAGGGTGGGCAACGCGCCCTGCGCGGCCGGCTGGAACAGGAACCACATGTAGCGGCGAGCGATGCCCGCGGCGCTCCATGCGCCCGCGCCGTTGGGCAACAGATCCGTGCGCGAAACGCCGGGGTGGGCAGGGATGCTCTGAATGCCCCAGCCCCCGGCATCGCTGCGGCGTTGCAACTCGAGGGCGAACATCAGGCACGCGAGTTTCGATTGACCGTAGACCGGCATCGGCCTGTAGCCGTGCCGAGCCTGCAGGTCATCGAAGTTGATCGCGCCGCTTCGGGCGGCAACACTCGACAGGCTGACCACGCGCGGTTGGTTGCCTTGGCGCAGCAAGGGGAGGAGCCTGGCGGTCAAGGCAAAGTGGCCCAGGTAGTTGGTGCCGAACTGCATCTCGAATCCGTCGGCAGTCGCCAGGCGTTTGGGCGGTGCCATCACCGCGGCGTTGTTGATCAGCAGGTCCAACCGGTCGTGCGAACTCCGAAGGCGCTCGGCAAAAGCCTCGATGGAATCAAGGCTCGCGAGATCCAGCGCCCCGAAAACCACTTTCGCGTCCGGAACGCTTTGGCGAATGAGGTCGACTGCCGCCGCCCCTTTCGACGGATTGCGACCTGCAATGACGACGTTCGCACCTGCACGGGCCAACGCCAGCGCGTCCTGGAACCCAAGGCCGCCGGTGCCGGTGACGACTGCGGTGCGGCCGCGCTGGGAAGGAATGTCGGAAGCTGTCCAGTGGGCCATGTCTTAGCTGGGGAAGAGGGGGACGGTAGAATCAGTGCATATAAAACAGCACTGAGTGCATAATTTAATGCACTTCGTGCAGCTATGCAAGAGGCCATCGAAATGCCAGGAAATCCCTCGCCCGCGGGCACGGTGCCCACAGAGGGCCTGCGGGAACGCAAGCGCCGTGAGACACGTCAGCGCATCGCCGAGGTCGGCCAGCGCCTGTTCCTCGCCAACGGTTACGAAAGCACCACGCTGGATGCCATTGCGGCGGAAGCCGGTATTTCGCGCCGGACTTTCTTTTCGTACTTCAAGTCGAAGGACGAGATCATCGTGTTCTGGCAGCAGACCGGATCGGCCAGTCTGTATGCCGATCTGCTGAAGACATCGCCCGATGTGCCGCCGCTCGATGCGGTCCGCGATGTCATGGTGAAGCACATCTCGCTCTACACGACCGAGCAGATGACGGCGCTCGACAATCTCATGCGATCGAGCGAAGCGCTTCTTGCGCGCAAGCAGACGCACTACGTGGAGCAGGAGCAGGCGCTCTTCAGCACGCTGTGCGAAGTCTGGCGGCAGCCCGAGCGCCGTACGTCGCTTCGGATGGTGGCCATGGTGTCCACCGGTGCGATGAGATTGGCGCTTCAAGCCTGGAGAGACCAGACCGGCCCGCGAAAGCCGGTGGCCAGGTTTCTGCGGGAGGCCTTCGACAGCCTGCGAACGGAGCTTTGACGGCGCACCTCGAGGCAGGCCGCCAATGGCTTCTTCAGGCTCGAGCCCGCCCGATTGGTTGAAGGCTCGCGTTGCTCGTAGCGCCGAGCATGCCGCGCGATGCCAAGGACGGAGTGCGCGCCCCGTTACTTCGGAATGCTGATCACCTGTGGCTGCGTGACCGCCTTGAGGCCCTCGGCACCGAATTCCACGCCCCAACCCGAGCCCTTGACGCCGCCGAAGGGCACCATCGGATGGATCGCGCCGTGCTGGTTGATCCACACGGTGCCGGCCTGCAGGCGCACGGCAACCGCGCGCGCCCGTGCCACGTCGGAAGACCACACGGAGGCGCCGAGTCCGACGTCGAGCCGGTTCGCGCTGGCGATCGCATCCTCGAGCTCGCGGTACTTGATGATGGGAAGCACGGGGCCGAACTGCTCTTCGTCCACCAGCGCGGCACCATCGGCCAGGCCGGTCACGAGCGTGAGCGGATAGAAGTTGCCGGCGCCTTCGCGCGCCTGGCCGCCGCAGACGATCTCGCCACCGTCGCGGCGCGATGCCTCCACCAGGCGGCTCACCTTGTCGAACTGCATCCGGTTCTGCACCGGCCCCATGACCACGCCGGCACCGAAGCCGTCGCCCATCGGCACCGTGGTTGCGATCTTCCTGAGTTCGTCCACCACCGCGTCGTGTAAGGATTCCGGCACGTACAGGCGCTTGATGGCCGCGCAGGTCTGTCCCATGTTGATGAAGGCGCCCCAGAACAGGCCCATGGCGATGGCGGCCGGGTCCGCGTCGGCCAGCACGATGGCCGCGTCGTTGCCGCCCAGTTCCATGGTCGTCGGCGTCAGATGGCGCGCCGCGATCGCCATGATCTTGGCGCCGGTCGAACCCGAGCCCGTGAACATGATCTTGTCGATCTGCGGGTTGTCGACCAGTGCGGCGCCGACTTCTCCCGGACCGCTGACGCTGTTGAGCACGCCCGGCGGCAGGTGCTCGGCCATGATCCGCACCATCTCGAGCGTGCCGATGCTCGTGTACTCGGAAGGCTTGATGACCACCGTGTTGCCGGCCCGCAGCGCCGGCACGATCTGCCAGATGGCGATCAGCAACGGCCAGTTCCACGGCGCGATGGCGGCGATCACGCCGTAGGGCTTGCGGTGCACTTCGTAGCGCCGGCCATCGTCTTCGAACACGGTCTCCACCGGCAGCTCGAGGCTGGCGGGCACCCGGGTCCAGGCCTCGCAACCGGCCAGCTCGAACAGCGCGCCGGGCACCTGGTCCGGCCCCAGGCCGCCGAGCGGCTTGCCCTGTTCGCGCGTGACCCATTCGGCGAAGTAGGTCGCGTTGCGCTTCAGGGCGTCGGCCACGTGCTCGAGGTGCTCGCGTCGCTTGCCATCGGGCAACGCGGCCCACGCCGGCTGGGCCGCCTTCGCGGACGCGATCGCCTGCGCGATCTGCGCCGGCTCCGAGTGCGGCACCAGCCCGATCGCCTCGCCGTTGGCGGGGTTCTTCGATTCGAAGGTCCGGGCGGAGGGGACGGCGCGGCCGTCGACGGTGTTCGTGAAGGATTTCAATGACTTCTCCGGTGAATGTTTTTCAGACGCCCAGGTAGGCGTTGCGAACCGCCGGGTCCGCGAGCAGTGCGCGGCCGGTGCCGCTGTGCACGATGCGGCCGGTCTCGAGCACGTAGCCGCGGTCGGCCACGGTCAGTGCGGCGGCGGCGTTCTGTTCGACCACGAGGATGGTCACGCCCTGTGCGCGCAGTCGCACCAGCACCTCGAAGATCTGGTCGATCAGCAGGGGCGCGAGGCCGAGCGAAGGCTCGTCCAGCAGGAGCAGCTTGGGCCGGCTCATGAGCGCGCGGCCGATGGCCAGCATCTGCTGCTGGCCCCCCGAGAGATCGGAGGCCACGCGGCGGCGCATCTCGCCGAGCACCGGAAACATGGCATAGACCATGTCGGTGTCTGCCGCGATCTCGGCGTCCTTGCGCCGGTAGGCGCCCAGGCGCAGGTTGTCGGCCACCGAGAGGGGCTTGAACACCTGCCGCCCTTCGGGCGCATGGCCCAGCCCCATGCCGACGCGACGGTGCGGGCTCATCGCGTCGAGCTTCGCGCCTTCGAGCCAGACGCTGCCACCGAGCTGCGAGTGCAGGCCCGAGATGGTGTGCATCAAGGTGGTCTTTCCCGCGCCGTTGGCGCCGAGCAGCGCCACGATCTCGCCGGCGTGCACCTCGAGCGTCACGTCCTTGAGCACCGACACCCGCCCGTAGGCGGTACACAGGCCTTCAACCCTCAGCATGGGCCAGCTCCTTTGCGTGACTACCGAGATAGGCCGCGATCACATCCGGGTTCTCGCGCACCTCTTGCGGCGTGCCCTGGGCCAGGATGCGGCCCTGGTTCAGCACCAGCACCTGGTGGGAGAGCCGCATCACCATCTTCATGTCGTGCTCGATCAGCACCACCGACACCTCGCCCGCGATGCCGCGCAGCATGTGCTCGATCTCCTCGGTCTCGACGGCGTTGCAACCGGCCGCCGGCTCGTCGAGCAGCAGCACCTTGGGCTCGCTGGCCAGTGCGCGCGCGATCTCGAGGCGCTTGAGCACGCCATAGGAGAGGCTGCCGGCCACCGCGTTCGCATGGGCCGCGAGGCCGGTGCGCTCCAGCGCCGCCATGGCGCGCTCGCGGCTTTGCCGGTTCTGCCGGCCCACCGAGGGAAGGCGCAGCAGATCCTCGAGCAGCGTGGTGCTTTCCCAGCGAGCGCGACCGACCATGACGTTGTCGAGCGCGGTCTGTTGTGCAAACACCTGCAGGTTCTGGAAGGTGCGCGACATGCCCTTGCGGGCCAGCCTGAACGGCGGCAGGCCGCTCACGTCCTCGCCGCCCATGCGTACGCTGCCCGAGCGCGGCATGTAGAGGCCGGACACCATGTTGAAGAGCGTGGTCTTGCCCGCGCCGTTCGGTCCGATGATCGACAGGATCTCGCCCGTCGGCGCATCGAAGGAGACGCCGTCCACCGCGACCACGCCGCCGAAGGCGATGCCCAGGTCCCTGACTTCGAGTGCCGCGCTCATTTGCTGGCCCTCCGCAGCAGCTGGCCCAGCGTGGGCACGATGCCCTGGCGCAGGAAGATCATCGACAGCATGATGATCAGCCCGACCGCGATGTCCTGGTAGTCATGGAAGGATGCGAGCAATTGCGGCAACAGGGTCAGCAGTGCCGCGCCGACCAGCGCGCCGAAAGGCGTCGCGGCGCCGCCGATCACCACCATCGCGACGAACTCCACCGAGGTCATGAAGCCCGCGAGGTCCGGCGTGATGAAGCCGTTCATGAGCGCGAGCGTGCTGCCGGCCACCGCCGCATAGACCGATGCGATCACGAAGGCCTGGAGCTTGCGCCGCGCGACGTCCACGCCCATGCTGGCGGCCGCCACCTCGCTGTCGAGGATCGCGCGCAGGGCGCGGCCGGTCGGACTGTCGCGCAGCACCATCGCGACGGCGACGCCCGCGACCATCAGCGCGGCGCTGATCCAGTACCAGGTGCTCGGCGATTCGAGCGCGAAGCCGGCGATGCCGAGGCGCTTCACGTCCATGCCGTCGGGGCCGCCGGTGAGTGCGACCTCGCTGGTGATCACCAGCCCGATCAGCAGCGAGAAGCCCAGCGTCGCGATGGCGAGGTAGTGGCCCTTGAGCCGCAGGATCGGCTTGCCGACCAGGTAGGCGATCAAGCCCGCCAGGACGATGCCGCCGGCCGCCGCCACCACCACCGGCACGCCGTAGCGCGCCGGCAGCACGGCGCTGGCATAGGCGCCGATGCCGAAGAAGCCCGCATGGCCCAGGCTGATCTGCCCGGCCATGCCCATGAGGATGTGCAGGCCGACGGCGGCCAGCCCCATGATCCACACCAGTGCCGCGATGCGCATCACGTAGCTGGAGCCCGCCACGACGGGAAGCAGCGCCACGATCAGCACCAGCAGCACCAGGGCGCGCCAGCCTGCGTTGGAAGCTCGAAGTGCTTTCATACGCGGTCCACCAGTTTGCTGCCGAGCAGGCCGTTGGGCATCACCAGCAGCATCAGGATCAGCGCGACGAAGGCGACGCCGTCCTTGTAGACGGACGTCACGTAACCGGCCGCGCCGGCTTCGAGCAGGCCCAGCAGCAGCCCGCCGAGCACCGCACCCACCGGATTGCCGAGGCCGCCGAAGATCGCGGCCGAGAAGCCCTTGAGCGCCAGCAGCGCACCGATGTCGTAGCGCGTCAGCGTCACGGGCGTGACCAGGATGCCTGCGATGGCACCGAGCGCGGCCGACAGGCCGAAGGCGAGCACCAGCACGAAGGAGATGTTGATGCCCACCAGGCGCGCCGCCAGCCGGTTGGCCGCGCTCGCGCGCAGGGCCTTGCCGGTGAGGGTCTTGTCGAGGAAGAGCCAGAGCGCGAGAAACATCACGATCGCGCTGCCCAGCACCCAGAGGCTCTGCGGCAGCACGCTCGCGCCGCCGACCGCGATCGGCGTGTTGCCCGAGAAGGGCGCCAGGTTGTGGAACTGCTTGTCGAACAGGAGCCCGGCCACGCCGCGGATGAAGATCGAGGCGCCCAGCGTGATGATGATGAGCGTCACGGGCGAGGCATCGCGGGCGCGCTCGATGGCGAGCTTCTGCAGCAGGATGCCGACGATGACCGCGACGGCCACCGCCGAGGCGGCCGCCAGCCATACCGGCAGCCCCATGGCGATCAGGAACACGGTAGTCATGCCACCCAGCATGACGAACTCGCCCTGCGCGAAATTGACCACGTCCGAGGCGGCGTAGATCAGCGTGAAGCCGATCGCCACCACCGCGTAGACGGCGCCGACCGTGAGTCCGGAGAAGACGAACTGGAGAAACTGCGACATGGAGTGCTTCGTCAGTCGATCAGCAGCCAGTCGCCGTTCTTGACCTCGAGCATCCGGAAGGCCTCGACCGTGAGGCCCAGATGGTCCTGCGGCGTCATGTTCACCACGCCCGACGTGCCGACGAAGCCGCGGGTCTGCTCGAGTGCGTCGCGGATCTTCCTGGGGTCGGCGCTGTTGGCGCGCTTGATCGCCTCGACCACCATCATCAGGCCGTCGTAGGCACCACCGCCGAAGGTGGAGACCGGCTGGCCCGTGGCCTTCTCGTAGGCCGCCATGTAGCCCGTCACCACCGGCTTCTGCGGATCGCTGGCCGGCAGCTTCGATGCCACCAGCAGCGCCGCGGCCGGCAGCCGCACGCCTTCGGCGGCGGCGCCGGAGAGCTCGATGTAGCTCTTCGACGCCACGCCGGGGTTCTGGTAGAGCGGAATGCTCTTCATGTCGAGCTGGCCGTAGTTGCGCGTCAACACCGCCGGGCCCTGGCCCGAGGCGCCGGTGTTGAGGATGGCCTGCACGCCCGGCGTGGCCTTGATCTTCGCCAGCTGCGGCGTCATGTCGGTGTCCTGCGCGCCGTAGGTCTGGTCGATCAGGATCTTGATGCCGTACTTGTCGACCACCTTGAGGCACTGCTCGCGCATCGAGGTGCCGAATCCGTCGGTGCCGGCGATCAGCGCGATCGAGGTGAAGTTGCGCTTCTTCATGTCCGAGAACACGCGCTCGCAACCCATGCGGTCGGTGTGCGGGCTCTTGAAGACGTGCTAGCGCACCGGCTCGATGATGTTCACGCTGCCGGCGAGCGACATGAACGGGAGCTTGGCCGCTTCGAACACCGGGATCATCGCCATCGTCGTGCCGGTGGTGGAGCCGCCGACCATCGCCACCACGTTGTCGCGTTCGACCAGGCGCTGGGCGAAGGTGCGGGCCTTGTTGGCATCGCCCGCGTCGTCGTAGGTGACCAGTTCGATCGGCCGCCCGAGCACGCCGCCGGCGGCGTTGATCCGGTCGGCATAGAGCTTGAGCGTCTTCGCCTCGGGGTCGCCGATATAGGAAGCCGCGCCCGTCACCGACAGCACGGAGCCGATGCGGATGGGTTCGGCCGCCTGCACCGAGGCCGAGAGGCCCAGGGGCAGGGCGATGGCAAGCGCCAGGTGGCGAAGGCGCGCGGAAATTCTTTTCATGGAACTGTCTCCTTGTCGTTGGCGGGGGTGGTGAATTCGATGAGCAGGCGCGTGAGGCCCGGTGCCGAGGAAGGCGCTGCCAGCTGGCCGGCGCGGCTTTGGGCGAACAGTCCGAGCGCCAGTCCGGTCGCGAAGCCTTGGCCGGAGCTGCCGGCCTGCTCGAGCGCCTCGCGCTCGGCGCCGCGGCGGATCGCGGCCGCGACGCGGGCGCGAAGGCCGGCGGGCGCGAGCCCGATGCGGTCGCCGACCAACAGCGCTTCGGCACTGGCCGCCAGCACGTCGGCATGCACGTGGGCCTCGACCAGGCGCAGCGCCTGGCCGCATCCCAGCGCGCCACCGGCAACGAGCTCGTGGCCCAGCGTGCGCAGCACGGGCAGTGCGACGTCGAGCGCGGAGTCGTCGTCGCAGCCATGAACGATGGCGGCGGCAGCGCTGTCTTGCGCGTCGCCGCACAGGGGCGCGTCGATCAGCACGATGCCGCGCTGCGCGAGTCGTGCGCCGAGACTGCGGGTGAGCGTTGGATCGGCAGCGCCGAGATCGACCACGATCGCGCCCGGGTGCAGGCCCTGCGAGACGGACGCGATCCGTTCTCGTACCGCGAAGCCCGGCGGCGCGAAGAGCAACAGGCCGGACGCCGACAGCCCGGCCAGATCGTTCGCCGCGCGGCACTGGAACTCCTGCGCGAAGGCGCGGGCCCGCGCGGCGTCGTCGTCGTGCACCACCAGCGCATGGCCGGCGCGCGCGAGGCTGGACGCCAGCGCCCATCCCACGCCGTCGAGGCCGTCAAAACCGACCGCCGCGCCGGAACCGATCACGCCCGCGTCCATCAGGCGACCAGCAGCGGAATCAGGCTGCGTACGTCGGCGACTTCGGGCAAGGCGCGCAGCGCCCGCAGGTACTGTTCGATGCGCTCCGCCGCTACGGGTCGTGGCGCATAGGCCAGGCAGTCGTCGAAGCGCGCGCGGTGCTGCGTCTCGTCGAGGTCGGCGCCTGGAAAGCCCGGCGCGATGTCGAGCGAGCGCCGCAGGCTGCGGCCATCGGTGGTGTGCACAGTGAGGTCGACCGCGGTATGGCCACGCGCATCGAGCGCGGCATCGGGCACGACCGTGATGCGGTCGATCAGCGTGCGCAGCGCGGGATCGAGCACCTGCTCCGGTGCGAAGTGCGCGAGCTTCGACGCGCGCCGCGCGAAGGCGTTGGCCACGCAGTAGGCGGCGCTGAACTGGCCGTCGACGCGCGGGTTGGTGCCTGGATCGAAGGGCTTGCCGACCAGCCGGAAGGCGTAGGGCGGCAAGCGCACTTCGGCCGCGCGCAAGTCCTCGGCCGAGACGCCGTCCTCGAGGAGCGACAGCGCCAGCTCGGTCACGCCCTGCGTGACGCCGCAGCTCGGGTATTTCTTGAAGACCATGCGGTGCAGGCGCCAGGTCGTGCCCAGTCCTTCGCCGACGGCGTCGAGGTCCAGCGTGCCGCGGCCATAGAGGTGGCCGTAGCCGTAGTGGCCCGAGAGGAAATTGACCGGCCCCGTGACACCGCGGCGCGCCAGCTCGGCACACTGCACGCCGGCCTGCGCGACCCAGCCCTGCACCACGCGCACGCCCAGCGAGCCATCGACATGGCTCTGGAAGCTGCCGCCACAGCGGTTGAATGCCAGCGCCAGTGCATGCAGGGTCTGCTCGCTCGTGAGCCCGAGGATGCGCGAGGCGGCCGCGGCGGCCGAGAACACGACCGCGATGCCGGTGGGATCGAAGCCGTCGTACTGGGCTTCGCTGAGGTTGAGCCGCGAACTCAGCTCGGCACCGGCCGCCAGCGCGGCCAGGAACTCCGAGCCGCTGCAGCCACCGGCCAGCTCCGCGGCCGCGAAGGCCGCCGGCAGCAGGGCCGAGCCGATGTGCGGGCCGGGCGCCATCGCGTCGCAGTAGTCGAGCGCACGGCACATCGTGGCGTTGAACTGGGCCGCGGCATTCGCGGGCAGGCGATCGCCGTAGACCAGCGCGGTCGCCTGCGGCGTACCGCCGGACTCGGCAAGCACCGCGCGCAGGGCCTCGATGCCGTCCTCGGCCGCGCCCGCGATACCGGTGCCGGTCACCGCCATGACCATCCAGCGCAGGATGCGGCGCGCGTCCTCGGGCACCTCGTCGGCGCGCAAGGTGACAACGAACTCGGCGAGTCGGCGTTCCAGCTTCATCGCGCCACCTCAGGCCTGGCGCGGCGTGGCACCGGGCTCGATCACCGTGCCGGACTGCTGCTCGACCCAGCGGCCCAGTTCGCTCACGCTGGCGCCCGGTCCGGCGAAGCGCGAAGCCGCCATCCACAGCTGCTGACCCAGCGCCGAGATCGGCGCCGAGGTCTCGGTCTCGCGCGCCAGCGCGTTGGCGATGCCGATGTCCTTGAGCATCAGCTCGAGCTTGAAGGGATCGTCGAAAGCGCGGCTCAGGATCCGCTGCTCGATGTGGGTCTTGCTGATCCACGACATGCCGGTGGAGACGTTGAGCACGCGCACCATCTCGGCCGGGTCGAGGCCGTAGCGCTTGCCCATCGTCAAGCCCTCGCAGGTGGCGCTGAAGGTCATGGCCGTGATCAGGTTGTTGATGCACTTCATGGCATGGCCGCAGCCCACCTCGCCCAGATGAAACACCGAGGTCCCCATGCGGTCGAGCAAGGGCCGCACGCGCTCGAGGTCCTCGGTCGCGCCGCCGGCCATGAAGACCAGCGCGGCCTCCTGCGCCCCCCATTGCGCGCCCGACACCGGGGCGTCGACCATCGCGATGCCGGCCGCCGCCAGTTGCTTCGCGGTCTGCTGAGTCAGCCAGGGTTGCGAGGAAGAGGTATCGAGCAACAGCGTGCCGGGCCGCCAGCCGGCCAGCAGGCCGTTCTCGCCGAGCGCCACCGCCTGCACGACTTCTCCGTTGGGCAGCATCGTGATCACGATGTCGCTGCGGGCCGCAACCTCCCTGGGCGTTGCCACCGCGACCGCCTCGCCGCCGAGCGTGCGTGCCAGTTCCCGTGCGGCTTCCAGGTTCGCATCGTTGAGCGTCAGCCGATGGCCGGCATGCGCCAGGTGCGTCGCCATCGGCGATCCCATCACGCCCAGGCCGATGAAGCCCACATTCAAACTCTCGCCAGCTGTTTCCATAAGGTCCTCGAGATCAGCTTCGCGGAGTCGGATGCTGGCGATGCGCCAGTCATGCCCGAGCTCCGTCGATGATGGATCGAGGTTATGAAAAGGAGGCCGAACGGGCTTGCACCTTGATGCGGCGCCTTGGCTGACCGTGCACAAGCGCCCGGGTATTTACCCTGAGGCCGGCGAGCGCCGGCCGAAGTGAACGCGCGTCAGTGACCCGCGATCTGCTGGTTGCGCCAGCGGCTCGGGCTTTGGCCGAACTTCTCGCTGAACACGCGCGAGAAATGCGCCGCGTCCGAGAAGCCGAGTTCGAAGGCGACCTGCGTGATGGTCGTGCGCTCGGACTGCTCGACCAGCCGCTGCGCCGCCACGGCCAGGCGCCGGTTCATGATGTAGCTGCTGGGCGTCTGGCCGAGGGCGTTGAAGGCCGCGTAGAGGCTGCGGCGCGACATGCCGCATTCGCGTGCCACCAGTTCGGGGCTCAGTTCGGGCTCGGTGAGCCGGCCCTCGATGAAGGCCTGCACCTTCTGCAGCCGCTGGGAGATGGCCCCGTCCTGCTTCGGCGAACTGCCGTGGATCTGCGCCACCGCGGTGCCGATCAACGCACTGATCGAGTCCTGCATCACGATGGCGCCCTGCTGCTCGAGCTCGACGAAGCCGGACAACATGCCCGAAAGGGCCGAGCGTGCGATCTCCGCGGTTCCGCGTGTCGGCAGTACCTTCCCGGTGACGAACTCGATGCCCGGGTTCCAGCGTCCCATCTCGGAGACGGGCACCAGCAGCACCATGAAGCGCGATCCGTTCGAGGTTTCGACCGAGTAGGGGCGGGAGGTGTCGTAGATCGTCCATTGGCCGGGATCGATCGTCACCGAATGGCCGTTGTGCTCGATCAGGTTGCGGCCCTGGATCTGCCAGATCACCTTGAAGTAGCGGTCCTGATCCTCCGACGCCAGGGCGCGCGTGCGCATGACGCGGTGCGCGCTGCTGTGGATGTCCGCCACCACGCAGCGGTGGAAGCGCGCGATGCAGGCCTGCCCCGAGAAGTGCTCGGAAGGCTGGAGATTCTGGGCCTGCAGCGTGAGGATCTTCGACGACATCGTCTCGCCCCAGCGGCTGAAGACGTTGGTGCTCAGCGGCTCGGGTTCGAAGGCGCGCTCGGTGGGCACGGCCCGCATCAAGGCAAGCGAATCCGGCACGGTCTGAGGCAGGGTCATTCGGGGCTCCAATTACCTCGTACCGCGTGGCTGCCGAGGTGTGTCTGTCGTCTCTTCGGCAAAAAGCTTAACAGGGCCGCCCTCGAGTCACTCAACCCATCGCCTTGTCGCGCCCACTTTCCTTGGCCTTGTAGAGCGAGCGATCCGCTGCTTCGATGAGTTGCAGCTTCCAATTGGCGGAGTCCATGCCATTGAATGTGGCCGCGCCGGCACTGGCGGTGACGCGCCCATGGGGGCTGGCGCTGTGCGGGATGTTCAGGGAGCGGATGCGATCGAGCAATGCGTTGGCCAGCTCGCATGCCCCTTTCAGTTCGGTATGGGGCAAGATGATCGCAAGCTCTTCGCCTCCATATCGAGCGACCAGATCACCCGGGCGGTGAACGTTGTAGGCCAATGTGTCGGAGACGATCTTCAGGCATTGATCCCCGGCCACATGGCCATAGGTGTCGTTGAATCGTTTGAAATAGTCGAGATCGAAAAGCAGCAACGACAAGGGCGTGTTCTCGCGTTCTGCCCGTCGCGCTTCGAGCTCCAGCGCTTGCTCGAAAACCCGACGGTTGGCCAGGCCGGTGAGCGAATCCTGTGACGCCAGGACCTCCAGGCGGCGATTGGCCTGCAATAGTTCTTCCCGAGCCATGACCAGTGAGGATTCCGCGCTGACGCGACCGTTGATGTTGACGATCAGCCGTAAGCCCGCCGTCGTCACGGCGGCCAGCAATGCGCCCACGACGCACAATGTCAGCAACGACTGGTGTCGCCAGGCAGAGAGCATTTCATCCCTGCCGAGGGCCACGGTCGTCACGATCGGATAGTGGTCGCCCTTTCGAAAGGCGTAGAGCCGATGGGTCCCATCCAATTGGGAGCGAAAAGACGCGGTCCCCCTGGTGGCAATTTCGCTGTAGTAACGCCGAAAGTTGGGCGATCCCGACAGGTTGCGGCCCATGTCTTCGACCCGCGAAGGGTACCGCAGCAGCAACTGTCCATCGGTTGTGCTGAGACTGATGGCGCCGCTTTTTCCAATATCGATGGCGCCGAATGGTTGCAGGAAGTCGCCAATGTCCAGCGTTGCAACAACGACGCCGGCAAAGTTTCCGTCGCTGTCCTGCAGGCGACGACTGACAGTGAGCTCCCATTCGCTGCCCGGGCGACTGCGAGCCGCCGAGCTGATGAAGATGTCATGGGTGGCGTTGTCTCGATGGTGAACGAAGTAGGTGTTCTTGCTGCTGTCGGTCGGTCTCTGGTCGTCTGAATGGGTCGGCATCAGGCGATGGCCTCGAGCGTCGACGATGAAGACACTGTCGAGTTGATCGAGCAGTCCTTCCCGGCGGCTGACGAGCGACTGCATGCGCTGCAGATTTTTAGGGGCGCGACCTTCGGCCTCCAGGTTCTCGACCACACTCAGCAACATGGCGCTTTGAGAAAAGATGCCTTCGGCGTAAGTGCTCAATGCCTGTGCCAGATTGAGGCTGTTGGTATTGATCTCATTCAGGGTGCGCTGGCGCGTTGCCCAGATTTGCCAAATGGTGGCGCACGACACTGAAACTACGACGGTCAATAGCAGAAACTTGGCCAGGCGAAGATCGCGCTTCATTTTTTAATTGCTGAACTTCCTCAGAGGGCCGGTCATGCCTGAGCGGGAAGCGCTCATCGCCTGCTCAAGACTCGCAGCTGAATTGCAATGTGCTGAGAAATACCGCTGCGATCATGGCCGCCGCTCGCTCATCGGCGACGATGCTCTTCAAGCACATGGGAGGCTCGTCTTCATGGCGAAGATCGCGCAGTTCCAGCGAATAGCGTAGAACGAGGTCTCTGTCCGTTCTGAAAGATCGCCCCTTCTTCAGCAGCCAGGAGTCGACCTCCTCCCTGGATGCGAGGCGGAACAAAGCACTCGCCGGATGAGAGGAGCGACGGAATTCGCTCAGTTGAAAGGGGAGGCTGAATCGACAAAGTACCGTGCCATGACCTGCAGAGGCCTGCGGCTCGCCATCGTCCCGACGCCCATCTGTCAATTCGGGTGGCGGGTCTTGCTCTCCAGGGCTGCTCATACGGTACGAAAGTCAGCTGGTTTTGCCTGTGCGAGCAAAGAAGCAATGTGTAGAAGAACGTACTATAGATAAGGATCCGCTCCGAAATCGGTTCTTCTCCTTTTTCGTATCGAGGATGTGTTGTGTGGCACAAAGGCGTATCAATAATGTGATCGAGATCACAAGTTGGGTGGCCCGATCTCTTCGCGCAGCGAAGTTGGTGTTCCCGCTTTCGAAGCCATCTGCAGATGAACGGCATTTCGATCTTTTCGCAACAAGCCTCGAACCTGCAGATCGCGCATGGCTCTGTTGACGACTTCGCGTGAAAGTGCCGTGTACGACGCGATGACTCCTTGTGAAATGCGCTTGTCATAGCCGCCATTTCTGCCGGGTGCCAAAAGCGTGAGTTCATGCATGGCACAGGCGATTCGAGCCTCCGATGTATTCGAAGAAATTTGCTGCAAATGCTTTCTGAGATTTGCAACGCGCTCGCTGGTGAGTCTGAGAAGCTCCAACGCGACTTGGGGATACTCCCTGCAGATCGTCCAGATGTCCTCCGCCGGGACGAAGTAGACGGAAGTCGGCAGAGCGGCCACGAGAACGTATGTCGGTTCGGTTGCTTCGAGATGGAGGTAGAGATCACCTTCGCGAACGAAGTCTGTCGTAACGTCTTCGTCCACGACCACTCGAAGCAAGCCGGAGGCAACCAGACATACTTTCTTGATTCGCTCATCTGTCGCACATACCCTCTCATTGCGCCGATAGGTCTTCAACTCACTGCGGCTTACGAGGTACTCGCGCTCGGTGGTGGGAAGGTGTTTGAACAGGCTGTGTAGATACATGGGTGCAAGCGGAATCGAGCTGAGTCACGGGTTCATCGGCCCGACATGGGCTTCAGGGCTGGATGACGGATGCGGCGGATTGGCGCGGCTGTAGGAATTGCGCGCGAATTGCCGATTCTTTTTTGAATCTTTCTTCGAAGGACGCTTGCGCGATGCCGGGTCGTCGAGCATTGGCGCGATGGCTCGGGAACCGGGCCCGGTCGGCGTCGTGCAGCGCGCTGCTCGAATGGCAAGCGCGTTGTGCATTCCGGGCGAATGTGCCGAGGTGAAGGCCGTCAGGAAGAGATCGACGACGCCCTCGATGTCGGGTGCGAGGAAGTCCAACCAGTGACGATCGTGCCGACCTTGGGCGCCGCATCGGGCCCCGACGGAAGCGAAGCCGACTGGGCCAAGGCCGTGCCGCCTGCGAGCAAGAAGGCGGCGGCGATGAAGAGGGTGCGGACTGCCATGGGATGCTCTTTGCGGGGTGGATGTTCCAGGGACATCTCACGCAACGTGCCAAGGCCGAGATCTTTTGAGATCAACGACTTACGGGCACTTCCGCGCCCGCATGCGGATGATTCGGGGACAGCGTGCGTCCGCTTTCCGGACACCCTCCATTGCGCAACGCAGGAATTGCACGGTCAGCGGGCTGATGTTGACCAGCAGCTGATTGCCGGGATGCGCACCTTAGAAGCTTCGAGCTTCTGTCTTGAATCGCCGGTACTTCGCCCAAGTCGGTGCAACACAGGTATCGATAGCCTGAGTGCCACCTGACGGTTCGCGACTGAAAAGAAAAGAACCGCGTTGAAGAGAAATTCTCTTCAATGCTGTCAGCGCCGATTTCTCGGTGCCCGTTAGGTTCTTCCCGTACCGCGATGCACGCTAATCGAGAAGAACAATGAGCAATACATCTTCATTCTCCATTGTCAAAATTTCGGCAATGACCTTGGCACTCCTGGCCGCAGGCTGTGTCGTGCAGCCACCGCTGGTGTCTCATGCGACGGTCCAGCCCGTGCCTGTGGCATCCGTTGCTCCGCGTGTCGTCAGCGTGTATGTCGATCCGCCGCTGTATCAGCCTCCGCCGATTGCCGTGGCATGGGCGCCGCCGCCCATGCTGGTGGAGAGACCGCCGTCACCTCCCTTCGCGGGGGCGGTCTGGACTGGCGGCTATTGGACATGGCAGGGCAACTGGGTGTGGGCCGCGGGACGTTGGGCCTCGCCACCCGAACCGGGCTATAGCTGGGTGCAGCCGTACTACGAGCATCGCGATGGCATGGTGGTCTTCATCACCGGCCATTGGTCGGCACCGGGCGTCGCGTTCATTCCGCCGCCGCCGGGTCTCGGCCTGGTGGTTTCAGCCGCGGCAGCAGGCGTGGTGGCCGGGCTCGCACCCATCGGGCCGCAAGGCGTATTCGTTCCCGCACCCCCCGGCTCGCGGCTCGGCCTGATCGTGCCGGCACCCGTGGGAACTCCACCCGCGGTGGTCGTCAGCGCGCCGCCGGTGACCAACGTCGGCATGCGCGTGCAGAACACGACCATCTACAACGTGACGAACACCACGACGAACGTCACGAATGTCACGAACATCAACAACACGCGCACGGTCACGGTGGTGGCGCCCGCCAGCGCTACGGCCAGCGGCCGCGCCTTTGAAGCAGCAGTTCCGGCAAGTGCCCATCTGGCCGCCGCGCTGCCTTCCGTGGTGCATGCGATGGCCCCCGTCCCGGACAGCGCGAAGCCTGTTGCGGCGCTTGTGCCTGGGCATCCGCCCGTCACCCCCCGGCCTGTCGAGCCTGCGCGGCAGACCGTCGCAGTGCCGCCGCAGATCCAGGTGGCACCCGCTGAGGGGCATCCCCGGGTCGCGCCACCCCCTGTTGCGGCCAGGGTGGTCGAGCCCGCCGTGCCGGCCGCAGCCTCCGCTCGGCCGACACCTGAAGCGCCGCGAAGGGCGGAACCTGTGGCAAGCGGACCGCAGCGCCCGCCATCCGTTGCCCCCGCATCGGTGGAGAGAGAACGCCAGATCGATGCACCACGCCGATCGGAAGCGCAACAGGCCTTGCGCATGCATGAGCCGATGCCGAAAGAGCGTCCGGCACCTCCTGTGCACGTCCAGGCGGGGCACCCACCGGCTTCGCCCCAGCATGTCGAACAGCCGAAGAAGGAAGAGCACCGGGAGTAGGGCAGCGGTGCCGCGCTCGGCCGCACGGCCAGGCAAGTCGATGCCCAACAGGACAACTGTCGGGCCATGGCGCAAGCTCAAAGCACTTCGCCGTTCACGCTGTGCGCTTCGATCACCCATCCGCTGACCGTGACGAGCGGATGTGCCGCGCCTTCCGCCTGGACCTGATCTCCGGGCTTCAGTTGCAGGCGCTCCATGCCTTGCGGACGGAGGTGAACGAAGTCGCCGCTGTCCAGAACGACGCCATTGGCGGCGCCATGCTTCGCGAAGTTCAGGCGCACGACCTTTCCATTCACCTGCGTTTCTCGTGCCGCCGCGTGGGTCGCGCGACCGTCGACGGCGGCGAGTCGCTCGAAGTGGTAGACCACGTGTTCGCCGTCGCCCTTCGGTGAAGGCTTGGCTTCGCGGCCTTCGACGACCAGTGCCTGGTCGCGACGAAGGCTCAGCAACTGGGCGACGCTGGCGGCGTCGTCGGGATCGATCACGAACTGCGTGACGATGCCTTCGGTTTCGATCAACAGCCCTTCGATGCCGCCTTTGGGGCTGTAGATCAGGTGCTGGAAGCGGCCCTCGACGGACCAGATGTCGTCGTGCTCGGCGGGCTGATGGTGATGGGGCATGGGGAGGTCCTCGGAAGCTTGTGTGGGTGGATGTCCCCAGGACATCTCACGCAACGTGCCAGCACCGCGATCCTTTGAAATCAACGACTTGCGATCGCCGTCGCGCCGGCATCCGGATGATCCGGGGACAGCGGGCGTCCGCTTTCCGGACACCGCGTCACGGCAGCGATGTCATGCAGTTTGAACGACGGTGCCATGGAGGCCACGCGCCCGCGCCGATCCAATCGATTGCGTTGACATGCCATCGGGCGCATGTCCGAACACAAGAGGCACACCATGGATTTCGAACTCAACCCCGCGCAACGCGATCTTCAGCAGCGCGCGCGCAGCTTCATCGGGACGGAAGTCCTGCCGCACTACCGCGAATGGCCGGTCGCCAACAGCGACTACAGCCCCGAGCTCAACGCCCACCTCAAGGGCAAGCTGGCCGAGTACGGCCTGGCCAAGCTGATCGTGCCCAAGGAATTCGGCGGCCAGGGCCTGGGGCCGATGGAGGACGTGATCGTGCTGGCCGAGTTCTCGAGGTCGCCGCGGCGCATGCCGGGCGGGCCGTTCGCGCCCTGGCCGGTGCTCTACCAGGCGCCCGAGAAGATCCGCGAGAAGTACCTCTATCCGGTGCTCGAGGGCAAGACCGGCTGGTCGATGTGCTTCACCGAACCCGAGGCCGGCTCGGACCTCGCGGGCATCCGCACGACGGCGGTGCGAAAGAGCGACCACTGGGTGCTCAACGGCACGAAGATGTGGCGCACCGGCCATCACTTCGCGTCGTACACGGCGGTCGCGGCGGTCACCGACCCGAGCAAGGGGCCGAAGGGCATCAGCGTGTTCCTGGTCGACAACGACACGCCGGGCTTCACGAAGTCGCGCGACATCCCGGTGATCGCGCGGCAATGGGGCACGGAGCAGGAGGTGCGGCTCGAGAACGTGATCGTGCCGGCCGAGAACCTGCTGGGCGCGGAGGGCGAGGGCTTCTCCATCGCCCAGCACCAGTTCAACCGCTTCCGCCTGCGCCTGGGCGGCACCGCGCTCGGCATGGCCGAACGCAGCCAGGAACTGGCCGTCGAATACGCGCGCGAGCGCAGGGTGTTCGGCAAGGCGCTCGGCGACAACCAGGCGATCCAGTGGATGCTGACCGACAACCAGTACGACATCGAATCGATCCGCCTCAATACCTACTACGCGGCCTGGATGGTGGCGCGCGGCGGCTACTCGGCCTCGCGGATGCAGGCGGCCATGGTGAAGGCCTACTGCGTGGATGCGGGGCTGCGCGTGATCGACCGCTCGATGCAGGTGCTGGGCGGGCGTGGCCTCGCGATCGAGGACTATCCCTTCTTCGACTTCCACAACCTGCTGCGCATGTGCAAGCAGATGGAGGGCTCGACCGAGATCATGAAGATCGTGATGGCGCGCGAGATCCTGTCGGGCGAACTGAACTGAAGAAGAAGACGGCGGCCCCGGCGGCCGCCGCCTTCACGCGACCACGACGATCTTGCCGAGTGCGCCGCGCGCATCGAGCCGCGCGATGGCCGCAGGCGCATCGGCCAGGGCGAAGGTCTCTGTCACTTCGGGCTGCAGCAGGCCCTCGCGCCACATCGCGAGCAGCGAGTGCACGTTGCGGTCGTTGAGCTTCGGGTCTTCCTGCACGAAGCTGCGCCAGTCCACGCCGACGATGTGGCGGCTCTTGAGCAGCGCCAGGTTGAGCGGCACGCTCGGAATGCCGGCGGTGAAGCCCACCACCAGGTGGCGGCCGCCGCGGCGCAGGCTGCGCAAGGCCGGTTCGGTGTAGCCGCCGCCGACCGGATCGAACACCACGTCGCAGCCGTCGCCGCCCACCGCCTCCTTGATGCGCCGCGCGAGCGCCTGCTGTGCCTCCCTGCCTTCGACCTGCTGTTCGTAGACGAGGCCGCCCGAAGCGCCGCGCGCCATCGCGAAGGCCAGCTTGGAAGGCGAGGACACGGCGGCCACCACGCGGGCCCCCAGCGCATGCGCGACCTCGACCGCGGCCGACCCCACGCCGCCCGCGGCGCCGAGCACGAGCACCGTCTGTTTCGCTTGCAACTGGGCGGCATCACACAGCGCGTGGTAGGCGGTGGCATAGGCGAACATGAAGGCGGCCGCCTGCGTGCGCGGCGTGTCGGCGGGCACGCGCACGCAGCGCTGCTCGGCCACGGCGATGCGATCGGCCATGGCGCCCCAGCCGCAGCGGCCGATGACGAGGTCGCCCTCGCGCAGGCCCGACACGCCCCGGCCCGTCTGCTCCACGACGCCGCAGAACTCGCTGCCGGGAACGAAGGGCCGCTCGGGCCTGACCTGGTAGAGGTCGCGGATCAGCAGGCCGTCGGGATAGTTGACGCCCACCGCGGCGATCTTCACGAGCACCTCGCCGTCGGCGGGCACCGGATCGGGCAGCTCCTGCCACACCAGCGTCTCCGGTCCCCCGGGGCGATGACTCACCCATGCTTTCATGTTCGGCTCCTTTGGTTGGCGCCATGATGAAAGGCCGGTCCGGCCCGCGCCATGACCGCCGCGCGCAACCCGCATGGCGCGGCGCGCGGGGGTCATGGGGAACGAGCGCGACGGTCATCGCGGCCATGCAGGCGCGACGGCACCATGCGGCGATGAACGACGAGACGAAGAACGCATCCCCATCGCCCGCCGGTCCATTGCGCGGCCTGCGGGTCGTCGAGTTCGCGGGCCTGGGGCCGGTCTCCTTCACCGCGATGCTGCTCGCCGACATGGGCGCGCGGGTGGTGCGCATCGAGCGGCCCGGCGCGGTGCAGATGGAGCGCGGCGCCACGATGCGCGGGCGCGAACGCCTCGCGCTCGACCTGCGCTCGGCGGAAGGCCTCGCGACGACGCGCGAGCTGCTGCGCCATGCCGACGTGGCGATCGAGGGCTTCCGGCCCGGCGTGATGGAAAGGCTGGGGCTCGGTCCCGCCGAGCTGTTCGCGTTGCGGCCCGCGCTGGTGTTCGGCCGCATGACGGGCTGGGGGCAGGAGGGCCCGCGCTCCCAGCAGGCGGGCCATGACATCGACTACCTCGCGGTCGCGGGCGCGCTGCATCCCATCGGTCCCGCCGAGGGCCCGAGCGTGCCGCTGAACCTGGTCGGCGACTATGGCGGCGGCGCGCTCTACCTGGCCGTGGGCGTGCTCGCGGCGCTGCACGAGGCGGCGCGCTGCGGGCGCGGCCAGGTGGTCGATGCCGCGATCTGCGACGGCACGGTGTCGCTGCTGTCGCTGATCCATGGCCTGCGCGCCGCATCGCGCTGGCACGACGATCGGCAGTCCAACGTGCTCGATGGCGCCGCGCCGTACTACCGCAGCTACCGCTGCGCGGACGGGCTGCATCTGGCGGTGGGCGCGATCGAGCCGCAGTTCCATGCCGAGTTCCTCGCACGCCTGGGCCTGGACGCCAAGGCCTTCGCGCAACACGATCGCGATTGCTGGCCCGAACAGGCGCGCGCGCTCGAGGCGCTGTTCGCGCGCGAGCCACACGCGCATTGGGAGGCATTGTTCGAAGGCAGCGACGCCTGCGTGGCGCCCGTCAACAACCTCGCCGCAAGCACGCGCGATCCGCACCTCGTCGCACGACAGGCCTTCGTCGAACTCGAAGGCGAACTGCAGCCGGCTCCGGCTCCGCGCTTCAGCCACTCGCCTTCGCTGCCGCGGCCCGCGACATCCGTGGTGGCCGATGCGCACTGGCTCGCGGACTGGGCACGGCCTGCGAACCCCGGACCCTGAACTCAGGACGCCGGCGGGTTGGCCCGGTACTCGGTCGGCCCCGTGCCCGTCCAGCGCCTGAAGGCCCGGTGGAAGGTGCTGTACTCGGCGAAGCCCAGCCGCAGCGCGATGGTCTCGAGCTTCACATGGCCCTGGCGCACCATGTCGAGCGCCGCGCGGCGGCGCACGTCGTCGCGCAGCTCCGAGAAGCCGCAGCCCTCGTCGACCAGGTGCCGCCGCAAGGTCACCGGTGTCAGGTGCAGCCGGGCCGCCACGTCGTCCAGGCTCATCGGCGTGCCCACCTGCGCGCGCAGGATGGACTTCACGCGGTCGCTCACGCGGCTGTGGTCGTAGTAGCGCGTGATGAGCGTGCGCGGCGCCTCGGAGAGGAAGCGGCTCAGGCGTTCCTCGCCGCCGATGATCGGCAGCGAGGCCAGGTGGCTTTCGAGCCGCAGCGCGGTGAACGACTGCTCGAAGCGGATCTCGCGCGTGTCGTAGGTGCGCAGCGTCTCGGCGCTGGTCGGCCGGCGCGGGTACGAGAACTCGACCGCGGTCAGCGGAATGCGGCGGTCGACCAGCCAGCACATGAACTGGTAGAGCAGGAAGACGGTCGCGCCATGCAGGCTCACGTGCCGCTCGGGCGAGAGCGTGCGCAGCGGCTTGAGCCAGACGATGGCCTCGCCGCCCTCGCGGCGAATCTTGATCGAGAAGTCGTCGACCACCAGCGCATAGAAGCGGCCGATGACGACCAGCGCCTCGCCGAGCGTGCGGCAATTGACGATCAACCGGCACAGGGTGTGGAAAGTGCCCGGCGGAATCGGCCGCGAGGCGATGCCCCAGGCCTCGTCGCGCGCGCGCCGTGCCAGCAGGATCAGGAAGCGTGTGAAGGCCTGCTCGGTGACGCGCAGCCCGCGCTCGTCCAGTTGCAGCGGATCGATGCCCGAACGGCGCAGCACCGCTTCGGCCTGCGCCGGCGGCAGGTCCGCGCTGCGCAGGAACAGCTGCACGAACCAGCCGGCGATCGGCGGCGGCGTGGCGCTCGGTGAGGGGCCGGGGACGGCGGTCATGAAGCGGGCGGGTGCGGGGAAAGCGCGGGCATGCGCTGCGCATTGTCGCGCCGCCCGCACGAGCGACAGCGTCAATCGGCCGTGATGTTGAAGCGCCGGCTCAGCGCTTCCCAGTGGCGGTACTCGTTCTGCATCGCGGCCGTGATCTGCTCGGGCGTCTCGCTGCTGGGCTCCAGGCCGGCCAGCTGCAGCCGGCCGACCATGTCGGGCTCCTGCAGGATGGCGCGGATCGCGTTGCGCAGGCGCTCGGCCACCGGCGCCGGCGTGCCCGCGCGCAGGAACAGCCCCCACCAGCCGGTGTAGTCGAAGCCCGCATAGCCGAGCTCGTGCAGCGTGGGCACCTGCGGCAGCGCGGTCAGCCGCTTGCTGTGCGCCACCGCGATCGAGCGCAGTCCCTTGTCGCCCTGGCGCTCGATCGCGGTGGCGGCCGAGACGAAGGCCATCGGCACGCGCCCGCCCAGCATGTCCTGCAGCAGCGGGCTGGTGCCGCGGAAGGCCACGTGCGGCATCTCGATGTTCCAGGCCGCGCGCAACTGCTCGCCGTAGATGTGCGAGGTCGAGCCCGCGCCATAGGAGCCGAACGAGAAGTTGCCCGGGTTGGCCTTGGCCGCGCGCGCGAGGTCGGCCAGGCTCTGGTAGGGGCTCGACGCGGGCACCACCAGCACCACCGCCTGGCGGCCCAGCAGCACCAGCGGCTCGATGTCCTTCGCGAAGTCGTAGGGCGGCTTGCCGCGCGACAGCGCGATGTTCTGGATCAGGCTCGTGATGTGGAACAGCATCGTCAGCCCTTCGGGCGGCTGGCGCAGCAGGTACTGCGTGCCGATGAGTCCGTTGGCGCCGGCCTTGTTGTCGACCAGCACGGTGCGCGCGAGCACCTCCTGCAGGCGCTGCGCGAGCGGGCGCACCACGGGGTCGGCGGCGCCGCCGGCGGCATAGGGCACGAGCAAGGTCAGCGGCCGGGTGTCCTGCTGCGCACTGGCCAGTTCGGGCAGGCCGGCCAGCGAGGCCAGCAGGGCCATCGTCCAGTGCCTGCGTCCGATGTCGATCGTCATGGTCGGGTCTCCGTCACGGTTGGGAAGCGGGCGCGGCGAGCGCGCGGTAGCGGTCGCGCACGACGCGCTTGAGCAGCTTGCCGGTCTCGGTGCGCGGCAGGTCGGTCGCGAAGTCCACGCTGCGCGGGCACTTGATGGCCGACAGGTGGGCGCGGCAGTGGTCGATGAGCTGCTGCGCGGTCGACGCATCGGCGAGCGCGGGGTCCTTGAGCTGGACCACGGCCTTCACCTCCTCGCCGAACTCGGCATGCGGCACGCCGATGACGGCCACCTCGTGCACCAGCGGGTGGTCCTGCAGCAGGTTCTCCGCCTCCTGCGGATAGATGTTCACGCCGCCCGAGATGATCATGTTGGCGCGCCGGTCCGTGAGGTAGAGGTAGCCCTCGGTATCCACGTGCCCGATGTCGCCGAAGGTGCCCCAGCCCTGCGGCGTGTGGGTCTCGGCGGTCTTCACCGGATCGTTGTGGTACGCGAAGCTCGGGCCGCCCTCGAAGCAGACCAGGCCGTCGACCATCGGCGCGCATTCGCCGCCGTCGTCGCCGACGATGTGCAGCACGCCCTGCTTCGCGCGGCCCACCGAGCCGGGATGCGCGAGCCATTCGGGCGTCGAGATCGCGGTGGCGCCGGCGCGCTCCGATCCCGTGTAGTACTCCCAGACGATCGGGCCCCACCAGTCGATCATGCGGCGCTTGACCTCGAGAGGGCAGGGCGCGGCCGCATGCAGCGCCAGCCGGTGGCTCGAGAGGTCGTGGGCCGCGCGGCGCTCGGCCGGCAGCGCGAGCAGGCGGATGAACATCGTCGGCACCCATTGCGAATGGGTGACGCGCCAGCGCGCGATCGCTTCGAGCGCGCCTTCGGCATCGAAGCGGCGCATCAGCACCACCGTGCCGCCGAAGGCCACGCAGCGCACGCTGAAGCGCAGCGGTGCCGCGTGATAGAGCGGCGCGGGCGAGAGATAGACGCTCGCGGGATCGAAGGCGAAGAACGAGAGCCAGTCGCCCGCGAGCGCCTTGCGCAGCTGCTGGTCCTCGAGCTTGTGCTTGATGCCCTTGGGCCGGCCGGTGGTGCCCGAGGAGTAGGCGAAGTCCAGGCCCAGGGGCCGATCGGGCAGCGGTGGCACCGTGCCATCGTCCGCGACGAGCGCGCGGTAGCTCGCGGCGCCTTCGATGGGATCGTCGGCGTCGATGCAGAGCACCGCCTCGAGCGGCGCCGGCCAGGCCGAGCGCTCGGCCCAGGGCCGCAGCGCCGTCTCGGTCAGCAGGATGCGCGCGCCCGAGTCCCGCAGGATGTAGTCGATCTCGCCCGGCGTGAGGTGCGTGCTGATCGGCACGTAGTAGAGGCCGGCGCGGCGCGCGGCGAAGGTGAGCTCGAAGTATTCGAGCCGGTTGCCCAGCAGGATCGCCACCACCTCGCCGGCCTCGAGGCGGGCCGCGAGGAACTGCGCGAGCCGCGCCGAGCGTTCGTGCAGGCTTCGGTAGTCCAGCGTTTCGTCGGTCTCGGCCAGGATGGCGGCCGGTCGTGCGGGGGCCTCGGCGGCGAAGCGCGCCAGGCCGTCAAGGACGGGTTCTTTCGGTGGCAAGACGGTCTCCGTGGGGCCCTGGCCACCGGGGGTGGCGCGGACCTTGTCTCTCGTTCAATGGTCCGAGGATACGAAGCCGGGTCGGCGCACGGCATGACCGGGCCGATCAAACTGCATGACGCGCGGCGACGGCGCCCTGGCCGGACCTCAGGCGCTCGTCTGCAGGCCGCCCGCCGACAACGCCATGAGCTCGACCTGCCCGCCGCGGGGATCGCGCCATGGAAAGGCCATGGCCGCCAGCACCGTGTACTCGGCCGCCCTCGCCTCGTGGTGCGGCGTGCCGGCGTCCTCGGCCAGCGAGGGATGGCACATCAGCACATCGCCGCTGCGTGCCGCGGACAGCCAGGCGAGCAGGCGCCGCCGGTAGCCTGTCACCCCGCCCGCGAAGTCGTAGACCCCGAGCAGCCCCCGGCTGGTCGGGATCGACCGCCGCGCGGCTTCGTGCACCAGCGCACGGCCTCCCAGCGCGTGGATGACCCGGGGCTTGAGCGCCGTGGCGCCGGGCCGCGTGTTGCGCAGCCACGGCGGCGCGGCCGTGTAGCGGCGCGACAGCTCCTCGAGCAGCAGCTCCCGCACCATCGGCAGCTGGTGCACGTGCCGGTGCCCGTCGACGAAGGCGGGCGCGCGGCCCAGGCCGTCCTCGAAGCGCGCGAGCTGTTCGGCGATGGTCTGGCGCAGCTGGCGCCGCGGCGCGGACCGCGTGTAGCAGCGCAGGATCAGCGGGCCGAGGCCGGGCTCCCCGGCGCGCGGTGTCCGCGGCGGGGTCAGGTCCAGGTGCAGGCCGACGTCGACGCGCGCGGCATCGACGCGCCGCAGCGCGGGCAGGCCCCGGGGCCAGGCTTCGCGCAGCACCAGGCAGCCGGTGGCCGAGAGGTTGCCCCGCGCGATCAGGTCGAGCACCGCCGCGTTGATGCCCGGGCTCATGCCGAAGTCGTCGGCACAGATGCACAGCCGTTGCGTTTTGGCCGCGGCTGGGGCCGCGGGCGCGATCATGGCTCCTCGGCTTCCAGCCCGTGGCCGCGCTGCTCGCGCACCACGTAGACGGGCCGGCCCTTGACCTCCTCGAAGATGCGGGCGACGTACTCGCCGAGGATGCCGGTGGAGATCATCTGCACGCCGATGAAGAACATCAGGCTCACGACGATGGTGGACCAGCCCGACACCTCGTTGCCGAAGCACATGTAGTCGAGGACCACGTAGCTGCCGTAGCCGAAGGCCGGCAGCGCGAGCATCAGGCCGGCCACGCTGACCATGCGCAGCGGCCAGGTGGTGAAGGAGGTCAGGCCGTCGAGCGCCAGCTTGAACAGGCGCCGCGCGTTGAAGCGGCTGCGCCCCTCGGCGCGCGGCGCCGGCGTGTAGGGCAGCGCCACGGCGCGAAAGCCGACCCAGGCGTAGAGGCCCTTCATGAAGCGGCTGCGCTCGGGCAGCTTCAGCAGCGCATCGACCACCTTGCGGTCCATGAGCCGGAAGTCGCCCGCGTTCTCGGGCACCGCGAAACGGTCGGAGGCGTTCAGCAGCTTGTAGAACAGGCGCGTGCTCAGCGTCTTGAGCGGCCCTTCGTCGCTGCGGTCCTGGCGCACCGCATAGACCACCTCGGCGCCCGCGCGCCACTGGTCGATCATGGCGCGCACCAGCGCGGGCGAGTGCTGCATGTCGCCGTCGAGCAGCACCACCGCGTCGCCCCGGGCCGCGCCCAGTCCGGCGGTCAGCGCCGCTTCCTTGCCGAAGTTGCGCGACAGCGAAAGGCAGCGGATGCCCGGCCGCTGGCACCACTGCTCGATGACGGCATCGGTGTCGTCGGTGCTGCCGTCGTTGACCACGATCACTTCCCAACGCAACTGGGTGGCGCGCAGCATCCGGTCGAGTTCCGGCAGCAGCGCGCCGAGGTTGCGTGCCTCGTTGAAGCACGGAACCACGCACGAGATGCCCGGGACCGAGGCCGTCCGGGGCCGTTGCAGGTTCGAGAGATCGCGCAGGGGAGCGTTCATGGATGGGCTGGAGATTAAGGGCTCGTGGATAGGAAAGCACTCAATCCCATGCACGCGAAGCGACCCATTCAGCACGGTCAGTGCGGGGTCAGCATGACCGGCTCCGCGGGCGTCGCGGCCAGCGGCAGCCGCAGCTCGAAGCGCGCGCCGCCGCCCGGCGCGTTCATGGCCTCGATGCGGCCGCCATGCACCTGCACCACGGCCTGCGACAGCGCGAGCCCGAGCCCCAGGCCCGGCGTGGCCTCGTCCGAACGCGCGCCGGCGCCGCGGTAGAAGCGCTCGAACAGGTGCGGCAGTTCGTCGCTGCGAATGCCCGGGCCGTGGTCGGCGACGCGGACCACGGCCTCGCCGCCGCCGGGCGGTGCGAACACGTCCACGTGCACGGTGCCGCCATCGGGCGAGAACTTCAGCGCGTTGTCGAGCAGATTGGCCAGCGCCAGGTTCGCGGCACCGCGCGCCACGCGGACCGCGACCGGCTCCATCAGCTCGAGCCGCAACCGGACGCCGCGCTCGCGCGCCATCGGCTCGAGGCGGCGCAGCGCCTCCTCGGCCAACTGATCGAGCGCCACCGTCTCCGCGGCCTCGCGTTCCTGGCCCGCATCGATGCGCGCCAGCACCAGCAGTTCCTCCACCAGCAGCGAGAGCGATTCCACCTCGTCGAGCGCCGAGCGCAGGGTCTGGACGTAGACCGCCGGTTCGCGCGGCCGGCGCAGCGCGAGCTCGAGCTCGGTGCGCAGCCGCGACAGGGGCGAGCGCAACTCGTGCGAGGCATCGGCGGTGAAGCGCCGCTGCGCTTCCATGCCGTGCTCGATGCGCGCCAGCATCGCATTGAGCGTTTCGACGAGCCGGCCGACCTCGTCGGCGGTTCCGGGGGCCGGCAGGCGCTCGCTGAGGTTGGCGTCGCTGATGCGATGCGCCTGCTGCACCACGTCGTCGATGGCGCGGAAGGCGCGCCGCGTGATCAGCGTGCCGGCCAGGCCAAGCGCCAGCAGCAGCGTGCCGCCGAGCACGAGGAACAGCACGCTGGCCATCGCGACGGTGCGGTTGATGTCGTCGAGCGAGCCGGCCACCTGCACCGCCAGCGTCGCGTCGCGGCCGGGCACCGGCACCGAGACCATGCGCGTGGGCTCCTCGCCGAAACCCTCGAGCGTCTCGAACACGGTCTCGCCCGCGGCGAGCCGCTCGCGCAGCAGCGGCGGGATCGGCAGCTGGGCCTCGCCCAGGTTGGCGCTGCGCGCGAGCACGCGGCCATCGGGGCCGACGATCTGCACCAACCGGTCGAGCCGCACGAAGGAGGGCGCGCCGGGGCCGGAGGGTGCCTCGTGCACCGTGGCCGCGGTGCCCGGGCCGGCCGACAGCAGCATGCCGAGCTCGGTCTCGGCCAGCGCCAGCAGCGCGGCGTCGAGTTCGCGGTGCACGTTGCGCGAGAACACCGCGTAGGCACCGAAGGCCGCGATGGCCATCACCACCACGGTCACGCCGACCTGCACCAGCACCAGCCGCCGGCGCAGGCTAAGCATGCGCGCCGTCCGCCGCCGCGAGCCGGAAGCCGCGCCCGCGCACGGTCTGGATCAGCGGCACCGCCGGCGCCGCATCGACCTTGCGGCGCAGGTTGCCCACGTGCACGTCGATCAGGTTGTCGATGCCGATCAGGTCGTCCTTCCACACCTGCTCGGCCAGCCGCGCGCGGCTCACGACCTCGCCGGCATGGCGCAGCAGCATGTGCAGGATCGCGAACTCCTTGCGCGTGAGGTCCAGCGCCGTGCCGCCGCGCCGCGCGCTCTGGCGCTGCGGGTCGAGGCTCAGGTCGGCCAGCGACAGGATCACGGGCCGCATGCTCTCCGGGCGCCGCAGCAGGGCGCGCACGCGCGCCAGCAGCTCGTCGAAGGCGAAGGGCTTGGTCAGGTAATCGTCGGCACCGGTGTTGAGGCCGGCCACGCGGTCCTGCAGGGCATCGCGCGCCGTGAGCATCAGCACCGGCGTGCCGCAGCCGCGCCGGCGCAGGTCGCCGCACAGGGCCAGGCCGTCGCGGCCCGGCAGCATCCAGTCGAGGATCAGCAGGTCGTAGGTCTGGACGAAGGCCTTCTCGTCGCCCGCCTCGGCCGTGTGCACCGCATCGACGACGAAGCCTTCCTCCTCGAGGCCGCGCGCGAGCAGCCGGGCCGCCTTGCGGTCGTCTTCGATCAACAGGATTCGCATGGCGCGGATCATCCCGCCGCTACCTGACTGCCCGCTGCCCACGGTGCGCGTGGCATCGATGCGTCGCGGTCGCGAACCTGAAGACGTCTTCAGGATTTCTTCGGGCGTTCTTCAGCCGCGCCTTTCTACGCTGCGGCACCGGCGAAGGCAACGGGCCGCATCGCCGCGACGCATCCACTGTCATGAAGAACTCCCTGCACAAGACCCTCCTCGCGCCCGCCGCCGCGGGCGTGCTGGCCTGCGCGGCCCTGTACGCGGTCTGGTTCCATACCGCCGCGCACGGCGCCCAGGCCGCGGCCGCGCCCGCGCCGCTGCTGGTGCGCGAGGGCCACCGCCTCAGCGTGCCCGCGGGCTCCCCCTTGCGCGAGCGGCTGCAGGTCGCCGCCGCCACCGAGGGCGCGCGTTCGCACGTGCTGAGCCTGCCCGCGACAGTGGAGGCGGACCCGGCGCGCACCGTCAACATCCTGCCGCCGCTGGCCGGGCGCCTGCTCGAACTCAAGGTGCGCCTCGGCGATGCGGTGCGCGCCGGACAACTGCTCGCGACGATGGCCTCGCCCGATCTCGCGCAGGCCGTGGCCGACGCGCAGAAGGCGCGCGACGCGCTCGCGCTGGCCGAGCGCGCGCTCGCGCGGGCGCAGGGCGTCAACGAGGCCGGCTCCAACGCGGCCAAGGACGTGGAGGCGGCACGCAGCGCGGTGGTGCAGCAGACGGCCGAGCTGCGGCGCAGCGAGGCGCGCCTGCACGGCATCGGCGCGAGCGCCGGCGATGGCCGGGTGCTGCGCATCGTCGCGCCCATGGCCGGCACCGTCACCGCGCTGAATGCCGCGAGCGGCGCGGTGCTCAACGACGCCAACGCGGCGCTGATGACCGTCTCCAACCTCGAGCGCGTCTGGGTCACGGTCGGCGTGCCCGAGGACCTGCTGGGGCTGGTCGCCGCGGGCCAGAACGCGACGGTGACGCTGGCCTCGCAGCCGGGGCGCCGGTTCGCGGGCCAGGTCGCCTTCGTGAGCGCGGCACTCGATGCCGACACGCGCCGGGCCCGGGCGCGGATCGTCTTCGCGAACCCCGAGGGCGTGTTCAAGCCCAACATGTACGCGAGCGCCGCGCTCGAGCTGCCGCAGGCCGCGCAGCCGCAGGTGCCGAGCTCGGCCCTGCTGATGAACAACGACAGCGTGAGCGTGTTCGTCGAGGTGCAGCCATGGACCTTCGAGCGGCGCGCGGTCGAGCTCGGGCGCGAGGACGGCGACCGGGTGCGCATCCGCGGCGGCCTCGCGGCCGGCGAGCGCGTGGTGGTCCGTGGCGGCGTGCTGCTCAATGATTAATCTCGTCATTTCCCAGTTCCTGCGCCGCCGGCACCTGGCCTGGGCGCTGTCGGTCGCGCTGGTGCTGTTCGGCGCCTGGTCGTGGACGCAGATGACCGTCGAGGCCTATCCCGACCTCGGCGACGTCACGGTGCAGGTGACGACGCAGGTCAACGGCCTGGCTTCGGAGGAGATGGAGCAGCAGATCACCACGCCGCTGGAGCGCGCGCTGAGCAACACGCCGGGGCTGGCCTCGATCCGCTCGAGCAGCACCTTCGGCCTGTCGCTGATCACGCTGACCTTCAAGGACGGCACCGACGACTACTTCGCGCGCCAGCGCGTGACCGAGCGCATCGGGCAGGTCAGCCTGCCGGCGGGCGCGCAGCCCGCGCTCGGGCCGGTGGCGGGGCCGGCGGGCGAGATCTACCGCTACACGCTCGAGTCCGACCGCATGAACCTGATGGAGCTGTCGGAGCTGCAGCGCTGGAAGGTGATCCCGGCCCTCAAGCAGGTGGCGGGCGTGGTCGACGTCAACAACTTCGGCGGCTTCACGCGCGAGTTCCAGCTCGAGCTCGATCCCGCGCGGCTGCAGGCGCACGGGCTGGTGCTCAACGACGTGGTGTCGGCGATCAACAACGGCAGCGCCAACGCGGGCGGCGGTCGCATCGCGCGCGGCGAGCAGAGCTACGTGGTGCGCGGCATCGGCCAGATCCGCTCGCTCGACGACCTGGGCGCGGTGATGGTGTCGAACAGCGGCGGCGCGCCGGTGCTGGTGCGCGACCTCGGGCGGCTGCAGTTCGGGCACCAGGAGCGCGGCGGCATCCTGGGCAAGAACACCGACCCCGACACGATCGAGGGCATCGTGCTGATGCTCAAGTACGAGAACCCCTCGCGCGTGCTCGAGGGCGTGCACCGGAAGATCGACGCGCTGCAGGCCGAACTGGCCCCGCTGGGCGTGCGCATCGTGCCCTACATCGACCGCGACGACCTGGTGAAGCTCACGGTCGACAAGGTGACGCACACCGTGCTCGAGGGCATGGCGCTGGTGTGCTTCGTGCTCATCCTGTTCCTCGGCAGCCCGCGCAGCGCGGTGGTCGCGGCGATGGCCATCCCGATGTCGCTGGTGACGGTGTTCATCGTGATGCACTTCACCCGCATGCCGGCCAACCTGTTCTCGCTCGGCGCGATCGACTTCGGGATCATCGTGGACGGCGCCATCGTGGTGATGGAGGCGATCCTGCGGCGGCGCGAGGAGGAGCCGAACGCCACGCTCACCGAGGGCAACATCCTCGAGACCGTGAGCCACGTGTCGGGGCCGATCTTCTTCGCCACGCTGATCATCATCACGGCCTACTTCCCGCTGTTCGCCTTCGAGCGCGCCGAGGGCAAGCTGTTCCGGCCCATGGCCTTCACGGTCGGCTACGCGCTGGTCGGCGCGCTGCTGTGCGCGCTCACGCTGATCCCGAGCCTGGCCTACGTGGCGCTGCGCAAGCCGCGGCGTCCCTTCGTCAACCGGCCGCTGCTGTGGCTCACCGCGGCCTACCGGCGCGCGCTCGACCTGCTGCTGGGGATGCCCGCCATCGCCTACGGCCTGGGCGTGGCCGCGCTGCTGGCGGTGGCCGTGCTCGGCGCCACGGCCGGGCGCGAGTTCCTGCCCGACATCGACGAGGGCGCGCTGTGGCTGCAGGTGCAGCTGCCCTCGGGCCTGTCGCTCGACAAGGCCAGCGAGATGGCCACCGAGCTGCGCCACGTGCTGCTCGAGTACCCGGAGGTCTCCTACGTGGTCACGCAGCTGGGCCGCAACGACGACGGCACCGACCCCTGGACGCCCTCGCACATGGAGGTGCCGGTGGGCCTCAAGCCCTATGCCGAGTGGCCCGCGGGCATGCACAAGGCCGACTTCGTGCGCATGCTGGGCGAGCGCTTCGCGCGCATGCCGGGCTTCGACGTGGGCATCAGCCAGCCGATCATCGACGGGGTGAACGACGCCGTGGGCGGCGCCCACAGTCCGCTGGTGCTGCGCATCTACGGCGACGACCTCGCGGAGAGCCGGCGCATCGGCAACCGGATCGTCGAGCTGCTGGGCACGGTGCGCGGCACGGCCTCGGCCTCGCTGTTCCAGGAGCCGCCGATCCCGCAGGTGGTGATCCGGCTCGACCGCGAGGCGGCCGCGCGGCTGGGCGTGAGCGCGGCCGACGTGGCGGGCCTGGTGCAGACCGGCATCGGCGGCGCGCCCGTCATCACGGTGTATGCGGGTGCGCGCACCTACAACGTGTCGGTGAAGCTGCCGGCCAGCGCCAAGGGCGGCACCGAGGCCATCGGCGCGCTGCTGCTCAACGGCGCCAACGGTGCGAAGGTGCCGCTCGCGCAGGTCGCCGACATCCGGCTGCAGACCGGCGAGAGCACCATCTCGCACGAGATGAACGAGCGCCAGATCACGGTGCGCGTGGACAACCGCGACCGCGACCTGGCCTCCTACCTCGAGGAGGCGCGCGCGCGCATCGCCAAGGAAGTGCCCTTCGATCCCGCGAAGTTCCGGCTGCAGTGGGCCGGCCAGTTCGAGAACCAGCAGCGCGCGCAGGCGCGCCTGGGCGTATCGCTCGCGATCGTGGTCGCGATCATGGCGGTGCTGCTGTTCTTCCAGTTCGGCAAGATCCGGCACGTGGCGCTGATCCTCGGCGTGGTGCCGATGGCCACGCTCGGCGGGCTGATCGCGGTCCACCTCGCGGGCGAGACGCTCAACATGGCGACCGCGGTGGGCTTCATCGCGCTGTTCGGCGTGTCGATACAGAACGGGATCATCATGGTCGCGAACTTCCGCCGCGTGCGCGGCGAGGGGCTGGCGCTGCGGGCCTCGGTGCTCGAGGGCGCGACCGAGCGGCTGCGCCCGGTGCTGATGACGGCCTCGGTGGCCTCGGTCGGCATGCTGCCCGCGGCGCTGGCCACGGGCGTGGGCACCGACGTGCAGCGCGGGCTGGCCACGGTGGTGGTCGGCGGCCTGGTGGTGTCGACCCTGCTCACGCTGTTCATCCTGCCGGCCTTCTACTACGCGATGGAGCGGCTGTTCGAGCGCAAGGGCTGGGGCGTGCGCTCGCGGCGCGATCGCTGAAGGGGAGAGAACGATGAACAAGAGCATCTCCGCCGCGTTGGCCGTCGCGCTGTGCCTGGCCGGCTGCGCGGCCGGTCCCGACTACGCGCGCCCGCCGCTGGACCTGCCCGCGCGCTACACGGCCGCGCCGCCGCTGGCCGAGGCCGGCGAGGGCGTGCCGCTGCCGCGGCTGTCGCCCGGCCTCGACATCCCGGCCCAGTGGTGGGCCGCCTTCCACAACGAGCCGCTGAACGCGCTGGTGGCGCAGAGCCTGGCCGGCAATCCCGGCGTGGAGGCCGCCGACGCGGCGCTGCGCGCGGCACGCGAGAACGAGGCGGCCCAGCGCGCGGCCTTCTGGCCCGTGCTGACGGCCGGGCTGGCGCCCACGCGCCAGCGCGTGGCGAATGCGGTCGCGAGCCCGGTGTCGTCGAACGCGAGCCTCTACACGCTGCACACGGCGCAGCTCAACGTGAGCTATGCGCCCGACGTGTTCGGCGCCACGCGCCGGCAGGTCGAGGGCGCGCAGGCGCAGACCGAGGCGCAGCGCTTCCAGCTGCTCGCCGCGCGGCTCACGCTCAGCAGCAACGTGGTGGCGGCCGCGATCGCCGAGGCCTCGCTGCGCGCGCAGCGGCGTGCCACGCTGGCGATCGCCGAGAGCCAGTCGCAGGCGCTGCAGGCCTACCGCCGCCAGCTCGCGCTGGGGCAGGTCGCGCAGGCCGACGTGGAGGCGCAGGCCGCGCTGCTGGCCGCGACCGAGGCCGCCGTGCCCGCGCTCGACAAGCAGCTCGCGCAGCAGCGCAACCAGCTGGCGGTGCTCGGCGGCCACTACCCGAGCGAGGAGGTGGCCGCGCGCTTCGAGCTCGACACGCTGGCATTGCCCACCGAGCTGCCGCTCGCGCTGCCCGCCTTGCTGGTCGAACACCGGCCCGACGTGCGCGCCGCCGAGGCCCAGCTGCAGGCCGCGAGCGCGGCCATCGGCGTCGCGGTGGCGGCGCGGCTGCCGGCCGTGACGCTGAGCGCGAACCTCGGTTCCTCGGCCTACACCTTGTCGCAGCTGTTCCGTTCGCCCGCGATGTTCTGGACCGTCGCGGTCGGCGTCGCGCAGCCGCTGTTCGATGCCGGCGCGCTCGGCCACCGCGAGGCGGCCGCGCGCGCCTCGTTCGACGAAGCGGCCGCGCAGTACCGCGCGACCGTGCTCTCGGCCTTCCAGGACGTGGCCAACACGCTGGCCGCCATCGATGCCGACACGCGCGCGCTGCAGGCATCGGTGCGGGCCGAGCGCACCGCCGCGCAGGCGCTCGCGCGCACCCGCGCGCAGCTGCAGTGGGGCGATGCCAGTGCGCTGGCGCTGCTGCTCGCGCAGCAGCAGCAGGCGCAGGCCGAGATCAACCTCGTGCAGGCGCGCGCGCAGCGGCTCACCGACGCGGCCGCGCTGTTCCAGGCGCTCGGCGGCGGCTGGTGGAACGCGCCCGCCGATCCACGGCCGCCGGCGGCCGCTCCCGTCGCTTCTTCTTCTTCTTCAACCGCAACGCCATGAACATCAGCCGCCACGAGATGGGCCCGCGCTTCAGCGAGATGGTGACCGTCGACCTCGGCGCCGCCCGCCTGCTCTACCTGTCGGGGCAGGTGGCGGAGAACCCCTCGCTCGACGTGACCGGCCAGATGCGCCAGATCCTGCGCCAGATCGACGACCTGCTCGGCCTCGAGGGCGCCACGCGCGAGAACCTGGTCAGCGTCACGATCTACCTGCGCACGGTGGGCGACTACGCCGCGATGAACGCGGTGTGGGACGAATGGGTGCCGGCGGGCCACACGCCGGCGCGCGCGACCGTGGGCGCCAGGCTGATCGATTCGGAGTACCGCGTGGAGATCCAGGCCACGGCCGCGGTGGGAGCGCGCGGCTGATGCGCGGCCTCGGCGGCGCGCTGGCGGCGTGCCTGTTCGCGCTGGCCGGCTGCGCCGGGCTCGCGGCCAGCCATGCCGACTTCGTGGCCGGCTGGCGCACCGGGCGCGTCGAGGCCCTGGGCCGCGCCAGCGAACTCGCGCGCGGCATGTACCACGACTGCGCGCCGCGGGCCGGTGCGGACGAACCCTATGCGGTCGTGCGCTATCACGACGGCGGACTGCGCACGCGCGCGCTCGGCACCACGCGCCTGCCGCCGGACCTGCGCGTCGGCGACACCGTGCGCGTCGACGTGCTCGATTGCAATGCGCCGCTGGAGCTGCTCTCGCGGCCGGCGCCCGCCGACGCGTCGTGAGGGCCCGGTGACGCACGCGCAATGGCGCCCGAAGTCAGGCGGCGGTGGGGTGCGGTCCCTATAAATCCCGCCCATGACTTCCGGATCGACGCCCGTGCCGGGCCGCTTTCTTCCCGCCGCCGCCGCGGCCCGCGAGCCGATGAAGCGCTGGGTGCCCGCTCTGCTCGTCGCGCTGGTGCTGGCGTGGGCCTGGCCGATGGTGGTGCTCGATGTCACGCCGCCCTGGGACAACGTGGAGGAGCTGTTCTGGAGCGGCAGCCTGCAGTGGGGCTACTACAAGCATCCGCCGCTGCCGAGCTGGCTGCTGAGCCTGCCGGTGGCGCTGCTCGGCCGCCAGCCATGGCTGACCTATGTGGCCGGTGTCGGCTGCGGCGTCGGCGCGCTCTACCTGCTGTGGCGCTGGTCGCGCGAGATGATGACGCCGGCGCGCGCCGCCTTCGCGCTGCTGCTGGGCACGCTGGTCACCTACCACGTGCAGCGCGCGGTGGTCTACAACCACAACACGGTGCAGCTGCTGCCGCTCGCGGGCTACTGGTGGATGCTGTGGCGCGTGCTGCGGCCGGCCGGAAGCGGCCGCGCCGACTGGGTCTGGCTCGGGCTGTTCGCGGCCCTGTCGATGCTCACCAAGTACAGCGCCGCGGTGCAGTTCGCCGTGGGCCTGGGCTTCGTGGTCCGCCAGGGCCTGTGGCGCGACGCGCGCGTGCGGCGCGACCTGCTGCTGGCCACCGGTCTCGCGTTGCTGCTGCTGTCGCCGCACCTGTGGTGGGTGCTGCAGCATGGCGACACCACGGTGCTCTATGCGCGGCACTCGGTCCATTCGGTGCATGCACCCGGCAGGCACCTGCTGCCGCGGCCGGTGTTCGTGCTGCTGGTCCAGCTCGCGCGGCTGTCGCCGATGCTGCTGTTCATCGGCTGGGCCTGGTTCGCGCAGCGGCGCGAAGCGGCCACGCAGCGGGCGCCGCTGCCCGCCGCATTCGACCGGCGCTTCCTGGCCTGGGCGACCCTCGGTCCCACCGTGCTGGTGCTGGTCGCTTCGGCCTTGCTGCATTCGCGGCTGATTCCGGCCTGGCTCACGACCTTCTTCCTGCCGCTGGGCGTATGGGCCGCCGCCTCGCTGCCATGGCTCGACGTCGAGCGCTGGAGCCGGCGCCGGTGGCAGGCGGTGCTGGCGGTGGTGGGACTGCTGCACATCGCCACCGCCTGGGGCTATGCCGGGATCGACGGGGTCTGGAGCGCGCGGGCCGGCCGCGCCACGCGCGCCAACCTGCCATCGCAGCGCATCGCCGCAGCGGTCGAGGCGACATGGCGCGATCGCATGGGCGAGCGTCCGCTGACGCTGCTGGTCGGCGACACCTGGTTCGCGGGCGCCGTCGCGCTGCGGATGGATCCCGGCGTGCGCCTGCTCATCGACGGCGACGAGCGGACCTCGCCCTGGCTGGCACCGGGCGTGCTGGCGCGCGAGGGTGGCATGGTGCTGATGCTCGACACGCGGCCGTTCCAGGCCGAGGGGCCGTTGCTCGAGCCCTTGATGAAGACCGTGGACTGCGCCGGCAGCATGGAACTGCCCTGGACCGGCGAGGGGCCCGATCGCCGCGTGCGCTTGCGTTGGGGCATCGTGCTGGCGGAGAACGAGCGGGGCGCGCCGGGCATCGCCTGCGGCCACGATCCGCAGGCGAGCGCCGCGCGCTGAGCCGGCCGCCGTGCGCGCGCTCAGTGCCCGGCCGGAAAGCGCAGCGTGACCGCGAGGCCGCCCCAGGCGCTGTCCGACAGCGCGACCGTGGCGCCGTGCATCGCGACGATGTCGCGCACGATCGCCAGCCCTAGCCCGCTGCCGTCGCCGGTCGCATCGCGGCCGCGCACGAAGCGCTCGAGCACGGCCTCGCGCTCGTCCTCGGGAATGCCCGGTCCCGAGTCGCTCACGCGCAGCGCCGGCGGATCGCTCTCGAACTCCACCAGTACGCGCCCGCCCGGCGGCGTGTAGCGGATCGCGTTGTCGAGCAGGTTGCTCAGCGCGTCGGCGATCAGCTCGGGCTGCACCGCGACGAACACCGGCCGTTCGGGCGCCGCGAGTTCCAGCTCGATCGCGCGCGCCGAGGCCTGCTCGACGTGGGTGGCGCCCACGTCCTGCGCCAGCGCGACGAGGTCGATGCGGCGCCGGTCGAGGTCGGCGCGCGCCTCGGGGTCGAGGGCGCCGAAGGTCAGCAGCTGCTGCACCAGTCGCCCCGAGCGCTGGATCGAGCCGCCGAGCTCGTCGACGATGCGTCGCATCGCCTGCGGGTCGGGCGCCTCGCTGGCCCGCGCCAGCCCGAGCTGCAGGCCGGTCAGCGAGGTGCGCAGCTGGTGCGCCGCCGTCGCGGCGAACTGCCGCTCGCGCGCCAGCATGGTCCGGATGCGCGCGAGCAGCTCGTTGTGCGAACTCGCGAAGGCCTGCAGCTCGCGCGGTACTTCGTCCACGCCGATGGGATCGAGCGAGGCATGCGAGCGCTCGTTCCAGCGCGTGGCGATGGCCTGCAGCGGCCGGACCGTGCGGCGCACCGCGATCGCGATGGCGAGCGCGGCCGCGACCACGAGCGCCACCATGGGCCACAGCAGCACCCAGAGTTCCTGCTCGGCGCGATGGCGCTTGGTCAGCGTCTCGCCCATCAGCATCGTGACCGGCGCGGCACCGGGCCGCGTCAGCTCGACGCGCACCACGCGCACCGGCTGGCCCAGGTACTCGGCGTCGAAGGCTTCGCCGCGGCGGTAGTGCACGCGCGCGGTGCCGCCGTCGGGCAGGCCGGGCTGCCCGGCGAGCAGGCGGTCGGACTGCGTGACGCTGAACCAGTTCTGGTCGATCTCGTCGAACAGCAGCATGGCCTTGAGCTGCGGCGACATGTCGATCGCCGCGATGCCCCGGTCGTCGTAGCGCAGCAGCGCGATGCTCGAGCGCGCGGCATCGAGCAGCCAGCGGTCGAACACGCGCTCGATCACCGCGTGCGTGTAGTGCAGGCCGAAGCCGCCGGCCAGCGCCATCATCGTGAGCAGCGGCAGCATCAGGCGCAGCAGCAGCTCGCGCCGCAGCCAGCGGATGCGGCGCGGCGGTTGTGGTTGCTGTTGTGGCAACGCTTCCATCAAGCCTCCCGCGGGCCGGGAGCGGCCGCGTCGAGCACCAGCATGTAGCCGAAGCCGCGCACCGTGCGCACCTGCACGCCCGCGTCGACCAGCTTGCGGCGCAGGCGCGAGACGTAGATCTCCGAGGCGCTGTCGCCGAGCTCGATGTTGCGCTCGGCGAGCGCATCGACCAGCGCGCGCTTGGCGACCAGCCGCGGCGCGCGCTGCATCAGCAGGCCCAGCACCTCGAACTCGCGCGGCGCCAGCTCGAGCACGCGGTCGTCCACGTAGGCCCGGCCCAGGTCGCCGCGCCAGGTCAGGCGGCCGTAGTGCAGGTGATCGCCGCGCGCCACCTGGGCGCGGCGGCCGAGCACCTCGATGCGCGCATCGAGCTCCTCGGGCGCGAAGGGCTTGACCAGGTAGTCGTCGGCACCGCCCTGCAGGCCCAGCACGCGGTCGGCCACGCGGCTGCGCGCGGTCAGGATCAGCGCGGGCGTGAGGCGGTCGCGCTGGCGCAGCCGTCGCAGCCAGTCCAGGCCGTCGCCGTCGGGCAGGTTGAGGTCGAGCACGATGAGCTCGAAGTCCTGCACGTCGCGCTCGGCCAGCGCGCGGTCGGCCTCGGCGAGGTCGCCGCAGCCGCGCACCACCCAGCCGCGCTGGCGCCAGCGCAGTTGCAGTTCCCGCGAGATCACGGGGTCGTCTTCGATCAGCAGCAGGAGCATCGCGGTGCGAGGCGGCGGGACGCGTGGGCAGCAAGGCCGCCATTGTCGGCCAGCGGCGGCGCGCTCACGAGGTCGGCGCGCGCTGCCACCAGCCGCCGCCCGAGGCCTGGAACAGCGCGGCGCTGTCGCCCAGGCGCGCGGCCTGCGCCTGCACGCGCACGAGCATCGCCTGGTCGTGGGCCTGCTGCGCATTGAGCAGCGCGAGGCGGTTGACGTCGCCGAGCCGCAGCTGGCGGCGCACCAGCTCCAGCCCGGTGCGGGCCTTTTCCTCGGCCAGCGCCGCATCCTGCAGCGATTGCGCGTTGGCCTGGATCGACTGCAGCGTGTCGGCCACGTTCTGCAGCGCCGCGATCACGGTCGCGCGGTACTGCGCATCGGCCTGGCGCAGCCCTTCCTCGGCCGCGCGCTGGCGATGCTCGAACGTGCCGCCGTCGAACAGGGTCTGCCCGACATTGCCCGCGAGGCTGAAGAAGCGCCCCGACTTCAGGAACATCTCGCCGAGCCGGCTGGCCGCGCCGCCCCAGCTCGCATCGATGGAGAACTGCGGCAGCCGGTCGGCCACCGCCACGCCGACCTGCGCGCTGGCGGCATGCAGCTGCTCCTCGGCGGCGCGGATGTCGGGCCGCTGCTCGACCAGGCGCGAGGGCAGGGCCAGCGGCAGCTCGCGCGGCAGCACCAGCGCATCGAGGTCGAAGTCGATCGCGAGGTCCTCGTCGGGGCCATCGCCGGCCAGTGCGCGCAGCAGGTTGCGCGTCTGCTCGCGCTGCTTGCGCAGCGGCGGCAGCTGCTGGCGCGCCTGCGCGAGCGCGAGCTCCTGCTGCGCCAGGTCCTGCCGCGCCGCGTAGCCGGCCCGCAGCTGGCGCTGCACCAGCGCCACCGCCTGTTCGTTGGCCTCGACGATGCCCTCGGCGATCGCGAGCTGCCGGCGCAGCAGCGCCTCCTGGATCGAGGCCGCCACCAGGTTCGAGGCCAGCGTGAGGCGCGCCGCCTCGAGCTGGTAGTGCTGCATCCGCGCCTGCGCCTCGAGGCTCTCGAGTTGCCGCCGCTGGCCGCCGAAGATGTCGGGCGCATAGCCGACCGTGAGCTGCGCGGTGTGGAAGTTGTAGATCACCGGCGCGTTGAAGGGCGCGCTGCCGCCTTCGCTGGCCGGCGTGCCCTGGTAGGTGGAGATCACGCGGCCATTGCCCTGCACGCCCGGCGAGTTGCCGCCGAGGTTGCCCGCGATCTTGGTGCGCGCGGGCGAATAGCCGATGCCGACCGTGGGAGCGAAGAAGCCGCGCTGCGCGTAGACGTTCTCCTGCGCCGCGCGCAGCGCGGCCTGCGCGGCCTCGAGCGTGGGGCTGCGCGCGAGCGCGCGCGCGATCAGTGCGTCGAGGCGCGGCGAGCCGAACAGCGTCCACCAGTCGGCCTGGATGTCGCGGCCCGGCGCGAAGCGCTGCGCCTCGCCGCCGGGCACCGGTGCCGACGCGGTGTCGAGCGGCAGCGCCGACGGCGCATAGCCGGCGGCCGCGGGCGGATCGGGGCGCCGGAAATCGGGGCCGACCGTGCAGCCGGCCAGCAGCGCCGCGCAGGCCAGCGCGAGTGCCGATCGAACGCGGGGGCGGAACGAGGAGGGGACGTGCGTCATCGCGGGCTCCGGTGCATCAGGGCGCGGCCGCCGGGCGCGCCTCGCGCGCCTGCTGCGGCTCGTCGTAGAAATCGCCGAAGCGGCGGATCGCCACCGGCAGCACCAGCAGCGTGAACAGCGTGCCGGTGACGATGCCGCCGACGATCACGCAGGCGAAGGGCCGCTGGGTCTCGCTGCCGATGCCGTGCGAGAGCGCGGCCGGCAGCAGGCCCAGGCCCGCCATCAGCGCCGTCATCAGGATCGGGCGCAGCCGCGTGGTCGCGCCTTCGATGATCGCCGTCGCGACCGCCGCGCCCGAGCGCACGCGCGCCATGATCTCCTCGACCATGATCACGCCGTTCTGCACCGAGATGCCCGCCACCGCGATGAACCCGACCGCGGCCGAGACCGACAGGTGCAGGCCCGCGAGCCCGAGCGCGGCGAGCCCGCCCACCAGCGTGAACGGCACCATGCCCAGCACCAGCGAGGCCAGCCGCACCGAGCGGAAGGCCCAGAACAGCAGCGAGAAGATCAGCAGCGCCGTGAACGGCACGATCACCGCGAGCCGGGCCGCGGCCCGCTGCGAGTTCTCGAACTGACCGCCCCACACCAGCTGGTAGCCCGGCGGCAGCGCGACCTGGCGTGCCACCGTGCGCTGGGCCTCCTCCACGAAGCTGCCCTGGTCGCGGCCCAGCAGGTTGACCTTGACGATGACCATGCGCGAGCCCGACTCGCGGAAGATGCGCGAGGCGCCCTGGCGCACCTCGACGTTCGCGACCTCGCCCAGCGAGATGGTGCCGGGGCCGTTGCCGACCTGCGTGCCGGCCACGGCGAGTTGCAGTCCGCGCACCGCGTCCACGCTGTCGCGGTGCGGCTGCGCGAGCCGCACCACCACGTCGAAACGGCGGTCGGCGTCGTAGAAGCTGGTGGTCGAGGCGCCCGACATCGACTGGCCGATGACGTTGTCGACGTCGTTGACCGTGAGGCCGTAGCGCGCGAGCCGCGCACGGTCGGGCGTGACGACCAGCTCGCTCTGCCCGCCGATGCGCGTGCTGTCCACGTCGGTGGCGCCGGGAATGCCGCGCAGCGTGGTGGCCACCTTCTCGCCGAGCTCGTCGAGGATGTCGAGGTTGTTGCCGATCACCTTCGCGACGATCTCGCCGCGGAAACCCGACAGCGATTCCTCGACGTTGTCCTGGATCACCTGCGAGAAGTTGGTGCTGATGCCGGGGATGTCTTCCAGCTTGGCCGACATGTCGGCGATCAGCGCCTCCTTGCCCGCGAAGCGCCAGCCCGAGCGCGGCTGCAGGTCGACCAGGATCTCGAGGTTGTTCGGCCCCTTCGGGTCCGAGCCGTCGTCGGGCCGGCCGACCTGGCTGATCAGCCGCGCCACCTCCGGGTATTCGAGCAGGGTGGCGCGCACGCTGCGTTCCACCTGCTTGGTGGTCTCGAGCGCGGCCGAGGTCGGCAGCGTGATGGTCAGCCAGATGTTGCCCTCGTCGAGCTTGGGCAGGAATTCGCTGCCCAGCCGCGGTGCCAGGCCCAGCGCGAGCGCCACGGGCAGCGCCGCGAGCCACAGCGTGCGGCCCGCGTGGCGCATGGTCGCCGCGAGCAGGCCGCGATAGCGCGCCTGCAGCCAGTCCAGCCAGGGCTTGTGCTTCTCGGCCAGGGTGCGGCGCTGCAGCACCGTGGCCAGCAGCGCGGGCAGGTGCGTGAAGGTCAGCAGCACCGCGCCGAGCAGCGCGAAGCTCAGGGTCAGGGCCACCGGCGTGAAGATCTTTCCCTCCACGCGCTGGAAGGTGAAGATCGGCACGAAGGCCAGGATGATGATCGCCTTCGAGAACAGCACCGGGTGCGCGAGGTCGCTGACCGTGTGGTGCAGCACGCCCAGCCGCTGGTGGCGTGCCTCGGGCGAATCGGCGTCGAGCGCGGTCTTGGCCGCGAGCCGCACCATCAGCGCCTCGACGATCACGACCGCGCTGTCGATGATGATGCCGAAGTCGACCGCGCCCAGCGAGATCAGGTTGGCCGACACGCCGCGCGCGGTGATCAGGATGAAGGCGAACAGCAGGGCCAGCGGGATCACGGTGGCCACCACCAGCGCCGCGCGCCAGCTCGAGAGGAAGATCACGAGCACCGCCACCACCAGCAGCGCGCCCACCACCAGGTTCTCGACCACCGTGGCCACCGTGTGGTGCACGAGCTGCGTGCGGTCGTAGATCGGCACGATCTTCACGCCGGCCGGCAGGCGCGGCTCGAGCTGCGCGATGCGCTGGCGCAGCTCGGCGTTGATCTTCGCCGGGTCGCCGCCCTTGGTCATCGAGACGATGCCCTCGACGATGCTGTCGCGCTGGCCGGCCGCGGCGATGCCCAGGCGCGGGCGCTCGCCCTCGCGCACCTGCGCCAGGTCGGCCACCGTCACGGGACGGCCCTGGCGCGAGGCGACCACCGCCGCTCGGATGTCGGCGAGGCTGTCGAACAGACCGCTGGCGCGCACCACCAGCGAGGTGTCGCCGCGTCGCATCAGCCCGCCGCCCGCGCTGCCGTTGGCATTCGAGACGGCCTGGCCGAGCTGGTCCAGCGTCACCTGGTACTTGCGCAGCGCCACCGGGTCGACCTCGATCTGGAACTCCCTGAGCGCGCCGCCGAAGGTGACGATGTCGGCCACGCCGGGCGTCATGCGCAGGAACGGGCGCACGGTCCAGTCCTGCAGCGTGCGTGCCTCCACCTCCGACAGGCCCGGCGCCTCGAGCGTGTAGCGGTAGATCTCGCCGACGGCGGTCGACAGCGGCGCGAGCTGCGGCTGCACGCCGGTGGGCAGGTCCACGGTCGAGAGCTTCTCGAGCACCTGCTGGCGCGCGAAGTAGTCGTCGGTGCCGTCGGCGAAGGTCAGGGTCACGATCGACAGGCCGGTCATCGTGACCGAGCGCACGTTCGACAGTCGCGGGATTCCCGCCACCTCGCGCTCGATCGGCAGCGTGACCGAGCGCTCCATGTCCTGCGGCGCGGCGCCGGTGCGCTGCGAGATCACGCGCACCTGCACGTCCTGCACGTCGGGAAACGCCTCGATCGGCAGGTTCGAGGCCGCGTAGCCGCCGAAGCCGACCAGCGCGGCGACCAGCACGAACACGAAGACGCGCTGCGTCAGCGCGAAGGCGATGAGCCGCTGCATCACGGCCGCTCGCTCGTGCGGGTCGTCAGCTCGGCGTCGAGCAGCAGCGCGCCGGCCGTGACCACGCGCTCGTTGCCCGCCAGGCCCTCGCGCACGTAGCTGGTGTCGCTGCCCTGCGCCAGCAGTTCGACCTGGCGGCGCCGGAACGCGCCGGGCGACTCCTCGACGAACACGTAGCTGTGCACGCCGCGGTTGACCAGCGCCTCGTTGGGCACGCGCACGCCGCTGCCGTCTTCCTGCAGCAGTTGGGCGCGCACGAACATCTCGGGCAGCAGTTCGAGCCCGGCGTTGTCGAGCTGCGCGCGCACCGGCACGCGCCGGGTGTTGGTGTCGACCGCATGGCCGACCTGGCGCACCGTGGCGGCGAAGCGCCGGCCCGGATAGGCATCCGACTCCACGCTCACCGCGCTGCCCAGCTTGATCCGGCCGAGCAGCCGCTCGGGCAGGTCGATCATCAGCCACAGCCGCCGCGGATCGGTGACCACGAACAGCGGCGCCGCCATGCCCGGCGCCACCTCGAGCGCCGGCGTGGCCGTGCGCTCGGCGACCAGCCCGTCCATCGGGCTGACCAGCTGCAGGCGCTGGCCTTCGCCGCGCAGCCCGCGCGGATTCATGTTCTGCAGCCGCCGGCGCGCACGCTCCACTTCTTCCGCCGCCTGCGCATGGTCGGCCTCGAGCGCCTCGAGGTCCTTGTGCGCGATGGCATCGCCCGGCGCCAGCTCGCGCCCGCGTTCGGCCGCGAGCTGCTTGCGCTTCTCGTCGGCCAGCGCCTTGCCGAGGTCGGCGCGCGCGGTGCCGTAGTCGGGCGAGTCGATATCGGCCAGCACCTGGCCGGCACGCACGCTGTCGCCGGGACCGACGCGCAGCGCCACGATGCGGCCCGAGAAGCCGACGCCGATGCGCGCCGTCGCGTCCTCGTCGTAGACCAGGCGCGCGCTCAGCGGTTCGGCCAGGGGCAGCGGCACGCGCGGCATGGCGTCGGTGCGGATCATCGCGAGCTGGGCCGCGCCCTTCGGATAGCGCAGCTGCTCGGGGTCGGCGGCGCTGGCGGCGTTGCTCGCGCCCGCAGGCGGCGTGGACGGCCCGGCATCGGATCGCGGTGCGCGCCAGACGAGGAATGCCGCACCGGCGAGCACCAGCAGGGCGAGAAGGACCAGGAGGACCCGGCGGGAGGCAGGAGGACGCAGGCTCATCGGTGCGGCGGTACGTACGGACCGACCGTGCGGGCACGACGTCGGAGAAGGAGGGAGCCGACCAGCCTAGGCCGCGAAGCTTTCGGGAAGCTATCTATCCACGGGCGGCGCTCCGGCAATCGCCACCGGCTTGCGAATGCGCGGTCGATGCGCGATCCTGAAGGGCGCGCACCGTGCGCCGCCTGTCATGGCCACAGCCACCCCCTTCGTCACCGGAACCCTTTCCAGAACCATGAGCAAACTGGACCTCAGGCAGGTCGAGCTGCGCCGACTGCTGTCGGACGCACGGCCCACGCAGGTCTTCGAGGACCTGCTGCAGCGCGGCCTGGTCGCCTGCCGGCAGGACTTCGGCTCGCTGCTGCTCGAGGTCTTCCCGAAGATCGATTCGACCGTGGTCGCGATGCTGTGGCGCTGGCGGCGGGACGGCGAGTGGCATCCGGCGCTGTCGGATGCGCATGTGGATTCGCAGGTGAGGCGGCTGCTGGCGGAGGCGGGGTACTTCGATGCGGTGCTGCAGGCGGTCGAGAGCGAGAAACTCGGCGACTCGTAGGCATCGGCTCAGCGCAACTCCCGCCGCAGCGGCAACAGCAGCCAGAACCGCGTGCCCGCGCCCGGCGTGCTCTCGCCCCCGAGCTGCCCCCCATGCTTCTGGACCACGGCCCGCACCACCGCGAAGCCCAGGCCCATGCGCCGCGGCGCGGCGGCGGCCGAGGCATCGGGGTCGGCGCGCGGCGTGGCCACGGGCTCGGGTGCGAACTGGGCGCGCTGCCCGCGCGGCGCATGGAGCAGGGCGTGCAGCTGTGCGGGCGTCATGCCCGAGCCCTGGTCGGCGATGGTGATGCGCACGCGGTCCGGCGCGGCGTCGTCGGGGGTGGCGGACTCGAGATCCATGCGCAGCTCGATGCGCGCGCCCGGCGCGCTGTGGCGGATGGCGTTGTTCAGCAGGTTGACGATGGCGCGCGTGAGCAGCGAGCCGTCGGCGCGCACGAGGGTCTCGTCGGCGTCGTCGAGGCGCGCATCGATGCGCACGCCGTTGGCCTGCGCGTAGTGCCAGGCCTGGTCCCGGGCATCGAGCAGCACGGCGCCCACGTGGGTGTCGGCGAAGCGGTAGTCGTCCGACTCGGCCTGCGCGAAATCCATGAAGCCCTCGGCCAGGTCGAGGGTGCGCTTGGCCTCGCGGCGGATGGCCTTGCGCATGTCGGCGGTACCGGCCGCGTCCGGGTCGCCCTCGTGCATGGACAGCAGGCTCAGGATGGTGACCTGCGGGCTGCGCAGGTCGTGCGAGAGAAAGCGCCGCCATTCGTCGCGCTGCCGCTGCGCCTCGCGCTCGGTCGTGAGCTCGGGCAGCATGACGACCCAGCCGCGGTCGTCGGGCGCGTCCGCGCCGAAGGCGGCGGCCTCGAGGCGGAACACGCGCGCGTCGGCGGTGGTGTATTCGTCGCGCAGCCGGATCGTCCAGTGCAGCCGCGCCGAGCCCGGGGCATCGGCCTTCGCGGCCGTCGCCATCGGCGCGATCAGTTGCGGCAGCGACAGGCCGCGCAGCGCATCGGGATCGCTGTCGCGCTGCGCGAGCTCGCCGCCGCCGAGCAGGCGGGAAGCGGCCGCGTTGCCCGAGGCGATACGGCCCTGGTCGTCGCAGATCAGCATGGCCACGGGCATCGCATGCATCGCCTCGTCCATCAGCTTCTGCATGCGCTGCACGCGCGCGATGGCGCGGTCGAGCGCCTGCTTGGGATGCACCACCGGGTCGCCCGAGAGCGCGGGCGGCGCGGGCATGACCTCGAACGCGCCGCTCGGGATGGCATGCAGCACCCGCGCGCGCTGGCGCAGGTAGGCCAGCTGCGACTCGAGCCGGCGCCAGCTCCACAGCAGGTAGAGCAGGAACAGCCCGGCGATCGGCGCCGCGGGCGGCAGCCACCAGTGCCAGCCCAGCATGGCGATGCCGCTGGCCAGCAGGCAGGCGACGGCGAGGCCGAAGGCGATCGGCAGCGCATGGCGCTGCAGACGCACCAGCAGCCACAGCGCGATCCACAGCGGCACGACGGTCCAGGCCGCGTAGCCGGCCGGCGGCAGCAGCGCGACGTTGCGCGCGTTCATCAGGTCGTCGATGGCGTTGGCATTGACCTCGATGCCGGGCAGCACGCCGCGCATGCCGGCGTTCGGCGTCAGGGTCTGGTCGCCGAGGCCGGGCGCGGTGGCGCCCACGAGCAGCAGCTTGTCGCGCAGCAGCTCGGCGGGCACTTCGCCGCGCAGCACGCTGACGTAGGGCACCGTGCGGTAGCTGCCGCGCGGGCCCGCGAAGACCAGGCGCAGCGGGTCCTGGCGCAGCCAGTCGCCGGGCCGACCGGCCTCGGGCGACGGCGGCGGCACCCGCCCGGCGATCAGTGCGCCCACGTAGGGCTGCAGATGGCCCGCGTAGCCTTCGCGCAGGTAGAGCGTGCGCGCCACGCCGTCGGGATCGGGTGCGAGGCCGGCGTGGCCGAGGCCGCGCGCGCGTTCGGCGAAACGCGGCAGCGGCGCGAGGAAGCCCGGGTGCGTGCCTTCGTCGAGCGCGTCCGGCCCGGCATGCGCCCCGGCATGCAGCAGCGGCAGGTAGACCGGCAGCAGGCCCATCGCCTCGGACAGCCGCGCATCCTCGCGCGGGTCGGTGCTGGGCTCGGTCAGGAACATGTCGAGCAGCACGGCGCGCGGCGCGGCCGGCGCCAGCCGCTCGAGCAGGCGCGCATGGATCTCGCGGCTCCAGGGCCAGCGCCCGAGTTCGCCGAGGCTGCGTTCGTCGATCGCGATGATCAGGATCTCGGGCGCCGCGGTGTGCGAGGCGAGGATCAGCAGCCGGTCGTGGATGAACGCATCCATCTGCAGCAGGCCGGGCCGCTGGGCCAGCACCAGCATGGCCAGCGGCAGCAGCAGCGCCATCAGCAGCCGTTCGACGACGAGCCGGGTCGAGGGCATGACGGCTTCAGCGCGCCGGGATCTCGAAGCTGCCGCCGAAGCCGGCGGCGCCAGCCTCGCCCTCGCCCACGGGGCGCGCGCGCCAGTGGTAGCGCCCGCCCAGCACGAAGGGCCCGACCACCATGCCGGCGACATGGGCCGCGGGCTCGTCGATCAGCAGCACCGAGAAGTCGGGGCCGCGCGAGAGTTCGAAGGCATAGCGCTGGCCCGCGGCGCCCGGCCAGCGGATCTCGACGCGGCCATCGGACAGCAGGGTCGCGCTGCCGCGGCCCGTGTCGGCGCCGGCGGCCGCGGGTAGGTAGACGGTGCTGTCGCCCGGCAGGCCTTCGAGCTGGTTCGCATCGAAGGCGGTGAGGCGCAGCTGGTAGAAGCCGGCCTCGAGGTCGGCCGGCGCCGTGAAGGCCGGGGCCTCGCCGCGCTGCTCGTGCACCGGCAGCAGGAAGCGCTCGTCGCGCGCGAGCTGGAGGCGATAGCTTTGGGCGCCGGCCACCGGCTCGAACTGCAGCGCGCGATCGGCGCGCGGCGCGTTCGAGGCCAGCAGTTGCGGTGCCGGCAGCAGCGTGCGCGCCTGCGCGCCGGTGCCGTCGAGCAGCACCGCGCCGCTGCCGGCGCGCAGCACCAGCGGCGGTTCGGTGCCGCCGCGGTCCTGGCGCACCACCACCTCGCCCTCGATCACCTCGCTGGCCAGCGTGCCGTTCTCGTCGCGCACGCGAAAGTGCGTGCCGCGCACGCCGAGGCCCATCGAGCGCGCGCGGATCTCGAACTGCTGGCCCGGCTGCTGCTTCTGCACCTGCGATTCGACGCGGCCCCGGATCAGCCGCAGCTGGATCGTCTGGGTGTCGATGGCCTGCACCTCGAGCGCGCTCTGCGACGGCAGCACGACGCGGTTGCCGCCGGGCAGGCCCAGCGTGACGAAGGCATCGGGACCGGTGACCAGCACGTCGCCCGGCAGGATCGGCGTGCCGGGCGCGAGCACCTGCTCGGGGCCGCCCGGGCGCTGGCGCGAGGCCCGGCCCTCCACCGCCGCGACCACGGCGGCGCCCTCGGGCACGAGGCGGCCGTCGGCGAAATACAGCAGCTTGCCCGGCTGCAGCAGCCGTGGCTCGCCGACCTGGTTGCGCTGCTGCACCTCGGGCCAGCGCAGCGGCGTGCGCAGGTGCTGGTTCGAGATGCCCCAGAGGGTTTCGCCGGGCTGCACCACGTGGGGCGACTGGGCCATGGCCAGCGGCGCGGCCAGGCCGGCGCAGACCGCGAGCGCGCCGGCCAGGCGCCGCGCGAGCCGGGTGGCGGCGCGCCACGGCGCCATCAGGATTCCACCTGCTGCATGGCCTCGAGCCGGTAGCCGCGGCCGTAGACCGTGCGCAGGCTCAGGCCGCGCGCGGCCTCGAGGCCGAGCTTGTTGCGCAGGCGGTAGATGTGGCTGTCGAGCGTGCGCGAGGGCAGCTCGTCGCTGCTGTAGCCGGCGCTCTCGAGCAGGTGGGCGCGCGACACGATGCCGCCCAGGTGCTGGAACAGCGTGAGGGCGAGGCTGAACTCGCGGTCCGACAGCGCATGGCGTTCGGGCGCCGCCGCCTCGCCCGGTGCCGGATGGATCAGCACGCTGTGCGTGAGGCGCTCGAACTCCCAGCGGCCGAAGCGCTCGCCGGGCGAGCTTTCCACCGGCGCGCGGCGCGCCATCAGGCGCTGCACGCGCGCGCGCAGCTCGAGCGGGCGAAACGGTTTGACGATGTAGTCGTCGGCGCCGAGGCTCAGCGCCTCCACCACGTCCTGCTCGGAGGCGCGCGAACTCAGCATCAGCGTGGGCACCTGGTCGGCCTGCCAGGTGCGCAGCCAGCGCAGCAGCTCGACGCCGGCCAGGCCCGGCACGTTCCAGTCGAGCACCAGCAGGTCGAAGCTTTCGCGCCGCAGCACCTGCTGCAGCGCGAGGCCGTCGGAGAGGGCCGTGCAGCTGACCGTGGTGTCGCCAATTGTTAACAACTGCTCCAGTGTCCGGACCAGGTGTGACAGCTGGTCGGGGTCGTCTTCGAGGATGGCAATGCGCATGGTCCGAGAGGTAGCGAGGCGATTCTGACAGTGAATCCCGACGCGAAATCTGACGAATTCACGCAGGCGAGACGCCACGTCCCATTGTTTGCAATTGCAAGAAAGTAGTAAAGAAATTCACAAATGCGGGCAGAAGCTTTCTGCAAATCTGACCAAACCTCGCGCGCCGCTCTTGCCCGGCAGGGCCCCTCGACATCATCCGCCGCCTGTGCAGCGAACAAGCGCTGCCCTCCCATCGAATCGCCGCCCTTCGGGCCCAGCCAGGGGCCAGGTCGTGCGCATGCGGCCCATCTGATTTTGAGGATCACGAAGAAATGAACAAGACGTACCGGTCGGTCTGGAATGAAGCGCTCGGAGCCTGGGTGGCGGCGTCGGAAACGGTGAAGGCCCGCGGCAAGGGAGGCGGTCGCGTACGCGCGGCTGTGTTGGCCGCGGGCCTGGCGGCGGTGACGGCGCTGGGCGCCGGCGATGCCTGGGCGCAGGCCGGCATTCATGACGGCACCGGGCATGCCAACCCCGACCCGGTGCCCGGCGCGGTGCTCGACATCAACTCCTCGACCCGCGGCGTGATGATGCCGCGCGTGGCGCTGACCGACGCGAGCGTCTGGGGCCTGCCCGGCGGCGTGCCGGCCGACGGCATGGTGCTGTTCAACACCACCCCCGGCACGGCCGCCAACGGCCTCACGCAGGGTCTCGTGACCTGGAAGGGCGGGCGCTGGGTGAGCGTCGACGAGACGCCCTACCTGCACGTGAACGCGACCGCCGCCGGCAATTCGACGCTCGCCAACTCGGGCGCGACCGGCGCCAACAGCGTGGCGATCGGGCCCGACGCCAAGGCGAGCGCGGGCGACACGGTGGCCATGGGCAACGGCACCGAGGCGCGCAAGCTCGGCGACATCGCCATCGGCCGCGGCGCGCTGGCGAGCGGCGGCAACAACCTCAACAGCCCGACCGAGAACTGGAGCTCGGTGGCGCTGGGCGCCTATGCCGCGGCCACCGAGAGCAACTCGGTCGCCGTCGGCGGTTCGGCCAAGGCCGAGGGACGCGGCACGGCGCTGGGTTCGCGCGCCGAGGCCGGCTACGACACGGTGGCGGTCGGCATGTACGCGGGCATGAGCCGGCCGGCCAAGTCCGATCCCAACGATTTCAGCAATGCCTTCAACACCTTCGTGGGCAGCGGCGCCGGCGTTGCGGGCAGCGGTGCCCGCAACGCCTACGTCGGCAACCAGGCCGGCGCCATCGTCACCGGCGACGAGAACGTCGGCATGGGCTTCGGCGCGGGCGGGCTGACCACCGGCAACCGCAACATCGCGCTCGGCCAGCGCGCGGGCCAGGTCGTGACCGGCGACCAGAACATCCACCAGGGCACGCTCGCGGGGCTGCAGTCCACCGGCAGCAACAACATCGCGCTGGGCACCGGCGCCGGCGCCAACCTGACGCTCGCCGCGCAGGATCCGAACAGCCCCATTCCCCAGGCCGTGGTGCAGGCGGCGAGCCTGGCGGCGCAGAACGAGTTCATGGGCTTCCTCGCCTCGCGCGGCGTGACCCAGGCCGGCATCGACGACGGCAGCTACACCATCGACGGCGCTGGCAACGTGGTGCAGGCCAGCAGCGGCAACGTGGTGGTGACGGCCGCCGAGCTGCAGGACTCGTTCGTGCGCGCCTCGCAGCGCAACGGCGTGGCCGGCACCAACGCCAGCCGCACCACGGCCGTCGGCTACCTCTCGCGCGCCACCGGCGACGACGCGCTGGCCATCGGCTCCTCGGCGGTCGCGGGCGAGAAGGCCGCGGTGGCGATCGGCAGCGGCAGCCAGGCTTCCGGCGTCTCGGCCGTGGCCATCGGCACAGGCGCGCAGGCCAATGGCACGCAGTCGATCAGCATCGGCACGGGCAACGTCGTCAACGGCGACCACAGCGGCGCCGTCGGCGATCCGAACACGATCAGCGGCAACAATTCCTATGCGGTCGGCAACCACAACACGATCGCCGCCAGTTCGAGCCACGCGCAGGGCAACAACAACGCGCTGACCGATGCCACGGGCAGCTACCTGTTCGCCAACGGCGAGCAGAACAGCGTCTCGGGCAGCGGCAACTACGGTGCGATCGTCTCGGGCGGGCTCAACGCGATCGCGGGCAACACCAATGAATACAACCAGCTGATCGGCTACCAGAACGAGCTCAGCGGCAACGACAACCAGAGCACGAGCCAGATCGGCCGAAACAACAGCATCACGGGCGACGGCAACCGGCTGGTGAGCGTGATCGGCAACCAGAACGCGCTGACGGGCAAGAACGACAACACCAGCGTCCTCGGCACGGTCAACACGCTGGACGGCACCTCGCTGACCAGCGTCATCGGCGCCAACAACAAGGTCGGCGCGACTTCGGCCACCAGCGTGATCGGCAAGGGCCTGAGCGTGACCGGCGGCGAGAAGAACTTCGTCGGTGGCGTGGACACGACGCTCAACGGCCTGAGCTCCAGCGTGGTGCTGGCCGATGGCGGCCAGGTCGCGGACAACGCCAGCGGCGTGGTGCTGCTCGGCAAGGGTGCGCAGGCCGGTGCCAGCGACACCGTGGCGGTGGGCACCTCGGCGAGCGCGCTGCAGACCAGCGCTACCGCGGTCGGCAACGGCGCGCGCGCCGACGGCGCCACCGCCGTGGCGATCAACGGCCAGGCCACGGGGACCCAGTCGACCGCCATCAACGGCATCGCCAACGGCGCGGCGGCGGTGGCGATCGGCGGTGCCTCCAGCGGCACGGCCCGGGCCGACGGCTTCAGCGCCATCGCCATCGGCGGCCAAGCCACGGGCGACAACACCGTCGCGCTGGGCTGGGCCGCGCGCGTGGACAACGCCGAGAACGCGATGGCGCTCGGCGCGAGCTCGCGCGCCAACGTCGCCGACGGCGTGGCGCTGGGCAGCCAGTCCGAGGCGAACACGGCGGCCGGCGTGGCCGGCTTCGATCCGTCCACGGGCAAGGCCTCCACCAACACCGGCGCGGCCTGGACCAGCACGCTGGGCGCGGTCAGCGTGGGCAGCAACGGCCAGACGCGCCAGATCACCAACGTGGCGGCCGGCAAGGAAGCGACCGACGCGGTGAACGTGGCGCAGCTGCAGGCGGTGCAGCAGGCGGCGACCACGCATTACTACAGCGTGAACGACAACGGCGTGACGGGCGGCAACCACGGCAACGACGGCGCCACCGGCCTGAATGCCCTGGCGGCCGGCGTCGATGCCGCGGCGGCGGGCGACCATGCGACCGCGGTCGGCTCGGGCGCCCAGGCGGCCGGTGCCGGCTCGACGGCCGTCGGCGTGGGCGCGGGCCAGGGCACGCCGGGCGCGAGCAACACCGCGGTGGGCGCCTCGGCCGGTGCGTCGGTGACCGGCAGCGAGAACGCGGCCTTCGGCAGCGGCGCCGGCACGGGCATCACGGGAGAGGCCAACACCAGCCTCGGCACCTCGGCCGGGGTCGATGCCCAGGGCGACCGCAACACCTTCGTGGGCAACGACTCGGGGACCGGCGCCAAGGGCACGCGCAACGTGGCGGTCGGCAACAACGCGGGCGACAGCATCGACGGCAACGACAACCTGGGCCTGGGCAGCAGCGCGGGCAACGGCGTGCAGGGCAACCGCAACGTCGGCGTCGGCACGGTGGCCGGCAGCGTGGTGACGGGGACCGACAACGCCGCGCTCGGCACGGGGGCCGTGAGCCTCGTGAAGGGCAGCGGCAATGTCGGCGTGGGGCAGGGCGCGGGCGGCGTGGTCGATGGCGACAACAACGTCTCCATCGGCAGGGGCGCCGGCACGGCGGCGATGCTCGACCTGGACCGCGGAGGCTATGTCGACCGCAGCGGCAACCTGCTGGCGGGACAGCCGGCGGCCACGAAGGCGAACGACACGGTTTCGATCGGCAACCTCGCCTATGCCTCGAAGGACCGCGCGATCGCGGTGGGCAAGGGCACCGAGGCCAGCGGCCTCGAGGCCGTGGCCATGGGTTCGGGCGCGCAGGCCAACGGCGACGAGAGCCTCAGCGTGGGCCCGAACGCGGGCCGGGGCTCGAGCGGCGCCTACAACGCCGCCTTCGGCACCAAGGCCGGACAGAACGTGACCGGCACCAGCAACGTCGCATTGGGCGGCAATGCGGGCAACGGCGTCGCCGGCGACTTCAACCTCGGCGTGGGCGAGGGCGCGGGCACGCGCACCGAGGGCTCGTACAACGCGGCCCAGGGCCACTATGCGGGCACCGACATCAAGGGCAACGCCAACCTGTCCGCCGGCTTCTACGCGGGCTTGGGCACCCAGGGCGACAACAACGTGGCCCTGGGCAGCATGGCGGGCATCAACGTCGAGGCCAGCGACACGGTGAGCATCGGCAGCAGCGCCGTGGCCGGCAAGGACGGCGCGGTCGCGGTCGGCCGCGAGGCCCAGGCCAGCGCGGCCGACGGCGTGGCGCTGGGCGCAGGATCGCAGGCGACGCAGGATGCGGCCGCGCTGGCGCTGAAGAACGCCTATGCGCCCGATGGCGCCGCGGTGGCCGGCAGCGCGCCGGTGGGCGAGGTGTCGGTGGGCAGCGCGGGCAAGGAGCGCCGCATCACCAACCTCGCGGCGGGCGCGGACGATACCGACGCGGTGAACGTGAGCCAGCTCAAGGCGGCGCAGACGCACTACTACAGCGTGAACGACAACGGCACGCCCCAGGGCAACCACGACAACAACGGGGCCACGGGCATCAACAGCCTGGCGGCGGGCGTGAATGCCGCGGCGACGGCGGATCAGTCGGTGGCCGTCGGCGTTTCGTCCGTGGCCTCGGGCGGCGGCGGCGTGGCCGTGGGCAATTCTTCGCAGGCGCTGGGCCAGCAGACCACGGCCATCGGCGGGAACGCCGGCAATGGCGTGACCGGCGGCGACTATGCCACCTATGTCGGTACGAATGCCGGCGCGGCTTCCAAGGGTGCGTCCAACACCTACGTCGGCAGCAGCGCGGGCCTTGGCGCGACCGGAAACTACAACGCGACGTTGGGCACCACGTCCGGCTACAAGCTGGCGGGGGACTACAACACCATCGTCGGGACCTCCGCCGGCCTGTCGACCCAGGGGGACCGCAACGTCGCCGTCGGCACCTTCGCGGGAATGAACCTGCAAGGCAGCGACAACCATGTCGCCGGCAGCGCGGCCGGCTTCGCCCTCCAGGGCGACAACAACGTCGCGGTCGGTACCTCGGCCGGCACCGGCTACTTCATCGACACCAAGACGGGCCTGCTCACCGACCGCAACGGCAACAAGGTGGCGGGCACGCCGCCGCGCACCGTGCTGAACGACACCGTGGCCGTCGGCAACCATGCCATCACCGACTCGGACCGTTCGATCGCGCTGGGCAAGCGCGCCATCGCCGGTGCGAGCGGCAGGACGGACGCCATTGCCATCGGCACCGGCGCGCAGGCCCTCGGCGCGAGCAGCATCAGCATCGGCACCGGCAACATCGTCAGCGGCGACAACAGCGGTGCCATCGGCGACCCGAACATCGTCAGCGGATCGGGCAGCTACGCGGTGGGCAACAACAACGACATCGCGGCCAACAACGCCTTCGCGATAGGCAACAACGTGACCATCGCCGCGGGTCTGGATGGCGCGGTGGGCATCGGCAACGGCAGCACGGTGAGCGCGGCGACCGTGGCGTCGTATGCGCCCAATGGGGCAGCGGTGGCCGGCACGGCCACCGGCAGCAACGTGGTGAGCGTCGGCGCCTCGGGCGCGGAGCGGCGCCTCACCAACGTGGCCGCCGGCGGCGCGGACACCGACGCCGTGAACGTGAGCCAGCTCAAGGCCGCGCAGACGCACTACTACAGCGTGAACGACAACGGCACGCCGGGCGACAACTACGACAACAAGGGCGCGACCGGAACCAACGCGCTGGCCGCGGGCGTGGGCGCCGCGGCCAAGGCGAACGACGGCGTGGCCGTCGGTGCCTCGGCGGTGGCGGACGGCACCTCGGGGGGCTCGGTGGCCATCGGCCGCGGCGCCAGCGCCTTCACCTCCAGCGGCGGGGCGGTCAACCATGGCGCCACCGCGATCGGCAGCGGCGCGACCGCGAGCTTCTCGAACTCGACGGCGCTCGGCGGCAATGCCAGCGCGCTGGCTTCGGAAGCGACCTCGCTGGGCGCGGGCAGCAGCGCCGGCACCAATGCCGTGGCCGCCGGCTTCCAGGCCAAGGCCGCCAATGGCGGCGCGGCCATCGGTTTCAACGCGACCACCGTGGGCACCGCGGCCGTGGCCGTCGGCCCCGGTGCGACCGGCACCGGCCTCGCATCGGTGTCCGTGGGTTCCAACACCGATGCGCAGGGCGTCGGCGCCGTGACCGTGGGCGCGGCCAGCCGCGCGTTCCAGGACGGCAGCACCGCGCTCGGCGTGCGTGCGTCCGCCGCCCTGGCCGACAGCGTGGCGCTGGGCAGCAACTCGCTGGCGAACACGGCCGCGGGCGTGGTCGGCTACGACCCGGGCACCGGCACCGCCGCGAAGAGCGGCACGGCGATCGCCGACACCACCAGCACGCTGGCGGCGGTGAGCGTGGGCGGCAATGGCCAGTTGCGCCAGATCACCAACGTGGCCGCGGGCGCCGCGGACAGCGACGCGGTCAACGTGAGCCAGCTCAAGGCCGTGAGCCGGGTCGCGAACGCGGGCTGGAACGTGGCGGCCAACGGCGAGGCCACGGGAGGCAACGTCGCGCCGGGCGGCAAGGTGGACTTCGGCAATTCGGATGGCAACGTCACGATCACCCGCACCGGGACCGATCTCGATGTGAAGCTGGCCGATGACGTGAAGGTCAACAACAGCGTGACGGTGGGGCAGAGCGTGCTCAACACCACGGGGCTGACGGTCAACAACGGGACCACGACGACGGCCGTGTCGGCGGGTGGCGTGACCAGTGGCACTGTGAATCTCAGCGGTGTCAGCAACGACATCCAGGGCCTGAGCAACAAGACGCTGACCGATCCGAGCTTTGCGACCGTGGGGCGTGCGGCGACCGAAGAGCAGTTGAAGCTCGTCGATCAGACCGCCAATGCGGGCTGGAACGTGACGGCCAATGGCGCGGGTTCGTCGACGGCGAACATCGGCCCGAACGGCAAGGTCACGTTCAATGGCGACAGCAACATGACCGTGACGCAGACGGGGGCTGCCAATGACGGCCAGGTGAATGTCGCGCTCAACAAGAACGTGAACCTCACGGCGGCGGGCAGCCTGAGCACGGGGAACAGCCGGGTCGACAACGCGGGCCTGACCGTCAACAACGGGACCACCACGACGGCGGTGTCGGCTGGGGGCGTGAGCAGCGGCACGGTGAATCTCAGCGGTGTCAGCAACGACATCCAGGGGCTGAGCAACAAGACGCTGACCGATCCGAGCTTTGCGACGGTCGGCCGTGCGGCGACCGAGGAGCAGCTGAAGCTCGTCGACCAGACCGCCAATGCAGGCTGGAACGTGGCGGCCAATGGCGAGGCCACGGGTGCGAACGTGGCGCCGGGTGGCAAGGTGGACTTCAGCAATTCGGACGGCAACGTCACGATCACTCGCACGGGCACCAACCTCGACGTAAAGCTGGCCGACGACGTGAAGGTCAACAACAGCGTGACCGTGGGGCAGAGCGTCGTGAACACGACAGGGTTGACGGTCAACAACGGAACCACCACGACGGCTGTCTCTGCCGGTGGCGTGACCAGTGGCACGGTGAATCTCAGCGGTGTCAGCAACGACATCCAGGGCTTGAGCAACAAGACCCTGACCGACCCGACATTCGCGACCGTGGGCCGTGCTGCAACGGAAGAGCAGCTCAAGCTCGTCGACCAGACCGCCAATGCGGGCTGGAACGTGGCGGCCAACGGAGAAGCCACAGGCGCGAACGTTGCACCCGGCGGCAAGGTGGACTTCAGCAACTCGGACGGCAACGTCACGATCACTCGCACGGGTACGAACCTGGACGTGAAGCTCGCGGACGACGTGAAGGTCAACAACAGCGTGACGGTGGGCCAGAGTGTAGTGAACACGACGGGCCTGACGGTCAACAATGGGACCACCACGACGGCGGTGTCGGCGGGTGGCGTGACCAGCGGCACGGTCAAGCTCAGCGGTGTCACGAACGACATTCAGGGCCTGAGCAACAAGACCTTGACCGATCCGACGTTCGCGACTGTCGGTCGTGCGGCGACCGAAGAGCAACTGAAGATCGTCGACCAGACGGCCAATGCGGGCTGGAACGTGGCAGCCAACGGCGAAGCCACGGGTGCGAACGTTGCGCCTGGCGGCAAGGTCGACTTCAGCAATTCGGACGGCAACGTCACGATCACTCGCACGGGCACCAATCTCGATGTGAAGCTGGCCGACGACGTGAAGGTCAACAACAGCGTGACGGTGGGCCAAAGTGTCGTGAACACGACGGGGCTGACGGTCAACAACGGAACGACTACGACGGCCGTCTCGGCCGGTGGCGTGACCAGCGGCACAGTGAGCCTCAGTGGTGTCACGAATGACATCCAGGGCTTGAGCAACAAGACGCTGACCGACCCGAGCTTTGCGACCGTGGGCCGCGCGGCGACCGAAGAGCAACTCAAGATCGTCGACCAGACCGCCAATGCGGGCTGGAACGTGGCGGCGAACGGAGAAGCCACAGGTGCGAACGTTGCGCCGGGTGGCAAGGTCGATTTCAGTAATTCGGACAGCAACGTCACGATCACCCGCACGGGTACGAACCTGGACGTAAAGCTTGCGGACGACGTGAAGGTCAACAACAGCGTGACGGTGGGGCAGAGCGTCGTGAACACCACGGGTCTGACCGTCAACAACGGAACCACCACGACGGCCGTCTCGGCCGGTGGCGTGACCAGCGGC
>NZ_JBWKPN010000009.1:136956-369247 GCF_059418265.1 Variovorax sp. GW821-FHT09B05
GCACAGTGAACCTCAGCGGCGTCACCAATGATGTCCAAGGCCTCAGCAACAAGACCCTGACCGATCCGACATTCGCGACAGTCGGCCGTGCGGCGACCGAAGAGCAATTGAAGCTCGTCGACCAGACCGCGAATGCGGGCTGGAACGTGGCGGCCAACGGAGAAGCCACAGGCGCGAACGTTGCACCCGGCGGCAAGGTGGATTTCAGCAACTCGGATAGCAACGTCACGATCACCCGCACGGGTACGAACCTGGACCTGAAGCTGGCCGACGATGTGAAGGTCAACAACAGCGTGACGGTGGGCCAGAGCGTGGTGAACACGACAGGGCTGACGGTCAACAACGGAACCACCACGACGGCGGTTTCGGCAGGTGGAGTGACCAGCGGCACAGTGAACCTCAGCGGCGTCACCAATGATGTCCAAGGCCTCAGCAACAAGACCCTGACCGATCCGACATTCGCGACTGTCGGCCGTGCGGCGACCGAGGAGCAATTGAAGATCGTCGACCAGACCGCCAATGCGGGCTGGAACGTGGCAGCCAACGGAGAAGCCACAGGCGCGAACGTTGCGCCCGGCGGCAAGGTGGACTTCAGCAACTCGGACGGCAACGTCACGATCACTCGCACGGGTACGAACCTGGATGTGAAGCTCGCGGACGACGTGAAGGTCAACAACAGCGTGACGGTGGGCCAGAGCGTCGTGAACACCACGGGTCTGACCGTCAACAACGGAACCACGACAACGGCGGTTTCGGCGGGAGGTGTGACCAGCGGCACGGTGAACCTCAGCGGCGTCACCAACGACATCCAAGGCCTCAGCAACAAGACGCTGACCGATCCAACGTTCGCGACCGTGGGCCGTGCGGCAACCGAAGAGCAGCTCAAGCTGGTCGACCAGATGGCCAGCGCGGGCTGGAACGTGGCGGCCAATGGCGAGGCCACGGGCGGCAATGTGGCGCCGGGCGGCAAGGTCGACTTCAGCAACTCGGATGGCAATGTCACGATCAAGCGCACGGGTACGAACCTGGACGTGAAGCTGGCCGATGACGTGAAGGTCAACAACAGTGTGACCGTGGGCCAGAGCGTCGTGAACACGACGGGCCTGACCGTCAACAACGGAACTACCACGACGGCCGTCTCGGCCGGTGGCGTGACCAGCGGCACGGTGAACCTCAGCGGCGTCACCAACGACATCCAGGGCCTGAGCAACAAGACGCTGACCGATCCGAGCTTCGCGACCGTGGGCCGCGCAGCGACCGAAGAGCAGCTCAAGCTCGTCGACCAGACCGCCAGCGCCGGCTGGAATGTGGCTGCCAACGGCGAAGCCACGGGAGGCAATGTCGCGCCGGGCGGCAAGGTCGACTTCAGCAACTCGGATGGCAACGTCACGATCACTCGCACGGGTACGAACCTGGACGTGAAGCTCGCGGACGACGTGAAGGTCAACAACAGCGTGACGGTGGGGCAGAGTGTGCTCAACACCACGGGGTTGACGGTCAACAACGGGACCACGACGACGGCCGTGTCGGCCGGTGGCGTGACCAGTGGCACGGTGAACCTCAGTGGGGTCACCAACGACGTCCAAGGCCTCAGCAACAAGACGCTGACCGATCCGACGTTCGCAACCGTGGGCCGTGCCGCAACGGAAGAGCAGCTCAAGCTGGTCGACCAGACCGCCAGCGCAGGCTGGAACGTGGCCGCCAACGGCGAAGCGACCGGCGGCAATGTGGCCCCGGGTGGCAAGGTCGATTTCAGCAACTCGGACGGCAACGTCACGATCACCCGTACCGGGACCAACCTGGACGTGAAGCTCGCCGATGACGTCAAGGTCAACAACAGCGTGACGGTCGGCCAGAGCGTCATGAACACGACGGGCCTGACGGTTGCCAATGGGACCACGACGACGGCCGTGTCGGCTGGCGGCGTGACCAGCGGCACGGTGAACCTCAGCGGTGTCACGAACGACATCCAGGGCCTGAGCAACAGGACCCTGACTGACCCGACATTCGCGACGGTGGGCCGCGCAGCGACCGAAGAGCAGCTCAAGCTCGTCGACCAGACCGCCAACGCAGGCTGGAACGTGGCCGCCAACGGCGAAGCCACGGGCGGCAATGTGGCACCGGGTGGCAAGGTGAACTTCGGCAACTCGGATGGCAACATCGCGATCCAGCGCACGGGCACCGATCTCGACTTCAAGCTGGCCGACGACGTCAAGGTCAACAACAGCGTGACGGTGGGGCAGAGCGTCGTGAACACGACGGGCCTGACCATCAACAACGGCGCGACAACCACGGCCGTATCGGCGGGCGGCGTGACCAGTGGCACGGTGAACCTCAGCGGCGTTACGAACGACATCCAGGGCCTGAGCAACAAGACCCTGACCGATCCGACATTCGCGACCGTGGGCCGCGCAGCGACCGAAGAACAGCTCAAGCTCGTCGACCAGACCGCCAGCGCAGGCTGGAACGTGACGGCCAATGGCGCGGGCTCGACCACGGCCAACATCGGCGCGAACGGCAAGGTCACGTTCAATGGCGACAGCAACATGACCGTGACGCAGAACGGCGTGGCCAATGACGGGCAGGTGAAGGTGGCGCTCAACAAGGACGTGAACCTCACGGCCGCGGGCAGCCTGAGCACGGGCAACAGCCGGGTCGACAACGCGGGCCTGACGGTGAACGACGGGAGCACCACGACAGCCGTGTCGGCCGGTGGCGTGAGCAGCGGCACCGTCAAGCTCAGCGGTGTCACGAACGACATCCAGGGCCTGAGCAACAAGACCCTGACCGATCCGACATTCGCGACCGTGGGCCGTGCTGCAACGGAAGAGCAACTCAAGCTCGTCGACCAGACTGCCAACGCGGGCTGGAACGTGGCGGCCAATGGCGAAGCCACGGGCGGCAACGTGGCACCGGGTGGCAAGGTGAACTTCGGCAACTCGGATGGCAACGTCACGATCCAGCGCACGGGCACCGATCTGGACTTCAAGCTCGCCGACGACGTCAAGGTCAACAACAGCGTGACGGTGGGCCAGAGCGTCGTGAACACGACGGGCCTGACGGTCAACAATGGGACCACCACGACGGCGGTGTCGGCTGGCGGCGTGAGCAGCGGTACTGTGAACCTCAGCGGTGTCACGAACGACATCCAGGGCTTGAGCAACAAGACCCTGACCGACCCGACATTCGCGACCGTGGGCCGCGCAGCGACCGAAGAACAACTCAAGCTCGTCGACCAGACCGCCAGCGCAGGCTGGAACGTGGCCGCCAACGGCGAAGCCACGGGCGGCAATGTGGCGCCCGGCGGCAAGGTGAACTTCGGCAGCTCCGACGGCAACGTCGCGATCCAGCGCACGGGCACCGACCTCGACTTCAAGCTCGCCGACGACGTCAAGGTCAACCACAGCGTGACCGTGGGCGACACGGTGATGAACAACGCCGGCGTGGCCGTGGGTCCGGACGTCAAGCTCGGATCGACCGGCCTGACGATCGCGGGCGGTCCGAGCGTGACCACCTCGGGCATCGATGCCGGCGGCAAGGTGATCGCCAACGTCGCGCCGGGCGTGGCCGCCACCGACGCGGTCAACGTGAGCCAGCTCAACGACACGGTGGACAAGAGCAAGACCAGGTACTACAGCGTGAACTCGACCGGCGGCGGCAACGCGCAGAACGACGGCGCGACCGGTGCCGACGCCATCGCCTCGGGCAAGGACGCGAAGGCCGCGGGCGACGACGCGGTGGCCATGGGCACGGCGGCGCAGGCCACCGGCGCCAGCGCCACGGCGCTCGGGAACGCCGCCTGGGCGCTCGGCGACCGCGGCACCGCGGTGGGCTACTTCTCGACCGCGGGCGGCATCGACAGCACCGCCTTCGGTGCCTGGTCGCGGGCCCTGGGCAACGGTAGCGTGGCGGCCGGCGCGGCCTCGACCGCCGCGGGCACGGCCAGCGTGGCCGTGGGGGCGGGCAGCACCGCGACCGCCGATGGCGGCGTGGCGCTGGGCGCGCTCTCGGCGGCCGACCGCGCGGCGGGCACGGCGGGCTATGTGCCGCCGGGCGCCGATGCCGCGTCATCGAAGGCGATCGCCTCCACCACCGCCACGTCGGGCGCCGTCGGCGTCGGCGATGCGGCCAACGGCCTGCTGCGCCAGATCACCGGTGTGGCCGCGGGCTCGGCGCTCACCGATGCGGTCAACGTGGCGCAGTTGCAGGCCGTGGCCAGCCAGGCCGCGAGCGCGGGCAACAAGTGGATCACCGGTTCGCCGACCACCTACGTGGCGCCGACGTCCAGCGGCAAGGACGGCACCGCGGTGGGATCGGGCGCGGTCGTCAAGGCCGACAGGGGCGTGGCGATCGGCACCGGTGCCGTGGTCAGCACCGACAACAGCGTGGCGCTGGGCAACGACTCGACGACCTCGAAGGCCAGGCCCACCGAGGAGGTGACGATCCAGGGCACGACCTACAAGTTCGCCGGCGCCAAGCCGGTGGGCGTGGTCAGCGTGGGCTCGGAAGGCAAGGAGCGCCAGATCACCAACGTCGCGGCCGGCGAGATCAGCGCCACCAGCACCAACGCGGTGAACGGCAGCCAGCTCTACGCGACCAACCAGGCCATCAACAACATCCAGACCGGCTCGGGCATCAAGTACTTCCATGCCAACTCGCAGGCGGCGGACTCGAACGCCGCCGGTGCCGAGAGCGTGGCCATCGGCCCGCGCGCCGAGGCACTGGGCCACAGCGCGGTCGCCACCGGCAACGGCGCGCGCGCCATCGGCGCGGGCAGCCTCGCGCTCGGCGGCAACTCGCTGGCCTCGAGCAGCAACGGCGTGGCGCTGGGCAATGGCGCGGTGGCCGACCGCGCGGGCATGAACGGCCAGCGCGAGATGTTCTCGGGCGTGGCCGTGGCTTCCGCGCAGGGCGCGCTGTCGGTCGGCGCGAGCGGCAACGAACGCCAGATCACCAACGTGGCCGGCGGCACGCAGGCCACCGACGCGGTCAACGTGCGGCAGCTGCAGGCGGTGCAGCAGAGCACGGTGCGCTACGACACCAACCCCGACGGCACCGTCAACTACAACAGCGTGACGATGGGCAACGGCGCCTCCAACGGGCCGGTGACGATCCAGAACGTGGCGCCGGGCGTCGCGCCCACCGACGCGGTCAACGTGCAGCAGCTCAACCAGTCGAGCGCCGCCAACAACGCCTACACCGACATGCGCGCGAATGCGCTGGGCAACGAGATCCGCAGCGTGGCGCGCAATGCCTACGCCGGCGTCGCGGCCGCGATGGCGGTGCAGATGCCGGGCTCCTACGTGCCGGGCAAGACGGTGATGCGCATGGGCTATGGCGTCTTCAAGGGCGAGAGCGCGATGGGCGTGAGCTTCCGCCGCACGGCCGAGAGCAACGCCTGGAGCCTGACCGGCGGCGTCGGCCTGAGCCGTGCCGGCGCGTCGGCCACGGTGGGCGCGGAATGGGTCTTCAATTGAGCACGGGGAGAAGGACGATGAGCACGAGTCGAACGAAGCAGGCGGCGGGGCTGGCCCTGCTGGTCATCGCGGGGACGCTGATCCAGGGCTGCGCGTCGCCCGGTGCGGCGATCGACAAGGAGGCGCAGGCGCGCGCCGCCGCGGAGCAGCCCGCGCCGCCGAAGCCCGAGGAGTTTCCGGATCCGGCCAGGGCCAACTGGAAGCAGGGCGCGTTCCCGGCGCCGAAGGCGTTCGAGCGGGTGCGCCCCGGCATGGGCAAGGACCCGCTGCGCGAGCTACTGGGCTGGCCGCATTTCAGCGAGGGCCTGTGGGGCGTGCGCGAGTGGAACTACATCTTCCACTTCTACAACGGCAAGGGCAGCGACTACACCACCTGCCAGTACATGGTGCGCTTCAATGCCGACAACCTGGCGACCGGCGCATGGTGGAAGAACCCCGAGTGCGCGCTGCTCGCGCAGCCGCCCGCGGTCACGCCGATTCCCGCCAGCACCAGGCTCGCGCCGCCGCAGAAGCTCACGCTCAGCGCCGACGGCCTGTTCCGCTTCGACGGCGCCGCGGCCACCGACCTGCTGCCCGAGGGCCGTGCACGGGTGGAGCGCCTGGCCGGCGAGCTGCGCCACGGCTTCCGCGCGCTGCACTACGTCATCGTGACCGGTCACACCGACCGGCTCGGCGGCGATGCCTACAACGAGGCCCTGTCGCTGGCGCGCGCGAACACCGTGCGCGACCTGCTCGTGCAGCAGGGCATCGAGCGCAAGCTGATCCGGACCGCCGGCATGGGCAAGCGCCAGCCCGTGGTCAGCGACTGCGAGGGCACGCGCGCATCGCCGGCGCTGCTGCAATGCCTGCAGCCCAACCGGCGGGTCGAGATCGACGTGGCGGGGGAGCAGTAGGCCATGCGCGCGGCGCCGAGCCGCCCCCTGGCCAGCCCGCATCGCGGCGCGACGCACGGCGGTGTTTCGATGGGCAAGCGCGTCCAGCTCGGGCTGCGGATCGCGCTGGTCGACGCCGATGCGCTGCAGCGTGCCTGCACCGCCAATTCGCTCACCGCGCTCGGGGCCGATGTCGTGCCCTTCGTGCATCTCGCCGACCTCGTCGGTGCCTTCGATGCCCGGCAGAAGTTCGACGGCGTGGTCGTGGGCCTGCATGCCGATGCGCGGCGGACGCTGTCGCGCGTGCCCGACCTCGAGGCCGCGGCCGGCCGTGCGCTGCCGCTGGTGTACGTGACGCACCGCAGCGAGCTGCAGGCCGTCGATGCCGTGCCGACCGCCCTGCGCGCGGGCCGGTCGTTCCAGCTGCTGTGCTCGCCGGTCGAGGACGCGCAGCTGCTGGCCTGGCTGGAGACGCTGGCGGCCTGGGGCCGCGGAACGCTGCGCGCACGGGCCTGAAGCAAGGCGGCCGCTATGGCTGCGCGGGCTCGGCCGGCACCGCGACGATCTGGTAGCCCTGGCCGTACACCGCGCGCAGCACGAAGCCGTTCTCGGCGCGCAGGTCGAGCCGGCTGCGCACGTTGGTGGCGCAGACGTCGAGCACGCGCGCCCCGGCGCGCGGCGTGGGCGTCTGCCAGACCGATTGCCAGAGCCATTCGCGCGTGACCACCTGGCCGAGGTGGCGGAACAGGGTCAGCGCGAAGGCGTACTGGCGCGGCTGCAGCCGGATGCTGCGATGGCGGTGCAGCACCGTGCTGGCCGTGCCGAGAAAACGGTAGTCGCCCCAGGCGCCGAAACCCGAGGTGGCGGCCGGCGCGTTGCGGGGCGGCCGCTGCTTCGACAGCAGCGCCCGCAGGCGCCATTCGAGTTCCGTCGTCGCGCTCTCGCTCGGGACCTCGTCGAACTCGATCAGGTCGTCCCAGCCCGGCGCGCCGTGCCAGGAGGCGAGCTGCGCCCACTGCCGCGTGCGCACCACGAGCAGCGTGGGCAGTTCCAGCGTGCGGCAGACGGCGAACAGGCTGCGGCGCGTCAGTTCGTCTTCCACCGCCACGAGCAGCAGGTCGAAGTGCTCGCCGGCACTAAGCGCGGCCAGGAAGCTCGTCGGTCCCGCGAACGCGACGGCGTCGTGGCCCATGCGCCGCAACTGGCCGAGCAGGCGGCCGCCGTCGCCGTGCCGATCGTCGATCAATGCCACGTGCGCCCCGCCTGCCCCATCGGTCCTGTCGAGGGAGGGCGTTTTCATTTCCATCTTGCTGACATGCCTGTGCGCGGGTGCCGGGAGCTCCAACCGTGAAGGCGCAATGGCATGCCGCCAGGCTCCCGGCATCACGGTGTCCGCATCCGGTGCTCTCGCGGCAAGGGCCATGGTCGGGGTTTCTGGTTGTCGCTGGCGGCATGCCTTGCGCTCGAGTCCTGGATGGTGGCGAGGGAGCGGGAAGGCTGCTTGCGTGCCGCGACAATTGGTCAGGATGCGCTGCGATCTCCGGAAAAAAGTGTGATCTTTGGCGCGGGTTTTCTGCCCGGCCGACCCTTGATCGGGGCCGTGATCTGGTTCGGTGATGGCGGGAACCGCGGGCTCGAGACCGCCTTTCCTATGAGGCGTTCGGGCCGCGCGTGTCCCGGCGGCCCGGGCCCTCGCTGGTGGCCTACTTATAATTCACGGCCGATGTCGCCCCTGACATCCCCCTCGAAATGCAGGCGCCTCCTCTCGCGATCGCGCCTCCCCCGCTTCCCCATGCCTTCGCCCGTGTCCCCGTTCGTTTCCGATCCAGCCGGATCGCTTCCCACGCATCGCCTCTCGCTCCCGCGGCCTCGCAACGGCTTTGTCGGCGCAGCAGCGCTGAACGCCCCGCGCCGCTGAAGCCCGCCCCGTGCAAGACCTTCTCTCCGGCGCCAGCCCGGTGCTGGCCTTCATGGCCTGCGTCGCCCTCGCCACCTACGCCCAGAACCTCACCGGCTTCGCCTTCAGCCTGATCCTCCTCGGCCTGGTCTCGGTGTTGCATATCGCGAGCGTCAGCGACGCGGCCAACGCGGCCACGGTGCTGAGCCTGATCAATGCCTGGACCTACTTCCGCGCCCGGCCCGGCCCGGTGCCCTGGCAACTGATGAAGCCGGCGCTCAATGGCAGCACGGTGGGCGTGATCGTCGGTCTGATGCTGCTGACCTGGCTCAGCGGCAGCGCGGTCGACTGGCTGCGCGCGCTGCTGGGGGTGTCGATCCTTGGCTGCGCGGTGCTGCTGGTGTTGCAGGCGAAGCCGCTGCCCGCGATCTCGGGGCGCAAGAGCTTCGCCATCGTCGGCTGCCTGTCGGGCGTGCTCGGGGGGCTGTTCTCGAGCTCGGGGCCGCCGATCGTGTTCCACATGTACCGGCAGCCGCTGGACCGCGAGCTGGTGCGGCGCGCGCTGCTGCTGATGTTCGCGTTCAACTCGCTGGTGCGGCTCGTGATCGTGGTGCCGACCGGGCACTTCTCGTGGCATGCCGCGCTGCTCGCGGCCTGCGCGATGCCGGTGGTCTATGCGGCCACGCGGCTGCACCACCGGCTGCCCAACCGGCTGCAGCCGCGCACGCTCAAATGGCTGGTGGGCGGACTGCTGGCTGCCGCGGGTTCGACGCTGTTCGCCGCGGCCTGGGCCGCGATCGCGCACGGCTGAGCGCCACCGATCGCGGTGGCATGGCGCCGCCGCGCGGGGCCTTCACGAGGCGGCGGCTTACACGCGAAGTGCCCGAACCGCCCCTGTCGCGGCGCATGGCGCATTGGAAAATCCGGCCAGAACCTCCCCAGGTCGTTCGCGTTGCACGAAGACAGGCTCCGGTCGCCCCGGGCGTGTGTTCCTTCCAAAAAAAACCGCCCTCGCTGTCATGCCATCCTCGTCATCCCTCACCTCCACGGGAATTCCCGGCCTCGACGACATCCTGGGCGGCGGGTTGCCCGCGCAGCACCTCTATCTGGTCGAGGGCACGCCGGGCACGGGCAAGACCACGCTCGCGCTGCAGTTCCTGCAGGCCGGTCGCGCCGCGGGCGAGCGCGGGCTCTACGTCACCTTGTCCGAAACCTCCGAGGAACTGACCCAGGTCGCGGCTTCGCATGGCTGGTCGCTCGACGGCATCGAGGTCTACGACCTGGTGAGCGACGAGGGGCTCAGCGAGGAGGCCGAGCAGACCGTGCTGCATCCCTCGGAGTTCGAACTCGGCGAGACCACGCGCGACGTGATGCGCCTGGTCAACGAGCAGAAGCCGCAGCGCGTGGTCTTCGACAGCCTGTCGGAGATGCGGCTGCTGGCCCAGAGCGCGCTGCGCTACCGGCGCCAGATCCTCGCGCTCAAGCGCTTCTTCGCGCAGCGCGGCTGCACGGTGCTGATGCTCGACGACCGCTCGGGCGGCGATGGCGACCAGCACCTGCACAGCATCGCGCACGGCGTGCTGCACCTGGAGCAGAACACCAACGACTATGGCGCCGACAAGCGACGGCTGCGCGTGGTGAAGCTGCGCGGCGTGAAGTTCCGCAGCGGCGAGCACGACTTCAACCTCGACCGCGGCGGCCTGCAGGTATTTCCGCGGCTGGTGGCCAGCGAGCACGAGCAGAAGATCGACGAGCGGCTGGTCTCGACCGGCACCCCGGCGCTCGACGCTTTGCTCGGCGGCGGCCTGACGCCCGGCAGCAGCCTGCTGCTGGCCGGGCCGGCGGGCGTGGGCAAGACCACCACCGCGATCAGCTGCGCCGTGGCCGCCGCGCGGCGCGGTGCGAAGGTCGCCTACTACCTGTTCGACGAGGGCCTGGGCACGCTGCGGCAGCGCTCGCGGGCGCTGGGGCTCGATGTCGAGCCCTACATGAGCTCGGGCCACATCACGATCCGCACGCTGGACCCGGCCGAGGTCTCGCCGGGCCAGTTCGCGCATTCGGTGCGCATGGCGGTGGAGCAGGACGGCGTGCAGATGGTGGTGATCGACAGCCTCAATGCCTATCTGCACGCCATGCCCGGCGGCAAGTACCTGATACTGCAGATGCACGAGCTGCTGGCCTACCTGAACCTGCGCGGGCTCACCACGCTGCTGATCCTGTCGCTGCATGGCACCGTGGGCGAGATGCGCGCCGACGTGGACCTGAGCTACCTGAGCGATGCGATGCTGAACTTCAGGTACTTCGAGGCGCGCGGCAACCTGCTGAAGGCGATCTCGGTGATCAAGAGCCGCACCAACGCGCACGAGCAATCGATCCGCGAGTTCCGCCTGGGACCGCACGGGGTCGAGGTCGGCAAGGCGCTGAGCGACTTCCAGGGGGTGCTGTCGGGCGCGGCCCGCTACACGGGCACGCAGCCGTTGCTGGGCGATAGCGATATCGCCACGCCGACCCCATGAAAGGGCCGGTGTGGAAAACCGCATCCTGATCCTCGCGCCGCGCGGCCGGGATGCGCAGGTGATCCGGGCCGTGCTCGAAGGCCAGGCCATCGAATGCCTGGTCTGCCCCGACGCGTCGTCGCTGCTGGCGGAACTGGAGACCGCGGCCGCGGCCGCGATCGTGACCGAGGAGTCGCTGGCGGACGGCTTCGACGGCGCGCTCGGCGCCTGCCTGGCGAAGCAGCCGGCCTGGTCCGACCTGCCCTTCGTGGTGCTGGCGATGCGCCAGTCGGGGCGGCGTTCGGCCAGCGCGCAGGCCTCGCTGCAGCAGCTGGGCAACTCGGTGCTGCTCGAGCGGCCGCTCAATCCCGAGACGCTCGCGAGCGCCGCGCGTTCCGCCCTGCGCGCGCGCCAGCGGCAGTACGCGACGCGCCGCCACCTGAACGATATCGAGGCGGCCAAGGCCACGGTCGAGCGGCTCAATGCCGAGCTCGAAGGGCGCATCGCCACCCGCACGGCCGAGCTCGCGGGCGCCAACGACTGGCTGATGCGCGAGATCGCCGAGCGCGAACGGCTGCAGGCCAACGTGGTGCAGGGCCAGAAGCTCGAGGCCATCGGCCGGCTCACGGGCGGCATCGCGCACGACTTCAACAACCTGCTGCACGTGGTCAACCTCAACCTGGAGTTCATCGCGCGGCTGGCGCCCGAGGGCAAGCTGACCGACTACGCGCGCCGCGCGAAGGAGTCCGTGGCGCGCGGTTCGCGCCTGACCGGGCAGCTGCTGTCGTTTGCGCGGGCGCGCAGCCTGGTGCCGCGGCTGCATGGCGTGAATGCGCTGGTCACCAATCTGCGCGAGCTCATCGAGGTCTCGGTCGGCTCGAAGGTTCGGGTGGCATTCGATCTCTGGCCCAGCGAACTCTGGGTGATGCTCGATGGCGCGCAGCTCGAGATGGCGCTGCTGAACATGTCGGTCAATTCGCGCGACGCGATGCCCGAAGGCGGGCAGCTGACCATCCGCACGGCATTGGCGAGCGCGCCCGACGGTTCGCCGCAGGTGCTGGTGAGCGTGGAGGACACCGGCAGCGGCATACCCAGCGCGGTGCTGTCGAAGGTATTCGATCCTTTCTTCACCACCAAGGCCAACGGCCATGGCACGGGGCTGGGGCTGAGCCAGGTCTACGGCTTCGCCAGCCAGTCGGGCGGACAGGCCGAGATCCGCAGCACGCCGGGCGAGGGCGCGACCGTGACCTTGCGCTTTCCGCTGTCGCAGCCCGAGCAGGCGGATGACACCGCATTGCCGCGCGAGCGCGAAGGCACCGCGCCCGCACGGCAGGACCCGCGCAGCGAGGTGCTGGTGGTGGAGGACGATGCCGAGGTCCGCCAGGGCATCGCCGAAGGCCTGCGCCTGCTGCAGTACACCGTGCGCGAGGCCAGCGACGGCCACAGCGGCCTGCAGGAGCTGCAGCGCCGCCGGCCCGACCTGCTGATGGTCGACTACCTGATGCCGGGCATGAACGGCGCCGAGCTCGCGGCCGCCGCGCGCCGGCTCTATCCGCAGATGCCCGTGCTGGTCGCGACCGGCTATGCCGACATGGCGGAGGTGCAGAAGGTGGTCGGTTCGCACTCCGTGCTGCGCAAGCCCTTCGACCTCGAGACGCTCAGCGGCGCCGTGAGCGCGGAGCTCGGCCGTGCGCGGACGACGGCGCAGGCCGCGGACGAGCGCGAACGGATCGTTTCCGGGTCATAAGCTCACAGCGATTCGTTCTTTGGCGCCGCGCGGGGTCTAGGCCACACTGCGGGGCCCATGCCTTCCCTCACCGTCATTCCCGACGCAGCCAGCCCGTCGGCCGATGCCGGGTTCGATGCCCAGGCCGACCGGGTGGCCGACTGGCTGCTCGGCAGCCTCGAGTGGAACGCCACGCTGTTCCACGTGGGCCAGTACTGCGGCCGCTGGCGCGCCTCGACGGCGGGCCGTGCGCGCGCGAGCTTCCACCTGATCCTCGAGGGCCGCTGCTGGCTGCACCGGCCGGGGCTCGAATCGGTGGCGCTGTCGCCGCGCGACGGCGTGTTCCTGATGCGCGACGTGCCGCATTTCCTCTCGCCCTATGCCGACCCCGGCATCGACTGCGCGTCGCGCGCGATGCAGCCGCTGTCGGCCAGCCCCGCGCTCGGCGAAACGGCACTGGCCTGCGGCTTCTTCTCGTTCGACGGGCCGTTGCGCGACCTGGTCGCGCAGTCCTTTCCCGACTGCCTGGTGCTGCGCGCCGACGACCTCGCGATGGCTTCGGCCGCCACCCTGTTCGACCTGATGCGCAGCGAGGCGCTGCGCGCCGGCACCGAGCCCTCGGTGCTGATGGACCGGCTGGCCGGCCTGCTGTTCTTCTATGGCCTGCGCCACGTGGCGCGCAGCGACGCGAACGCGCGCGGCTTCTGGGGCCTGCTGCGCCGGCGCGGCTTCGCGCCCTTGCTGGCGGCGCTGCTGCAGTCGCCCGAGCGGCCCTGGAGCGTGGCCGACATGGCGCAGCGCGTGCATCTCTCGCGCGCGGCCTTCTTCCGCCAGTTCGGCGAGGCCTGCGGCCAGTCGCCGCTGCAGTTCCTGCAACTGCTGCGCATGCAGATCGCGGCGCGCAAGCTGACGCAGGGCGAGTCGATCGCGCAGGCCGCCGAGGCCGTGGGCTACGACTCCTATGCCGCGTTCTCGCGCACCTTCAAGCGCGTGATCGGCGAGCAGCCGGGCGCCTGGCAGCGCGCGCGCCGGCTCGACCGCAGCGAGGCCGCCGGCGTGACCGCGGGCGAGACGAACCGGCACAGATCCGAGACGCCCGGTCATTGATGCCCGCGGGCGCGCCGCGAAGAATCGGTGCCAGTTTCCGCACTACACGAGCCGCACCGACATGACACGCCTGACCCTGCACACCGAGACCTCCGCGCCCGAAGCCAGCCGTGCGCTGGTGGCGCGCGCCGCCGCCAACAACGGCTTCCTGCCGAACCTGATCGGCATCCTCGCCAATTCGCCGCAGGCGCTCGAGACCTACCTCAGCGTGGCCCAGACCACCGCGCGCGGCGAACTCACGCTGGCCGAGCGCGAGGTGCTGCAGATCACGGCCGCGCGCATCCACGGCTGCGACTTCTGCGTGGCTGGCCATTCGGCCGCGGCGCTCAAGCAGGCCAAATTGCCGGCCTCGGCCGTGGTGGCGCTGCAGCGCGGCGAGGCCACGGGCGAGGCGCGGCTCGATGCGGTGCGCGCCTTCACCGAGGCCGTGATCGCGAGCCGCGGCAAGGTGAGCGACGAGGCGCTCGCGGCCTTCCGCGGCGTGGGCTTCTCCGAGCGTCAGGTGCTCGAGGTGGTGCTCGGCGTGAGCCTGGCCACGCTGTGCAACTTCGCCAACAGCCTGGCCGGCAGCGCGGTCAACCTGCAACTGCAGCCCTACCTGCCCGAGAACCTGCGCGCCGACGCAGCGCCCGCCCATGCTGGCTGAGGCCGACCGGCACTGGCTCGACGCGCAGGCCGAGGCGCTCGACAGCGACAGCGCACAGGCGCACGCGGTGCTGCCGCGGCTCGCGGGCGCGCAGCTGTTCGGGCTCGGCGTGCCGCGTGTGATCGGCGGTCAGGGCGGCGACGTGCGCGATGCCATCGAGGCCATCGCCGCGGTGGCCGGCCATTCGCTCGCGGCCGCCTTCACCTTCTGGGGCCAGCGCGTCTTCATCGAATACCTGCTGCAGTCGCCCAACCAGGCGCTGCGCGAGCGCTGGCTGCCCGCGCTGCTCGACGGCTCGCTGGCCGGTGCCTCGGGGCTGTCGAACGCGATGAAGTTCCTCGGCGGCATCGAGGCGCTGCAGATCACGGCCACGCGGCAGGAGGGCGCGCCCGGCTGGCGGCTCGACGGCAGCGTGCCGTGGTGCACCAACCTGCGGCCGCAGGGCTTCGTGGCCGCGGTGGTGGTGCAGCGTGCCGATGGCGGCGCGCCTCTCGTGGCTGCGCTGCAGGGCGGGCAGGCGGGCGTGGAGCGCAGCGCCGATCTCGACCTGATCGCGCTGCGCGGCAGCAACACCGCCTCGCTGCGCATCGAAGGCGCGCGGCTCGCGGCCGACGAATTGATCCACGACGAGGCCAACCGCTTCCTGCCGACGGCGCGGCCCGAGTTCCTCGGCCTGCAATGCGGGCTGTCGATCGGGCTCGCGCGCGCCGCGCTCGCGACCGCGGCGCAGATCGGCGGTGCCGGGCGCGCGGTGCTCGACGCATCGCTCGTCGAGCAGCGGCAAGCGCTCGATGCCACGGTCGATGGGCTCTACGCGGGCATCGCCGATGGCCGCTTCCGCACCCAGCCCGAGGCGCTGTTCCGCGCCCGGCTCGCGCTGGCCGACATCGCGCAGGCCGCGGTGCAGCTCGAGCTGCAGGCCAGCGGCGGCCGCGGCTACCACCGCGACCAGCCGCTGAGCCTGGCGCGGCACTGGCGCGAGGTGGCGTTCGTGCCGATCGTGACGCCGAGCGTGGTGCAACTGCGTGGCGAACTCGCGCGCCGCGCGGCGCAGTCCGCATCGTGAGCGCCCTGGCTGCCGAGATCGGCCTCGACGATGCCGCGAACGCGCCGCACCCGGTGCTCGAGGCGCGCGATCTGGCCTTCGGCTTCGATGCGGCAAGGCCGGTGTTCAGCGGCGTGTCGCTCGCGGTGGCGCCGCGCGAGATCGTCTGCCTGCTCGGCGGCAGCGGCTGTGGCAAGTCCACCTTGCTGCGCCAACTCGCGCGGCTCGAGGTGCCCGGCGTCGGGCATGCCGAGGGCGAGATCCGTTTTCTCGGCGAGGCCTCGAGCGCACCGCATCCGCGCGCGGCGCTGGTGTTCCAGCAGCCGGGCCTGCTGCCATGGCTCGATGCGGCGCGCAACGTGGGCTTCGGGCTCGACTTCACGCGCCAGCCGAAGCTCGAACGCGAGCTGCGCGCGCGCCGCGTGCACGACGCGCTCGCGGCCGTGGGGCTCGCGGGGCAGGGCGGGCTCTATCCGTCGCAGTTGTCGGGCGGCATGGCACAGCGCGTGGCGCTGGCCCGGGCGCTCGCGCGCGAGCCGGTGCTGCTGCTGGCCGACGAACCCTTCTCGGCGCTCGACGCCATCACCCGCACCGAGATGCAGGAACTGCTGGTCGATGTGGTGCACCGCTGGCGCACCGCCGCGTTGCTGGTCACGCACGACATCGACGAGGCCATCCTCGTCGGTGACCGCATCCTGCTGATGGGCGAGCGGCCGGGCCGCATCGTGCGCGAATGGCGCGTCGACATGCCGCGCCCGCGCAGCGATGGCGCCGCCTTCACCGCGCTGCGGCTCGACATCCTCGCCGCGCTGCAGGCCACGCGCCGTCATTCCTCCATCGAATCGCCACCCGGCATGCCAGAAAGAAAGCCCGTCGAATGACCGACCCGAATCCCGCCCACGGCGCCGCGCTGCGCGCCACCCATGTCTGCGCCTCGTCCGCCTGCGACTGCGGCCTCACGCGGCGCGACATGCTGCGGCTGTCGGCTCTGGCCGGCGCGGCGGTGGCGGCGCCTTTTCTCTCGGCCGGCGATGCGATGGCCCAAGGCTTCAAGGGCGACGACCAGCCCGTGAAGATCGGCTATTTGCCGATCACCGATGCCACGCCGCTCTTGATCGCGCATGCGCGCGGGCTGTTCGACAAGGAGGGGCTGCGTGCCGAGGCGCCGCGCATGTTCCGTTCGTGGGCGCAGATCGTCGAGGCCTTCGTCGCGGGCCAGGTCAACGTGATCCACCTGCTCACGCCGGCCACGCTGTGGGTGCGCTACGGCTCGAAGTTCCCGGCCAAGATCGCGGCCTGGAACCACATCAACGGCTCGGCACTCACCGTGCTGCCCGAGATCGGCAAGCTCTCCGACCTCGGCGGCAAGACCGTGGCTGTGCCGTTCTGGTATTCGATCCACAACGTGCTGCTGCAGGACATGTTGCGTGCCGAGGGCCTCAGCGCCGTCACCAAGGGCGCGGGCGCCGGCGGCGGCGTGGGCCCGAAGGAGGTCAACCTCGTGGTGCTGGCGCCGGCCGAGATGGTGTCGGCCCTGGCCGCGCGTTCCATCGCGGGCTTCATCGTGGCCGAGCCCTTCAACGCGGCGGCCGAGATCGCGGGCGTCGGCAAGGTGCTGCGCTTCTCGGGCGACGTCTGGAAGGACCACGCCTGCTGCGTCACCTTCCTGGCCGAGCGCGACATCGCCGAGAAGCCCGAGTGGGCGCAGCGCGTGACCCACGCGATCGTCAAGGCCCAGCTGTGGACGCGCGACAACCGGCTCGACGCGGCGCGGCTGCTGTCGAATGCCGGCGAGCGGCGCTACACGCCGCATCCGCCGCAGACCCTGGCCAAGGTGCTGGCCGCCACCGACTACGCGAGCTACGAGGCCAGCGGCGTGGTGCGTCACAAGGGCTGGAGCCAGCGGCGCATCGATTTCCAGCCCTATCCCTTCGCCTCCTACACCGAGCAACTGGTGCGCGCCGTGCAGGGCACCCGGGTCGAGGGCGAGAACGCCTTCCTGCGCGCGCTCGATCCGAAGTTCGTGGCGCGCGACCTGGTCGACGACCGCTTCGTGCGCAAGGCGATCGAGGCCGTGGGCGGGCCGCAGGTGTTCGGCGTGGCGCCGGACTACCAGCGGCGCGAGACCATCGCGGTCTGACGTGGGTCGCCGCCTCGGACTGCCGCTGGCCGGCCTCGCGCTGGCGCTCGTGCTGTGGTGGGCCGGCAGCGCCTGGCTCGCGCAGCGCACGCCCATCGCCGCGGCCTTCGCGCCCTGGCCGTCGGCGCTGGCGCTCGCGCGCCTCGTCTCCGGCCCCGACATCTGGCAGCACGCGCTGCTGAGCCTGCAGCGCGTGGCCGTCGGCCTGGCGCTGGCGATCGTGTTCGGCGTGCCGCTGGGCGTGCTCACCGGGCTGTGGCGCGGCTTCGCGCAGGCCAGCACGCCGGTGTTCCAGTTCTTGCGCATGATCTCGCCGCTGTCGTGGATGCCGATCGCCGTGATGGTGCTCGGCGTGGGCGACCTGCCGGTGTATTTCCTGCTGGCCTTCGCGGCCGTGTGGCCGATCCTGCTCAACACCGCGGCCGGCGTGGCGCAACTCGATCCGCACTGGCTCACGCTCGCGCGCAGCCTGTCGGCCACGCGCCGCGAGACCGTGCTGCGCGTGATCCTGCCGGGCATCACCGCGCACCTGCTCACGGGCGTGCGGCTCGCCATCGGCATCATCTGGATCGTGCTGGTGCCGGCCGAGATGCTCGGCGTGTCGGCCGGGCTCGGGTACTTCATCCTCGACACGCGCGACCGGCTCGCCTATTCGGAGCTGATGGCGGTGATCGTGCTGATCGGGGCGCTGGGGTATCTGCTCGATGGGTTGGCGCGGTGGCTGCATGCGCGGTGGCTGCATGGGTGAGGGGAGCGCGTGCGGCAGGCAGGGGCAACCGAACAGGAAAGCGAACTGGAAAATTCAGCCTTCTGAATGACGCAAGGACTTCATACAAAGCGTTGAATACATTGGTTTTTTAAGCAGAATCAACCGGCAAAAGAACCGGAAGCCATGAGCGAAAGACCGATCCCCCTGTCTGCCACGACCAGGCGAGCTTCATGAAGCGCCTGCCTCTCTTCGCAATCCTGCTGTGGCTTTGCATCGCCCTCGGCTCGGCCAACGCGGCGCCGCCGACCTACCAGGATCTGCAGGCCGACCCGGGCACTGTGCCGATGCAGCCAACCTGGCAATTGCGGCCGGTGAATGCATCAGCACCGCCCTGGGAAGACATCTTCACTTTCACCATCGGCATCGCCCCGGACCTGATCGAGAAGGCGCGTTGGCTGAGCCTGAATCCGGGCAGGAACAGCGAGCGCGCGCCCGCGCTGTTCGACGCCCTCGACGGGCGAGTGCTTTTCCTGTCACCGACGGCGCGCAGCTTCTGCGATGGCCGCTGGCAGGTCGCGTGGCTGGAGCGCATCGGCATCATCGGCATCGACGGCGCACTCCAGCCGACGCTCAAGGCGTGGCTGGTGGAGCAAAAGCCCGGCGGCGGTCAACGGACCACCGTAGGCATCGGGCGCATCGATGCGCAAGGGCAGTGGGCCGTGCCGCCCGTGCATTGCGATGGCAAGGACACGACATCCATCGACTCCCCCGCCGCCCTGTCCTACCTGATGCCCGACGAATCCAGGCCAGCGGCTTCCGACCTGCAGGTGGACACGGTCTACGCACAGCCCGGCTTGCGCGATGCCGCGGGGCAGTGGCGCACGCCGCCGCCGCCGCGTGACATCACCACGGCGCAATGGATGGACTACCAGCGGCAGAGGCCGGCACCCGGCTCCACTGGCTCGGGCCTCATCGACGCGCGAGGCAGGATGGTGATCCCGTTCATCTTCGGCGGGCTGCCCGACGCGACGGCCCAGCGGCGCATCCGGCTGTGCACCGCCGTCGGACTCGATCGCCAGCGCAACGCCAGCACGCCGCACGCGTGCCGCTGGCAACGGCTGCACGGCAGCAACACCGACGCCGCACTGCGGCCCGCCAAGGATGCGGACACCGGCCGATGGGGCTACCGGAACGCGCAGGGCCAATGGGCGATCGCGCCGCAGTTCCAGGAGGCGCGAGCGTTCCGTCATGGCTATGCCGTCGTCGCGGGCGCGTTCCCCCAGGACTGGCGGCCGCCCGGGTGGCAGGACGAGCGGCCGATCATCCGGCAGTTCCACCGCATGGGCCGCCATTGGGTGGCCGAAGCCCTGGTGCGCAACGCGTCCACCGCCCGCGCATGGGAGATACGCTACGGCCTGCTCGACGATGCGGGGCAATGGCTGGCCGCCGTGCCGCAGCCCACGCTGCACGTGACCGTGCCGTTTCCACCCGGTGGCCGCAGCAGCCACTATGCCGGGATGCTGGCGAGCCACCTGCCCCGGCTGCTGGGACGCGGCGTGCAGGTCGATCACGTGCCGCAAGCCACCGAGGCCGACTACCGCCGGCTGATGACGGAGGGCGGCAACGAGAAGATCCTGCTCGCGGCACTGAGGCTGCCGCGCGGAGGGATCGAGGGCGTGCACCAGGGCCCGCCGATCGATGCGCTGATGCAGGCCCTTCGTCCCGTCACGCTGCTGGCGTCGCAGCCGCTGGTGCTGGCCATCGACAGCACGAGGGCCGACACGCTGGGCATTCACGACACGGACGACCTGCTCGCCTACGCGCGGGCCCACCCCGGCAGCCTGCGCATCGGCACGGGCGAAGACGGCTGGACCGGCCACCTCGCCTTCGGCCAGTTCCGCGCGCTGAGTGGCGTCGATGTGCAACGCGTGGTCTTCAAGGGCATGTATCCCGACTCCGACGTCGTCACGAAGGAGCATGCGGTGGACCTGCTGTTCGCGCCCGTGAACGGCGTGGCGGTCGCCGTACGACGCGGCCAGTTGCGCGTGCTGGGCACCACCGCCGACCCGGCGCGCCCGCAAAGCTTCGACGGTGTGTCGTGGCCGACGCTGGCCTCGAGCGCGCCCTTGAGCGGCTACGCGACGTACGACCACTTCAGCCTCTGGGCACCCGCGAATTCGGATGCCGCGTCCAATCGCATCGTGCAGCAAGCCGTGGCCCAGGTGCTTGCCAGGCCCGAGGTGCAAAAGCAGCTGCAAGACCTTCAGGTGGTCGGCGGCGGCGGTTCACCCGAGCGCTTGCTGGCGCTGGAAGACGAAGAGCGCGAACGCTGGCTGCGTGCGCTTTCTTCGTCGGGGCGTTGATCGCGCTGCCGGGTCTTCGGGCGTGACGGCCTCGACGGTCGCGCTCATTCCGTCGCGAACCACGCCAGCGCCATCGCCGGCAACGCGAACCCGATCCACGACGCCAGCGGCCATCCGCCCTTCGCATAGGCCCAGGCACCGAGTGCCGACCCCACCGCACCACCGAGGAAAAAGGTCGCCATGTAGAGCCCGTTGAGCCGCGAGCGCAGTTCGGCACCGAGGCCGAAGATCGCGCGCTGCCCCAGGGTCATGTTGGCCGCCACGCCGAAGTCCAGCACCACCGCCGCGACCACCAGCAGGCCCAGCGACAGCGGCGATCCGCCATGGGTGAAGTGGGCCATCAGGAAGCTGCCCGCCACCGCGAGCATGGCGCCGATGGTCGCGCCGCGGCTCCAGCCGCGGTCGGCGGCACGGCCGACCAAGGGGGCGGCCACGGCGCCCGCCACGCCCACCAGCGCGAAGAGGGCGATCTCGGCCTGCGACAGCCCGTAGGCGCTGCTCGCCAGCAGCAGCGGCGTGACGGTCCAGAACAGGCTGAACGATGCGAACAGGAAGGCGTGATAGAGCGCGCGCCGCTGCAGGACCCGCGTGGTGCGCGCGAGCCGCACCATCGATGCGAGCAACTCGCCGTAGCGCAGCCGGTGCGACGGCGTGCGCGTCGGCAGCGCCAGCGCGAGGACCAGGGCCAGCACCAGCATCAGCGCCGAGGACAGCACGAACACCAGGTGCCATGACGACAGCTGCGCGACGAAGCTCGCCGCCGGCCGCGCCCCCATGATGCCCAGCATCAGCCCGCTCATCACGCTGCCGACGGCACGCCCGCGCCGGGCCTCGGGCACCAGGTGGGTGACGTAGGGCACCAGCACCTGGACCGCCACGGTGCCGAGCCCGATGAACAGCGCCGCCGCCAGGAAGGGCAGCGGATGGGTGGACAGCCCCGCGGCCAGCAGCGACAACGCATCGATGCACAGCAGGACCAGCACCAGCAGCCGGTTCTCGACCAGGTCGCCGAGCGGGACGATGAACAGCAGGCCCAGTCCGTAGCCAAGCTGCGTCAGCGTGACGATCAGGCCGGTGGCGGCGGGCGACAGCCCGAGCGCGGCGCTGATCAGTCCGGCCAGTGGCTGCGCGTAGTAGAGGTTGGCCGCGGCCAGGCCGCAGGCCGTGGCCACCAGCGGCACCAGCCAGGCATGGGGTTGCGCGGCGGTGGCGCGTGGCGTCGCCGTGTTCGTGGAGGTCGTCATGGGGAGCGTGAGAGCGTGGAAGAAAGGAAAACGCCAAATAAGGAAATGTTCATGTCCCAAATTGGCAAAAAAAAGATCGGTCGAAGGTCAGTCGAAGATGTGCATCGCGGCCTCGGCGACCGCCAGCATCTCCTTCTTGCTGCGGCCCGTGGTGCCGACCACGCGCATGCCCTGAAGGACGCACAGCACGAGGCGCGCGGCGGTCCTGTCGTCGAGGGCGGTGGCGATCGAGCCGTCGTCCTTGCCCTGCCGGATCAGTTCCTCGAGCAGCGCCTCGTTCCGGTCGAGCGAGCGCTTGACGCGCTGCGCGACCTCGTCGTCGAGCGTGGCCAGTTCGGTGGCCGTGCCGACCACCAGGCAGCCGCGCTCGCCCTCGACGCCATGCGACGAGCCCGCGAAGAAGCCGAGCACGTTGAACAGCCGCTCGCGGCCCGTGGCGCCGCGCTCGACCTGGGCCCGGATCAGCGGATCGCGCCTCTCCTTGTAGCGGTCGAAGGCCGCGAGAAAGATGCCGCGCTTGTCCTTGAAGGCCTTGTAGACGCTGCCCGAGGTCAGCGCCATCGCGGATGTCAGGTCGGTGATCGAGGTGCCGTGGTAGCCGCGTTCGCGGAAGACCAGCACGGCCTTGTCGAGCGCCTCGTCCATGTCGAACTCGCGTGGGCGGCCGCGGCCCCGCGTGGTGTTGACCTGGATCGAAGGGGAGGAGGGCATGGGCGGCGAGTATATAGGGAATGATCGATCCCTATTATGCGGACCGGCAAAGGCGAGGCTTTCCCGGCCGCTGAACTGCGCTCCCTAGACCTGCTCGCGGGCATCCGGCTGGCCATCGGCATCAACTGGATCGTGCCGATCGGGACGCTGGGGTATCAGCTCGATGGATTCGCGCGCTGGCTGCATGCGCGGTGGACGCATGGGTGAGGGGGCTGCCATGCCGGTGGTCACGAGACCGTCATTCGCGAATGTGATCCTCGCAGTAGTTGAAATGCCGTCCACAAGCTTGCCGATACGATCCTCTTCTTCCTTGTCGGCTTCCGTGCATGGTGGTTGTGGGCGAGTTGTCGTACGGGGCTCTGGCCGGGGCAAGGACGACAGGCTCGTGCGAGCCGTTGCCTCCGGCCTGACGTGTACCGCAGTTTGCGTCTGCATCGCCTGGATATCGACAGCGAAGGCGGTCGCCGCGGGCACTGACGCGCAGTCGGTGGATATCGCCACTGGCGCTTCGTCCGAATCGCAGATGCTGGACTTCGATGTGCCGGCGCAGCCATTGGTGACTGCCTTGGCGCAATACGCCACGGTGTCGGGGCGATCGGTGATGTTCATCGACGAATGGGTGGCCGGGCGAACTTCCGCACCGGTGCGAGGGCGCTATACCTCGCATGCAGCCTTGCGGATCTTGCTGGCCGGCACAGGCTTCACTGCGGATGACGTGGACACCCAGCTTTCCGGTGCCTTCATACTTAAGCGCGTCGCAGGGGCGCCCGCGGTGGCATCGGCTGCCGGTTCGCAACGCCGGTACGACGCCCTGGTTCAGGCCCGTGTCTGGGAGGCATTGTGTGCCGATCTCCGCACTGCCCCGGGCCACTACCGCTCGATCCTGCAACTGCGGGTGGCCGCGTCGGGCCACATCAGCCAGGCCAGCCTGGTTTCGTCTTCGGGGGATCCTGGGCGGGATGCGGCCATGCTCGCGGCATTGGCGAATCTGAAGATGGACGGCCCACCACCAGCGGACCTGGCTCTGCCGCTCACGCTCGCCATCCTCCCGCACGACGTATTGCCCGGACCCCGCTGCGCCACGGTGCACTGACGCATGACGGAGAACGTCATCCCGCTGCTGCGCAGCTTCCTGGTTCAACGCTACGATCAGCTCAAGCAACGCTTGGCCCTGCGGCTGGGGAATGCCGAACTGGCGGAAGACGCCTTGCACGAGACTTGGCTGAAGCTGCAGCGCAGCCAGTCCATTCCGGGGCCCATTGCCACGCCCCAGGCGTACCTGCTGCGCATGGCGGTCAACCTGGCCATCGATGTGCGGCGCGCGCAGAGCCAGGTCTTGCTGTCCGACGACATCGAGGCGCTGATGAACGAACTGCCGGACCCGGCGCCCGGTCCCGCCGAGGTGGCCGAAGCCCGTTCGCAGCTGGAGGCGCTGGATGACCTTCTGTCGCGCTTGCCGCCGCGCCGCCGCGAAATCCTGCTGCTGATTCGGCTGGAGGGCTGGTCCCAGCGGGACGTGGCCAAGCGGCTCGGTATTCCCGTACGGACCGTCGAGTACGAACTGAAAGCCGCGCAGGATTTTCTGTTCTCGCGACTGGAACCGAAATCCGGCGGGTTCTCATGACGGCACGAAGAAACAGTTTGAGGATTGCGGCGTCCGCAACCGTCTACAAGGTACGGGCCCCCTGAGACCATCATGACGACGCACCCTCAACCACTGAAGCTGCCCGAGACCCTGCGCGAAGACGCGCGCGCCTGGGTGCGCAAGTTGCATTCGGGCGCCGCGACGCAATGGGAGGCACAGGCGTTCCGGCGCTGGCGTGACGCAAGTCCCTTGCATCAAGCGGCGTTCATCGAGGCCCGGCAGCAGTGGCGAGTGCTTCAACCCGCGCTGAACGGTCTGGTGCGCAGCGACGCCGAAGCGGCGAACCTTCACCGCGAAACCCTGCGCACGCCCGAGGCGAGCCGCCGGGCCTTCCTGGGCGCGGCCGGAGCGGCAGCCGTGGCTGGTGTCGCGGGGGTGGCGGTCTATTCGCCCTTGGGGTTGTGGCCCGCGGCCAATGAATGGAATGCGGACTGGCGCACGGTCGCCGGCGAGCAGCGTGCGATCGCGTTGTCCGATCAGATCGGCGTGACCTTGAACACCCGGACCAGCGTCCGACGGTTGACCTCGGACGGCCAGACCGTGGGGCTGGAATTGCTGAACGGCGAAGCGGCGATCGAGATGCTGGCCAGTGCGCGCGACTTCAGCGTCGTGGCTGGCGCCGGTCGCAGCATTGCCGAATCGGCTCGCTTCGAGATCAGCCGCCTGGAAGGACGGGTGTGCGTTACCTGCCTGGCGGGGCGCGTACGCATCGAGCATCCGGCCGGCGACCGTCTGCTGCTGGCACGCCAGCAAGCGGTCTACCGCGATCACTCGATCAGCGGCATCGCCACCGTCGACCCCAAGGTGGCTTCTGCCTGGCGGCGCGGTGAACTCGTGTTCAAGCAGGTCCCCTTGTCCGCGGTGCTGGATGAGATCAATCGCTACCGCCCCGGGCGTGTGGTGCTGATGGCGGATTCGCTGCGGGAGAAAACGGTCACCGCGACCTTCAGGCTCGACCGTCTCGATCTGGCATTGCTCCAGATGCAGCGTTCCTTCGGCTTGAACGCCCGGTCGCTCCCCGCCGGTGTGCTGGTCCTGAGCTAGGGGCAGGTCCCGGGGGCGGGTGGTGACTCTGTCTCGACGTCGCGTCGGGTCCACGTCGAATGATCGGTGGCGTTGTCGAAGCTTCTCATGGTTGTCGTGCGCAGCCACTGTGAAGCTTTCGTGACTTTGCCGAGGTGCAGCGCGTCCCCGCCGTTGATCTGCAAGGACTTTTCAGATGGAGGCCGCAGCGGCGAGCGCGTGCCCGCAACGAGTCCAAAAATATTCTTCTGGAATTCGACGTTTCCGTCCCGTCAAGGAACTGACGGCTCCTAGCGCGTTGGCTCTTGATCGCCATCGCAGGGGCTTCTTGAATGCGGCTTGCCTGCGCGACGCGAGCAGCCCCTTCGGCACAGTCCTTACTTCGGCGGGAACAAGAAATGACCATCAGTGGGTACAACGAGAAGAATCGACCGACACGCGCGGCGCGGCAGGTTTTCAGGATGGCGCCAGTCGCGCGGGCCATCGCGGTGGCGCTGGCCGCGGGTGGGGTCCTCGGCAGCGTGCACGCTCAGCGGGTGTTCGGTCCGGCGTGGTTCGCCGACAAGGGCGCCACTCGGGCGGGCGTGATCGCAACGGGCAAACTGCCGAACGGCACCCCGGCGTCCAGTCTGATCAACCCGGCGCAGCCATCGGCCGCGGCGAGCCAGCAGTTGCAGGCTTCCATCAACAACCTGAACCTGGCCGCGCGCACGATCGCCGCGCAACAGGCGCAGCAGGCACAGAAGCGGGCCGAGGCGCTGGCCAGCGGCGAATCTCCGCAGGACGGCCTGGCCGAAGGCGGCCTGAAGGTCGACACCCATTCGCTGACGGCCGGCTGGCTCAATGCCAGGAATCCCGTTCAAGCAGCAGCGGACGGCAGGACCACGGTCACCATCGAGCAGACCGCCGACAAGGCGATCCTGAACTGGGAGACCTTCAATGTCGGCAAGAACACGACGGTGAAGTTCGACCAGCGTGGCGGCACCCAGGCCAAGACCGGCGTCAACGAGTGGATCGCGCTCAACCGCATCAACGATCCCAGCGGCCGCCCCAGCCAAATTGCCGGCCGCATAGAGGCCGAGGGCAGCGTCTACCTCATCAATCGCAACGGCATCCTGTTCACCGGCAGCAGCCAGGTCAACGTGCGCAACCTGGTCGCCTCCAGCCTGAAACTCAGCGACGAACAGTTCAAGGCCGGTCTCAACACGCGCCTGGGCGCGAAGGCGGGCGACCCCGGTTACTGGAGCGGCCTGGAAGTCGGCGTCGGGGTTCCCACCTTCGGCGAGAACCCCAAGCAGATGCCGACTGATTCGAACGTCCTGTTCGAAGACATGGGCCCGGCCTTCGATCCGGGCCAGCCGCCAGGCGACGTCAAGGTGCTGGCCGGTGCGCAGATCACGGGCCAGGGTGGCCACGTGCTGATGTTCGCACCCAAGGTCAGCAATGCGGGCAGCATCCGGACACCGAGTGGCCAGACGCTGCTGGGCGCCGGCGAGAACGTGTGGCTGGAAGCCAGGGAAATCAGCCCCACCGTGCGCGGCTTCGATGCCGTCGCCTCGTCGGTGCGGCCCTGGGTCTTTCCGGCCAAGTTCCTGATCAATCCGCAGACAGCGCCCGCCTTCCAGCCCTACCTCATCGGGCGCATCGTGTCCGACATCATGCCGCTGATGGAGCAGCGCGCGGCCCAGGTCGGCTACAGCGTGCTCAACACCGGCATCGTCCAGGCCGATCACGGCGACATCACCATGGTGTCGCGCGAAATCAATCAGAACGGCATCCTGCAAGCCAGCACCGCGCTGAACAACCGGACCGGCTCCATCCGCCTGCACGCCTGGGGCCAGGGCATCCACAACATCGACATCAATCTGGCGGCCAACGTCTCGCACCTGGCGGCCTGGTCGGGCGGCACGCTGACCCTCGGGCCGGACAGCATCACGCAAGTCGTCAACGACTGGCAGGACACCACCCGGATCGAAAGCGGCTCGCTGGCCAACCGCTACCAGCCCGGCCGCATCGAGCTTTACGGCAAGACGATCGACGTGCAGACCCGTGCCCAGGTCACCGCCGCTGCGGGCAACATCGACATCCAGGCCCAGGCCAACCCTGCGGCCCTGCAGCGCAACACCCAGGTGGGCGACGGCAGCCGCATTCTCATCGGTGAACATGCCACCGTCAGTACCGCGGGACTGATGCAGATGCCGGTGGACATGGCCAGCAACTTCATCGAAGCCGAACTGCGCATCAACGAACTGCGCGACTCCCACCTGCAAGCGAATACCTGGCTGTACGGCCGGAAGGTCGTCGTGGATCGACGCAAGTCGGGGACCTTCAAGGGGCTGATGGCGGGGGTCGAATGGGTCACCGACGAGTCCGGCAAGGCGGTCAAGGGCGTCTGGGTCGGCACCCCGCTGGCGGACGTGACGGGCTGGGTGGGCAACGGCCTGATCGGCTTGTCCGAGCTGGCGGCGCGAGGCGGCGACATCACGATCCAATCCAACGGCTCGGTGATCACGCGGCCGGGATCCATTCTGGACGTGTCCGGCGGCTCGGTGCGTTACAGCGACGGCTGGAACACGGAAACCCTGCTGCGAGGCGTGGACGGACGCAGCTACACCATGTCGTCCGCTCCGGCGGACATGACCTACGAGGGCATCGCGGGCCAGTACCAGTACACGCATGCGCGCTGGGGTGTCACGCAGACCTATGTCAATCCGCTGTTGTCGGGGCGGCGCTGGGAGCCGGGCTACGAGGAAGGCCGGAATGCCGGTTCGATCGACATCCGTGCCGGCAGCGCCTTCATCCTGGAGGGTGAGTTCAGGGGCTCGGTGCAGCCCGGCGACCGGGTGCAGGAAGCGTCCGAGCTGCCTCGGGCCGGCCGCCTCACGGTGGGTTCCAACCGGGCGCAAGAGGGCATGTGGACCCTGGGGCAGGTCATCATCAGCGACAGGCCCGCGCTGCTGCCGGCGGGTTTCTCCATCGACAGCCCGCTGGGCAGGGACGCCTTCCTGACCGAGCCGGAAGGGCAATCCCCCGGCGCCGGCGCGGGCGTGGGCCGCACGACGTGGCTGTCCGCCGCGGGGCTGAGCCATTCAGGCCTGGGCGCCATCGAGTTGAACCTCAACACGGGCTTCGTGCTGGAAGACAACGCGGTGGTGAATCTGCAGCCGGGGGCGCGCTTCACGGCCGCGGTCTACGACGGCCAGGGCCTCCCCGGCAACTTCGACATTCAGGGCAAGCTCATCGCCCCGGGTGGCTCCATTGCCCTGAGCGCAGGCGGCCAGGCGGACAGCGTGCTGCGCCTGGGTGCGAACAGCCTGCTGAGCGTCGCGGGCCAGTGGGTCAACGACACCGGTGGGGGCGTCACGCTGGGCCGCGCCATCCATGGTGGCTCGATTGCACTGGGGACCCCGATGAAAGAGGGCCTCGGCACGGTGTACGGCAACGTGGACGTGGCCGCCGGCGCGGCGCTGGACGTGTCCGGTGGCGGCTGGCTGTCCGGTGTCACGTCGGGCGGCAAGGCGGGCAAGGTGCAGGCGGGCAATGGCGGGGCCATCAGCCTGACGGCGTTCGACAACACGGCGCTCGACACGCTGGACCTGCGCGGCTGGGCGGGGGGCGATGCGTCCCGGCTCACCCTCACTGCGACCGGTGACGTGCAGGTGGGCGGCTCCGCGCCCGCGGGCGGGGCAACGGGCGGAAGTGCATCGGGCGCAGCCAAGCCGCTGCACCTGCCGCAGACCCTGTACGCCGAGCGCGGCTTCGGCACGATCGGCATCCGTTCGCTCGGCGGAGACATCGTGGTCGCGGAAGGCGCACGGGTCCACATCCAACCCGCGAGCTGGGACATGCCCGCCGCGGTATCGACGCTGCGCACGCTGCCCAGCGGCAGCGCATTGGGCGATGTGCTGGCCCCCAGGGCACTGGACGAATTGAGCGAGCCGCGCCGCGCCGCGCGCGCGCCCGGCGGCCTGTCGCTGGCCACCGCCGCGTCCGGCGGCGGCATCCGCATCGACGCGAACGCCAGCATCCAGACCGAAACCGGCGGCGCGATCTCGCTGGACGCCGACGGGTCCGGGCAGGCTTCCGTGCTCGTGGCGGGCCGTCTTCAGGCGCCGGCCGGGACGCTGAACATCCGCGCCAAGAACACCTTGACGCTGGCCGACGGGGCCGAATTGCTGCTGCCCGGCGTGGCGCAAATCTTCCACGACCCGGTCATGCGCCTGCCCCAGGGCAGGGTGCTGCCGGGCGGCACGGTCACGCTGAATGCCGGCACGCTGGATGCGCAAGCGGGTGCGCTGATCGACGTGTCGGGCGCGCGGGGCACGGTGGCGTATTGGGATCGCGGCACGGGTGCGCTCGGCGCCCTGCGGCGCGTGAACCAGGAACTGGGCAGCGATGGCGGCGCGGTCGTGATGGCGGCCGCGGCCGGCGGTGCCATGAATGCCAGGCTTCGCGCCCACGGCGGCAATGCCCAGGCCGCGGGCGGGTCCTTGTCCATCACGGACACCAGCGCGGCCGGGAGTGCGTCCGGGGACTTGGTGGCGCCGGACATCGGCTCCTTCCTCTACTACAAGAGCCCCACCGGCACGTACACCTTCAACGGCGAAAGGTACGCGCGAATCATCGGCACCAGCGGCAACCTCGACGTCCACGACGAGTACGCCGGCGACGTCAAGATGAGCAGTGCCATGCGCACCGCGCTCAACACGATGCTGCCAACGTCGGTGTCCAGCAGCCAGGGGCTCGTCCTCGACGCGGGTGCGGCGCTTGCCGCGGGACCGGGCGCCGACAGGGCGCCGTGGGAGCACGACGCGAGCATCGACAAGCGCGTGGTCGAACTGCTCAACAAGTATTTCTGGAGCGGCACCGGAACGGCACTGACCCACAAGATCGACATCGGCAACATCGCCACCTCGGATGGCACCCTGCACGTGTCGGCGAAGGCGCTGCAGGACACGGGCTTCTCGGCGGTCGATCTGCATTCCACGCAAGTGGGCGTGCGGCTGGCCGGCGGCGTCGACCTGAGCGTCGCCGGTCGCCTGGGCATCACCGCCCCGGTCATCAGCAGCGACGGGCAGGGCGGCGTGGTGCGCTTGCACGCCCGCCATCTGCAACTGAACCCGCTGGCAGGCACGGTCGGCGCCACGGCCGGCAATGCCGGCGAACTGATCCTGTCGGCCAGCCAGGCCATCGACATCGCAGGCAGGGGTGCGAAGGGCGAGTCTGCGTCGCCCGTCGACGTCAAGCTGCGCGGCTTCGAACGCACGGTGCTGGAAACCGCCGACCTGCGCTTCGTGGCAGGGGCCTACAGCGAAGGCGGCACCGACTACGACGACTCCCAGCTCAGGGCCACGCTGGACGTGGGTGGCGCGCTGGAGATCAAGGCCGCGCAGGTCTACCCGGCCACGGCCGTCACGGCGCGAATCAACTCGGACCGGTCCATCACCGTGCGCGGCAACGGGAGCGCCGCGGCGCCTCTGTCGGCCGGCGGCAGCCTGACGCTGAACGCGCCCGTCATCGAGCAGGACGGCGTGCTGCGCGCGCCCTTCGGGCAGATTGCGCTGAATGCCAGCGAGCGCCTGACGCTGGGCACGAACAGCCTGACCTCGGTGTCCGGCGCGGGCCTGGACGTGCTCTACGGCAGCCTGCGCAACGCCGAATACTGGCTGGACCCTGCCAACCCGCAGGGCCGCAATCGTGCGAATGCCGGCGATGCCAGTTCCCTGGACGAAAACCGCTATCTGTCGTCCCTGCCGGAAAAGCGCGTGCTCCTGCAAGCGCCGGACGTGGCCATGGCCGCGGGCGCGGTGGTGGACATCGCGGGCGGGGGCGATCTGCATGCGTGGGAGCACGTGCCCGGCTCGGGCGGCTCGCACGACGTGCTGACGCTGCCCGGCATGTACGCGGTGCTGCCGGGCTACCAGGGCCTGTCGCCCGTGGCGGGCGGTGCGGCGGGCCGGAAGGTCTGGCTGGCCGGCGGCGGCCTGGGGGCCGGCTGGTACACGCTCCTGCCGGCACGCTATGCGCTGCTGCCCGGCGCCTTTGCGGTGCAGAGCACGGGCCAGGCCTTGCCGGCGTGGGCTGCGTCCCGTGGCGAGGTGGCGAGCCTGCGTGACGGCTCGACGATCGTGGCCGGGCGGGAACAGGACACGATCAGCGGCGCGCGCGATGCCACGGCCTCGGGCTGGCGCGTGCTGCCCGCCAGCCTGGTGCGCAAGGTCAGCGAATACAACGAAGCGCGGGGCAACGCCTTCTTCTCGTCGGACGCGTTCAAGCTGACGCAGTACCGCCTGACAGGGCAGGACGTCGTGACCCCGCGCCTGGCCCGCGATGGCGGCGCGGTGGTGTTCAAGGCCGACCGCGCGCTGACGCTGGACGGCGAGCTGCGCGCGCAACCCGATGCGGGCGGGCGCGGCAGCCTGGTGGACATTGCCGCCGCGAAGATCGCCATCGTCGGCGCGGGGCAGGACAGCAACGACCTGCGCGCCGACGGCTACCTGGTCGTGGACGCCGGCAGCCTGACGCGCTTCGGCGCGGGCAGCCTGCTGGTGGGCGGCACGCGCACGGGCGATGTGCGGGGCCTGCAGGTGGACGTGGCCGCCAGCGACGTGGTGCTGCGCAACACCGCAGGCACCGCGCTGAGCGGCCCGGAGGTGATCCTGGCCGCGGCGAATGCGGTGTCGATCGAGTCGGGCAGCGTGCTGCGCGCGGACGGCCGGGCCTCGGGCGACGAGGCGAACCTGGTGCTCAAGCCGCAGGTGGCGGCCGTGTGGAGCGACAACAACACGCCGAACGACACCAGCGACGACCACATCGTCACACCCTCCAGGGACTGGGGTGCGCTGGTGCGAGTGAGCAGTGGCCAGGCCGTGCGGGCGTTGCGCGAGAACGTCGACACCACGGTCGGCGGCCAGGTGCGCATCGGCGCCGGCGCGCTGCTGCAGGGCGGCGAGGCGTTGCTGCTCGACGCCACCAGCAACACCGAGATGGCTGCCGGCGCGCAGCTGTCGGGCAAGGCCTTGTCGGTGGCCGCGAGCCGCATCGGCATCGGCGGCGGCAGCGGCGGCCTGGTGCTGGACGCCGACGCCCTGGCGCAGCTGTCGCGCGCGCAGGCATTGACGCTGCACAGCTACGGCAGCCTGGACTTCTATCGCTCGCTGGACATGCGCGGCCTGGCGCAGGTGGTGTTCGACGCCGCGGCCCTGCGCGGTCATGGCGCCGATGCCGTGCAGGTACAGGCCTCCCACCTGACGCTGCAGAACACGGGCGCGTCGCTCGGCAGCGCGGGCACGGGCAGTGGTCGCCTCGAGCTGTCGGCAGGCGAACTGGTGCTGGGCGCGGGCGACAAGACGATGTCCGGCTTCGACCAGGTGCTGCTGTCGGCCAGCCGGCGCATCGCCGGCGAAGGCACCGGGGGCCTGGACGCCGGGACGGCGGCGCTGACGCTGCGCACGCCGGTGCTGCAAGGGGTGTCCGGCGCCGACCAGGCCCTGCGAACGCAGGGGCAGCTGGTGTTGCAGCAAGAGGCGCAACTGGATGCGCAAGAGATGGCGGCACTGGGCCGCGCCAGCCTGGGCGCGCGCCTGAGCCTGTCGGGCCAGGGCGTGACCGTGGCGCTGCCGGTGCTCGCGCTGGGCGGCAGCATTGCGGTCGATGCCGGCACGGGCAAGCTCACGGTCGCAGAGTCGGGCCGCCTGCACGCGGGCGGCCTGGAAAAAGTCTTCTTCGACGCGGCCCAGTACGTGGATGCCGGCCAGATCAGCCTCGCGACGCGGGGCGGCTTGATCGACCTGGCCCCGGGCAGCCTGCTGGACCTGTCCGCCCATCCGCACGGCGGCGACGCCGGCCGCCTAACGGTGGATGCATCGGCCGGCGGCCGGGTCCACTTCGGGGGCACGCTGCAGGCGCAGGCCGGTGCCGGGGGCAATGGCGGCAACTTTGCGCTGGCCATCGATCGGCTGGACGATTTCGGCGCGCTGGCGCGAACGCTCAACGATTCGGGTTTCAGCCGGTCGCGGCAGTTCCGCGTCCGCCAGGGCGACCTGACGATCGCGGGCACCACGCGGGTGGCCGACTTCGAAGTCATCACCGACCGCGGCGTGATCTCTGTCGACGGCACGGCGCGCGTCGAGGCCAACGCGGCCTACGGCGGCAGCATCCGCCTGGTCGGCGGGGCGGGGCTGACGATGCAGCCTGGCGCGGTGCTCGCAGCCCATGCCACCGACGCCATCGACGGCCTGGGCAGCAGCCGCATCGACCTGGAAGCGGTCGACGGCCAACTGAACCTGGCCGGCGGCACGCTGGACCTGAGCGGCGGCGAAGGCGGCAAGCTGCGACTGCGGGCGCAGCGCACCGCGGGCAACGACGGCCTGAACGTCACGGCGCTGAACGCCGCCGTGCAGGGCGCGCGCTCCGCGGTGCTCGAAGGCGTGCGCCGCCATGCCAGCACGGACGGAACGGTGGAATCCGTGGCCCCGCGGGCGATCGCCGAGGCCAATGCCTTTGCAGGCCACACTGGCATCCTGACGCGGCTGGGCGGCAACGCCGGCGCCTACACCTTGGCGGCGGGCATCGAGATCACCAGCCCGGGCGACCTGACGCTGGGCCGCGACTGGAATCTGTTCGACAGCTTCGGTGCGGCGCACCGCGAAGGCACGCTCACGCTGCGCGCCGGCGGCGACCTGAACATCGACGGCCATCTGAGCGACGGCTTCGACGTGGCGGGCCGCGACAACGGCGCGGGCCGGGCGGCGCGGCTGCAGCAGGCCGCGTCGTGGAACCTGCGCCTGGTGGCGGGCGCGGACCTGAATTCGGTCGACGCACTGGCCACGCGGGCGCCGGGTGCGCTCGCGAGCGATGCCGGCACGATCCGCGTGGGCACGGCCGGTGCCGAGTCGGGCGCGGGCAAGCTGGTGCGCACCGGCAGCGGCGACCTGACGGTGCGCGCCGGGCGCGACCTGGTGCTCGCCCACAAGGAGTCCGCGCTGTACACGGCGGGCCGGGCCGAGGCCGATCCCACCCTGGGTGGCGGCTTCGACACCGCCAGCGTCGATGCCCAGTACGGCACCGCGGGCGGCCACCTGGACGTCGCGGTCCAGGGCAGCGTGCGCGCGCCGACCCAGCAGGGCGTGCGTTCGGACCAGATCCTGACCGAATGGCTGTTCCGCCAGGGGCGCTACGGGGGCGAGTTCGGCAGCCCCACCGGCTACTACGACGCGTACAACATGGGCGACAGCTGGGCGCCGGTCATGTCCGACCGGGGCCAGCAACCGAGCTGGTGGGTGAACCACGCCAGCTTCCAGCAGGGCCTGGGCGCGCTGGGCGGCGGCAACGTGAAGCTGTCGGCGGGCGGCGACCTGGTGAACCTGGTGGTGGCCTTGCCCAGCACCATGCGCGTGACGGGCGGGCGTTCCGCCGGCGATGCCGCGGCCTCCATCGTGACGCGCAACGGCGGGCAGCTGCAGGTGAGCGCGGGCGGCGCCCTGAAGGCCGGCCAGTACTACGTGGGCCGCGGCGCCGGCGAGATCGACGCCGGCACCAGCGCCGCCGGCTATGTCATGACCGGCACGTCGAGCAACGGGTCCGGCGCCACCTATGCCTACGACATCGCGCCCGTGCTGGCGCTGTCGGACGCCACGCTCAAGCTGCAGACGCTGGGCGACCTGGTCCTGCAGACCGTGATCGACCCCATGCAGATACGCCGTGCCTACATCGACCAGGCCGACAAGGACACCAGTGGCGGGGCCAGCCATGCGATGTTCATGAGCAGCCAGACCGAGCGCAGCGCCGTCACGCTGGTGTCCACCGGCGGCAACGTGCGCCTGGAAAACCAGTCGGAATACGTGGCGGGCAACGACACGGGCAACACCACCAAGCTGGTGAACGGCATGACGGACACCAAGCTCCAGACGGACATGGTGGGCCTGTATCCGGCCAAGCTGAGCGTGTCGGCCCTGAGCGGAAGCATCGACATCGCAGGCCTGCTGGCGATGGCGCCGGAGAACACCAGCGACCTCTCCTTGCTGGCTGCCCAGGATCTGCGCTTCCTGCGCGGCAGCAGCCTGCTGAACACGGGGGCCATCGTGATGACCCAGACCACGCTGGACAAGTGGCCCTCGATCTTCCGCCCGTGGACAGGCCTCACGACCGTGCTGGGCGGTGCGTCGGCGTTTGGCGCGCCGCTGAAGTCCGTCTATGGCGGCTTCTCGGTGACGAATGCCTTCCTGACGAACAGCGCCAATGGGGGGGCGGAGCTGTTCGACAACCCGCAGACGCTGCCGATGCAGGCGCACGACTTCGCGCCCAGCCGCCTCTACGCGGGGGCCGGTTCCATCAGCGACCTGAACCTGATCGCGTCGGAATCGGTGCGCGTGCAGGCCGGCACCGACATCCGCAATTTCGAGCTGAGCGCGCGAAACCTGCGCGCCACCGACAGCACGGTGCTGGCGGCGGGCAACGACATCCTGGCCGTCGCCAACCGGTTCCTGTCGCATCCCTATGCGGGAGCCAGCGGAGGCGCGGCCTCGTACTACTACGACAGGGGCAGCCGTACCGCGCTGCAAGGGCCGGGGGAGCTGCTGCTGCTGGCCGGGCGCGACATCCAGGGCAACAACTTCTCGCTGTACACCAACGGCAATCGCTATTGGGACTACGTGTCGGCCACGCCGCGCGGCGAGGAAACGAACATCATCAAGGCCCTGCCCGTCGAGGGTGCCGACATCACCCTGATGGCCGGCATGAACAGGGCCGCCAGCTACGACGCCTTCGAGTCGGCCTACCTGAACCCGGCCAACGTGGCCGCCATGCCGCAGTACCTGAAGACCACCCTGGCGGACGGCACGGTGGCGCCGCTGTACCTGACCGACGGCGTGGACCACCGCGGCGACCTGCCCAAGCTCACGCGCCGGGGCCTGGGGTCCTTCGTGGAAGGCGTGCTCGGTGCCGACAAGGTCGCCGGCCTGACCGGCCGCGCGGACGGCAAGCTGAGCCCGCAGCAGGCGTGGGAGCAATACCGGCAATTGCCGCCCCTGGTGCGCGAGCAGTTCCTGCGCCAGGTCTTCGTCTATGAACTGCGCGAAGGAGGGCGCGACCAGAACGGGGGCGACGGGCAGAACGGTCCGATCAACGGCGGCTACCGCCGCGGCTCCGCGGCCATCGACACGCTGTTCCGCGGTGCGACGGCCGAAGGCCAGCCCGTTCGCTACGCCGCGGACCTGCCGGACAACTGGCGCAGCAGCTGGTCCGGCGTGGGCAGCATCGCCGCGACCCGGATGGCGGCGCGCACCCACCAGGGGGGCGACATCAACGTCTTCACCCCCGGTGGCGGCCTGCAGGTGGCGGGGCTGGGCGCGGTGGTGCCGGACGGATACGGCCTGGTGACGCTGGCCTCGCCGGGGCAGGTCAATGTGTTCGCCGACCGGGACATCATCGTGAACCGCTCGCGCATCCTGTCCTTCGTCTCGCAGGCCGAGCCCCTGGGCAGCGACCAGGTGTTGTGGTCCAGCCAGGGCGACATCGACGCCGGCCGCGGCGCGAAGACGGTGCGCATCCCGCAGGCGCCGGAAGTCACGTCGGACGCGGACGGCAACATCACCGTGCAGGAAAAGCGCGACATGAGCGGCGCCGGCATCGGCACCGTGGGCGAAGGCGACGTGGACCTGGTCGCGCCCAGGGGGACCATCGATGCGGGCGATGCCGGCATCCGGGTCGCCAGCAACCTCAACATCGCCGCGCTGCAGGTGCTCAACGCCGACAACATTCAAGTCGAAGGCGAAGCGACCGGTCTGCCGATGGTGGCTGCGGTGAACATCGGTGCACTGACCAACGCCAGCGCGGCGGCGGCGTCGGCGGCCATGGCGGCGCAGGAATCCCTGCGAAACGAGCGGGACGCAGCGCGGCGCAGCCTGCCGTCGGTGTTCACGGTGCGGGTGCTGGGCTTCGGCAACGAAAGCCTGTCCCCGGGAGGTGCGGATACATCGCCGTCGCCGCGCCCCGGCTCGCCATCGAGCGTTTCGCTTCGATACGACCCTGCCCACTCCGTGCAGGTCTTCGGACACGGCAACCAGTTCGACGCGTCCGTGATGTCGTTGCTGACCGAAACCGAGAAGACCAGGTTGCGGCATGCCAAGTAAGACGCTTTCCCCGCTCGACTTCGGTCTCGGTCCTTGTTCCCAGGGGCGATGAGCGAAGGCGGTCCGCTATGAATGCACATTCTTCGTGTTGTCCGGGCGTCGCCGGCGCGGCCGATGCATCGTCTCTTGATCCCGATCCTGAATTCGTGGGCAACGGCGAGCTCCCCTGCGTGGTGCTGCGGGCGTTCCTGACGGCGAACTACGCGTACCTGCATCGCCGGCTGGCCCGCGATCTCGGCTGTTCCGATCGGGCCAGCGAGTGCTTGCACGACGCCTGGCTGCGCCTGGGCGACATGACGGCATCGGAGCCCGTGCGCAGTCCCGGGGCCTACGTCTACCGAACGGCTCGCAACCTGGCCATGGATCGCCTGCGCCACGATCGGTCCTGGCAGTACGTGGCCGAGTGGGATAGCGCACTCGATCTCCTGGTCGATCATGCGCCCGGCCCGGATGCCATCGCCGAGGCGCGTTCGGCCGTGGAGGCCGTCGAGGAGGCAATGCAGCGGCTTTCGCATCGGCATCGTTCGGTACTCGTTGCGCTGCGAATAGAGGAGATGACCCGCCAGGACGTGGCGGACCGGCATTGCATCTCTCTGCGCAGGGTGGACACTGCACTTCGTCAGGCCCTGGACTATTGCGCCCATGCGTCCGGTCATACAGCGTGGGCGGAAGTCTCTTCGCCCCGACCGGGTCCTTCTCGACGATGGCAGGAGAAAGTCGTCGCCCCGATGCGCGCCAGCGGCCGCGAATGACCAGGGCGCGACAGCGGGATCCACGCAGCTCGGCTGGCGCGCCCGGCGATCACGAAGACCGATACCGCTCCAGCCAGTGCGCATACGGCGCAGGCAGCGTCCAGGCCGCCTTGTCCACGCCGAGCTCGAGCGCGGCGCGGTACGGCCAGTGCGGATTCGCAAGCAGCGGCCGGCCCAGCGTGACCAGGTCGACGGTGCCGCCGGCGACCAGTTCGTCCGCTTGCCGGGGCTCGCTGATGAACCAGCTCGTGGTGGCGGGCAGACCCGTCTCGCGGCGCACGCGCTGCGCGATCGGCGCCATCAGGGCCGGGCCCCATGGGATCTTCGCCTTGGGTGTCGAGAAGCCGATGCTGACGTCGATGAAATCGAGGCCGGCCGCCTTGAGCCTGCGCACGAGCTCGATGCCTTCCTCGAGGTCGTCCTGGCCCGCGAACTCGGTGACGCCGAAGCGGGCCGCGAGCGGCAGGCGTTCGGGCCAGACCTCGCGCACGGCGGCGAGCGTTTCGATCAGGAAGCGCGCGCGGCCTTCGAAGTCGCCGCCGTAGGCATCGGTCCGCGTGTTGGACCAGGTCGAGAAGAAGCTCTGCGCCAGGTAGCCGTGCGCGAAATGCAGCTCGAGCCATTCGAAGCCCGCATCGAGCGCGCGTTTGGCCGCGGCCACGAAGTCTGCCTTGACGCGCTGGATGTCGGCCAGCGTCATGGCCTCGGGCACCTTCGGCAGGCCGCCGCCAAAGGCAACGGCCGAGGGGGCGATGGTCTGCCAGCCGCGCGCGTCGTCGGCGGCGATGTGGTCGTCGCCTTCCCAGGGCCGGTTGGCACTCGCCTTGCGCCCGGCGTGGGCGATCTGGATGCCGGGCACGGCGCCGGCGGCCTTGACCGAGGCGACGATCCTGCGCCACGCCTCGGCCTGCGCGTCGGTCCAGATCCCGGCGCAGCCGGGCGTGATGCGGCCTTCGGGCGAGACGGCCGTGGCTTCGGCGATGACCAGGGCCGCGCCGCCGCGCGCGAGGCCCGACAGATGGACGTGGTGCCAGTCGTTGACCACGCCGTCGACGGCCGAGTACTGGCACATCGGCGAGACGACCATGCGGTTTTTCAGCGTGACATCTTTCAGAGCGAAAGGCGAGAAGAGGCTTGGCATCGGATCCCTGGAGAAGGTGTGAAGACAAGGTCTGATCGTACCTTAGTTCGATAACTATCGAACAATAGGACAAAAGCCGATCCGTGCTATGGTCGCGCGATGCGCAGCCTCAACCATCCGGCCCTCGACGATGTCTCGCTGACCCAGGTCCTCTATGCCCTGAGCGATCCCGAGCGGCTGCGCGTGGTGCACGAGCTCGCCGGCTGCGGCGAAGCCAGCTGTGCCGCGCTGGGCGGGGGCAGGGCGAAGTCGAGCATGTCGCATCACTTCAGGGTGCTGCGCGAGGCGGGCATCGTGCGCACCCGCACCGACGGCCCCGCGCATGTGAACGAGCTGCGCCGCAAGGAAGTGGACAAGCGCTTTCCCGGCCTGCTGAAGGCCGTGCTCGCGGCCCAGGAGCCGGCCGCGAGACAGGGCTAGGGGCGTCGCCTCAGACCCGCTCGAAGCTCTCCACCTGCTTCGAGACCACCCAATCCGTCGTCAGGCTATTGAAGCGCTGAAAGTGCGCGCTCGCGAGATGCGCGTCGAAGGCCGCGCGGTCGTCGTAGACCTCGTAGAGGAAGACATGGCCCGCGTCATCGGGCGCCACGCAGACGTCGAACTGCCGGCAGCCGGGCTCGTGCTCGACCGAGCGCGAGGCGTTGGCCTTGATCTCGCGGAGGAAGTCTTCCCGGTGTTCGGGGGCGATGTGGAAGTGGACGGTGACGATGTGCATGGCGAATGGATTCTCGATGGATCAGAAGACCGGCCGCAGATGCGCATCGGCCGCAGGCTCGAAGTCGCTCATGCGGATGCGCCGGCCGCTGCGGTGGGACTCGTAGACGGCTTCCTGGATGCGCAGATTCTGCAGATAGGCCGAGGCGTTGTTCTCGGGCGCGATGCCGCGCTCCAACGCGTCGAGCACATGGGCCTGCAGGGCGGCCACCGCGCCGCCGCCGAATTCGCTGGACGGCCCGCTGTCGTAGGCGAGTTCGGCCTCGGGCTCGCCATGCGGCTTGAGCCACAGGCGCGCATCGCCATCGAGCCGCAGCACGCCGCCTTCGCCCTCGAGCCACATCTCGCCCATGGTGCGGCGCTGGTTCGCGGCCGCGTGTTCGTTGAGGCGATTGCCGTCGATGAGGCCGATGGCATCGCCGGCGAAGCCCAGTTCGATCGTGGCGGCATCCTCGCCCTGGATCGCGGGGTTGAGGCGTCGCAGCCGCGCCGAGACATCGGCCACCTCGCCGAGCAGGAAGCGGAAGCTGTCGATCAGGTGGATGGCGGTCTCGGCCACGAGCAGCCGCGGCATCTGCTGGAAGTAGGGCTGCCGGTCGAGGTAGGCGCGTGGCCCCTGTCCGTCACCGGGCCGAAGCCGGAAGCTCGCGCCGTGCAGGCGGCCTATGTGTCCCGTGTCGATCAGCCGCCGGGCCTCGCGGAACCAGGGCATGAAGCGGAAGTTCTCGTGCACGACCAAGGGCACGCCGGCTCGCGCGAAGCGTTCGCTCTGCTCGCGTGCCTGCGCGTAGTCGGTGCAGAAGGGTTTCTGGCAGATGGTCGCGATGCCATATGAGAGCGCCTGCGGCAGCAGCGTCGCATGGCTGGCCGGCGGCGACACGATGTCCAGCAGCGTGGGCGCCGTGGCGTCGAGCATCTCGTCGAGGCGCGAGAAGGCGCGCGGCACGCCGAAGCCGCGGGCGGCCACGGCCGCGCGCTCGGGCTGCGCATCGCAGAGCCCGACGAGTTCGACACCGGGCAGCGCCTGCCATGCGCGCAGATGGAACTGGCTGAAGTAGCCGGCGCCGACCACTGCAACCCGGTGGCGTGTGCCGCCGCGCGCCTCAGGCATGGCGCAACCGCTCCAGCACCGCCTCGGTGATCGCGCGCGTGCCGTCGCCGCCGCCGAACTCGAAGGGCAGCACGGCGCCGCCCGCGAACACGGCCTCGACGGCCCGCTCGATGCCGCGTGCCGCATCGCCCAGGCGCGCGTCGCCATGCCGTTCGGCCAGCCAGTCGAGCATCATCGCGGCCGACAGGATCATGGCCGTGGGATTGGCCTTGCCCTGGCCCGCGATGTCGGGCGCGGTACCGTGCGCGGGCTGGAACAGTCCGTGCCGCTCGCCGAGGTCGGCCGAGGGCGCCATGCCCATGCCGCCCACCAGCGCGGCGATCAGGTCCGAGAGGATGTCGCCGAACATGTTCTCGGTCACCAGCACGTCGTAGCTCCACGGCTTGAGCACGAGGTTCAGCGCCATCGCATCGACATAGGCGCTGTCGGCGCCGATCGCCGGGTGCCGCGACGCGACGTCCTCGAACACCTCGCGGAAGAAGGCCATCGACTCGAAGACGTTGGCCTTGTCGACGTTGGTGACCCGGCCCGCGCGGCCCAGCCGCTCGGCGCGCCGCTGCGCGAGCTCGAAGGCGAACGCGCAGATGCGGTCGGTGCCGTGGCGCGTGATGCGCATGGTGTCGAAGACCTCGACGGTGCGGCCCTGCGCATCGCGGCGCGCATCGCCGCGCCCGCGCGCATAGAACAGGCCCTCGGTGTTCTCGCGCACCAGCACCAGGTCGATCTGCTGCGCGCGCGGGTCCGACAGCGGCGTGCGCAGTCCGCGGAAGGTGCGGATCGGCCGCACGCCCGCGTAGAGGTCGAAGTGGAAGCGCAGGTCGAGCTGCGGAATGATCTCGGTGCCGTCGCTGCCGCGCACGTGCGGCAGGCCCATGGCGCCGAACAGGATCGCGTCGGCGCGCTCGCACACGGCCAGGGTCTCGTCGGGCAGCGCGACGCCGCTGTCGAGGTAGTGCTGGGCGCCCGCGGGGCGGGTGTCGAGCTCGAAGCCGATGCCGGCCCTGGCACCCGCCGCATGCAGCACCTGGGCCGCCGCGTCCATGACTTCGCGGCCGATGCCGTCGCCGGGCAGCACGGCGATGTGGTGGCTGGCCTTCATGCCGCACCCCCGGTGATTTCCTTGAGCTTGCCGAAGAAGGCCTTCTTGCGCGCCGAGCCGATGCGCCAGTCCACCGGCAGCGACTGGAAGCCGTCCTCGAGCTTCTCGCGCGAGCGCCGGTAGTCGAAGTAGCCCCAGCCCGCATAGCCCTCGACGGCCGCGAGCAGGTGGTTGTCCTCGTGCTCGAAATCGAAGTGGTCGTCCTCGTTGTAGAAGATCGGCTGGCCGCGGTAGGCGGGCGAGTTGCGCAGGCGCAGCAGCTGCAGCCGGATGCCGTCGGGGTTCGACTGCTCGCGTCCCGCGAGGCCGTTGACGTGGTTGCCGTGCGGCAGCAGGAAGTCGCTCGCGCCGATGATGTTGTGCGCGTCGGTGCGCGGCTTCAAGAGGCTCGCGCCCACCAGCAGCCGGCCGGCCGGCGTGTCGAGCCGCCCTTCGGAGCGCCGCTGTGCCTGTTCGATCAGCTCGTGGCAGCGCGGCGCCTCGATGATGCGGTGGTGGTAGACGGTGTGATCGATCTCGTTGCCGATCTCCAGCAGCACGTTGCGCGCACCTTGCGTCACCAGCCAGTCCACGCTCTGGTCGACCGCGCGGCGCACCGCCTGCTCGTCGGCCAGGTGGCGCGTGGCGGGGCCGTAGAACAGGCCGAGCACGACCACCATGCCGAGCCGGTCGGTGGCCTCGAGCACGCGCCGCAGCCGCTCGGCCCACGCGGCCTTGAGCGTGCCGTCGGCCTCGAAGGCGCTGATGGTCCAGGGCTGGATCTGCGAATAGCCGTGCGGGCTGCCGCCCTGCAGGTTGAGGCACACGCCCAGCAGGCCGTGCGCGCGGTGCTCGGGCAGTGCCTCGCAGAACTCGCGCGTGTTGCGATCGGCGTCCCACGGACCGTCGCGGTAGGCCCACACGCCGCGCGTGCTCGGGTTCTCGTCGTCGGCGATGGCGTTGGCCATGCGGCTGTTGAACAGCAGGCCCTGGATCTTCTGGTCCTTCCAGTGGCGGCCTTCGTAGGTCGGCCGGCCATTGATGAGGATCTGGTCGCCCTGGATCGAAACGGTGGTGTCGCTCATGCTCTCTTTCAGTCTGCGGTGATGCCCGCGGTTCGGATGACCTCGCCCCAGACGGCGCTCTCGTCCTTGATGCGCTGCGTGACGGTCTCGGGCGAAGCCCATTTGGCGACGGCGCCGCGCTCGGCCATGAAGTCGGTCCAGTCCTTCTTGTCGACCACGCTCCTGGCGGCGGTGCGCAGCTTCTGCAGCACCTGCGGCGGCGTCTTGGCCGGTGCCAGCAGCGCCTGCCAGCCGATGGCCAGCAGCTTGGGGAAGCCGACCTCGGCGGTGGTCGGCACATCGGGCAGGTAGGACACGCGCTGCGGTCCCGTGACGGCCAGCACGCGCAGCTTGCCGCTCTCGACCTGGCCCTTGACCTGGCTCACGTTGTCGATCATCAGGTGCATGCGGCCCGCGAGCATGTCCTGGATCGCGGGCCCGGTGCCCTTGTAGGGCACGTGCACCATCTGCAGCGACTCTTCCTTCTTGAAGAGCTCGAACACGATGTGGGCCAGCGTGCCGACGCCGCCCGAGGCGAAGTTCATCTCGGTCTTGGGCGCGCGCGCCAGCGCCACGAATTCCTTGAGCGTCTTCACGCCCAGCGAGGCCGGCACGATGACCGCCTGCGGCGTCTCGGTGATGCCGGTGATCGGCGTGAACTCCTCGAGGTAGTTGGGCACGCCCGACTTGTAGAGGAAGGGGTTGTTGGTCGCCATCGCCGAGTTCATCTGCAGCAGCGTGTAGCCGTCGGCCGGCACGCCGGTGGCGACGTACATCGCGGCCAGGTTGCCGTTGGCGCCGGCCTTGTTCTCCACGATCGTGGCCTGGCCCAGCGCCTCGCCGAGCCGCTGCGCGAGCGGGCGCGCGACCAGGTCGACGCCGCCGCCGGCCGAGAAGCCCACGACGATGCGCACGGGGCGCGAGGGATAGTCGTTCTGCGCGAAGGCCCGCGGTCCCAGTGTCGCGGCCAGGGGCGCGGCGGCGCCCGCACGGATGAAAGTCCTGCGTTTCAAGTCTGTCTCCTGTCGATTTTTGGATGGGGCCCTGCATGGCGCCCCCGGGGTGCATCAGAGATGCTGGAAGCGGTAGTGCTCGAAGATGGCCAGCAGCTCGCGGCTCGCGCGCCGGCGGTGCTCGAGGTTCACGCGGGCTGCGCCTTCGGCATCGCCCTCGCGGATGCGCTCGACCAGTTCCATGTGTTCCTGCGTCGAGTTGTGGGGCACGGGCCGCAGCCGCAGCGAGACCATGCGCGCGCGGTGCGCGCGATCCCAGTGGTTGAAGACCGCGTCGGCCAGCAGCTTGTTGCCGGCCATGGTCACGAGCTGCGCATGGAAGGACTCGTCGGCCCGCGCCCAGGCGTCGAGGTCGTTGGCCTGCAGCGCGGCGGCCATGGTCTCGGTGGCCTCGACCAGCGGCTGCAGCTCGGCCGCGTCGGGCTTCCTGCGCGCCAAGCTCTCGGCGGCGGCGCTCTCGAGCGCGCCGAGGATCTCGTAGATCTCGCGCATGGCCGTCGGCGACACCGGCAGCACGCGCATGCCGCGGCGCGGGATCACCTCGATCAGGCCTTCGCCGTGCAGCCGCATCAGCGCTTCGTGCACCGGCGTGCGGCTCATGCCGAGCTGCAGCGCGATCTCCTGCTCCATCGCCTGGTAGCCGGGCGCCCAGACGTTGTCGAGGATGCGGCGGCGGATCGCCTGGTAGGCGCCATCGACGAGCGTGGTGGTGTCGGCGCCCGCGGCGGTGGTGGAGGGCTTGGTGTTCATGCGTGGTTCCAGTGAAGGGGCGGCAGGCCGGCGACCGGCATGCGCACGGTGGCCAGCGTGTCGCCGAGCAGGCAGCCCAGGTAGCCGGTGCGCAGGTCGGGCCCGCCGAAGGCGAGGCTGGAGATGTTGCGCAGCGTGTGGCCGTGCACGGTGTCGAGATGCTCGCGGCCCATGCGGTGCTGTTGGAAGGCGTCTTCCACCGCGTCGAGGCGCGCCGGGTCGGCGTCTTCCAGCAGCACCGACTGCGCGCCGTCGCGGCCGACGCGGATCAGGCGGTTGCTCACGATGCTCGTGATCCAGAAGTCGCCGTCGACGTCCTGCGCCAGGCCGTCGGGAAAGGTGCCGGCGCCGAAGCGGGCCACGGTCTCGCGAGTGCCCAGCGAACCATCGGGCCGGATCGCGAAGCGAGAGAGCCGGCGGCCGAAGGTCTCGTTGACGTAGAGGAAGGCGCCGTCGCGGTCGACCAGGCACTCGTTGGTGTAGCCCAGGCCGTCGGCCACGATGCGCGCGCCGCGCGCGTCGACCAGCACCACGAAGCCATCCGCCACATCGTGGCGATAACCGAGCGCGCGCGGCGTCTGCCGCGTGCTGACCGTGATCCAGAGCCGGCCCCGTGCATCGGGCAGCACGAAGTTGGTCGGCGGCAGGTCGAGGCCGTCGACCGTGCGCAGCAGCGGTTGCACCCGGCCGTCGCGTTCGAGCGCGAACACGCCGCCGGTCTGCGCGCCCAGGTGGGCGATCAGGAAGCTGCCGTCGGCGCGCAGCGCGATGCCGTTGGGCTTCATGACCTCGCCGTCGATCTCGTGGCCGAGGTAGGCGGTCTGGGTGCCGTCGGGATGGATGCGCGTCACGCCGCCGCGCCAGTCGGCGCAGTAGAGATCGCCGGCGCGCGTGGCCAGCACGCATTCGGGGCGGTGCAGGCCGGTGCCGGTCCAGGCGGCGCCGGCGGGGGAGAGGCGCGGGATGTCAGGGGGTGGGGTGCTCATGCATTTATTAATGTATGCATTGATGCACGCGTCACTATCTGGGGTAAACCCGGGGCACGCGCGTGCGCCCGAAGTCACGAAGCGGGTCGATGAGCTGGAGAGCCGCGTGGGCTCGAGGGGAGTGCCCGCTCAGGGCGTCTTGCCGCGACCGGATTTCCTGGCGCCTTCGGCTCGCGCCGTGGGTGCCGAAGCCTGGCTGGCCTGCAACTGCTCCACCCACAGCAACGTATCGACGTAGGTCATGAAGCGATTGAGGTACTCCGGCGACAGATCGCGCATGAGGATCAGCGCGCGGTGCACGAGGTGGTGCGAATTGAGCGGACCCGCGTTCTCGGGCATCTTCGCGAGCGACTGCGTGAGCCGGCGATCGGCGCTCAGGCGCGACCAGGTGCCGCGGAAGTAGCGCATGGTCTTGAGCTCGGCGGGCGCGGCGGCGGAGCTCGCCATGGTGGCGCGGGTCGGTGCGGCACCGCTCGATGCCGGCGCTTCGGGCAGCGGCGACTGGCGCGCGATATGTTCGACGAGCTCTGCGAGCGCACCGCGCGGCAATGGCTGCGCCGCCGCGGCCGCCATCTCCGGCCCCGCCTTCTCGAAGTCCTCGCCATACGCACTGAGCAACTGCCGCAGCCGCTCGTCGAGCAGCCGCCTGGCCTCGCCACGCTGCGCCGCGGTGCGCTTCGCAAGCGTCTCGATGAAATGCAGCCGCACCGGATCGAAGCGCTCGGCCCCGCGCGCGCGCCAGACCGCGACGACCGCGAGCGGGTCGTCGTTCGCGTCGATGGGCGCGTCGCTACTCACGGGCCTTCGCTGCAGTGCCGGTGGTGCTCGCCGCATACGATGGGCGCGGCGTCGGCGCCATCTCCACGCGCCGGTTCTTCGCGCGGCCATCGGCATCGGCATTCGAGGCCACGGCCTGCTCGGCGCCGAAGGCCGCGGCGAACACCGAGGAGGAAGGCACGCCTTCCTCGATCAGCGTGCGGGTCACGGTCAGCGCGCGTTGGGCCGAAAGCTCCCAGTTGTCGGCGAACAGGCGCGCACCCTCGCGCATCTGGCGGTTGTCGGTGAAGCCGCTCACCATCAGGATCTCGTCGCGCGAACGCAGGTAGGTGGCCAGCGGCGCCGCGAGGCTGCGCAGCACCTGCCGGCCCTCGGGCTGCAGGTCGGCGGAGTTGAAGGCGAACAGCACGCTGCCGCTGATGCCGATGCGCCCGTTGTTGAGCGTGACGCGGCCCGCGGCCAGCGGCCCGGCCAGCGCCTTCTCGAGCGCCTCGCGGCGCTGCGCCTCGGCCTGGCGCTGCTTGACCTCGGATTCGAGCCTGGCCGCGAGGTCGAGCTGCATGCCGATCGCGCAGACCAGGATCAGCACGAAGGCGCCGAGCAGGCCCGACATCAGGTCGCCGAAGACGGCCCAGACCGGCACGCTGGTGTCGAGGCCGGCGTCGTCGATGTCCGCGTCCTGGCGCATCACGCCTCGCTGGCCACGGCGGCTGGCTGCCGGCTGGCGATCTGCTGCAGGTCTTCGACGATCTGCTTCTGCGACATGATGCTGAGGTCGATGACCTCGCGCGCCTGCGCCACGTAGTAGGCCAGCTGCTCGTCGCTGCGCGCCATCGACTTGCCGAGCGCGCCTTCCACGCGCTGCAGGTGCGCCACCAGCTTGTCGTTCGATTCGCCGAAGCGCTGCACCGCGAAGCCGAAGGTCTCGCCGAGGCTCGCGACCTCGATCGCGCTGCCCGTGACCTGCGCGGCCACCTCGGCCATCTTGCCGGTCTGCGTTTCCACCTGTTCGGCGAAGCGGCTGCCCGCGCGTTCCATGGCCTCGGCCGAGGCCGCCACCAGCGCGTCGACCGCGCTGCGCTGCTCGGTCGAGGCATGGTTGACCGCGTCGAGCAGCGTGCCCAGCGTCTCGAGCAGGCGGTTGCGTTCCTCGAGCATCGTGTTGTCGCGCGCCATGCTGTCCGACAGCTTCTGGCGCAGTTCCGACACCACCTCGGCGGCGGCGCGCGGCGCTTCGGCGGCGGCCTGCAGCAACTGCGCGATCTCGGTGACGGTGCGCTTGGCATGCGCCTCGTGCTGCGACGACATCTCGCCGGCGGTCTTCGTCAGCGCATCGAGCAGCTGGCGCTGCTGGTCGGCGCTGTGCGCACCGGCCTGCTGCCATTCCTGGCGCAGCGCGCCGGCCATGGCTTCGAGCGAGCCGGTCCAGGCCGCGAGGCGCTGCTCGTCGCGCGAGGCGAGGTCGGCCTGCGTCTCGAGCAGCTTCTGCTGATGGTCGAGCGCATGGGCGCCGGCCTGCTGCCATTCACGCTGCAGCGAGGCGGCCATGGACTCGAGCGAACCGGTCCAGGCGGCGAGGCGCTGTTCGTCGCGCGACGAGAGGTCGGCCTGCGTCTCGAGCAGCTTCTGTTGATGGTTGAGCGCATGGGCACCGGCCTGTTGCCATTCCTGCCGCAGCGAAGCGGCCATGGCCTCGAGCGAGCCGGTGAAGGCCGTGAGGCGCTCCTCGTCGCGCGCGGCGAGGTCGGCTTGCGTTTCGAGCAGCTTCTGCTGATGGCCCAGCACATGGCTGCCGGCCTGTTGCCATTCCTGTTGCAGCGACGAGGCCATCGCCGCGAGCGAGCGGGTCCATGCCGACAGCCGTTCCTCGTCGCGCGACGAGAGATCGGCCTGGGTGTCGAGCAGCTTCTGCTGGTGGACCAGTGCCTGCGCGCCGGCCTGCTGCCATTCCTTCTGCAAGGCCGCGCCCATCGAGGTCAGCGATTCGGTCCAGGCCGCGAGCCGTTGCTCGTCGCGTGCGGCCAGTGCGGCCTGCAGCTCGCCCTGTGCGTCGCCCACGGTGCGCAGCAGCGAGGCCGCATGCGCCTCGAAAGCCGTGGCCGCGGCCGACAGTGCCTGTTGCGCGTCGCCCGAGAGCTTGTCGCTCGTCTGTTGATGCCGCGCCAGTGCCTGTTGCCAGGTGTCGGACACCTTGCCGACCGTGGTCTCGAGTCGCGTCGACACGCCATCGACCAGCGCGGTGGAGCGCTGCTCGAAGCTCTGCGCGAAGCCTTCGAGCGAGCCGCGCAGGTCGCTCGACAGCGCCTCGCTGGTGCGCTGGTGCGCGGCGAGCGCGCCCTGCCAGGTGTCGGCCACGCGGCCGGTGCTGGCCTCGAAGCGCGACGACAGGCCCTCGAGCTGCTGCTGCACCGTCTGCGCGATGCTGCCGTGCAGCGAGGCGGTCTCGCGCGCGATGCCGGCCATGGTGGCCTCGACCACCGGCTGGATCGCGGCACCGGCCACGCGCGCGCTCTCGATCAGGCTGTGCTTGAGCGACTGGTCGACCGAGCTCGCGAGGCCGGCGTAGACCGCCTCGGCCTTGCCGTGGAATTCGGCCTGGTTGCCGATCAGGCGCTCGCTGAGCACCTGGGTCTGGCGCTCCATCGCGCCCATCATGGCCTGCAGTTGGCCGACCAGCTCGGGCATCAGGTCGGCCTGGCGCTGCAGCAGCTTGAAGGATTCGTCGCGCCGGTGCGCCTGCGAGTGCACGCGCAGGGTGCTCGCGATCTTCGCGTCGAGCGCCTGCGAGGCCTGCAGCCGTTCGCGCCGGCACAGCGCCGACACCAGGCCCAGCGCCGCCGACGCGGCCACGCCGGCCACCGAGGTGCCGAAGGCGAGGCCGAGGCCGCGCACCGGGGCCGAGAGCGATTCGCGGATCGCTTCGAGGTCGGTCGCGCCCTGCAGCGCCGCGCCGGTGCCGTTGAGCGTGACCACCATGCCGAGGAAGGTGCCGAGCATGCCCAGCAGCACCAGCAGGCCCGCGAGGTAGGGCGCCAGCGCCGGCCCGGGCAGGCCCACGCGTTCGCCCTCGACGCGCAGGCGCACCGCGTTGCGCAGCGAGGGGTGCAGCGAGGCGAGCCAGTCGCCGAGGCTGGCCGGAGGCTCGGACAGCGCGTTCGTCGCCTGCACCAGCGAGCCCGTGGCCTGCTGGAAGCGGTGCAGCTCGAGCCCGCCCATCAGGTAGAACGCGGCCACGAGCCCGGTGACGGCCAGCGCCAGCGTGTTCGTGCCGATGTAGCCGGCGCCGACCCAGCCGACGACGGCCAGGCCCGCGACGAACACGGCGTGATGGAGAAATCGGGTCATGTGTATCCAGTCAGCCCTTGTGACCGGCGCGCAGGGCTTCGAGCAGCCCGTCGACCGGTTGAAATCGAAAGTCCAGTTCGGCCTGCAGCACGTCCTGGATGTCCTTGCGGAAGACCGCGAGCCAGTCGGCATGACCGCCGGCGGCGTTGTCTTCCGCGCCCGTTTCCTCGTCCTGGCGGGCCTTGCGCAGCCGCGCGAAGCGCTTCTCGAGCGCCGCCGGCACGCTCGCCAGCAGGCTGCGTTCGCGCGCGCCCAGCACCTGTTCCATCACCACGTCGACGGCGGCGAGCCGCGCCATGTCGTGCGAACCAGCCGCGAGCCGCGCGCGCAGCCGGCCGCGCAACGGGCCGATGGCCGTCTCCATCGCCTGCTGCCGCGCGAGGTAGCGCTGGCGCATCGGCGCGAAGTCGGGCGGCGTCTCGGCGTCGGCGGTGGCCGCGGCGGGGCGTGCCTTGGCGGGCGCGAAGCTGCCGTCCTCGGCGATCGCCTGGGCCAGCGCGGCGCGCACGCGCGCGCATTCGCTTTCATCGGCGCGCACCGAACCCCGCGGGGCCGGCGGCAGGCTGGCCGGCGTGCCGTTGAGGGCGGCCGACAGCGAGATCGCGTCGGTCCAGCCGAACCATAGGCTCAGCCGGTCCGCCGAAGCCTGTTCGGATTCGCGGATGTCGCCATCGGTCAGTCGGGAAAGCAAGCGGACGAGCGCCGAACCGTTGAAACCAGTGCGCTGTGGAACGTGCGCCATGCCAGAGTCGGAAAAACCCGGCAGTCTACACCGCCGACCCTCGGGGGAATCCCGGGGCCGGGCCCGCTGGCAGTGGCGCGAACGGCGTTTCGCCAGGGGCGGCGCGGGCCGCCGAGGCGGCGGGAATTTTGTATCGAAATCCAACCTGCCCGTGCCGGGCCCGGCGCTCAGGCTGGGGGCTTGGGCAGCGCGTGTGCGAGCAAGGCCACGGCCGCCTCGACCGGCCGGTCCACCGCCAGGCCCTCGGCCCAATCGAAGCGCAGCCCTTCGAAGGCCGCGCCGCCGGGCACCAGCCGCCTTGCGCCGGCCGCGCGCGCGCGGGCCGACAGCGCGCGCACCTGCGCACGGAAGCGTTCGGGATCGGCGCGCAGCGCCGCGCCATCGCCATCGAGCGCGAACACGCCCGCCAGCAGGTGCGCCGCGCCGCCGGCCGCCGCGCAGTCCGTGAGGATCGGCACCCAGGCCGCGCCCGCCGTGAGGATCGCGAAGCGCTCGCCGCGTTGCCGCGCGGCCAGGATGGCGGCCTCCGCCAGGCCGGTCACGGGCACGCCGGCGCGTTCGCGCAGCACCGCCAGCCCGGGGTCGCCGAAGCAGGCCAGCAGGATGGCGTCGGCGCGCGGCGCCTCGGCCAGCAGCGCGGGCATCGCGGCCGCGGCCGCGTCGTAGCTGGGGCGGTCCTTGATCACCGGCGGGCCGGCGGAGGCGGTCCAGCCGATGGCCCGCAGGCCCGGCGGCAGCAGCGCGCGGGCGGCCGACACCACGGCCTCGGTCATCGCCTGGCTGGTGTTCGGGTTGAGCACCAGCAGCGTGGCGTCGCTCATCGGCCTTCGTCCGTGGACTGCGCGGCGCGCTGGCCGGCCCACATGCGCAGCAGCACGCCCACCACGTCCTGCGAGGGCGCGGCCGCGCCGGGGCGCAGCCGGGTCTCGACCAGCGACAGGTGCGAGCGCATCGCGCGCGCGGCACCACCGCCGTCGCCCTTGAGCAGCGAGGTGAAGATGTCGCGGTGCTCGTCGCAGGCGCATTGCGCCGAATGCGGCGCCTCGTACATCGCCACCAGCATCGAGGTCCGGCTCACCAGCTCCTGCATCTGCTGCAGGATGAAGGTGTTGCCCGTGGCCTCGGCCAGGATCATGTGGAAGTCGGCCGACAGCCGCACCGAGGTGGCGCGGTCGCCCTCGGCCAGCGCGGCCTGCTCGCGTTCCATGTGCTCGTCGAGGCGGCGCAGCGCCTCGGCGCCCGCGTTCTGCGCCAGGTGGGCGACGATGCCGCCCTCGAGGATGCGGCGCGCGTCGTAGATCGAGCGCGCCTGCTCGAGCGAGGGCGCGGCCACGAAGGCGCCGCGGTTCGGGATCATCTCGATCAGCCGGTTGGTGCCCAGCCGCAGCAATATCTTGCGGATGCGCTCGCGGCTCACGCCGAAGACCTCGGCCAGCGCGGTCTCGCGCAGCGGCGCGCCGGGCGCCAGCGCGCCGGCCAGCAGCGCGCGCGAGAGCGTGTCGTAGACCGCGTCCTCGCGTTCCTTCATGCGGTCGTGCCCTCATCGGTGTGCGCCAGCCAGTGGCGGGCGATGCGTTCGCGGCTGGTCACCCAGGCGCCGCCCTTGTCGTGGAGGTGGCGCAGGATGCGCTCGAGCGCGCCGATGCGTCCGGGCCGGCCGATCATGCGCAGGTGCAGGCCCACCGACAGCATGCGCGGCGCGTGGCCGCCCTCGCGCCACAGCCAGTCGTAGGCGGCACAGACGTAGTCGGCGAAGGCGTCGCCGGTATCGAAGCGCTGGGTGTTCTGGAACTGCATGTCGTTGGTGTCGAAAGCATAGGGCAGCACGAGGTGCGGCCGGCCGTCGACCGCCACGCGATAGGGCGTGTCGTCGTTGTAGGCGTCGCTGTCGTAGAGGAAGCCGCGCTCCACCAGCAGGCGGCGCGTGTGCGGGCTCGGGTTGGAACGCGTGTGCCAGCCCACGGGGCGGCGCCCGGTGGCGGCCTCGATCGCGGTGCAGCAGCGGTCGATGGCCCGCCGCTCCTCGTCGAGCGTGAGGTCGATGCCGCGCTCCCAGCGCCAGCCGTGCGCCGAGACCTCGTGGCCGGCCTGCGCCGCGTGCCGCGCCAGCCACGGCGAGCGCTCCACCGCGCGGCCGCAGGCGCTGAGCGTGAAGTGCCCGCCATGTTGTTCGAACAGGTCGGCGATGCGCCAGTAGGCCACGCGCGTGCCGTATTCGAAGTGGCTGTCGATGCAGCGGTCGGGCACCGGCTGGCCGTCGATCACCTCGTAGATGGCCTCATTGCGGCTGTCGCCGTCGGTCATCGAGAACTCCGCGCCTTCCTCGAAGTTGACGACGAAGGAGACGGCCACGCGCGCCGCCTCGGGCCAGCGCACGGCGGGCAGGTCGCGGCCGTAGCCGATGAAGTCGCGCGTGGCGGGTGGAGTGGAAGCAGGGGATGAATCGGCCATGGTCAGAACTGGGCCAGCCGGCGGAGGCCGACCAGCCTTTCGGCGATGAAGAGCACCACGGCGGCCAGCAGGATCAGGCAGGCCGAGATGGCGGCGATGGTGGGGTCGGGCGACTCCTCCAGGTAGTGCAGGATCTCGATCGGCAGCGTCTTGCTGCGCGCGTCGGTCAGGAAGATCGAGATCGGGTAGTTGTCCATCGAGGCCAGGAAGGCGAACAGCCCCGATGTCAGGAAGGCCGGCGCGAGCGCCGGCACCATCACCTGCAGCAGCGCGCGCGGGCGCGACAGCCCCAGGGTCTGCGCCGCCTCGAGCAGCCGGGTGTCGAACAGCGCCAGGCTCGCATGCACCGTGCGCGTGACGTAGGGCAGGGTGATGACCACGTGCCCGATCAGCAGGCTCCAGAACACGTTCGCCAGCCCGACCGCGCGGAAGGCCTGCAGCAGCGCCACGCCGATCACCAGCCCCGGCATCATCAGCGGCGATACCAGGAAGGCCAGCAGCGCCTCGCGGCCGCGGAAGCGTCCCTGCTCGATCGCGATCGCGCACAGCGTGCCGAGCACCAGCGCCGCGAGCGTCGCGCCCGCGGCCACCGCGGCCGACAGCAGCACGGTGTCGGCCAGGCCCTCCTTGGCCAGCATCGCGCGGTACCAGCGCAGCGACCACTGGCCTTCGGGCAGGTTGAACACCGGCGAGGGGCTGAACGAGACCAGCACCACCACCACCAGCGGCGCCAGCATGAAGACCGCGGTCGCGGCCATCAGCAGCCCGCCCGCGATGCGGTTCCAGCGCGCGCTCATCGAAGTACCTCCGTGCTTCGCACTGCGGTGCGAGCTTGCTTGGGGCGGCCCGGCGCGGCGCTCATGCTGTGGCTCCCTGCTGCTGCCCGCGCGCCTGCAGCCGGCGCGTGAGCAGCGTGCTGCCCACCACCACCGCCACGGCGATGGCCAGCAGGATCACCGCCAGCGTCGAGCCCGACTGCCGGTCGCGCATGAACAGGTAGGCGCGCGCCAGCAGCGCGGGCAGCGTCTGGTAGCGGTCGCCCACCAGCAGCGCGGGGATCACGTACATCGACACCGCCATCGAGAACACGAAGGCCGAGCCCGCCACCACGCCCGGCAGCGACAGCGGCCAGGTCACGCGCACGAAGGCATGCAGCGGCTTCGCGCCGAGCGTGGCGGCGGCCTCGGCCAGGCGCGAGTCGATCTGGCGCGCCACCGTGAACACCGGCAGCACCATGAAGGGCAGGAACACGTGCACCGCGGCGATCACCAGCCCGCGCTCGTTGAACAGCAGCCGCGCCGGCTCGTCGACGAGGCCCAGGCCCAGCAGCACCTGGTTGACCAGGCCGTTGCTGCGCAGCAGGATGGTCCAGGCGAAGCTCTTGACCACCACGCCCACCGACAGCGGCAGGATCAGCGCGAGGAACATCAGCCCCTGCACCGGCAGCGAGGCGCGCGCCATCGCGAAGCCCACCGGGTAGCCGATCAGCAGGCACAGCAGCGTGACGAGCAGCGCGATCTTCAGCGTGTTCCAGACCACGACGGCGCTGAAGGGATCGGTCGCGAAGCGCGCGTAGCCCGCGAGCGAGAAGCCGCCCTGTTCGCCCTGGAAGCTGGTGGCCAGCAGCGCGGCCAGCGGCAGCACGAACAGCAGCACGAGGTAGCCCGCGCCCGGCACGGCGAGCCAGCCCGGCGATCCTTCGGCGCGGCGCATGGCGCCGCTCATGGCGCCGCCTCGGCCGCGAACAGCAGCGTGTCGGCCACCGGCCATTGCACCGACAGCGTCTCGCCGGGGCGCGGCGCCAGGTCGTCGTGCGCCGGGAATTCCGCGAGCAGCGTCGCGCCGCCGCCGGGCGCGCTGAAGTAGACCAGCCGGTTGGCGCCGCGGTAGACCGTCTGGCTCACCACCAGCGACAGCCGGTTCATGCCCTCGGCCGCGGGCTGCGGATCGCGCGAGGCGCGCAGCCGCTCGGGGCGCACGCCCACCAGCACCTCGTGGCGCAGGCCGCCCGCGCCGACGTCGCGCGCGCGCTCGGCCGGCACCTCGATCTCGCCGCAGGCGGTGCGCACGCGCGCACCGTCGAGCGTGCCGCGCCATTGCGAGGACAGGCCCACGAAGTTGAGCGCGAACTCGGTGCGCGGCTGGCCATAGATGTGTTCGGGCGCGTCGAGCTGCTCGATCGCGCCGCGGTTCATCACCGCGATGCGGTCGGACATCACCAGCGCCTCTTCCTGGTCGTGCGTGACGAAGATCGCCGTCATGCCCGCGTCGCGCAGGATCTGTCGCAGCTCGACCTGCATGGTCTCGCGCAGCTTGCGGTCGAGCGCCGACAGCGGCTCGTCGAGCAGGATCAGCCGCGGCCGCGTGGCGATCGCGCGCGCCACCGCCACGCGCTGCTGCTGGCCGCCCGACAGCGCCGAGATCGGCCGGTCCGCGAGCGCCGCGAGCCGCACCGAGCGCAGCGCCGCGTCCACCGCCTGCGCGAGCTCGGCGCGCGGCGTGCCGCGGGCCTTCAGGCCGAAGGCGATGTTCTCGCTGACCGTGAGGTGCGGGAACAGCGCATAGCTCTGGAACACCACGCCGATGTTGCGCTGGTGCGCGGGCAGCGCGGTCACGTCGCTGCCGCCCACGCGCACCGTGCCGGCGTCGCACGCCGCAAGCCCGGCGACGATGCGCAGCAGCGTGGTCTTGCCGCAGCCCGAGGGGCCGAGCAGCGACACGAATTCGCCGGAACCCACCTGCAGGTCCAGCCCGTCCACGACCGTCTGCGCGCCGTAGCGCTTGACGATCCCGCTCAGTTCGAGGGTGCTCATGCGTTGCTTCCCGTCGGGGTTCGCGGCGCGCGCCTCACAGTGCCATCTCGCGGTCCCAGCGCTCGACCCAGGCCTTGCGGTTCTCGGCGATGTAGGCCCAGTCGGGAATGAACACCTCGCCCTTGGGCAGGCCGGCCGGTGCGGCCACGCCGGTGTTGGTGGGCATCGCGAGCGAGATCTCGGCGATCTGCTGCTGCCAGGCACCGAGCATCGCTTCGACGAAGGCATTGGCGAGGTCGGCCTGCGGGCCGCCCCGGACCTTGGCGATGCCGGTCGGCATGGCCATGCCGCCCTCCTTCGGCAGCACGAAGTCGATCGGCGCGCCCTTGGCCTTGCGATCGAAGGCGTTGAATCCGATCATGCCCGCGATGGCCGTGGCCTCGCCCTGCTCGAGCAGGTTCAGCGCCTGCGGCAGCTGGGTGTAGACGGTCAGCAGGTTGGGCTTGAGCGCCTTGAGCTTGCGGAAGGCGGCCTCGGGCTGGTACTGCGCATCCTTCATCGGCTTGCCGGTCTCGAGCGCGGCCGCCACCAGGAACATCGACAGGCCCTCGGTGTTCTGCAGCGAGGGGATCACGACCTTGCCCTTGTTGGCCGGCTCCCACAGCGCCGCGTACGAGGGCAGCTGCCTGAGCTTGCCGGTGTTGACCGCCACGCCGGTGGTCGACTGCATGTAGTTGGCCCACATGCCGTCCATGTGGACCGTGCCGGGCTTGAGCTTCGCGAGGCTGGGGATGTCCTTGGCGGTGAGCGGCTCCAGCACGCCTTCCTTGACGGACGGGATCATCACCGGGTCGTCCATCAGCACCACCGACATGTACTGGCGGCCCTTGTTGTTGACCATCTTCTCGAGGTTCACGAGCGAGCGCGTGCCCTCGAAGATCACCTTGCAGCCGGTCTGCTTCTCGAACACCGGGATCAGCGGATCGAGGAAGGCCTTGTGGCTGCCCGCGCCGCCGACCACGAGTTCGCGGCCCTTGCCCTGGGCGCGCACCCAGGCCGGCGCGGCCAGCGTGGAGGCGGCGAGGAGTCCCTGCCCGAAGGCGCGGCGCGAGAGGCCGGATGCTGAGCGATTCATCTGCATGTCCTTGGGGGGCGATGCCCCAAATGGGTGGATGGAAGGCCGTGGCAGCCGCCAGTCAGCCCAACAATTGTGCGCTCTTCAAAAGAAATTGTGCACAATCCATGCAGGAAGCTAAATCCGTGCCAACCCGCAGGCGCGGGGTGCCACGAGAGAAATCCGGGAGGGGCGCTACGCGCGCAGCCTGCGCGCCGGTTCGGCCTCGTGCAGGTAGGCCGTGAAGGTGTCGCGCGGCGACGAGCCCGTGTGGCGCGTGAGGATCTGCCCGACCTCGCCGCGGTGGTAGCCGCCATGCGCGATCACGTGGCCCAGCATCTCCTCGCGCGACATGCGGCCGGCCGAGCCGTCGGTGAAGTCGAAGGCGAGCGGGGCCGCCAGGTCGTCGTCGCCGATCGCCTGCACGTGCGCGACGAACCAGCGGTCGTTGTCGCGCACCGCCTGCAGCAGGTGCCCGGGCGCCAGCCGCTGGGGCGAATGGGTGCCGGTGTAGGCATGGGGCCGGCCCTCGAGGTGGGCCCTGAAGATGCCATCGACCGCATGGGCATGGTCGAGGGTGGCCCAGGCCGCCTCGAGGTCGTCCTCGGGCAGCGTGCCCCGCGCGGCCAGCAGGCCGGCGAACAGGCTCTCGTCGGCCCAGGCCTTGTAGCGGAACATCGAGGTCAGCAGCGTGCGTGCGCTCATCGGAGGTCTCCTGGCGAAGCGCCGCGGCGCGGCGCGCTTCGGGGCACGATGATCCCCGGCGCCCATGGCGCGGTCCAATGAAATGCAACCGGCCCACTGATAAGAGCCCCGCATCAATGCAGGGCCTGGCCGGGCGGCCGATTGCGCGGGCGCGGCTTCATGGGCACGATGCTTGCGGATGCGCCGGCGTACGGCCGATCCGCATCCTCCACCTCCAAGGCAGCGCCGATGTCCTTCCTGTGGCCCGGTTACCTCTGGTTCCTGCTGGCGCTCGCGCCGCTGCCGCTGGCCTATGCCTGGCTGCTGCGGCGCCGCGGCCGGCTGGCCCAGCGCTATGGTCGGTTGCAGACCGAGGGCGCCGCGTCGCTGCGGCGCGGCTGGCGCCGGCACCTGCCGCCCGCGCTGTTCCTGCTGGCCTGCGCCGGCCTGCTGTTCGCCGCCGCGCGGCCGGTGGCGCGCGTGCCGCTGCCCTGGGCGCGCACCTCGATCATGCTGGCGATGGACGTCTCGCTGAGCATGCGCGTGAACGACGTCAAGCCGACCCGGCTCGAGGCCGCGCAGGCGGCGGCCAAGTCCTTCCTGCGCGAGCTGCCGCGGCGCATCGAGGTCGGCCTCGTCACCTTCGCCGGCAGCAGCCAGGTCGCGCAGCGCGCCACGCTCGACCGCGACGCGCTCGCGGCCAGCATCGACGCCTTCCAGATGCAGATGGGCACCGCGGTCGGCGACGCGCTCGTGCTGTGCCTGGCCGAGCTGTTCCCGCAGGACAACATCAGCCTCGGCGAGATGACCTTCGGCGGCAACGCGCCGCGCGGGCGCAGCCTGGACGACAAGGCGAAGCCGCCGCCGCGCCAGATCACGCCGGTGGCGCCCGGCTCCTACGATGCCGCCGCGATCATCCTGCTGAGCGACGGCCGCCGCACCACCGGCATCGACACGCTCGAGGCCGCGAAGATGGCGGCCGACCGCGGCGTGCGCGTCTACGTGATCGGCATGGGCACGCTCGACGGCGACATCGCCGCGCCCGACGGCATGGCGATCTACATGAAGCTCGACGAGCCCACCTTGCGCGAGGTGGCGCGCATGACCGGCGGCGAGTACCACCACGCCGGCACCGCCGAGGCGCTGCACGGCGTCTACGAGAAGCTCGGCTCGCGCGTGCAGGTGCAGCCGCGCGAGAACGAGCTCTCGGGCCTGCTGGCGCTGCTGTCGGCGCTGCTCGCGATCACGGGCGCGGGGCTGTCGGTGCTGTGGTTCGGGCGCATCGTCTGAGCCGCGGTTTGCCGCTCCCGCGCGGCGGCGCCACAATCGCGGCTGCACCCGCTGGCCCGCCGGCCACCGTGTCGCATCCACCGGCCGATCCTCCATGCAGCATTCCCCGTTCCTCCTGCGCACACGCCCCATCGGCGCTGGCAACCTGCGCGCCTTCGAGGTCGTGGCGCGGCACCTGAACTTCCGCGCCGCGGCCGAGGAGATGTCGCTCACGCAGCCGGCCGTGAGCCGCCAGATCCAGGCGCTCGAGGAGGAGGTGGGCGTGCGCCTCTTCCTGCGCCACACGCGCGCGGTCGAGCTCACGAGCGCGGGCGCCTTGCTGCTGCTGTCGGTGCAGCAGGCGCTGCCGCGCATCGACGCCACCATCCGCCAGATCCGCCAGAGCGCGTCGCGCAAGAGCGTGGGGCTGACCACCTTCGCCTCGTTCGCCTCGATGTGGCTGATCCCGCGCCTGGAGGCCTTCCAGCGCGACCATCCCGACATCGACATCCGCATCGATGCCTCCGACGCGGTGATCGACCTCGAGGTCAGCGACATCGACCTCGCGCTGCGCTATGGCCGCGCCGAGCACATGCCCGAGGGCGCGGTGCGGCTGTTCGGCGAGCACCTCACGCCGGTGGCCAGCCCCTGGCTCATCAAGAGCAACCCGCCGATCGAGAAGCCCGAGGACCTCGCGCGCTTCACGCTGATCGAGGTCGGCGATGCGCACCCCAGCTATGTCGAGTGGCTGGTCTGGCGCCGCTGGTTCGAATCGAACGGCCTGGCCCGGATCCAGCCGCGCCGCTGGCTCTACTTCAACTACGACTACCAGATGGCGCAGGCCGCGCTGACCGGCCAGGGCGTGGTGCTGGCGCGCAGCCCGCTGATCGCCGAGAGCCTGGCCAACGGCGACCTGGTCGAGGTGCTGCCGCGCCAGCGCATGGATTCGCCGATGGCCTACTGGCTCGTGAGCGGCCCGCGCAGCGCCGACCGGCCCGAGCTCCAGGCCTTCGGCGCATGGCTGCAGCAGCAGGCGGTGCTCACGCGCGCGGCGATCGGCGATGCGGTCGACGACGAGGCGCCGGTGGCACGGCGCCAGAACGCCGCATGAGCGCCGCGTGAGCGGCGAGCGCGGCAACAGCGTCTACGTCGAGCTGGCACCGCTCGCGGCGCACCGCGCGCTGCTCGACCACCTGTTCATCCTCGTCGACGACGGCACCCTGACCGCGCCGGGCCGGCACCGCTTCGCCACGCCGTTCTCCGAGATCCGCTACCTGCGGCGGCCGGACGACGACCCGCCATGGCAGGCCTCGTGGTCGCGGCCCGTGGCCGCCGCACGGCCCCGGCAGCGCGCGCTCGCGGGCATGGTGGTCGGCTTTCGCGCGCATGCGCAGCCATCGCCCGGCGCGTTGCCGGAGCTCGGGCCGATCGGCATCGAGGGATCGCTCGACGCGGTGGTCCATGCGCTCGATGCGCTCGCGGCCGACCTCTGCCCACGCCTCGGCGGAGCACCGGCGATGGCTGCGGTGTCGCAACGCACGCTGCGGCGCCGCTTCGACGCCAGTGTCGGCCTGGGCCCGAAGGCCTGGCAGGCGCTGCACCGCTTTCGCGGCGCGCTGCTCGACCTCGCGCGTTCGCCGGCCGGCCTCGCCGACACCGCGCAGGCGCGCGGCTATGCCGACCAGTCGCACATGTCGGCCGACTTCCAGCGCCGCGCCGGCACCTCGCCCGGTCGCTTCGTCGCGCGCTCGCGCGCCGAGGCCGGCGGCGATGTTGGCCGATTCTTCCAAGACCCGGCGCTGCGGCAGCGGGTACACACCCTGGTTTCCACGTGATGAACGGAGCGATTCCATGGTGCGAGAGACGATCGACCCCGCCGATGCGCAACGGGTGAGGGCCAGCTTCGAGCGGCAGAACGCGATGCGCGCGCTCGGCATCGAACTGGTCGAGGTGCGGCCCGGCGAGGTCGAGCTGGCGATGCCGGCCTCCGAGCGGCTGACCCAGCAGCACGGCTTCCTGCATGCCGGCATCGTCGCCACCGGGCTCGACAGCGCCTGCGGCTATGCGGCCTTCTCGCTGATGCCGCCCGAGGCGGCCGTGCTCACGGTCGAGTTCAAGATCAACCTGCTGGCCCCGGCGGCCGGCGAGCGCTTCGTGTTCCGCGCCGGCGTGACCAAGGCGGGCCGCACGATCAGCGTGAGCGACGGCCGGGCCTATGCGCTGCGCGAGGGGAAGGAGTCGCTGATCGCGACCATGACGGCCACGCTGATGGCGGTGGTGGGGCGCGAGGACATCCGGCACTGACGGGCCGCGGCGACCGCCACCATGGCGGGTGGGTCGAATGCTGCCGTCCGTTCAGAAGCTGAACGTTCAGGAGTTGTTCGGTGGCCGCGCGTGGATGGCATGAAGGGCGTCAAAAGGCCCTGAAAAGCCTCGAAACTATCGCTTTCGGCGTGCAAAACACGAGGTTTGGCGTTGGCACGGCGCTTGCCATGTCGTGTGCATGACCTCCACCACAGCCACCCCCGAAACACCCGGCGCGCACGGCGCCGATCCCGACGGCCGGCCCGCGCTTCGCGAGGGCGCGACCGGCAGCGCCACGCTCGTCGTCGCGCCGAAGCACCTGGCCAGCGCCTTCGCCGAAGAAAGTGGCGAAGCCTATCCGCGGGTGCTCGCCACGCCGGCCCTGGTCGGCCTGCTCGAGCGCGCCTGCGCGGCGATCCTCGTGCCCGCCCTGCGCGCGGGCGAGATGTCGGTCGGCCACGTGGTCCGGCTCGTGCATGGCGCGCCCACGGCGCCCGGCCAGGTGGTTCGCGCGAAGGCGACCTTGCTGCGCCGCGAGAAGCGCCTCTACGTGTTCGAGGTCGAGGCGCGCGACGACGCGGGCGTCGTGGCCACGGGCGAGCATTCGCGCGCGATCGTGCCGGCCGCCGCGGTCGAGGCCACGGCGCTGCGCCGCGCGAACGAGGCCGCGGAGGCTGCGCGATGAGCACCGCCGCGATGCTGCATCCCGAGGTCGAGACGCTCGCGCCCGCGACCCTGCGTTCGCTGCAGGAAGCGCGCTGGACCGAGCAGTGGCGCTACGTGCGCACCAGCTCGGTCTTCTACCGGCGCAAGCTGTCGGGCTGGCTCGACCGCGCGCTCACGCTCGACGAGCTGCAGGAGCTGCCGCTGACCGAGAAGGACGAACTGCGCCTGAGCCAGGAGGCCGACTATCCGTTCGGCGACTACGTGGCCTGCGCCGAGAAGCGCGTGGTGCGGCTGCACCGCACCTCGGGCACCACGGGCCGGCCGCTGATCCTCGCCAATTCGCGCCGCGATGCCGAGATCGTGGCCGAGGTCGGCGGCCGCTCGATGTGGGCCTCGGGCCTGCGGCCCAGCGACCGTGTGGTGCATTGCCTCAACTACTGCATGTGGACCGGCGGCTTCACCGACCACACGACGCTCGAGGCGGCCGGTGCCACCGTGCTGCCCTTCGGCGTGGGCAACACGCGGCAGTTGATCGATGCCATCCTCGACCTGAAGATCACGGCGATCTCGTGCACGCCGTCCTATCCCGCGCTGCTCGAGAGCGTGCTGCGCCAGCACTATCCAGGGCTGCAGCCGGCCGACCTGGGGTTGAAGCTGGGCCTGTTCGGCGGCGAGGCTGGGCTCGACAACACCGAGTTCCGCGCGCAGATGGAGGCGCGCTGGGGCTTCAAGGTGCGCAACGCGAACTTCGGCCTGTCGGAGGTGATGAGCATCCTCGGCGGCCAGACCGACTGGACCACCGACCTGCTGTTCCACGCCGGCGACGTGGTGTTCGCCGAGATCCTCGATCCCGCCACCCTGCAGCGGCTGCCGATCCGCGAGGGCACGGTCGGCGAGCTGGTCTGCACCCACCTGCGCAAGGAGTGCCAGCCGCTGGTGCGCTACCGCACGCGCGACGTGGTGACGGTGACCGGCACCGAGCCCGGTCCCGACGGCCGCACTGCCTGGCGCTTCCGCGTCAGCGGGCGCACCGACGACATGTTCAACGTGCGCGGCATCAACGTGTTTCCGAGCGCGGTGCGCACGGCGATCGAATCGCTGCCCGCGCTGAGCTCGGGGCACTTTCGCATCGTGCTGCGCGGGCCCGGTCCCTACGACCGCGTCGAGCTGCGGGCCGAAGCGGCCGCGGGGCTCGCGGCGGCCGACTGGGACGCGGCCGCGCGCCGCCTGGAGATCGCGGTGCGCGAGCGCGCGGGCGCCAGTGCGCTGGTGGAGATGGTGCCGTTCGAGTTCTACGAACGCACCGACGGCAAGACCCAGTGGGTCGAGAAGCATTGAAGACCCGCCCGGGACCAACGAACAAACGAACGAGCAAAGGATTTTTCGCCATGGACTACGTCACCCTCGAAACCAGCGACGGCATCGCGCACGTGCGGCTGCAGCGGCCCGAGCGCCTCAACGCCATCAGCGCTGTGGTGCTCGACGACCTGCACGAGGCGCTGCGCGAGGCGCAGTCCTCGGCCGACGTGCGCGCGATCGTGTTCTCGGGCGCGGGCCGGGCCTTCTGCGCCGGCGACGACCTCAAGGAGTTCGGCGAGCAGACGCGCACGCCGGCCTCGATCCGCCATCACATCGAGCGCATTCAGGCCATCACGCGCGACCTGATGTTCGGCGGCACGCCGGTGATCGGCGCGATCCACGGCTTCGCGGTCGGCGGCGGCTTCGAATGGCTGCTGAACTGCGACCTGGTGGTGGCTTCCGAGGACCTGGTGTGCTTCTTCCCGGAGATGGACTGGGGCCAGTTCGTGACCGGCGGCGTGACCTGGCTGCTGCCGCAGGCCGTGGGCCACCAGCGCGCGATGGAGCTCTGGCTGCTGGGCGAGCGCCAGTCGGCCGCCGACCTGCTGCGCCTGGGGCTCGCGAACTGGGTGGTGCCGCCGGAGCGGGTGCTGGCGCGCGCCTTCGAGGTGGCGGCGGTGGTGGCTTCGAAGTCGCAGGGCTCGGTGTCGCGGCTCAAGCGCGTGGTGACGATGCAGGCGCAGTCGAACCTCGCGGTGGCGCTCGAGCTCGAGCAGGAGGCCACCGTGGCCGCCTTCGCCACGCCCGACGCCGCCGAGCGCGTGCTCAAGTTCGGGCGTCGCGCCTGAACGGGGAGACCGCGATGAACGTCCGCGCCATCACCTTCGACTACTTCGGAACCCTGGTCGACGTCGACCGCGGCGGCATGGCCGGCATCGAGGCCGTGCTGGCCGAGGCCGGCCTGCGCACCGAGCGGCCGCTGTTCGAGCTCTACCTCGACTGGGACATCCGCAACGTGCAGCGCTACCGCGGCGGGCGTTGGCGCCCCTATCGCCAGGTGGCGCGCGAGGCGCTGCGCGAGACGCTCGAGGCCATCGAGCCCGGCGTCACGGCGCGGCTCGACATCGACCTGCTCAACGAGCTGTACCTCGGCCACCTGGTCGAGTCGGCACCGCCGCATTCCGAGGTCGAGGCCATCCTGCAACGGCTGGCCGAGCGCTTTCCGCTGATGCCCATCACCAACATGGACAGCGACCTGTGGCAGCGCAGCCAGCTCGTGCGCTTCTTCGACCAGGTCACCACGGCCGAGATGGCACGGGCCTACAAGCCCTCGGAATCGATCTTCAGGCTCGCGCTCGACCGCCTTGCGGTGCCGGCGGAGTCGGTGCTGCACTGCTCGCTCGCGAGCTGGGCCGACATCGACGGTGCCAAGCCGCTGGGCATGCAGGTGGCCTGGATCAACCGCGGCGCCGAGCGGCTGAGCGTCTGGCAACCGCGGCCCGACCACGAGTTCCCCACTCTCGAGGGCGTGCTCGCCCTCCTGGACTAGTCGGTTTCTTCCATTCACTTCGAGGTACAGAACATGCGCCGTTTCCTGCTTCTTGCTGCTTCCCTGGGCCTGTGGGCCTCCCTCCTGCCGGCCAGCGCGCAGGACCTGGTCGTCAAGATCGGCCATGCCGGCCCGCTCAGCGGTCCGCAGGCCAACGCGGGCCGCGACAACGAGCGCGGCGTGAAGCTCGCCATCGCCGATCTCAACGCGCAGGACTTCCGCATCGGCGGCAGGCGCGCGCGCTTCGAGCTGGTCTCGGAGGACGACCAGGGCGACCCGCGCACCGGCACCCAGGTGGCGCAGAAGATGGTCGACACCGGCGTGCGCGCGGTCATCGGGCATTACAACTCGGGCGTCTCGATTCCCGCCTCGCGCATCTACAGCCAGGAGGACATCCCGATGATCACGGGCGCGTCCTCGAACCCGCAGCTCACGCGCCAGGGCTTCGCGAGCATCTTCCGGCTCGCGGCCAACGACAACGTGATGGGCGCGGCCATGGCCGAGTTCGCCGCCGCGCGCGGCCTGCGGAAGGTGGCGGTGATCGACGACCGCACCGCCTACGGCACCGGCGTGGCCGACATCTTCGTGCAGACCGCCAAGGGGCTGGGCCTCGAGGTGGTGGGGCGCGAGTTCACCAACGACAAGGCCACCGACTTCACCGCCATCCTGACCAAGTTCAAGGGGCTCGCGCCCGAGGCGGTGTTCCTCGGCGGCTACTACGCGCAGGGCGCGGGCGTCGCGCGCCAGATGCGCCAGCTCGACATCAACGCGATGCTGCTCGGCGGCGACGGCATCTGCACGGCCGAGGTGGTGCCGCTGGGCGGCAAGCTGCTCGAGGGCCGCTACTTCTGCGCGCAGAGCGGGCGCCCGCTCGACAGCCTGCCGGGCGGCCCAGCCTTCCGCGAGCGCTTCACCAAGACCTTCGACGCGCCGATCGACGCCTATGCGCCGGCCTTCTACGTGGCGACGCTGGTGGTCGCGCGCGCGATGCAGCAGGCCGGCAGCGACGAGCCGAAGAAGGTCACGGCCGCGCTGAAGACGCTGAAGATGGAGTCGATGCTCGGCCCGGTGCAGTTCGATGCCACCGGCGAGTGGCTCAAGGCGCCGGTCACGGCCTACCAGATCGCCGGCGGCAAGCTGGTGCCGGTCGAGCGCAAGCCGTGAGCGCGCGTGTGCCGAGGGATGGCACCAGCGTTCCGCCGCCCGCGCTTCCTTGGCAGAATCGGCGCGACCGGTCGGCCGCGGCGTCCTCGCCGCGCGCGCCGGGCTGACGAGGACAAGGAACGCGATGACGCCGATGCTCGACGAGGTCTGGGACGTGCTGGTCGAGCGGGCGGTTGCCCAGGGCCACGGCGCGCTGCTGTTCGGCGCGGGGCGCGTGCTGCGGCGCGCCTGGACCGCGCCCGGCATCGAGGCTTCGGCGCTGATGGCCGCGCTGCCGGCCGAGGGCGCGGCGCTGGCGCCGTACCTGCCGGTGGTGCAGCCCCAGGGCTTTGATCGCCTGCACCTGCGCGCCGCCGATTCGAAGACCGGCGAGGCGCTGTTCGTGGCGCTGCTCGCGCGGCCGGACAGCGCGGACCTTGGCGACGAACTGCGCCTGCTGGCCCACCTGTGGGCCGCGGCGCATTCGGCCGAGCTGGTAGCCGAGCAGCAGGGCGCGCTGCTGCAGGAGCAGTCCGCGATCGTCGAGCACATCACCGACGGCCTGCTGGTGGTCGACCGCGACCTGATGGTCAAGCACATGAATGCCGCGGCCGGCCGCATCCTGAGCCTGCATCCGCGCGAGAGCATCGGCAAGCCCTTCGGCTCGCTGCTCGATTTCGCGCCGATCATCCAGCCACTGCTGGAAACCGGCGAGGGCTACATCGACCGCGAGCTGATCATCGACTCGCCGCAGCGGCACCTGCACCTGGTCGATACCGCGGTGCCGATCAAGAACGCGGCGGGCCAGGTGGTGTCGATCGTGAATTCCTTTCGCGAGATCCAGCGCGCGCGCCGCATGGCCGACCGCATCGCGGGCAACCATGCGCGCTACAGCTTCGACGACGTGGTGGGCACGGCGCCGCCGCTGGTGGCGGCCGTCGAGGCCGCGCGCAAGGCCGCGCGCGGTTTCGCCAACGTGCTGCTGATCGGCCAGAGCGGCGTCGGCAAGGAGGTCTTCGCCCAGGCCATCCACAACGCCAGCGCGCGCGCCGCGGGGCCCTTCATCGCGATCAACTGCGCCGCGCTGCCGCGCGACCTGATCGAGAGCGAGCTGTTCGGCTATGCGCCCGGCAGCTTTACGGGCGCCACGCGCGAGGGCCGGCCCGGCAAGTTCGAGGCGGCCAGCAGCGGCACCATCTTCCTCGACGAGATCTCCGAGCTGCCGATCGACGTGCAGGCCAAGCTGCTGCGCGTGCTGCAGGAGCGCGAGGTGGTGCGCGTGAGCGACACGCGCAGCATTCCGATCGACGTGCGCGTGATCTCGGCCAGCAACCGCGACCTGCAGGCCATGATCGAGCGGCGCGAGTTCCGCGAGGACCTCTACTACCGCTGCCACGTGATCGGCATCGAGCTGCCCTCGCTGCGCGAGCGGCCCGAGGACGTGCCGGTGCTGGTGCACCACTTCCTGCGCAAGTACGCGCAGCTGCTGCGCAAGAACGTGTTCCGCGTCTCGCCGGCCCTGATGCAGCGGCTGGTCGCGCATCCGTGGCCCGGCAACGTGCGCGAGCTCGAGAACACCGTCGAGCGGCTGGTGAACATGACCGATGCCGAGACCGCATGCGTCGACGACCTGCCCGCATGGTTCTCCGGCGGCCCGAAGCCCGACGCCGCGCCGCCGCCGCCGGTGCGCCCGGCCTCCGAGGTGCGCACGCTCGAGGAGGTCGAGAAGGAGGCGATCGCGAATGCGCTGCGTGCCTGCGGCTTCAACGTGACCGAGACCGCGCGCCGGCTCGGCATCGCCAAACCCACGCTCTACGCGAAGATCCGCGGCTATGGGCTGCGGCTGCAGCGCGGCGGGCGCGGCGCCTTCGATGCCGAGGAGGCGCGGCCGGCCGGGCACTGACCCCGATGGCATGGGCGCGAAGGCGTCCGGCACCGGGCGGCTGCCGGCGCGTTGAATGTCCAACAAGGCGCACTTTGCGAATGGCAAATTGCGCCTTCCGCCGGATCGGGCAATGCTGCGGCCATGACTACCGAGACCTCCGTCGACCTCCGGGCCTGGATCGGCCGCACCGAGCGCAGGGGCGACGACGTGGGCGCCGCGTCCCTGTCGGCGCTGGCCGCCACGTTCGACCGGGACGACCTCGCCTTCAACCTGGGCAGCGACGTGCCCCCGTTGTGGCATTGGCTGCACTTCATCCCGCTGGCGCGCCAGGACCAGATCGGCGTCGACGGCCACCCGCTGCGCGGCGGCTTCCTGCCGCCGATCGCGCTGCCGCGCCGCATGTGGGCCGGCGGCGAGCTGCAGTTCCACCATCCGCTGCAGGTGGGCGACGAGATCACGCGCCAGTCGCGGATCCTCGACGTGGATGCCAAGCAGGGCAAGAGCGGGGCGCTGGTCTTCGTCAAGGTCCGCCACGAGATCTCGAATGCCAGGGGCCTGGCCATCACCGAGGAGCAGGACATCGTCTATCGCGACATGCCGGCCGCGGGCGCGCCCGCCCCGGCGGGAACGAAGGCGGCCACGGACGAGGACTACCGCGAGACCGTCGTGCCCGATCCGGTGCTGCTGTTCCGCTATTCCGCGCTGACCTTCAACGGCCACCGCATCCACTACGACCGGCCCTACGCCACCGAGGTGGAGGGCTACCCGGGCCTGGTGGTCCATGGCCCGATGGTGGCCACGCTGCTGCTGGGGCTCGCGAGCCGCCGGCTGCCGCAGCGCCGCGTGCGCGGCTTCGCCTTCCGGGCCGTGCATCCCCTGTTCGACACCGCTGCCTTCGAGCTGTGCGGCAAGGCCCAGGCCGACGGTTCCCAGACGCTGTGGGCACGCAACCATGACGGTGTGCTGGCGATGGAAGCCCGCGCCAGTTTTTTCTAACCCCCAAGCAGCGATCCAATGACGAAGAACGCCGTCGACAAGTACCAAGACATCCGCGATGCCGTGCGCGCACTCTGCGCCGAGTTCCCCGACGAATACCACCGCAAGATCGACGAGCAGCGCGCTTACCCCGAGGCCTTCGTCGATGCGCTCACCAAGGCCGGCTGGCTCGCGGCGCTGATCCCCGCCGAGTACGGCGGCTCGGGCCTGGGCCTGACCGAGGCCTCGGTGATCATGGAGGAGATCAACCGCTCGGGCGGCAACTCCGGCGCCTGCCACGGCCAGATGTACAACATGGGCACGCTGCTGCGCCACGGCTCCGAGCAGCAGAAGCAGCTCTACCTGCCCAAGATCGCCTCGGGCCAATGGCGGCTGCAGTCGATGGGCGTGACCGAGCCCACGACCGGCACCGACACCACCAAGATCAAGACCACGGCCGTGAAGAAGGGCGACCGCTACGTCGTCAACGGCCAGAAGGTCTGGATCTCGCGCGTGCAGCATTCGGACTGGATGATCCTGCTGGCCCGCACCACGCCGCTGGCCGAGGTCAAGAAGAAGTCCGAGGGCATGTCGATCTTCCTGGTCGACCTGCGCGCCGCCGAGAAGAGCGGGATGACGGTGCGGCCGATCCCGAACATGGTGAACCACGAGACCAACGAGCTGTTCTTCGAGAACCTCGAGATCCCGGCCGAGAACCTGATCGGCGAGGAGGGACAGGGCTTCAAGTACATCCTCGACGGGCTCAATGCCGAGCGCACGCTGATCGCGGCCGAGTGCATCGGCGACGGCTACTGGTTCATCGACCGCGTGACGAAGTACGTCAACGAGCGCGTGGTGTTCGGCCGCCCGATCGGCCAGAACCAGGGCGTGCAGTTCCCGATCGCCGACGCCTACATCGAGGTCGAGGCCGCCAACCTCATGCGCTTCAAGGCCTGCGAGCTGTTCGATGCGCACCAGCCCTGCGGCGCACAGGCCAACATGGCGAAGTACCTGGCGGCCAAGGCGAGCTGGGAAGCGGCCAACACCTGCCTGCAGTTCCATGGCGGCTTCGGCTTCGCGAACGAATACGACATCGAGCGCAAGTTCCGCGAGACGCGCCTCTACCAGGTCGCGCCGATCTCCACCAACCTGATCTACGCGTACGTGGCGGAGCACCTGCTCGGCCTGCCGCGTTCCTTCTGAGCGCCATGACGCGAACCCAAGGCAGGCGCCCGCTCGAAGGCATCACCGTCGTCACGCTCGAGCACGCGGTGGCGGCGCCCTTTGCCACGCGCCAGCTCGCGGACATGGGTGCGCGGGTCATCAAGATCGAGCGCCCGGGCGCCGGCGACTTCGCGCGCGCCTACGACCGGCGCGTGCGGGGCGAGGCCTCCTATTTCGTCTGGATCAACCGGTCCAAGGAAAGCATCACCCTTGACGTCAAGCAGCCCGAGGCGCGGCAGGTGCTCGCCAAGCTGCTGGGCCAGGCCGACGTGCTGGTGCAGAACCTCGCGCCCGGCGCCGCGGCGCGGCTCGGCCTGTCCGAGGAAGCGCTGCGCCCGACGCACAAGCGCCTGATCGTCTGCGACATCTCGGGCTACGGCAGCGCGGGACCGTTCCGCGACAAGAAGGCCTACGACCTGCTGATCCAGGCCGAGGCCGGCCTGCTGTCGGTGACCGGATCACCCGAGGAGATGGCGCGCGCCGGCATCTCGGTGGCCGACATCGCCGCCGGCATGTATGCCTACAGCGCGGTGCTGGCGGCACTGATCCAGCGCGGCATCACCGGCGAGGGCAGCCACATCGACGTGTCGATGCTCGAGTGCCTCGCCGAATGGATGGGCAACCCGCTCTACTACGGCTTCGAGGGCCAGGCGCAGGCCGCGCGCGCGGGCGCCAGCCATCCGAGCATCTATCCCTACGGCCCGTTCATGGCGGGCGACGGCAAGACCGTGCTGTTCGGCCTGCAGAACGAGCGCGAGTGGAAGGCCTTCTGCGAACAGGTGCTCGCACACCCGGAACTGGCCACCGACGCGCGCTTCGATGCCAATGCCAAGCGCAGCGCCCACCGGGTGGAGCTCAAGCAGCTGATCGAGTCGCTGCTGCAGCCGCTGACCGCGGCCCAGTGCATCGAGCGGCTCGATGCCGCCCACATCGGCAACGCCAGCGTCAACGACATCGCCGACGTGTGGGCCCATCCCCAGCTGCGCGCGCGGGAGCGCTGGTGCGAGGTGGGCTCGCCCGTCGGGCCGATCCCGGCGCTGAAGCCGCCGGCCGACAACGACCGCTTCGCGCCGCGCATGGACCCGGTTCCCGCGCTGGGCGAGCACACCGATGCCATCCTGCAAGCGCTGGGCTATGGTCCCGAAGACATCGCGCGCCTGCGCGACAGCCAGATCCTCTGAAAGAACATCCGACATGACGACCTCGAACACCCCCGAGTCCATCCTGGCGAGCTTCGCCGCCGACCTGAAGGCCGACGACATCCCGCCGGCCGTGCTGCGCCGCGCCGAGGACCTGTTCCTCGACTGGATCGGCTCGGCGCTGGCCGGCAAGGGCGCGCGCCCGGTCGAGACCATCACCCGCTTCGCATCCGCCATGGGCGCGGGCGACGGCCGCAGCGAGATCCTGATCCACCGCACGCGCTCCAGCCCCCTGATGGCCGCGATGGCGAATGCCGCTGCCTCGCACTTCGCCGAGCAGGACGACGTGCACAACGGCTCCGTGTTCCATCCGGCGGCCGTGGTGTTCCCGGTGGCACTCGCGATCGCCCAGGCGCATGGCCTCAGCGGCGCGCAGCTGCTGACCGCGGCGGTCGCCGGCTACGAGGTCGGCATCCGCGTCGGCGAGTTCCTGGGCCGCTCGCACTACAAGATCTTCCACACCACCGGCACCGCGGGTGCCGTGGCGGCCGCGGTGACGGCCGGCCATCTGCTGGCGCTGACGCCCGAGCAGATGCTGCATGCGATCGGTTCCGCGGGCACCCAGGCCTCGGGCCTGTGGGAGTTCCTGCGCGATGCCGCCGATTCGAAGCAGCTGCACACGGCGCACGCGGCCGGCGCCGGCCTCACGGCCGCCTACCTGGCCAAGGACGACTTCACGGGCGCGCGGCGCATCCTGACCGGCGCGCAGGGCATGGCCGCGGGCATGTCGAGCGATGCCGATCCGGCCCGGCTCACGGACGGCCTCGGTACGCGCTGGGCGCTGCCCGAGACCTCGTTCAAGTTCCACGCCTCGTGCCGCCACACGCATCCCGCGGCCGATGCGCTGCAGCAGATCCTGCAGCGCCACCAGCTCGCGGCCGGTGACGTGAAGGCGGTGACGGCGCAGGTGCACCAGGCGGCCATCGACGTCCTCGGCCCGGTCACGGATCCACAGACCGTGCACCAGTCGAAGTTCTCGATGGGCACCGTGCTCGGCCTGGTGGCCGTGCATGGCCGTGCGGGCCTGGCGGAGTTCGACGGGCACTTCAAGGACGCCGCGGTCTCGGCCTTCCACGACAAGGTCAGCATGGTCCTCGACCCCGAGGTGGACCGGGCCTACCCGGCGCGATGGATCGGCAAGGTGCATGTTGATACCATCGACGGCCGTCGTCTCGAGGGCCGCGTCGACGAGCCCAAGGGCGATCCCGGCAACACCCTCGAGCGCCATGAACTGGAAGAGAAGGCGACGCGCCTGGCGCTCTACCGCCACGGCGCCACGGCCGCCGAGATGCAGAGCGTCATTGGCTGGGTCTGGTCGCTGATGTCGGTGCCGCGCGTCGGTCCCCTGCTGGAGCCTGTCGTTCCTCGTTGACTCAGGGAAGGGCGGCGGCGGGCGAGGGGAAAAGTCGGAAAGCAAGATGATCCATTTCGATCTGGTAGACCTGCGGCTGTTCCTGGCCATCGCCGAGGCCAACAGCCTCACGCGAGGCGCCGAGGCCACGTTCATGTCGGTCTCGGCGGCGAGCATCCGCGTCAAGAACCTGGAGGAGAGCGTGGGCACCAAGCTGCTGTACCGCAGCAGCCAGGGCGTGACCCTCTCGCCGCCGGGCCAGGCGCTGGCCTATCACGCGCGCCTGGTGGTCGGCCAGCTCGAGCACCTGCGCAATGACCTGCAGGAGTACGCGAGCGGCATCAAGGGCCATCTGCGCGTGTTCGCGAGCACGACCGCCATCACCGATTTCCTGCCGGCCGTGATGAGCCGCTACCTCATCACCCATCCCGACGTGAACGTCGACCTGCGCGAGCGCGGCAGCGGCGACATCGTGCGCGCGGTGTCCGACGGCCACACCGACATCGGCATCGTCTCGGGGCGCGTGCGCACCGAGGGGCTCGAGGTCGTGCCCTATCGCGAGGACCGGCTGGTGCTGGTGGTGCCCGATGGCCATGCGCTCGCGGCCCGCTCGCCGGTGCCCTTTGCCGAGACCCTCGAATACGAGCACGTGGTGCTCAACGAGGGCACGGCCATCCATTCGTTCCTGAACCAGATCGCCCGCGACATGAACCGCGTGCTCAGGCCACGCATCCAGGTCGGCAACTTCGAGGCCTGCTGCAAGATGACCGAATCGAACGTCGGCATCAGCATCATGCCGGGCACCTCGGCCGAGCGTTACCGGCAGTACATGGCGGTCCAGGTCATCCAGCTCGAGGACGACTGGGCCCTGCGCAACCTGCAGATCTGCTTTCGCAGCCTCGAGGCGCTGCCGGGCTTCGCGCGCGACCTGGTCGAGCTGCTGAAGGCCGATGCGTTGTCGGCCACGCGGTCCCCGGGCGGCGAGGCCGATTGATTTTCAGACCCCGGGCTCGAGCAGGGCGCGAGCACCGGGGCGCTCTTGTTCATGACTGCGTCGCTGCCGCGCCGGCCAGCCGCAACGCACGCTCGCCTGCTTCCTGCACGATCGCCTGGGCACGCATCATGACGGGGCGGTCCACCATCCTGCCGTCCACCGCGACCGCGGCGCCCGCCGAACGCGCGGCCGCCTCGAGCACGCGGCGCGCCCAGGCGAGCTCCTCTGCGCTGGCGCAGAAGGCCGCGTTCACCGCGCCCACCTGCTTCGGGTGGATGCACAGCTTGGCGCCGAAGCCGAGCCGCCGCGAACGCAGCGTGTCGGCCGCGAGCGCGGCCTGGTCGTCGATCGAGGTGCTGACGCCATCGATGGGCGCGGCCAGCCGGGCCAGGCGCGAGGCCATCACCAACTGCGCGCGGTAGGGCAGCAGTTCGAGCTCGTCGCCCGAGATGCCCAGGTCGAGCTGGAAGTCGATCGAGCCGAACACCAGCCGCTGCACGCCTTGCGCCCGCGCGATGGTGTGGACGTTGTGCAGCCCGGCCGCGGTCTCGATCATCGGAAACACCGCCGTGCCCGCGCCGATGCACGACACGCTGAACACCTCGTCGATGCGCTCCGTCTTCGGCAGCATGATGCCCGCGACACCGGGCAGCCGGGCCAGCGCGAGGTCGTCCTTGAACCAGGGCGTGTCGGCCGCGTTGATGCGGACGATCACGCGATGGTGGGCCGCCAGCCAGGCGGCCACGGAATGGCGCGCCTCGGTCTTGTTCTCGGGAGGCACCGCGTCCTCGAGGTCGATGACGACGGCATCGGCGCCGCAGGCCAGCGCCTTGTCGAAGCGGTCGGGTCGGTTCGCGGGCACGAAGAGGAAGGAGCGTTGGGGCAGTGTCATGGTTTCGCCAGTGAGTTCGCCCTGAAGAATGCCCACCGCGCGCGGGCCGCGCAATTTGCGCTTCCACAAGCCGCCATTGCGCGTGGCCAAACACCGGCCGGACGAGCAGGCCCTGTTCGACATCGACCCCCGCACCGCCCGTGACTTGAGGGCTCGCGAAGTGCCCGTTTGCGAATCTCAAATAGCGCGCGGCACGCGGATCCAGGAAGCTCCGCGCGCCGGCATGCAACGCCGTGCGCAACACCACGGACCCATGAACGAACTGATCCACGCTTCCCGCCCGGCACTCGACACCTTGCATCGACAGTGGGCCCGGGCCCATGAAGCGCTCTGCGCGCAGCCGCTCAAGCTCAGCATGGCGCGCGGCGTGCCGTCGGCGGAGCAGGTCGCGCTGTCCGAGGGTTTGCTGGCGCTGCCCGGCCCGCAGGACTTCCTCGCCGAGGACGGCACCGACTGCCGCAACTACATGGGCCTGCAGGGCCTGCCCGAAGCGCGGCGGCTGTTCGCGTTCATGCTCGGCGTGCCGCCCGAGCAGGTGGTCGCCGGCGGCAACTCGAGCCTGTCGATGATGTACGACTGCGTCTCGCACGCCTGGCGCGCCGGCGTGCCCGGCGGCGGCGAGCCATGGCATGCCGTGCCCTCGGGCGCGGCTTTCCTCTGCCCGGTGCCCGGCTACGACCGCCACTTCGCGATCTGCGAGGCCTTCGGCATCCGGCTAATCCCGGTGCCGCTGCACGACGACGGGCCCGACATGGACGCGGTGCGCGCCCATGTGCAGGACCCGTCGGTGCGCGGCATGTGGTGCGTGCCCAAGTACAGCAACCCGACCGGCGCCGTGTACTCGGACGCGGTCGTCGAGGCGCTCGCGTCCATGCCCACGGCCGCGCCGGACTTCCGCCTGTTCTGGGACAACGCCTACGGTCTGCACCACCTCGGCGTGGAGGAGGTGCAGATCGCGAACATCGCCGAGCGCTGCCAGGCGCACGGCCATGCGAACCGGCCGCTGGTCTTCGCCTCCACCTCGAAGATCACCTTCGCCGGTGCCGGCGTCGCGCTGTTCGGTGCCTCGCCCGAGAACCTGCGCTGGTGGCTCGGTCATGCGGCGGTGCGCAGCGTGGGGCCCGACAAGCTCAACCAGCTGCGCCATGTGCGCTTGCTGCGCGACCGCGTGGGTCTCGAGATGCTGATGCTGCGCCACCGCGCGCTGCTGGCGCCGCGCTTCGACCGCGTGCTGGATGTGTTCGAGCGCGAACTGGGCCCGTTGGGCATCGCGCAATGGACGCGACCGCGCGGCGGCTACTTCATCGCGCTCGACGTGCAACCCGGCACGGCCCGCCGCGTGGTCGAGCTCGCGGGCCGCGCGGGCGTCACGCTCACGCCGGCCGGCGCGCCGTTTCCGGGCGGCATCGATCCGCTCGACCGCACGCTGCGCATCGCGCCGTCCTCGCCGTCGATCGAGCAACTGGGCCGCGCCGCCGAAGTGGTGGCGCTGTGCGTGCGGCTGGCCGCCGCCGAGCAGCTGCTGGCGGCGCGCGCCGCCTGACCTCCCTTTTCCCCATCCCCGCTGGAGCTTTCCGCATGAAGAAGAAACAAGCATCGATCCTGGTCATCGCCACGCTGGCCGCCTGCGGCGCGCTCGCGCAGGCCAACGACACCCTCGCCAAGCTCAAGGCCTCGGGCGCCATCACCGAGGGCGTGCGCGAGTCCTCGGGCCTGGCCTACACGCTGGGCAACGGCCAGTACACGGGCTTCCACTTCGACGTCTGCGCCAACATCATCAAGGACCTCGAGAAGTCGCTCGGCCGCAAGCTCGAGGTCAAGTACCAGCCCGTGACCTCGCAGAACCGCATCCCGCTGGTGCAGAACGGTACCGTCGACCTCGAGTGCGGCTCGACCACCAACAACGCCGCGCGGCAGAAGGACGTGGCCTTCGGCCTGACCACCTACATCGAGGAAACCAAGATCCTCGTGAAGGCGAGTTCGAGCATCCATGCGCTCGCGGACCTCAAGGGCAAGACGGTCGTCACGACCACCGGCACCACGCCGCTGCAGACATTGCGCAAGCAGAAGCGCGCCGAGAACCTGAGCTTCTCCGAGGTCTACGGCAAGGACCATTCCGACAGCTTCCTGCTGCTCGAGTCCGACCGCGCCGATGCCTTCGTGCTCGACGCCTCGGTGCTGGCCTCGTTGGCGGCGAAGTCCAAGTCGCCGAAGGACTTCAGGCTGCTGCCCGACGTGCTGGCCGTGGAGCCCATCGCGATCATGATCCGCAAGGACGACCCCGCGTTCAAGGCCGCGGTGGACGAGAGCATCAAGGCCCAGGCCCGATCGGGCGAGCTCGCCAGGCTCTACGACAAGTGGTTCCTGAAGCCGATCCCGCCCGTGGACGTGACCATCAACCTGCCGCTGGGCGAGGCCACGAAGAACGCCTGGGCCAATCCGAGCGACAAGCCCGCTGAAGCCTACGTGGCCAAGGAATAGGCCTCGGACCCATCCATGCCCCATTCGTCGCGCGCCGTCTTGAGCACTCCTGAAGTGCCTGTTTGCGAATCGCAAATGGCGCCGCGCGCATCGATGTAGGAAGCTTCGTCCACCGATATGAAACGCTACTCACACTGGATCGACGGACAGGAAGCCGCCCCCCTCGGCGGCACCTGGTTCGAAACACACAACCCCTACACCGGCGAGACCTGGGCCGAGATCGCCTCGGGCAGCGCGGCCGACGTCGACGCCGCCGTGCAGGCGGCGCACCGGGCCTTCACCGAGGGGCCCTGGGCCAGGCTCACGGCCACCGAGCGCGGTGCGCTGCTGCGCCGCGTCGGCGACCTGATCGCGCGCGATGCGCGCCGGCTGGCCGAGATCGAGGTGCGCGACAACGGCAAGCTGCTGGCCGAGATGCTGGGGCAGCTCCACTACATCCCGCAGTGGTTCTACTACTTCGGCGGCCTGGCCGACAAGGTCGAGGGGCGCGTGATGCCGCTCGACAAGCCGGGCTACTTCAACTTCACGCGCCGCGAGCCGCTCGGCGTGGTGGCCGCCATCACGCCCTGGAACTCGCCGCTGCTGCTGGCCACGTGGAAGATCGCCCCCGCGCTCGCCGCCGGCTGCACGGTGGTGATCAAGCCCTCGGAGTTCACCTCGGCATCGAGCCTGGAGTTCGCCCGGCTGTTCGAGGAGGCGGGCTTTCCCGCCGGCGTGGTCAACGTGGTCACGGGCTTCGGCCGCGAGGTGGGCGCCACGCTCGTCGAGCATCCGCGGGTCGCGAAGATCAGCTTCACCGGCGCCGATGCCACCGGCCGCGCCATCAACGAGGCGGCAGCGCGCCAGTTCAAGCACGTGAGCCTGGAGCTCGGCGGCAAGTCGCCGAACATCGTCTTCGCGGACGCGAAGCTCGACGACGCCGTGAACGGCGCGGTCTCGGGCATCTTCGCCGCCACCGGCCAGACCTGCATCGCGGGCTCGCGCCTGCTGGTGCAGGAGGCGGTGTACGACGAGGTGGTCGAGCGCCTGCTGGCGCTGGCGCGCACCGCGCGCATGGGCGATCCGATGTCGATGGACACCCAGGTCGGCCCGGTGACCACGCGGCCCCAGTACGACAAGGTGCTGAGCTACATCCGGATCGCGAAGGACGAGGGCGCCCGGCTGCTGCTCGGCGGCGGTCCCGCCACGGGCGAGGCCTGCGGCAGCGGATGGTTCGTGCAGCCGACGATCTTCGGCGACGTCGACAACGGCATGCGCATCGCGCAGGAAGAGGTCTTCGGCCCCGTGCTCTCGATCATCCGCTTCCAGGACGAGGACGACGCGGTGCGCATCGCCAACGACGTGCGCTTCGGGCTCGGCTCGGGCGTGTGGACGCGCGACATGGGCCGCGCGTTCCGGATGTCCGAGCGGCTGCAGGCGGGCATGGTGTGGATCAACACCTACCGCGCCGTGAGCTTCATGTCGCCGTTCGGCGGCTACAAGGATTCGGGCCTGGGCCGCGAGAACGGCATGGACGCGATCAACGAATACCTGCAGACCAAGAGCGTCTGGATCAACACCGGCGCGGCGACGGCCAACCCCTTCGTCATGCGCTGAGCATCGATCCCTTCCTTCCATCATTCACCACCCCACCCACTCCCATGTCCACCATCGATTGGCCCCAGCAAATCTTCGAAGGCTTCAAGAACCTCGGCGTCCGGCAGGTCGCCTACGTGCCCGACGCGGGCCACAGCCAGCTGATCCGCCTGTGCGAGGCGGACCCCGGGATCCACGCGGTCTCGCTCACCACCGAGGAGGAGGGGGTCGCGATGCTCGGCGGGGCCTGGCTCGGCGGCGACCGCGGCGTGCTGCTGCTGCAGTCCAGCGGTGTCGGCAACTGCATCAACATGCTGTCGCTGCAGCACGAGACGCGCATGCCGCTGTTCATGATCGTGACGATGCGCGGCGAGTGGGGCGAGTTCAACCCCTGGCAGGTCGCGATGGGCAAGTCGACGCAGGCGGTGCTCGAGGACTCGGGCGTGTACGTGTACCGCGCCGATTCGCCCGAGGAGGTTCCGCCCACCGTGCTCGCCGGCGCGAAGTTCGCCTACCAGACCGGGCGCAGCGTCGCGGTGCTGATCGGGCAGCGCGTCATCGGCACGAAGAATTTCAACAAGTGAGCACCGCCATGTCATCCACAGCCAAGAACCAAGCCGTCCTGAATCGCCGCGAAGTGGTGGCGCGCATCCTGCGCGACCGGGGCGAGGCGCTGGCCATCACCAGCCTGGGCAACCCGACCTTCGACGTGGCCGCCGCGGGCGACGGTCCGCAGAACTTCTACCTCTGGGGCGCGATGGGCGGCGCCGTGATGGTGGGCCTGGGCCTGGCCCGCGCGCAGCCGAGGAAGCGCGTCATCGTGTTCGTCGGCGACGGCGAGATGATGATGGGCCTGGGCTCGCTGGCGACCGCCGCGGTCGACCGCACCGAGAACCTCACCGTCGTCGTGATCGACAACGAGCACTACGCCGAGACCGGCATGCAGCCGGCCCACGCGGGCCGTGGCGTCAATATCACCGAGGTCGCGAAGGCCACGGGCTTCCCGCAGGCGCTGACGGTGCGCACGGCCGCGGAGCTCGAGGAGGCGGTCGACAGGATCCTCCACGGCCAGGGCCCGGTGCTCGCGACCCTCAAGGTCACCACCGACCCCGCGCCGACGGCGCTGCCGCCACGCGACGGCCCGTTCCTGCGCAGCCGCTTCCGTACCGCGCTGCTGGGCGCCGAAGCGCACGTCTGAGGCCCGCGGCCGCCGCGAACCCTTCGTGCACCGCGACGTCGCGGATGCGTGGAGGCCGCACAACGGCTGGCTCGAACGCCGGCGGCCGTGGCGCGGCCGCTGGCCACACAACAACTTACCGGAGACATCACATGGGCCACACCCACAGCGCATCGAACACGCGGGGCCGCGGCCTCGCCGTCGCGAGCCTCCTGGGCCTCGCGCTCGCCTTCACCTCGTGCCTGCCGGCACGCGCCGACACCGACTACCCCGACAAGCCCGTGCGCCTGATCGTGCCCTTCCCGCCGGGCGGCGGCGGCGACAAGCTGGCGCGGGTGCTCGCGCCGACGCTCGGCGAGCTGCTCAAGACCAGCGTCATCATCGACAACCGCGCGGGCGCCAACGGCAACATCGCGCTGCAGGCGGTGGCCAAGTCCAGGGCCGACGGCTACACGCTCGGCCTCACGCTCACCGATCACATCGCGCTCAGTCCTTCGCTCTACGACAAGCTGCCCTTCGACCCGCTGAAGGACTTCCAGCCGATCGGGCTGATCGCCTCCACGCCCTATGTGTTCACGGTCGACGCGGCCAGCGGCGCGGCCCATCTCGCGGCCGCCATCGCGAAGGCGAAGAAGGATCCGGGCTCGGTGAGCATCGGCTATCCGACCGTGAGCCCGCTGCTGGCGACCGAGCTGCTGCAGAAGCAGTCGGGCGCGAAGTTCAACCTGATCCCCTATCGCGGCATCGCGCAGGGCATGCCGGACATGCTCGGCGGCCGGCTCGACGCCTGGGTCGGGACCAGCGTCACGATGCGCGGCTTCATCGACGGCGGCAAGGTACGCGGCATCGCGGTCACCTCGGCGCAGCGCTCGCCCGCGCTGCCAGGCGTGCCGACCATCGCCGAGAGCGGCTTCCCGGGCTTCGAGCTCGTGAGCTGGTACGGCATCGTGGCGCCGGCCGGAACGCCGGCGGCGATCGTCGCGACGCTCAACGCCAGGCTCAACGAGACGCTGCGCACGCCCGACGTGAAGGCCAGGCTCGAGGCCGATGGCGCGCTGATCCTCGGCGGCGCGCCCGAGCAGCTCTCGCGCGCCCTGCGCGCGGACATGGACCGGCTGGGCCCGCTGGTCAAGGCCGCGGGCATCAAGCCCGAGTGACGCGGCCGATGGGGCTCGCATGAACCCGGTCGAACTCGTGGCCCAGTCGAAGGTTGGGGGCGCTGCGAAGGACCCAGTCACCCGTGGCCTTCGCGTTGCCGCTCAATGCATGGCGTCGGAGGAGATGAAGTGGCAGCCGGGCTTCGCGGCGATGGCCGCGTCGAGCAGCGCCGCGGCAATGGCCGCTTCCGGATTGACACGCCATCGCGCCGGCAGCACCGGCCCCAGGCGCCGCGCCCAGGTCAGCGCCATGCCTTCCGCGCGCCTTTCCTCATGGCGCTCGCCGCCGATCAGGCTGGGCCGGCAGATCGTCAGCGAGCGGAAGCCGATCGCGCGGACGTCCCGCTCCACTTCGCCCTTGGTGCGCGGATAGAAGAAGAGCGAGCTGGCCGAGGCACCCATGGCCGTCACGATCACGAAGGTGCCCACGCCGGCGGCATGCGCGGCCTCGGCGAACGCGACCGGCAGTTCGTGGTCGACGTGGCGGAAGGCCTCTTTCGAACCGGCTTTCGCCTGCGTCGTGCCCAGTGCGCAGACCACGGCATCGGGCCGGTGCGCGATGCAGGCCGGCACCAGGTCCTCGAGCCGCGAGGCGACCGGGTTGACCAGCCTGGCGTGGGCCGCGAGCGGCGTTCGCGTCGGCGCGATCACCTGGGAGAAGGCGTCGTTCGAGAGCGCGAGCTGCAGTGCCCGGCCGCCCACCAATCCCGTCGCACCCAACAGCAGCAGTTTCATGTCGATCGCCTCGCGTGGTTCACCGGAAGCCATTGTGCGGCCCGATCAGGCCTGCGCGTCCAGGTCCTGCTCGTAGGCCTCCAGCGCCTTCGGCTTGCCGAACAGATAGCCCTGGTACAGGTGGCAGCCGTGGCGCGCGAGGAACTCGCGCTGCGCTTGCGTTTCCACGCCTTCGGCGACGATCTGCAGCTCGAGGTTGAGCGCCATGCCGATGATGGTCTGGATCACCAGCTCCACCTTCGGGTTCAGGCCGATGCCGTGCACGAAGTACTTGTCGACCTTGATCTGGTTGAGCGGCAACTGGATCATGTACGACAGCGACGAGAAGCCGGTGCCGAAGTCGTCCATCGAGAACTGGATGCCCATGCCGGCCAGGGTCTTCATCTTGGCGATGGTGTCGGCGACCTTGAACTGCAGCAGGCTCTCGGTCAGCTCGAGCTTGAGCTGGCGCGGATCGGCGCCGGTGCGCTCGAGCACGCGGGCGACCTGCTTGACGAAGTCGTCGGTGCGGAACTGCCGCGCGCTCACGTTGACCGACAGCTGCAGGTGCGCGCGCCGCGGGTCCTCGCTCCAGGCCGCGAGCTGGCGGCAGGCGGTCTCGAGCACCCAGAGGCCGAGCGGGATGATGAGCCCGGTGTCCTCGGCCGCGGCGATGAACTCGCCGGGCGCCAGCAGGCCGCGCGTCGGATGCTGCCAGCGCACCAGCACCTCGGCGGCGACCACGCGGTCCTCGCTCGTGACCTGGCTCTGGTAGTGCAGCACGAACTGCCGCTGCTCGACGGCCGCGTGCAGTTCGTTCTCGAGCGCCGCGCGCGCGGTGATGCTGGTCTGCATGCTGGTCTCGAAGAAGCGCAGCGCGTTGCCGCCGGCGGTCTTGGCGTAGTACATCGCGATGTCGGCCTGCTTGATGACCTCGTCGAGCGAGGCATCGGCGGTGTCGAACAGCGCCACGCCGATGCTGCAGGTGCTGTGGTGCTGCTGGCCGCCGAGCTGGTAGGGCCGGTTGAGCTGCTCGAGGATGGCCGCGCCCATGGCCTCGGTCTCGGAGGTCGCGATCAGCCGCCGCTCGTGCAGCTCGGCCAGCATCACGACGAACTCGTCGCCGCCCAGCCGCGCCACCGTGTCGCCGCGGCGCAGGCAGGCGGTCAGGCGTTGCGCCACCTGCTTGAGCATCACGTCGCCGGTGTCGTGGCCGTGCGCGTCGTTCACGGTCTTGAAGTTGTCGAGGTCGAGGAACAGCAGCGCGCTCCAGCGCGAGCGCCCCGGCACGGCATCGATGGCGTGCTTGATGCGGTCCACCAGCAGCCGGCGGTTGGGCAGGCCGGTGAGCGTGTCGTAGAAGGCGAGCTGCTCGACCTCGTCGGCCGCCTGCTTGCTCTCGGTGATGTTGCGCAGGATCACGATGAAGCGCGGATCGGCCTGCGCGCCGCTGGCCTTGCGCGAGACCGAGATCTCGAACCAGGCCTTGCTGCGCGCGTAGCGGCGCTCGAACTGGCGGCCGCTCGAGCGCCCGGTCTCATTGGCTTCCTTCAACGCCGCCATGACCTCCGCGCTCGCCTGCGGCGGCAGCAGCTCCTGCAGCCGGCGGCCGGCCGGCTGGTCGACCTGGATGCCCGGCAGCGGCACGCGCGGCGCATGGTGGCCGTGACAGATGCCGTCGAGGCCGACCTCGAGCAGCAGGTCGGGCAGCGCCTCGAGCGTGGCCTGCAGCTGGGCCTTGCTCTCGACGATGGCGGCCATGTGGCGCCGCTTCTCCGTGATGTCCTGGTAGACGCAGACGGTGCCGCCGTCGGGCGTGCGGCTGCGCGTGGCATGCAGCACGCGGCCGTCCTCGAGCACCGCCTCCTGCTCGGAATGGTCCTGCGCGAGCTGCGGCATGTTGAGCGCCATCCAGCCGGGCGGGCCGCCCTCGTGCACCACGTGGCGCGCGGTCTCGGCCACCAGTTCGCGAAACGGCAACTGCGGCGCGAGCAGCGGCCGCACCCACGGGAACATCGCGACGAAGCTGCGGTTCCAGGCCAGCACGCGGTCGTCGGCATCGAGCAGCACGAAGCCGCCGATCATCGATTCGAGCGCCTGGTCGAGCGTGGCCTTGGAGCGCACCAGCTCCTGCCGCGACTGCCACTGGCGCCGCAGCTGCAGGTGGGTGAAGGCCGCGATCGCGAGGATCAGCGCGCCGATGACGGCGCCGGTCCACGCGATGCGGTCGCGCTCCTCGCGCCAGTCGCGCAGCGCCGCGGCCAGCGGGATGCTCGCGACGATCAGCAGGTTGCGGTGCAGCGTCGGGCGCGCCACCAGGATCGCGGGCACGCCGCTCAGGCGCGCGGCCATGCGCACGGGCTTGCCGTCGCTGGTCTGCTCACTGAGCGCGGGTTCGAGCTGCCGGCCCAGCAGGTCGTCGCGTGCCGGCACGCTCACCAGCAGCGGACCGGCATCGCGCTCGAGCGTGATCTCCAGGCCCGGGATCGCCGCGCCCTGCGTCGTCACCATGGCCAGCAGCGAGATCTGCACCTCGGCCACGGCCAGCACGCGGCTGCCGTCGGCCAGCGGCACGGCGCGCGCGAAGAACACCACCTTCTGCAGCGTGGCCGGGCTGGCGATCGGCGCGCTCACGGCCATGGTCGACAGCGGCTGCGCCAGCACCGAGCGCGCGAAGCCTTCGGGCAGCGCCATCGGCAGTCGCGCGCCGCGCCGGTCGGAGGAAGCGAGCGGCGTGCCGTCCGCGTCGACGAAGGCGACGAAGCGCACCAGCAGGTTCTGTCGCACCAGGTTGACGATCAGTCGCTGCACCTCGGGCCGGCCGGCCTCCTCGGCGAGGCGTTCGCGCGGCACGGCGCGCAGCTGCTCGCCGGCGCCGGCCAGCAGCATGTCGATGCTCAGCAGCGCGCGGTTGAGCGCCGCCTCGGAGCCGCCCACGAAGCGCATGGCTTGCGTCTCGGCGTTCTCGATCGCCCGGCCGCGCGCCTCCCAGGTGATGCTGGCGGCCACGGTCGCCAGCGTGCCGAGGAACAGCAGCGCCACGCCATAGACCACGGCGGCGACGCGACGGGAGAAGCGCTGTGTCATCGCACGAGCGGGGCGCGGATGCCGACCACGGGACCGACGGTGTCGTTCCAGACCTGCGCGCAGACCGGGCCGCAGCGCTGCAGCCAGGCCGGCAGCACGCGGATGGCGAAGATCTCGCGCCGCCGCGCCTCGTCCTGCGGCGTGGGCGCGACCGCGGTCATGCGGCCCCGGACGGGCTTGGTGCAGGCGTCGGCGCCGGTGTTGCAGGCGATGCCCTCGGTGGTCTCGCGTTCGGACTCGGCCCACACCGCGGCCTCGAGCTTCGGCAGCTCCTGGCGCAGCACCGCCTGCAGGTCGGGCGGCAGCGCCTCGAGGTTCTCGCGGTTGGCCGCGAACACCGCGAGGCCCCAGCTCAGCGGCATGGTGTAGAGCGCGCTCGTGAGTGCATGCAGGCCCAGCGTGTGGCCCGACATGGTGCCGGTGATCGCGCAGTCGGTGTTGCCCGAGCGCATGTTCGGCAGGATGGCCGCGAACTCGGTGTAGACCGGCGTGGCGCCGAGCGCGCGGATGAAGTCGGCCTGCGTGGCGCTCGACACGCGCACGCGCCGCTTCGCGAGGTCGGCCAGCCGCGCGACCGGCCGGTTGCAGAACACGGCCTGCGCCGGGTAGATGTAGATCGCCAGCAGCTCGGCGCCGTAGCGCTCGCGCAGCGCGCCCGCGAGGTAGGGGCGAAAGGCAGCGACCACCCGGCGCAGGGTCGCGATGTCGGGGTTGAGCCCGGCCATGTCGGGCGTGCCGAGCTCGGGGAACTGCATCGCCATCTGGCTCATGAGCGCGGTGCCGAAGGGCACCACGCCGAGCTGGATCAGGCTCAGCATCTCCTGGCCCGGCACGCCCGCGCGGTCGAAGGGCACGATGCTGGCGCTGTAGCGACCGCCGGTGCGTTCGGCGAGCTCCCGGGCCCAGAAGTTCTCCTCGTGCCGCGTGTACTGCGTGATGCCGCCGAGCCCGCCGACGATGCGCAGGCGCTGCACCGGGGTGTCCGGCGCCGGCGTGGTCTGCGCCTGGCAGGCGAACGCGGCGAGCAGCAGCAGGGCGGCGAGCAGGCGGGGCATGGCGTGGCTCCTTCTTCGCGTGGGCGGGCGCATCAGGCGATGCCCGTTCCGCCGGCCAGCGGCCCGGCCTGGGTGGGGCGCGCCGGGCCCGCGTGCGTGTCGCCGAAGAAGGCGAAGCCCGGTCCCTGGCGCTGCTGCTTGACGCGGTACATCGCCTGGTCGGCGCAACGCAGCAACTGTGCCAGCGTGCGGCCGTCCTCGGGGTTGCAGGCGATGCCCAGGCTCATGCCGACCGACACCTCGGCGCCATCGGCCTCGATGGGCTGCAGGCCGGCGTCGACGATGCGGCGTGCCATCTGCGCGAGCGCCTCGCGCGAGGGCCGGCCCGGCACCAGGATCGCGAACTCGTCGCCGCCCAGGCGCGCCACCGTGTCGCTCGCGCGCAGCTGCGCGCGCAGCCGCGCCACCGTCTGCACCAGCACCGCGTCGCCGACCGCGTGGCCGTGGCCGTCGTTGACCTCCTTGAAGCCGTCGAGGTCGAGCAGCATCAGCGCGAAGGGCTGGCCGTTGCGCAGCCATTCCTCGCCGCGGCTCTCCAGGCCGGCGCGGCTGGCGGCGCCGGTCAGCGCGTCGGTGCCCAGCGCTTCCACCAGCTGCTGCGTGCGCGCCGTCAGCGCCTGCTCGGAGCGCAGCACCAGCCGCAGCCGCGAGGCCATCGCCACCGCGAACACCACCAACTCGGCCACCAGCGCCGCCTGCGAGACGTTCATCTGGCCGGGCGCCCATTCGATCCAGCCCCAGCTCGCGAACACGATCGCGCCGATGCCGGCCAGCAGCAGCCCGACCCCGATGCAATAGAGCACGGCCGGCCAGTAGCGCCGCCGAATCGCGAACATCGCGCCGATCACCATCACCGCTGTCGAGGCCACCACCGACATCTGCACCAGCCGGAAGGTGATCAGCGGATGCGCGCCCCAGTGCGCGTAGGGAATGGCCAGCAGCAGCGCGACCGAGAAGGCCTGCACCAGCCGGTCGAGCAGCGGCGCGAAGTGCGACAGCCGCAGCAGCCGCCGGCCGAACTGCAGCTTGCACAGCGCCCACAGCGCGGGCCCGGCCGTGTAGGCGAAGCCGGCGCCGGCCGGCCAGTGGGCGAAGGGATAGCGCAGCGCATGGCCGTTGATGCTCGCGAGCGCCAGCAGGCCGCAGAGGCAGGCCAGCATGTAGTAGGCATAGAGCGCCTCGCCGAACACCACGAACAGCACCAGCCCATAGACCGTGAGCCCGAGCAGCAGGCCGTAGCTGACGCCGTCGAACATGCGCTTGTCCTGCGTCGACTGCAGGTAGTCGGCCGGGTCCCAGAGCGTCACGTCGTAGATGCGCGCGAAGGTCGACTCGACGCGGAAGTACACCGTGTAGACGCCCGGCCCCGGCAGCTCGAAGCGCCAGGCCATCTGCTCGGAGGCGGCCGGCCGCGTGGCCCAGGGGTGGCGCATGCCGGTGACCACGGGCTCGGCCAGCGCGTGGCCCGTGGTGTCGAAGGGGCCATAGAAGCGGATGTCGCGCGTCGACACCGTGGGCACCAGCATCAGCCATTCGCGTGCCGCGTCGGCCGGATCCTGCAGCTGCATCTGCAGCTTGAACCACAGCACGCGGTCGGATTCCTGGCCGCGCAGCGGTTGGTCGGGCAGGGTGAAGCGCGCTTCCTGGGCCGGGGTGCGGACCTCGTCGATGCCCAGGGCGCGGGTCGTGTCCTCGAAGAACTGGAGCTGCAGCACCGCGGGCAGGCCGGCGGCCTGGCGCGCGAGCGAGAGCACCGGCGCCCGGGTGTCGGGCGGCGGCGCGCCCAGGGCCGGCGTCAGCGCGGCGAACAGCAGCCACAGCGCCAGCAGCCAGTGCCGGCAGGGCCTGCGGTGCGCGGCGCGTGGGCGTGCCGGTCCGTCCTCATCCTCGAAGGCGCGAGACCGGACGAACGCGGATACCAGGGACATGGGGCGAACGGAGACGCGCCGCTGCCAGGCGGCATGAATGAAGAAGTTTGCAATTGTGTCCTACGGACTTCGGTGGGTGGGGCGGGACGTGGCCTGGTTGCCACGGGTGGCCGACGAACGGCTTGGGGGTCTTCCCGAGGGAGGCCGGATCGGGGCCGTTTCCGCTTTTTCGTGCGGTGATTGCACGGCTCATTCACCGCAGATATTGCGGTGAATGGTTTGTGCTTGCGGCGAATCAGGCGTCTAATCTCCGCATGGAGCGCGGAGAAAACCTCTACATCTGGCAGGCCGACGACTGGCCCCGGTGGCGCTACGACCTGCCCGCCCTGGCCCAGCCCCTGGCCGATGTCAGCCGCGCCCAGGGCACCTTGCTCGGCCGCCTGGCCGACGTGGGGCTCGCGCTGCGCGACCAGGCCAGCCTGGCGGCGCTGACCGACGACGTGGTCAAGACCAGCGAGATCGAGGGCGAGGTGTTGGACGTGGCCTCGGTCCGGTCGTCGATCGCGCGCCGGCTCGGGCTCGACATCGGCGCGCTGGCGCCCGTCGACCGGCATGTGGAAGGCGTGGTCGAGATGGTGCTCGACGCCACTTCGCGCAGTGGCGAGCCCCTGAGCGCCGAGCGTCTGTTCGGCTGGCACGCGGCACTGTTCCCGACCGGCTATTCGGGCCTGTCGAAGATCGCCGTGGGCTGTTGGCGCGATGACGCGACCGGTCCGATGCAGGTCGTCTCCGGCCCGGTGAATCGCCGCAAGGTCCACTTCGAGGCGCCGCCCGCGGACACGCTGCCCGCGCAGGTGGAAGCGTTCCTGGACTGGGCCAACCGGGAGACGGACGAACCGGCCCTCCTCAAGGCGGGCCTGGCGCACCTGTGGTTCGTCACCCTGCATCCCTTCGACGATGGCAATGGCCGCATCGCGCGCGCCGTCGGCGACCTGTTCCTTGCCCGTGCCGATGGCGCGGGGCAGCGCTTCTACAGCCTGTCGGCGCAGATCCAGCGCGAGCGCAAGGCCTACTACGAGATCCTCGAGCGCACCCAGAAGGGCTCGCTCGATGTCACCGCATGGCTGGCCTGGTTCCTCGGCACGCTGGGTCGGGCCACCGCCAGCGCGCAGCTCACGCTCGACGGCGTGCTGGCCAAGGCGCGCTTCTGGCAGCGCTGGGCCGGTACGCCGGTGAACGAACGCCAGGCGAAGCTGCTCAACCGCCTGCTCGACGGCTTCGAAGGCAAGCTCACCAGCAGCAAGTGGGCCGCCATCGCCAAGTGCTCGCCGGACACGGCGCTGCGCGACATCACGCAGTTGCTGGCGCTGGGGGTGCTGAAGAAGTCGGCGGGAGGTGGGCGCAGTACGGGTTACGAGCTCATGGACTCCTGAGCCTCAAGGCGCACCCGGGACCCGCTTCCCGCGTTGCTCTGGCACAGCGTCGTGGGAATGCGGATCGAGCTGTCGGTGTTGCTGCCCGTGGCCGCAGTCTCCATGAACGCGACGACCGCCGCGGCGCTGCCGGCGATGCGTTGTGAGGATGCCAGTTGCTCTCGATGGGGCGGTAGTCGTTACCGCAGGGGTGTGATTCAAGTATCCAATGACTCGATGATGCGGGAGGGAGGACTGAATGCGGTGCAGTTCCTGTATCGGCAGGGAGTCTTAAAAAAATCAGTTGAGCCCGCGTTTCGGGCGCATTTATTTTTATGGCGATATATATCTTACGCTGCAAAGCGACGCTCCATCAGACCGGTGCACGTGCTTGTAAAAATGAATCATTAGCGAGGCGGCTCATTCTGCGAGGACTCAAGTGTTGCTTCCTGTTATTGGGCGCCTTGCATATTGCATCAAATGCAGCGGATCCAAACTATTCTGCAATCGCCTTGTCGGATCTTGCACGAGCAAAGCAGGTCATTTTTGATGCCCATCCGGCAGTGGCATTGAAAACAGACCAAGCGTTCAACGATTGGTTCATTCGAGGCTATGACGAAGCTATGAAATTGGCAATGCGGGCCGCGAACCGGGCCCAAGCACTGGCAGCGGTGCGCTATTACATCTCAGGCTTTCGCGATGGTCATGTAGCCGTCTGGGATCCGAATGCCTCCAGCAAGGCAATGTGGGCCGGGTGGACTGCGCAATTGAGGAGTGGCGAATGGCGCGTTGTGCATGCCGCTTCAAAATGGCCAACTTCGCTGCCGGAAAAAGGCGCCATGTTGATCGCCTGCGATGGATTGAAGCCTTTCGAATACATAGATACCTACATAGCGCCTTTCGTGGACCGGCGTACCGAGCTTGGATCCGTTCTGGACAGGCTGGCACTGCTGCTCTCCAATCGAATTCCTCGTGACAGCATCTGGGAGGCAGAAACGCCGCGCACTTGTACTTTCGAATCGAATGGAAAAACCATCGAACATCAGCTCGATTGGAAAAATTCGGACGAAGGTACTTCTTTCTTCAATGTGCAACAACCGCGGATAGGCGTTGAATCATGGGGTGAGAATAGATATTGGATATATGCGCAGCAGTTTCTGCCTGCTCGCTTGGCAGAAAATGAATTGGAGAACGCCATTTCGGCCATTCAAACTATTCCGGAGAAAGCAGAGGTCGTTGTATTTGATGCGCGTGGCAACAACGGTGGTAGCAGCCTTTTCGGTTATCAATTGCTCGCAGCACTAATGCGTCGAGATACACCGACAATCGACAGTGGCGCGCAGGCTTGGTGGCGCCCCTCTCGAATTTCAGTCGATTGGTTTGATCGTCTTGCGCGTGATGAATTGGTACGCACTGGGCCAAAGAGCATTAGATACAAGAAGATTCTGGAAATGAAAAATTTCCTGAAAGAGGCTCATGAAAAATCCGGGCCGAGTGTGTTGGTAGCCGATAGTGCAATTGAAGGAAGCCAGTACCCGCCCCCTCCCGACGGAAATTCATTCAAAGGTCGGGTTGTTCTGTTGACCGATAAGCACTGCGCGAGCGCCTGCCTGAATTTTTCGGATCTGGTGCTCGCAGTCCCGGGTTCTTTGCATGTAGGTGAATCGACCAGCTCGGACTCCGATTACCTCGACATCACGGTGGTTGATCTGCCGAGCGGCTTGCAGATGGCCGTCCCCCAAAAGGTATGGATTGGTCGGAGCCGGAAGGCAAACGAGCCACTCATTCCTGAACACATATTTTCGGGAGATATTTACGACACGCCGTCGCTCCGAGCCTGGATGGAGCCATTGCTGTGACTCTCGCAAAATCAGCCTGTCGTTTGATCACAGGGATAGCTCATTTTCCTGTCGTGCGGACGGCCCGAATGCGTACGGCGTGCCGCTAGGAGCGATGCCATGAGGCGGCGACTGGCCTGTGCCTGGTCGAAGAAAGCAGCACGGAAGCGTGATCGCGAGGCCCGAGCTGGCTCCCAAAGGCGTCCATTTGGGCCTGTTGGATTTGCGCAGGCTACATCGGTCAGTTCGACACGAAAAAATTCAACAGCCTGCTACGCCGCCCGCGCCGAAGCCGGCACCCGCGCCCCCCCATCGGCCACCAGCGCCGCACCCGTCACGAACGACGCCTCGTCGCTCGCGAGGAACAGGCACGCGGCCGCCATCTCCTCGGCCGAGGCCATGCGCCCGAGCGCGATGCGCGCCACGGTCTGTGCATGCGCGGCTTCCTCGGAGATGCCGCGCTCGGCAGCCAGGTCGCGCATCTCCTGCCGGCTCATCGGCGTGTCGACCCAGCCGGGGCACAGTGCATTGACGCGCACGCCGCGCGGCCCGTAGGCCTGCGCGGCCGAGCGCGTGAGCGCGACCACGCCGGCCTTGCTGGCGGCGTAGCTCGCCATGCCGGCACCGGCATTGAAGGCCGCCACCGAGGCGATGTTGACGATCGCGCCGCCGCCTTGCGCCACCATGCCCGGCAGCACCGCGCGCTGGCAGCGCATGGTGCCGCCGAGGTTGACCTCGTGCAGCCGCCGCCAGTCCTCGTCGTCGATGTCGGCCGCGTCGTCGTTGCGCACGATGCCGGCGCAGTTCACGAGCACGTCGATGCGGCCGAGGGCCGCGATCGCCGCGGCCACGGCCGCGCGCACGGCGGCGTCGTCGGTCACGTCGCAGTCGAGCGCGGGGCCGTCGCCCACCGGTTGCGGCCGTGGCCAGCCGGCGACGGCGACGCGCGCGCCCTCGCTTGCGAAGCGCGCGGCCACCGCGGCGCCGATGCCGCTCGCGGCGCCGACGAGGAGGCAGGCCTTGCCTTGCAAGCGTCCGCTCATGCCTGCTCCGCGAAGAAGGGACTCTCGGGCAGGGTCGAGCCGCCATCGACCACGATGGTCTGCCCGGTGATGTAGCGCGCGGCCGGGCTCGCCAGGAAGCGCATCGCCAGGGCGATGTCCTCGGGCCGGCCCAGCTCGCCGATCGGGATGTGGCGCGCGATGCGCGCGGCCTTCGCGGGATCGGACAGCAGCGAGCCGCCCTGCTTGGCGATGTAGCCGGGCTCGACGCCGTTGACGGTGATGCCCGCGCGCGCGTACTCGAGCGCGGCGCTGCGGATGAAACCGTTGACGCCGGCCTTGCTGGCCGCGTAGTGGGCGCTGCCGGGCATGGCGACGCGCGGGCCGGTCACGGAGGAGGTGACGAGCAGCCGTCCGCCGCCGCGCGCGCGCAGGTGCGGCACCGCCGCCTGCGCGAGCCAGAAGCAGGCCTTGAGGTTCACGGCCAGCGTGCGCTCGAGCTGCTCGTCGCTCATGGCGTCGATCGCTGCCCAGGGATTGACGGCGGCGTTGTGGACCACGATGTCGAGCGCGCCGAAGACGCGCACCGCCTCGGCCACCGCGCGCTCGGCCTCGTCGCGCCGGCCGATGTCGCAGGCCAGTGCCTGCACGGCGAAGCCGTGCGCGCGCAGCGCGGCCGCCACGGCCTCGCCGGCGCTGCCGGTGCGGTTGGCGATCAGCACCGAGGCGCCGGCCTCGGCGAAGGCCCGCGCGATCGCGGCGCCGATGCCGCGTCCGCCGCCGGTGACCAGCGCGACCTTGCCATGCAGGCCAAAGGGATCGTTGCCGCTCATGCGCTGCACTCCCGCGCGAAATCGGCGAAGGCCGCATCGTGCTCGTCTACTTCGCGTTCGGTGGTGCCGGGGCAGCACAGCATCATGTTGTGGAAGGGCGTGATCAGCACGCCGCGGTTCATCATGTAGAGGTGCAGCAGCGCCTCGAGCTCGCCGTCGCGCGTGCGCCGCACGTCGGCGGCGTTGCGCGGTGCATCGGGGCAGAACAGGGTCTCGACGCGCGCGCCGACCTGGGTCGCGTGCCAGGGCAGGCCGGCCCTGGCGATGCTCGCGTTCACGCCATCGGCCAGCCGCTCGGCGAGTGCGAGCATGCGCTCGAAGGCCTCGGGCGTCAGCACCTGCGACAGCACCGCGCGCATCACGGCCACGGTGAGCGCATTGCCGGCCAGCGTGCCGCCGAAGCCGGCATGCGCCGACTGGCGCTTGGTGGGATGCAGCTTGGGCAGCACCTGCCACACGCGCTCGGCGGTCTCGGCACTGAGGCCGAAGGCCGCGGCGGGAATGCCGCCGGCAATGGCCTTGCCGATCACGAACATGTCGGGCGCGAGGCCGTGCGCGCGCGTGTAGCCGCCGGGGCCGCTCGAGATGGTGTGGGTCTCGTCGATGACCAGCAGGGTGCCGGTCTCGCGCGTGAGGCGGCGCAGCGCGTCGTGGAAGCCGGGCGCGGGCGCGATCATTCCGTAGTTGGTCATGGCCGGCTCGGCCAGCACGCAGGCCACGTCGCCCGCGCGCAGCGCGCGTTCGAGCGCGGGCAGGTCGTTGAACTCGACCACGGCCGACAGGCGGTCGTGTGGAAAGCCGTTGGGATGGATGTCGTTGCGCATCGCGACCGCGCCGTCGCGCAGCTCGACGTGCGCCTCTTCCACCGAGCCGTGGTAGCAGCCCGAGAACACCAGCACGCGCGGCCGGCCCGTGACCATGCGCGCGAGCCGGATGCAGGCGCGGTTGGCGTCCGAAGCCGAGGTCGTGAGGTTCCAGTAGGGCAGGCCGAAGCGGCGCGCGAGTTCCTCGCCGACCCAGGCCGCGTCGTCGGTGGGCAGCATCAGCGAGCTGCCGATGCGCGCCTGCCGCGCCAGCGCTTCCACCACGGCCGGATGGCCATGGCCGCACATGCCGCCGGTGTCGCCGAGGCAGAAGTCGGCATAGCCGTGGCCGTCGACGTCGACGAAGCGCGCGCCGTAGGGCAGCTTCGCGTCCTGCACGTAGAGCGGCCAGCCGCCGATCCAGCGGCGCATCCAGTGCGAGGGCGCGCCATAGAGCCAGGCCTGCTGGCCTTGCGCGAAGAGTTCGCCGGATCGCGCATGGGTGCGCGCGTAGCGCTCCTGCTCGGTGCGCATCAGGGCCTGCACGCGCTCGCGCGGCACGGTGGGTTCGAAGGTCGGGGTCATGGTCGTTGCGAAGAGGAAGAGGGGATGCCGAGCAGCGCGAGGGCCCGCGCGTAGCTCGCGGCGGGCTGCATCACGTCGAAGTGCACGCAGCGCAGGCCCACGCGCTCGGCGCCGGCGATGTTGCGCAGCTGGTCGTCGACGAACACGCAGGCCTCGGCCGGCAGGCCGAGTTCGTCGAGGCATTGCCGGTAGGCGCGCGCATCGGGCTTGAGGATGCCGGTGTGGGTGGCGTCGACCACCACGTCGAAGGCCGCCATGAAGGGCAGGCGGCGGCGGAAGTCGGCGCCGTAGAACAGGTCGAGCTCGTTCGAGAGGATCGCGAGCCGGCAGCCGGCGCGGCGAGCGGCCTCGATCGCGGCCAGCGCCTCGGGCCGGATCGCGGCTTCGGGATCGGCGCCGCGCGCGCGTTGCACGAAGGTCTCCATCGCGTCCCAGCGCTCGCCCACCAGCGCGCCGACCTCGCGGGTGCGCACCATCCAGTAGTCGCGCTCCGAGAGCTTGTCGGCCTGCATGTCGCGCCAGAGCGGATCGCTCGCGAGGTCGAAGGGGCCGCGCCAGGTCAGCGTGCCGCGCGGCAGCGCGAGCGCTTCCTCGGTCAGCGCATGGGTCTCGAACAGCGTGCGGCTGATGACGCCGCCGAAGTCGAGCACCAGTGCCTGTGTTGCGTGCGTCGCGCTCATGCGGGCCTCCCCGCGGGCACGGTGCCGTCGGCGACCCAGGCATCGAACACCTGCAGCGCGGCCTCGCAGAAGGCGGCGTCGTTGATGTGCGCGTCGAGCTCGATCATGCGCGTGGCGCCGACGCTGTCGCGCAGCGCGGCGGTGAAGGCGGCCAGGCCTTCGGGATCGTGCAGCGGCTCGCCGGGCCGGTCCCAGCCCTCGATGCCCTGCAGCGGCAGCAGTACGCAGGTGGCGCCTTCCGCGCGCGCCAGGCGGCTCGCGATCTCGGTCGCCACGCCGCGCCGGAACGCAGGCGCGCTGAGCGCCGAGGCCAGCAGCCGGTTGTGGGTGTGGGCCGGCCGGCCTTCGAGGCCTCGGGGCGTGGGCTGCCAGGCCGGGAAGTCGAGCATGTCGATGGCGCCCGGCGCCACGATCTGCGGCGTGCCCGCGCGGCCGGCGCCCAGCAGCCGGTCGGGCCCCGCGGTCACGCAGGAGCCGCCGAGCTGGTTCGCCAGTTCCTGCAGGCTGAAGTCCATCACGGCGCAGAAGCGGCCCTCGGCGGCCAGCGCCTCGAAGGCACGACCGCCCATGCCGGTGGTGTGGAACACCGCGACCTCGTAGCCGCGCGCCTCGAGCGCGGGCTTGAGCGTCTTCATGTAGGTCAGCGCGCTCGAGCCCAGCGAGGTCATGCCGACCAGCGGCCGCTCGAAGGCCGGCGCGCGCGCCTGGCGGCAGGCGCCGAGCACCGCGCCCGCGGCCTGGCTCAGCGCCGAGCGGCACAGGCTGTTGAGGCCGTAGAGGCCGCCGGCCCACAGCACCATGATCAGGTCGGGCGGTATGCGTTCGGGCGGCAGCAGGTGCGAGTAGGCGATGGTCGAGACCACCACCTTCGGCACGCCCAGCGGCAGCGCCTGCGCCACCTCGAGCGCGAGGTCGGTGCCCATGGTGCCGCCGAGCGCCAGCAGGCCGTCGATGCGGCCCTCGGCATGCCAGCGCGCGGCCAGCCTGGCGGCGCCGCGCGCCATCAGGGTCATGGCGCTGTTCTCGTCGCCGCTGGCCGCCACCTCGGCCACGCTGCGGCCGGCGGCCGCGGCCACTTCGGCATTCGTGATCTCGGGCACGAAGGGCGCGCCGTCGAGCACGCCCACGTCCATCACCGCCACGCGGCCGCCGCCGGCCTCGATGCACTCGCGCATGAACAGCAGCTCGGCGCTCTTGGTGTCGGCGGTGCCGATCAGCAGAACGGTCGGCACCTTGCTCACAGCGTGGCTTCCACGTCGGCGAAGGCGCCCTCGAGCGCATCGACCATGTAGTCGACCTCCTCGCGCGTGATGACCAGCGGCGGCGACAGGATCAGGTTCGGGCCCGAGATGCGCACCATCAGCCCGCGCCGGTAGGCCGCCTGCGCCACCTTCGCGGCGATCGGGTTGCCGCGCGGCAGCGTGGTGCGCGTGGCCTTGTCGGCCACCATCTCGATGCCGAGCATCAGGCCCATGCCGCGCACGTCGCCGACGAAGCTGAAGCGGTCGACGAAGGGCCGCACGCGGGCCTGGAAATGCGCGCCCACGCGCGCCGCGTTGCCGGGCACGTCGAGCGCCTCGATCTGGTCGAGCGTGGCGAGCGCCGCGGCCGCGGCCACCGGATGCGCGCTGTAGGTGTAGCCATGGCCCACCGCGGCCTGGCCCGTGGGGTCGTTGAGGAAGACCTCGGCCACCTTGGCGCCGATGGCGGTGGCGCCCAGCGGCACGTAGCCCGAGGAGATGCCCTTGGCCAGGCACCAGAGGTCGGCCTTGACGTTCCACAGCCGCGTGCCGAACAGCGCGCCGCCGCGGCCGAAGCCGGTGACGACCTCGTCGGCGATCAGCAGCACGCCGTACTTGTCGCAGATCTCGCGCACGCGCGGCCAGTAGTTGGGCGGCGGCACGATCACGCCGCCGGCGCCCTGGATCGGCTCGGCGATGAAGGCCGCCACGGTGTCGGGCCCCTGGAACTGGATCTCGCGCTCGAGCAGCGTGGCGCAGATCTCGCCGAGCGCCTCGGGGTCCTGCGTGTAGGGATTGCGGTAGAGCCACGGCGTGTCGACGTGGAAGCAGCCGGGCAGCAGGGGCTCGTAGGCGCGGCGGAAGTTGAGGTTGCCGTTCACGCTCATGCCGCCGAAGTGAACGCCGTGGTAGCCCTGGCGCAGCGCGATGAACTTGTAGCGGTCGGCCTGGCCCTGCAGCTTCCAGTACTGGCGCGCGAGCTTGAGCGCGCCCTCCACCGCGTCGGAGCCGCCGTTGCTGAAGAACACCGCGGCCACGCCGTCGGGTTCCATCGTCTGCACGATGCGCTTCGACAGCTCGATCGCGCGCGGATGCGTGGTGCCGCGGAACACGTTGTAGAACGGCAGCTCGTCGAGTTGCGCCACGATCGCGTCGCGCACCGCCCGGTTGCTGTGGCCCAGGTTCGCGGCCCACAGGCCGCCGACGCCGTCGAGCATCTTGTGGCCGTCCACGTCCCAGATCCAGCAGCCCTGGCCGCGCGCGACGATGTCGGGCTTGCTCTTCTGCATGGCCTGCGGATGGGCCATGGGGTGCCACAGGTAGCGGGCGTTGTCTTCCTTGAGTGCGTCGATGTCTGTCGTCGTCATGCGGGGACTCCCACGGTGATGGTCTTGAGTTCGGTGTAGTGCAGCAGGCCCTCGGCGCCCATCTCCTGGCCGATGCCGCTCTGCTTCCAGCCGCCGAAGGGCATCTCGGGCTGCGAGACGCCGAAATGGTTGATGCCGACCATGCCGGCCTCGAGCGCTTCGCCCAGGCGGTGCGCGGTCTGCAGGTCGCGCGTGAAGGCATAGGCGCCGAGGCCGTAGGGCAGGGCGTTGGCGGCGGCGATCGCTTCGTCGAGCGTGTCGTAGGGCTGCAGCACCGCGATCGGGCCGAAGGGTTCCTGGCGCATCACGCGGCTGTCGTCGGGCGCATCGGCGATCACCGTGGGCTCGAAGAAGTAGCCGGGCCGCGCGATGCGCCGGCCGCCGCACAGCAGCCGCGCGCCGCGGTCGACGGCGTCGTCGACGAAGCGCTGCATGTCCTCGATGCGGCGCGCATGCGCGAGCGGGCCCATCTGCGTCGCGGGATCGGTGCCGGCACCGATGCGCAGCGCGCGCGCGGCCTGCACGAAGGCCTCGGCCCATTCGCCGAAGCGTGCGCGCGGCAGGTAGAAGCGGATCGGCGAGGCACAGACCTGGCCCGCGTTGCGGAACTTGGCGGCGATCGAGTTCCTGAGCGCGAACGCGAAGTCGGCGTCCTCGCAGACGATCACCGGCGCGTGGCCGCCGAGCTCGCCCGTGAAGCGCTTGACGTGGCGCGCCGCCTGCTCGCCGAGCAGCTGGCCCACCGCGACCGAGCCGGTGAACGAGACCTTGGCGATCGCGGGATGGTCGATGAGGAACGAGGACACCTCGGCCGGATCGCCGCACACCATGTTGAGCGCATCGGGCGGCACGCCCGCGTCGAGGAAGGCGCGCACCAGCAGCATGCAGGTGCCCGGCGTTTCCTCGGCCGGCTTGATGACCACGCTGCAGCCCGCGGCCAGTGCGCTCGCGAGCTTGCGCGTCGGCAGGTTGGCCGGGAAGTTCCACGGCGTGAAGGCCGCCACGGTCCCCACGGGCTGGCGCGTGACCGCTTGCGAGAGGATGCCCTCGACGCGCGGCGGCACCAGCCGGCCATACAGGCGCTTGGCCTCCTCGGCCTGGAAGTCGACGATGTCGGCCGACAGCGTGACCTCGCGCAGCGACTCGGCCAGCGGCTTGCCCTGTTCGAGCGTGAGCACCTGCGCGATGGTCTTCGCCCGGTCGCGGATCGCCTGCGCGGCGGTGCGCAGGATGTTGCAGCGCTCGAGCGCGCTCTTCGCGCGCCAGATCGCGAAGCCGCGGCGCGCGGACTCGGCGGCCTGCGCGAGTTCGTCGCGGCTGGCGAGCGGCAGTTGCGCGAGGGTGGCTTCGGTGGCGGGATCGACGACGGCGCGTTGGCCGCCTGCGGTCTGCGTGCGCCATCGGCCGGCGATGTGCAGGGCGAGTTCGGGATAGTCCATGCCGCGACGATAGGGATCGCACCCCCTGCCGCGTTATCGAAAACTGGCAAACCTCGTGCGTCCATCGTCGCTGTGTGGGCACGATGCATGAACGCGTTCCTATACTGTCCGCGCCCTTCACCTCCTCGCTCGCACCGTGCCCCGTTCACGCACCTCCTCGCCGCCGCGCTCGATCGCCGATGCCTTCGACCTCGAGACCTTCCTGCCGTTCCAGCTCTCGGTGGTCGCCAATCGCGTGAGCCAGTCGGTGGGCCAGGCGATCGCCGGCCGCTTCGCGCTGCAGATCCCCGAGTGGCGCATCGTGGTGGTGCTCGGCAAGTACGGCGCGCTGTCGGCGCTCGAGATCGCGCGCAAGACCAGCATGGACAAGGCACGCGTGAGCCGCGCGCAGCACCGGCTGGTCGACCTCGGCCTGGCCAACATGCACCCTTCCGCCGAGGACCGGCGCAAGGTCATCGTCTCGCTCGAGGAAGAAGGCCTTGCGCTCTACCGCGACATGGTGCCGCTCGCGCACGACACCGCGCAGCGGCTGTTCGCGCAGCTCACGGCCGACGAGCGGCGCGTGCTGCAGGCCCTCGTGCAGAAGCTGTTCGACAGCACCTCGGGTTTCGAGCCCAGCGGCGAGCTCGAGTAGGCGGGTTACAGGCCCTGGAGGTAGTGGGCCTTCTGCGCGGGGTAGTAGTCGCCGAAGGAGGGCAGCGCGCGGCCCTCGCGCGCGGCGACCAGCATGTCGAGGTAGTACTCCCAGCCCGGTCCCACCTCTGCCGCGAGCGCCGGATCGTCCAGGCGTTGCACGAAGCGCAGCGTGGTGATGTCGTCCTGCTGCGCCAGCGTCAGCTCGAGTCGCCACTCGCCGAACTCGTCCACGGTCGCGACCGCGAGGCGATGCGGCGCCTCGCAGGCATCGATCCTCAGCTCGGTCCAGGGCTGGTCCTTTTCGTGCACCAGCTGGAGCCGCACCGTCATGCCCTGGCCGGCCTCGCCTTCCCAGGGCCCGAACCAGAGCGCGGTCTTCCCGGGCCTCGTGACGCTGACCCAGACGTCGTCGATGGGCGCGCGAAACCTGCGCTCGATGATCAGGTCGTTTCCTTGAAGCCGGCCGGTGGCTTGGGGGCTCATGCAGTCTCCTGGCGTTCGTGGATCGCCACGCATTCTCTTCGGGGCGCGTGGATCCGAAGGAATTCAGGCCTGGGCGCCGAGGGTTTCTCCCGGTGCTTTGAGATCGTTGTCAACGAAACAATCTGGTCTGGAGATTGCTTCGGTCCAGGGGATCCCCCGTCCCCGTGGATATCCGCCATGAACTGCCAGACCGCCTCCACCCCCCGCCTTCCCATCGAGCGCTGGACCCTCACCACGCACGACATCGACGCCTATGCCAGCAGCCAGAGCGGCTGGCACCTGGAGTGCGACATGCTGTCGGGCGGCAGCTTCGCGGGCTTTCTCGACCATGTGCAGCTGCCGGGCCTGCGGCTGGTGCGCGAGACCACCAACCGCGCGCTGCGCCAGCACGGCGAAATGAATCCCGAGTGCTGCGGCTTCGCGCTGACCTGCCGGCAGGAGGGCGAGGCGCGCTTCTCGGGCCAGCGGCTCGATACCGGATCGGTGATGGTCGGGCGCTGCGACGAGCTCGACCTGTGCAGCCCGCCGGGCTTCGAGCTGATGGGCATCGTGGTCGACAACGCGCTGCTGCAGTCGCTGGCCGAGCGCCTCGACGAGCGCGGCCCGCCGGCCTGGCTGGCGCGGCGCGTGGTGCTGCACTTCGACGACGCGACCATGCGCGCGCTGCGCGGCACGCTGCTCGGCGCCTTCGCCGCGCTCGATGCGATGCCCGCGCTGCTCGCCGACCCGACCGCCACCACGCAGCTGCGCGACGACGTGCTGCTGGCCTGGCTCGAGGCGCTGCCCGAGGACGTGGACCTGCGCGAGCTGCGCTCCACCGAGGCGCAGCGCCGCGTGGTGCGCCGCGCCTGCGAGCTGATGATGGCGCGGCCCGACGAGCCGCTGTCGATGCTCGAGGTCTGCAGCCGCATCGGCGCGAGCCAGCGCAAGCTCAACTACTGCTTCCAGGAAACGCTGGGCCTGAGCCCGGCGCGCTACCTCAGGGCGCTGCGCCTCAACGGCGTGCGGCGCGAACTCAAGCGCCTGGGCGCCGGCTCGGTGCAGGACGTCGCGGCCCACTGGGGCTTCTGGCACCTGAGCCAGTTCGCGACCGACTACCGGCGCCAGTTCGGCGAGTTGCCCTCGCAGACGCTGCGTGGCGCCGCGCTGATGCACCACTGAAGGGCCGACCGGGCGATCCCAGGGGAAACCCCGGGGGCCGCGGCACGCCAGGTTTGCCAATTCTTGATACCCGCTTCGCGGCGCGATCGCTATCGTCGATCGCCATATGTCGTCCTTTCCGTCCACCTTGCCGAGCGCCCGCGCGCTCGCCGCGGCGCTGAAGCGCCGCGAGTTCTCGTGCCGCGAACTGATGCAGGCCTGCCTGGCGCGCATCGACAGCCTCAACCCGAAAGTCAACGCGCTGGTCTCGCTGCAGCCGGCCGAACGGATGTTGCGCGAGGCCGATGCCTGCGACGCGCGTCTGGCGCGCGGCGAGCCGGTGGGCCGGCTGCACGGTTTTCCGATGGCGCCCAAGGATTTCGTCGCCACCGCGGGCATCCCCACCACCATGGGCAGCCCGCTGTTCGCCCACCAGCTCGTGCCGCACGACGCGATCATGGTCGAGCGGCTGCGCCGCGCCGGCGCGATCTTCGTCGGGCGCAGCAACACGCCCGAGTTCGGCCTGGGCTCGCACACCTACAACACGGTGTTCGGCACCACGCGCAACGCCTGGAACCTCGACCGCGCGGCCGGCGGCAGCAGCGGCGGCGCCGCGGTGGCGCTCGCGCTGCAGATGCTGCCCGTGGCCGACGGCAGCGACATGATGGGTTCGCTGCGCAACCCGGCGGCCTGGAACCATGTCTATGGCCTGCGGCCCTCGCTGGGCCGCGTGCCGACCGGGCCCGGGCCCGAGCTGTTCTTCCAGCAACTGGGTTGCGAAGGGCCGATGGGCCGCACGCCCGAGGACGTGGCCTGGCTGCTGTCGGTGCAGGCCGGCCACGATCCGCGCTCGCCGCTGAGCCTGGTCGGCGACGGCGAGGCCTTCGCGCAGCCGCTCGATGCCGAGCTGCGCGGCACGCGCGTGGCCTGGCTCGGCGACCTCGGCGGCCACCTGGCGATGGACCCCGGCGTGATGGCGCTGTGCGAGGCGGCGCTGCGCCACTTCGACACCCTGGGCTGCACGGTCGAGCCGGCCGTGCCCGATTTCGACTTCGATGCGCTGTGGACCGCCTGGCTGCGCCTGCGCGGCTTCATCGTGGCCGGCGCGCTGCAGGGCCTGCATGCCGATCCGGCGCTGCGCGCGAAGCTCAAGCCCGAGGCCTGCTGGGAGATCGAGCAGGGCCAGCGGCTGGCCGTGCCCGCGCTGCACGAGGCCGCCGTCACGCGCACCCGGTGGCATGCCACGCTGCTCGAGCTGTTCGAGCGCTTCGACGTGCTGGTGCTGCCGGCCGCGCAGGCCTTTCCGCTGCCGGCCGAGCTGCACTGGCCGCGCGAGGTCGGCGGCCGCGCGATGGACACCTACCACCGCTGGATGGAAGTGACCATCTGCCCCTCGCTCGCGGGCCTGCCCGCGATGGCGGTGCCGGCCGGCTTCTCGCCTGACGGCGCGACGCGCGGCCTGCCGATGGGCCTGCAGCTGATCGGCCGGCCCGGCGCCGACCTCGAGGTGCTGCGGCTCGCGCACGGCTGGCACCAGGCCGTGCCCTTCGCCGATGCGCGCTCGCCGCTGCTGGCCGCGGCCTGAATTTCCGAGAACAGACAACAACCACCCGAGGAGAAAAGCGCATGCGCAGACGTTCGATGATCGGTGCCGGCCTGGCGGCCGGCCTGTCCACCATGGCCGGCTCCGTCCTGGCCCAGGGGCTGGCCGGCAAGACCCTGAACCTGATCGTTCCCTACCCGGCCGGCGGCGGCTCCGACATCAACGCGCGGCTGGCCGCGCCCGAGCTGTCGCGGCTGCTGGGCCAGCCGGCCGTGGTCGACAACGTGCCCGGCGCCAGTGGATCGCTGGGCGTGATGAAGGCCGCCAACGGCGCGGCTGACGGCTCGGTGCTGCTGATGGGCTCGCCGATGGAGTTGATGCTCACGCCGCTCACGCTCGCCAGCGCGCGCTACAAGGCCGAGGACTTCCGCCCCATCGGCATGATGGCCGTGACCTCGATGGTGCTGCTGGCGCGCAAGGACCTGGGCCCGGGCAGCGTCGACGAGCTGATCGCGCAGCTGCGCAAGCCCGACGCGAAGGAGCTGAGCTACGGCAGCATCGGCCCGGGCTCGCTCTACCACCTGCTGGGCGAGCGCTTCACGCAGCAGACCGGCACCAAGATGCTGCACGTGCCCTACAAGGGCTTCGCGCCGATCATCAACGATCTGCTCGGTGGCCAGATCGACCTGGTGTTCGCGCCGCTGGCCGGCAACGTGCCCGACCTGCTCGATGCCGGCAAGGTCAAGGCGCTGGGCATCGCGGCCGCCGCGCCGCACGAGCGCTTCGGCGCCATTCCGCTGATCCGCGCCAGCAAGGGGCTCGACGACTTCGTCTACAGCCTCTGGGCCGGCGCGCAGGTGTCGCAGCGCGTGCCCGAGGAAACCCAGCAGCGGCTGCACGTGGCCTTCAACGAGATGATGCGCAAGCCCGAGCTGCGCCGCGCCATCGAGCTCGGCGGCAGCAAGGTGGCGCCCGAGCAGACGCTGGCCGAGCTGCGCCGCGGCTACCAGGCCGACGTGGAGCGCTACCGCGCGATCGCGAAGTCGGTCAACCTGCGCCCCGAATGAGGGCGGCGGCTGCGGCCCGCGATTTGCCAGTTTTCGATAACGGCGAGCCGGCGCGCGGAGGGAGGATGCGGCCCTGTCCATCCTCCATCGCCAAGGAGCATTCCATGCCCGCCGCTTTCCCTTTTGCAGCCTCCGGCGCGCTGACGCGCCGCCAACTCGTCATCGGCGGCGGCGCGGCCGCGCTGGCCGGCGTGCCCGCGCTGTCGCACGCGCAGTCGAAGACGATCAAGATCGGCTACCTCACGACCTTGTCGGGCGTGCGCGCCAATTTCGGCGAGGCCGACCCCTGGAGCCTGGAGCGCGTGCGCGCCGCGCTGAAGGACGGCCTGACCATCGCGGGCACCACCTACAAGGTCGAGATCGTGGTGCGCGACACCCAGTCCGACGCCAACCGCGGCGCCACGATGGCCAGCGAGCTGTTGCTGCGCGAGAAGGTCGACCTGCTGCTGGTGCAGGACAGCGATGCCGCGCTCGCGGCCGGCCAGCTCTGCGACGTCAACGGCGTGCCGATGGTCTCGACCATGGGTCCGTGGCAGGCCATCACCTTCGGCCGCGGCTCCACGCCGCAGAAGGGCTTTCCGTTCTCGTTCCATTTCTTCTGGGGCGCCGACGACGTGCTGAAGAACTTCTTCGGCATGTGGGAGCCGCTCAAGGTGGAGCGCTCGCTGGGCACGCTCTACATCGACAACGGCCCGGGCCATGCCTTCGCCGATCCGGCCACCGGCATCCCGGGCGGCGCGAAGCAGCGCGGCTACAAGGAGACCAACGGCGGCTTCTTCAAGATCGCGACCGACGACTTCAGCAACCAGGTCTCGAGCTTCAAGGCGGCGCGCGCGAACATCGTCTCGGGCTTCGCCTATGCCAACCACTTCGCCACCTTCTGGAAGCAGGCGCAGCAGTCGGGCTACCGGCCCGAGGTGGTGACGATGGCGGCGGCCTTCCTGTTCCCGAGCGCGGTCGAGTCGCTGGGCGCGGCCGGCAACGGCATGTCGACCGAGGTCTGGTGGACGCCCAACTTTCCGTTCAAGTCCTCGCTGACCGGCCAGAGCGCCAAGGCACTGGCGGCCGACTGGGAGAGCTCCACCGGCAAGCAGTGGACCCAGCCCATCGGCTACGGCCATGCGCTGTTCGAGGTCGGCATCGCGGCGCTGAAGAACGCGACCAATCCAAAAGACAAGAAGGCGGTGCGCGATGCGCTGGCCAACCTGCAGCTCGACTCGGTGGTCGGGCGCATCGACTTCAAGGGCAGCCCGATCAAGAGCGTGGCCGTCACGCCGATGGTGGCGGGCCAGTGGCGCAAGACCGCCGCGGGCGCGAAGTTCCCCTACGAGCTGGTGATCACGCACAACAGCACCGCGAAGCAGATCCCGGTGGAAGACGAACTCAAGCTGCTGTCGCAGCTCAAGGCCTGAGCCCGCGACGCATGACCGACTGCCTCGTCATCGACGGCCTGTGCAAGCGCTACGGCGAGATCGTGGTGGCCGACGGCGTGTCGCTCGCGCTCGCGCGCGGCCAGTGCCTCGGCGTGGTCGGCCCCAACGGGGCCGGCAAGAGCTCGCTGTTCAACCTGATCACCGGCGTGGCCGTGCCCGATGCCGGCAGCATCCGGCTCGAGGGCCGCGAGCTGGTCGGCCTGCGCGCCGATGCGCGCGCGCGGCTGGGCGTGGCGCGCGCCTTCCAGATCCCGCAGCCCTTCGCGCACCTGACCGCCTACGAGAACGCGCTGGCCGCCGCCAGCTTCGCGGCGCGGCTGCCGCGCGCGCAGGCCGCGCAGCTGGCCTGGGAGGTGCTCGAGCGCACCGGCCTGGCCGACCGCGCCGAGGTGCCCGCGGGCCGGCTGCCGCTGCTCGACCGCAAGCGGCTCGAACTGGCCAAGGGCCTCGCGGCCCGGCCGCACCTGCTGCTGCTCGACGAGATCGCGGGCGGCCTGACCGAGGCCGAGGTGCAGGTGCTGGTCGCGCTGGTGCTCGAGCTCAAGCGCGACGTGGCGATGATCTGGATCGAACACATCGCGCAGGCGCTGATGGCGGTGGCCGACCGCATCATGGTGCTGAACTTCGGCCGCAAGCTGCTCGAGGACGCGCCGGCCGCCGCGATGGCCAGCCGCGAGGTGCGCGAGATCTACATGGGCGTCGGAGACGAAGCAGAGGAAGAAGCAGAGGAGGGCGCCCATGCCGCTGCTTGAAGTGCGAGACCTCTGCAGCCACTACGGCGACCTGCAGGCGCTGTTCGATCTGTCGCTCGACGTGGGCGAGGGCGAGGCCACGGCGCTGATCGGCGCCAACGGGGCCGGCAAGTCCACGCTGATCCGCGCCATCGCGGGCCTGGGCCGGCGCAGCCGCGGCACGGTGCGCTTCGACGGCCAGGCCATCGAGGCCGAGCCGGCCGAGCGCATCGCGCGCCGCGGCATCGCGCTGGTGCCCGAGGGCCGCATGCTGTTCGCCTCGCTCACGGTGGAGGAGAACCTGCGCATGGGCGCGCTGTGCGGCCGGGCCGGCCACTGGAACCTGGCCACCGTGTATGCGCTGTTCCCGATCCTGCGCGAGTTCCGGCACCGGCCGGCCACGCGGCTGTCGGGCGGTCAGCAGCAGATGGTGAGCATCGGCCGCGCGCTGATGGCCAACCCGCGGCTGATGCTGTGCGACGAGATCTCGCTGGGCCTGGCGCCGGTGGTGATCGCGCAGATCTACCGCGCTTTCGGCGACATCCAGGCGCAGGGCACGGCCCTGCTGATCGTGGAGCAGGACGTGACGCGCGCCTGCCGCATCGCGCAGCGTGTGTACTGCCTGCTCAAGGGCCGCGTCACGCTGGCCGGCCGCGCGTCGGACTTCAGCGCGCAGCAGATCGCCAACGCCTACTTCGGGCACTGAGAAAAGCACCATGGCCTGGATCGAAACCCTCATCAACGGCGTGCTGCTCGGCGGCCTCTATGCGCTCTTCGGCCTCGGGCTGGCGCTGGTCTTCGGCGTGATGCGCATGGTCAACCTCGCGCACGGCGAGTTCGTCGTGCTCGCGGCCTACTTCGCGGTGTTCCTGGCCGCGCAGTTCCCGCAGGTGTCGCCGCTGCTGCTGCTGGTGCCGGTGGCGCTGGCCGCCTTCGGCACCGGCTACCTGCTGCAGCGGCTGCTGCTCAACCGCGCGGTGGCGACCGACGATCCGCTCACGCCCGTGCTGGTGACCTTCGGCATCGCGGTGGTGCTGCGCAACCTGATGGTCGAGCTGTTCGGCGCCGACCCGCGCGCGCTCGACGGCGGCGCGCTGGCCACGGCCGGCTTCGAGATCGGCGGCCTGCGCATCGGCTGGTACCCGGTGCTGGTGCTGGGGCTCGCGGTGCTGGCCTTCGGCGCATTGCAGTGGCTGCTGCGGCACTCGCGCTTCGGCCTGATCGTGCGCGCCACCTCCGACCACCGCGAGATCGTGCGCACCATGGGCGTGCGGCCGCGCCATGTCTACGGCGTGGTCATGGGGCTGTCGCTGGCCTTCGCCTCGGTGGCGGGGCTGCTGCTGGCGCTGCGCAGCTCGTTCACGCCGTTCTCGGGTGTGGAGCGGCTGCTCGGTGCCTTCGAGGTCGTGATCATCGGCGGCATGGGCTCGTTCTGGGGCGCGCTGGCCGGCGGCATCGCGCTGGGCGTGGCGCAGCTCGCGGGGCAGCGGCTCGATTCCAACGCGGGCGCGCTCTATGCGCACCTGCTGTTCTTCATCGTCCTGATGGTGCGCCCGAACGGCATCGCGGGCCAACGGGCCTGACATCCGATGCGCAACCCCTCTCTTCTTCCCTCGATCGGCTTCCTCGCCGCGGCCCTCGCCATCGCCTTCGCGCCCACGGTGGCCGATGCCGGCCTGCTGCGCCTGCTGAGCGAGGTGCTCGTGGTGCTGGCCATGGCCCAGATGTGGAACCTGCTGGCCGGCTACACCGGGCTGGTGTCGATGGGGCACCAAGCCTTCGTCGGCATCGGCGCCTACCTGGTGTTCGTGGTCTCCGACCGGCTCGGCCTTTCGCCCTACTGGATGGTGCCGCTGGCCGGCGTCGGCGCGGCGCTGCTGGCGGCCGCGGTGGCGCCGCTGATGTTCAGGCTGCGCGATGCCTACTTCTCGATCGGCATGTGGGTGCTGGCCGAGATCGTGCGGCTGCTGGTCGCCAAGTTCCCGCTGTTCGGCGGCGAATCGGGCGTGCCGCTGCAGGCGGTGCGGCTGGTCGATGCCGAGACCTTCCAGCGCAACGCGTTCTGGATCTCGGGCGCGATCGGCCTCGCGGCCGTGGCCGGCGTCTACCTGCTGATGCGCTCGCCCTTCGGCCTCGGGCTGATGGCGGTGCGCGACAACGAGCTGGCCGCCACCAGCATCGGCGTGAACGTCTGGCGCAACCGCTTCATCGCCTTCGTGCTCTCGGGACTGGGCTTCGGGCTGGCCGGCGGCGCGCATTTCATGGGCACGATGTTCGTCTCGCCCGACTCGGCCTTCGACATCAACTGGGTCGTGACCGCGATGTTCATCGTCATCATCGGCGGCATCGGCACCATCGAGGGCCCGCTGATCGGCACCTTGATCTACTTCGGGCTGCGCGAGCTGTTCAACACCTGGTTCGCGATGTCGGGCGGCTGGTACCTGATCGCCATGGGCAGCATTGCCGTGGCCGTGATGCTGCTGGCGCCGCGCGGCCTCTGGGGCCTGGCGCGCGAGCGCTGGGGCTGGCGCGGCCTCAGCGTGCAGCGCCATCCGCCGCACAGGGCGGCATCGATTTCCCCTTCTTCTCCTTCCATTTCCCCCACCACCGAGGACGCAACGCATGAAGAACACCGCCTTCTTTCACGATGAACGCACCTTCTGGCACGTGCCGGGCGGGCTGCACGCCCTGTTCCTGCCGGTCGGCGGCTGGGTCCAGCCCATGGCCGGCAGCGGCATGGCCGAGTCGCCCGATTCCAAGCGCCGCATCAAGTCGCTGATGGACGTGTCGGGCCTCAGCGCGCAGCTCGACCTGCTGGGCGCGCCGATGGCGAGCGAGGAAGACCTGCGGCGCGTTCATCCCGCGAGCTACCTCGAGAAGTTCAAGGCCGCCAGCGACGCGGGCGGCGGCGATCTCGGCGAGGTCGCGCCCTTCGGTCCCGGCAGCTACGAGATCGCCAAGCTCTCGACCGGCCTGGCCATCGCCGCCATGGACAGCGTGCTGCAGGGCCGCCACCGCAACGCCTTCGCGCTCACGCGGCCGCCGGGCCACCATTGCCTGCGCGAGCACAGCATGGGCTTCTGCCTGTTCAACAACATCGCGGTGGCGATCGAGACCATGAAGGCGCGCCATGGCGTCAAGCGCGTGGCCGTGATCGACTGGGACGTGCATCACGGCAACGGCACGCAGGCCATCTTCTACGACCGCCCCGACGTGCTGACCGTCTCGCTGCACCAGGAGAACTGCTTCCCGCCCGGCTACAGCGGCGCCGAGGACCGCGGCGAGGGCGAGGGCCTGGGCTTCAACGTCAACGTGCCGCTGCAGCCCGGCGGCGGCCACGCGAGCTACATGTATGCCTTCGAGCGCATCGTGGCGCCGGTGGTCGAGCGCTTCCGCCCCGAGCTGATCGTGGTGGCCAGTGGCCTCGATGCCAATGCGGTCGATCCGCTGGCGCGCATGCAGCTGCATCCCGAGTCGTTCCGCCAGATGATGAAGCAGGTCAACGCGCTCGCGGCGCGGCACAGCGAAGGCCGCGTGGTGGTGGTGCACGAGGGCGGTTACTCCGAGGCCTGCGTGCCCTTCTGTGGGCTCGCGGTGGTCGAGGAACTCTCGGGCCACCGCACCGAGGTGCAGGACCCCTTCAGCGACTTCTTCGGCCTGCAGCAGCCCTCGGCGCGCTTCGATGCGTTCCAGCGCGGGCTGATCGACGAGATGGCGGCGCTGCACGGGCTCTGAGCGCCACGCCGGGCCCGGGCTCAGGCGGGCTGCGCGTGCCCGAGCGCCTGGAACGGATGCCAGTGCGAACCGGCGCGCTGGCGGCTCGCCGGCGCGGCCTTCGGCGGCGCCGCGCTCGCCGTCTGCATGCGCGCCTCCAGCAGGTCGAGCAGCGCGCGCAGCGCCGCGCTGTTGTGGCGGCGCTGCGTGTAGGCCGCGAACAGCCAGAGGTCGCTGGGCATGAAGTCCTCGAGCACGGGCACGAGCCGGCCGCCGTCGATGTGCGGCTGCGCGAGCAGCGCGGGCACGCAGACGGCGCCGACGCCCGCGAGCGCCGCGGCGATCAGGGCGGCCGCATCGTTGGCGTCCATGCGCGCGTTCACCGGCACGCTGTGCGGCTTGCCGTCGACCTCGAAGGGCAGGTGCGCGGGGCCGCCGCCGGCCGAGTAGGCGAGCACCTCGTGGCGGCGCATGTCGTCGGGCACCCGCGGCATGCCGCGCCGGGCCCAGTAGCCGGGCGTGGCGCACAGCACCAGCGCCATGGGGCGCAGCTTGCGCACGATCAGGTTCTCGTCGCCGATGCGGCCCACGCGCAGGGCGACGTCCACGCCTTCCTCGACCAGGTCGATCATGCGGTTGCTCAGGTGCAGGTCGATGTGGACGTCGGGATGCAGGGTGATGAACTCGCCGAGCAGGCCGGGGAAGTCGGTCTGCACGAGGCCGTGCGGCGCGGCCACGCGCAGGCGCCCGCTCGGGCGCGCGCCATGGGCCTGCAGTTCGTTCTGCGTGTCCTCGACCATCTCCATCAGCGGCATGCTGCGCTCGCGCAGCAGCCTGCCCGCGTCGGTCAGCGTGACCGAACGCGTCGAGCGGTTGAACAGCCGCACGCTGAAGCTGGCCTCCAGCTGCGCGACATGCTTGCTGACGCTGGCCTTCGAGATGCCCAGCATGTCGGCGGCGCGCGAGAAGCTGCCGCGCTTGGCGACCTCGAGGAAGGTGCGCAGGTGCTCGAGACCGTCCATCGAATCCCTGCTCCGTTCAGGACGCCTTGGCGGCGCCGGCCGTGCGCGCGGCCGGGCGCCGCTGCACCAGCACGTGCGTGCTCTCGGTGATGGGCTCGCCGCTGCTGCGGTCGACCAGCACGGGGTCGATCTGCCGGCCCGTTTCCTTCTCCTGCAGCACCACGCTCTTGCCCTCGGTGGCGAAGTGCCGGTTGCCCCAGGTCACGAGCGAGAGCAGCACCGGCCGGAAGTCGCGGCCCAGCGGCGTGAGGCAGTACTCGTAGCGCGGCGGGCGTTCGCTGTACTGGCGCTTCTCGAGCAGGCCGTCCTCGACCAGCGAGTTGAGCCGGCGCGTCAGCATGTTGGGCGCGATCTGCAGGCTGTTGACGAAGTCGTCGAAGCGGGTGATGCCGTAGAAGGCGTCGCGCAGGATCAGGATGCTCCACCGCTCGCCCACGCGCTCGAGGCTGCGCACGATGGGGCAGTACTTCATCCGCTGCTCGGGGCTGATGGGCGTGGGGGTCTTCGGGGTCATGGGCGGCTCTTCTTGGAAACGTCGGTGGCGCGGAAGTCGGCGGGACTCAGTGCGCGTCGGCGGACGGTGCCTTCGGCGGCCCGACCTTGCGCATGAGCGGCACCATCGCGGTGGCGATGATGAAGCAGACCATGATGCCAAAGAAAACGTCGGAAAAGGTCAGCGTCAGGGCCTCGCGGAAGGTCAGGCTCCACAGCTGGCGCAGCGCGGCCGAGGCGCCCACCAGCTGGTCGGTGGCGCCCTGCAGCCGGCTGCCCACGCCGTCGAGCAATGCGGTGGTGGCCTCGTTGCTGCGCGTGAGGTGCTCGGCCAGCCGGTAGAAGTGCAGGTTGGTGCGGTCGTTGAGCAGCGTGGCGCAGGCCGCGATGCCGAGCGCGCCGCCGAGGTTGCGCATCAGATTAAACAGCCCCGAGGCGAGCTTGAGCCGGTTCATCGCGAGGCCGCCGAGCGTCAGCGTGACCGCGGGCGGCACCGCGAACTGCTGGCCGATGCCGCGCAGCGCCTGCGGCAGCAGCAGCTCGGCCGGGCCCCAGTCGTGCGTGATCGGCGTGAACTGCCACATCGACAGCGCGAAGCAGGCCAGCCCGAACATCATCAGCCAGCGCAGGTCGACGCGGTTGGCGAAGAAGGCATAGACGGGAATGGCCAGGATCTGGAACACGCCGGTCGAGAACACGGCCAGGCCGATCTGCAGCGCGCTGAAGCCGCGCACGCGGCCGAGGAACAGCGGCGTCAGGTAGATGGTGGCGAAGATGCCGATGCCCGTGATGAACGAGAACAGGCAGCCGAGCGCGAAGTTGCGGTCCTTCAGCGCGCGCAGGTCGACCACCGGGTGCGCGTAGGTCATCGAGCGCCAGACGAACAGCACGCCGGCCGTGCCCGAGACCCAGGCGGCGCCCGCGATCGCGGGGTCGCCGAACCAATCGAGGCGCGGTCCCTCCTCGAGCGTGTACTCGAGGCAGCCGAGGAACAGCGCCATCAGCACCATGCCCAGGTAGTCCGCATTGCGCAGCAGCGACCAGTCGTGGCGGTCGATCTTCACCAGCAGCGGCACCGCGATGGTGACGAAGATGCCGGGCACGAGGTTGACGAAGAACAGCCAGTGCCACGAGTAGCTGTCGGTGATCCAGCCGCCGACCGAGGGCCCGAGCGTGGGCGCCAGCGAGGCGATGGCGCCGATGATGGCGGCCGCGAAGACGCGCTGCTTGCCCTGGAAGAAGGCGAAGGCGGTGGTGAAGACCAGCGGGATCATCGAGCCGCCGAGGAAGCCCTGCAGCGCGCGGAAGGCGATCATGCTCTGGATGTTCCAGGCGATGCCGCACAGGAGGCTGGTGAGCGTGAAGCCCGCGGCCGAGACGGCGAACAGCCAGCGCGTGGACAGCACGCGCGACAGCCAGCCCGACATCGGGATCACGATGATCTCGGCGATCAGGTAGCTGGTCTGGACCCAGACCGTTTCGTCGGTGCCGGCCGACAGGCCGCCGCCGATCTCGCGCAGCGATGCCGAGACGATCTGGATGTCGATCAGCGCGATGAACATGCCCACGCACATCGCCGCGAAGGCCAGGGCCTTGGCGGAGGTGGTCATGCCGGCGGGGTCGACGATCTCCGAGGCGGGCTGGCTCATGGTTCGCCTGCCGTGCCCGTGCGTGCGTTCGCGAGCTGCACGTCGCGCGCATCGACCTCGGCCGTGACCGACAGGCCGGGGCGCAGCAGGCCGAGCACGCCGTCGGCGTCGTCGAGCACGATGCGCACCGGCACGCGCTGCACGATCTTGGTGAAGTTGCCGGTCGCGTTCTCGGGCGGCAGCACGCTGAACTGCGCGCCGGTGGCCGGCGAGAGGCTCGCCACGTGGCCGTGGAAGCGGCGTCCGGGCACGGCGTCGGCCTCGACGGTGGCGGGCATGCCGGGACGGAAGCGCGCGAGCTGGCTTTCCTTGAAGTTGGCGTCGATCCACAGGCCGCGCGCCGGCACGATCGACATCATGTGCGCGCCGGCCGCCGCGAAGGCGCCGTTGCGCGCATTGCGGTTGCCGACCGTGCCGTCGATGGGCGCGCGCAGCTCGGTGTAGCCAAGGTTGAGCCGCGCGATGTCGCGCTCGGCCGTGGCCTGCGCGAGCGCGGCCTGCGCCTGCTGGCGGCGGGTGGCGATCACGTCGAGCTCGCGCTCGGCGGCCAGCTTGCTCGCCTGCGCCTTCTGGCCGTTGGCCACGGCCTGCTTGTAGTCGGCCTCGGCCTTCTGCGCGCTCTGCACCGACACGGCCGCGGTGGCCGAGAGGTTCTGCAGCCGCTGGGCATCGTCGCGCGCGCGCAGCGTCTCGGCCGCGGCGGCGCTCACGCTCGCTTCGGCCTGCGCGATCACGGCCTGCTGCAGGCTGCGCGTGGCGAGCAGGTTGGCCAGCACGGCCTCCTGGCTCGCGACCGTGGCCTCGGCCTTGTCGAGGGCGGCGCGGTAGTCGCGGTCGTCGAGCTTCACGAGCAGGTCGCCCGCATGCACCGCCTGGTTGTCGGTGGCCGCGGCGCTGACGATGTAGCCCGGCACCTTGGGGCTGACGACGGTAATGTCGCCGCCCACGTAGGCGTCGTCGGTGCGTTCGACGAAGCGCCCGCCGTTCCACCAGTGCCAGCCATAGACGGCCGCGGCCAGCACCACGGCGATGGCCGCGCAGCTCGCGACGAGGCTGCGCCCGTGCGGGCGCCGGTGCCGCGGAATTCCTGCCGGGGCCTTTTCAACGGAGGAGTCCGTCATGTGTTGTTTTCCTTGGTCGGATGGGAATCGGGTGGCTTGCATTCATGTGGATTGCAATATGCAAGTTACTATACAGTTGCGACTTGCATCGTGCAAGTAACTGACCGATCGACCTTCGAATCCCGCCGCCAAGGAACCTCCATGAACCTCCGCCAGACTCCGTTGCCGATACCGCCCCGCCGCCCGCGTTGGCCCGGCTTTCGCCGGTTGCGCGTCGGCATCGTCATCGCCTCGCTCGGTGTCGCCGCGTGCGCCGTCGGCCCGGACTACGCGAAGCCCGAATCCGCGATGCCCGAGCGCTTCCAGCACGCCGCAGTGCCGTCGCCCGCTCCCGAGGTGCGGCTGGAAGCCTGGTGGAGGGGCTTCGGCGATCCGGTGCTCGAGCGCATCGTCGAGCGCGCGCTCGTGCAGAACCTCGACCTCGCCGCATCGTTCGCGCGCGTCGCGCAGGCACGCGCCGCGGCGCAGCGCGCGGTGGCCTCGGAGCGCCCGGCCATCGCCGCCGACGCGCAGGCCGCGAGGCAGCGCCAGTCGCTCGAAAGCCCGCTCGGCGCGCTGGCCAGCGCGCACCCCGGCTACCAGCGCGATGCCTCGCTCTACGACAGCGGCATCGGCGCCAGCTGGGAGCTCGACCTCGCGGGCGGCCTGCGCCGCGGCGCCGAGGCCTTTGCGGCCGAAGCGCAGGCGGCCGAGGCCGAGCACGCGGGCGTGCGCATCTCGATCGCCGCGGAAGCCGCCGATGCCTACTTCCGCGTGCGCGCCGCGCAGGCCCGCCTCGCGGTCGCGCAGTCGCAGCTCGACACCGACCGCGAACTGCTGAGCCTGGTGCGCATGCGCCTGAGCCAGGGCATGTCGACCGCGCGCGAGCGCGCCCAGGCCGAGGCGCGGGTGGCGCAGGTCGAGGGCACCTTGCCCGCGCTGCAGGCCGAGCGCGACACGCAACTCAACCGCCTCGACGTGCTGATGGCCGCCACGCCCGGCACCCATGCGGCCGAACTCGCGACGCCCGCCGCGCGCGTGGTGCTGCCCGCGCTGGCGACGGCGCTCACGCCGGCCGAGCTGCTGCGCCGGCGCCCCGACGTGATCGCCGCGGAACGGCGCCTCGCCGCCTCCAGCGCCCGCATCGGCGTGGCAACGGCCGAGTACTACCCGAGCGTCTCGCTGTCGGCGCTGCTGGGCTTCGAGAGCCTGCGCACGGCGACGCCGTCGTCGGCCAACTTCCAGCCGCTGGCCGCGGTCGGCCTGCATTGGCGGCTGTTCGATTTCGGCCGGGTCGACGCCGAGGTGGCGAAGGCCGAGGGCGCGAAGGCCGAAGCGCTGGCGCGCTACCGGCAATCGCTGCTGCACGCCACCGAGGACGTCGAGAACGCGCTGATCCGGCAAGGGCAGCTCGATGCCGAGCGCCTCGCGCTGCTGCAGGAAGTCGATGCCGATGTGCGTGCACGCGGCGCCACGCAGCAGGCCTACGCGGGCGGTGCGGTGAGCCTGCTGGAATTGCTCGAGCAGGACCGGCAACTGCTCGCCGCGCGCGACCGGCTGGTGCGCGTGCAGTCCGACAGCGGCCGTGCCGCGGTCGCCACCTTCCGCGCGCTGGGCGGCGGCTGGTAGCGCGTCTGCTCCGTCGACCTCAGAGCAGGTCGGCGCGCAGTTCGCGCACGCCGCGGCCCAGGCGTTCGCGCAGCAGCGCGCCGAGCGTCGAGCCATCGGCATAACCGACCTCGGCCGCGATGGCCTCGAGGTCGAGGTCGCTGCCGTGCACCAGCGAGCGCGCGCGCTCGATCCGCAGGTCCTGGATGTAGGCCAGCGGCGACTTGCCGAGCACGGCCTGGCAGCGCCGCTGCAGCGTGCGCGGACTGGTCGCGAGCGCGCGCGCCGCCGTGTCGAGCGAGAAGCCCTGCTTGAGGTTGTCGCGCGCCCAGCGCTCGAAGCGCAGGATCGCGGGGTCGGCCTGCGCGAGATGGTGGGGCACGATGTACGGCGCCTGCGAGGAGCGCAGGTCCGCGAGCAGGTAGCGCGAGACCATGGCCGCGAGATCGGGGCTGGCCTGCTGGATCAGCCACAGCGCGAGATCGAGATGGCCCATCGCCGCGCCGGCCGTCACCACCCGGCCCGAGGGCACCAGCATGCGCGATTCGTCGAGGGAAACCTTGGGATAGCGCTGGCGGAACAGCGGGCCCAGCCACCAGGTCGTGGTCGCCTGGCCGCCGTCGAGCAGGCCGGCATCGGCGAGCAGGAAGGTCCCGATGCACGAGGCCGCGATCCGCGTCCCCTGCGCATGCCAGGTGCGCAATTGCGCCTTGGCTTGGCGCACGTCAGGCCGCCCGAGCGCGGGTACCAGCGACTCGGGCGTCGAGGTGTTCAGCGCCGGCACCACCACCCAGTCCGGCCGCAGGCCCGGCGGTGGCGGCTTCACGGGAAGCGCGATGCCCTGGCCCGAGCGCACGCGCCGGCGCATGCCCACGATCGTCACCTCGAAGGACGGCGACCCGCCCATCTCGCGGGCCGCGAACTTGTTGGCGAGACCGAGGGCGTCGAGCATCACGGTGAGGCCGGTGTCGAAGACGCCGTCGAGGGCGAGCAGGAAGATGTGCATGGCGGAAATGGCGGGAAAGACGTCGCTTGCGACTATAGGGACTCGGCACCGGAACGAGCCTGGAAACCCTTCCGGCAGGTTGGCGGAAATGACCGTGAAGTTGTCGTTCGCGCCTGTTCGGATTTTCCGCGCCGGCACCTAATCTCGGTCTTCCTCAACAACGCAACGCACTTGCATCAGGAGTCCCCATGAAAGTCCTCGCCATCGGAACCATCGTCAAGTCGCTCTCGCCCGAGCAACGCCAGCAGGTCATGTCGAAGGAGGTGCCCGACACCCTGCAGCTCTATCTCGACGGCCGGATCGAGCAGTACTGGTACCGCAGCGACAAGCCCGGCGTCGTGTTCCTCATGAGCGCCGAGTCCGTCGAGCAGGCCAAGGCCGCGATCGATGCGCTGCCGCTCGTGACGGGCGGCTTCGCGCAGTACGAGTTCATGCCGGTGGGCCCGCTCGCGCCGCTGGGCCTGCTGCTGCAGGGCCGCTGAGCCACCCCGGATCCTGCTACCCGCCGATCTCGACCACGATCTTTCCCTTCGCGCGTCCCGCCTCGACTTCTTCGTGGGCCTGCATGGCCGCGTCGAAGTCGAAGCGGCGCGCATCCATCAGCGGCAGCAACCGGCCGGTCTCGACCAGCTTCGCGGCCTCGCGCAGGATGTGGCCGTGGTGGGCGCGGCCCTTGCCGCTGAGCATGGGCAGCAGGGTGAAGACGCCCGAGTAGGTGGCCGCGCGGAAGGACAGCGGCGCCAGCTTGTGGGTGCCCCAGCCGAGGCAACTGACGACTTGACCGCCGTACTGGCGCGCCGCGCCGAAGGAGGCATCGAGTGTGGCGCCGCCCACGGTGTCGTAGACCACGTCGAAGCCTGCGCCGCCGGTGTGGGCCGCCACGTACTGCTCGACCGTCGTGGTCGTGTAGTCGATCGGCGTGGCATCGAAGCCGCGGATGGTCTCGGCCTGAGCGGGCAGCCCGGTGGCGTACACCTGCGCGCCGAGCGCGACGGCGATCTGCACCGCGACGTGGCCGACGCCGCCGGCACCGCCATGCACCAGCACCTTCTGTCCCGCCTGGGTGCGCGCGCGGTCGACCAGGCCTTCCCACGCCGTGATCACGACCAGCGGCAGGGCCGCGGCCTCGCGCATCGAGAGATTGACGGGCTTGGGCGCGAGCAGGTCGGCATCGACCGCGGCGAACTCGGCCAGCGAGCCCTGCAGCCCGCCGACGCCGCCGGTGAGGCCGTACACCCCGTCGCCGACGCGGAAGGCCGTGACGCCGGGCCCGACCTGTTCGACCACGCCGGCGAGGTCCATGCCGAGGATCGCGGGCAGCGGATGGCGCGCATGGGCCGCGGCGCCGGCACGGATCTTGGAGTCGAGCGGATTGACGCCGCTCGCATGGATGCGCACCAGCACCTCGCCTTCGCGCGGCACGGGCCGGGGCACCCGGACGGCCTCGAAGCGGCCGCCGGCTTCGCGCACCACCAGTGCGCGCATCGAATCGTCTTTCGACATGGAGAACTCCTTGTGTTGCTTGAAGAGGCGTCCATTGTTCGATCTTCAAAACTGAACGTAAACTCACAGAACTGCATCACATCCATTCACTTTTGATGGGTTGAAAACCATGGACTGGAGCGACGTGAAGATCTTCCTGGCGGTGGCCAGGGCCGGCTCGCTGGGCGGCGCCGCGCGCCTCACCGGCCAGTCGCAGCCGACCATGGGGCGCCGGCTGCGCGTGCTCGAGCGCGAGGTCGGGCAGGCGCTGTTCCAGCGCGGCAAGGACGGCTTCGTGCTGACCGACGAAGGGGCCTCGGTGCTCGCGCATTCGGAGCGGATGGAAGAGGAGGCGCTGGCCTTCGAGCGCCGGCTGGCGGGCCAGGCGCAGCAGCTCGAGGGCCAGTTGCGCGTGTCGTCGTCGGACTGGTTCGGCGTGCACATCCTCACGCCCGTGTTCGCGGAGTTCGTGCAACAGCACCCGCGGGTCAACATCGAGCTGATCACCGATGCGCGCCTGTTCAGCCTCGCGCGGCGCGAGGCGGACCTGGTGTTCCGCATCCAGCCCTTCGACGAAGCGGACGTGGTGCAGCGCAAGGCCGTGCATGTCGCCTACCGCGTCTACCGCGCGAAGGGCACGGCGCATCCGGTGCGAAGCGATGGCCAGGGCGTGCCGCTGATCACGCTCGACAGCGCGTTCCAGGACTTCCCCGACGCGGCCTGGCTGCGCAAGAAACTGCCGAAGGCGCGCGTGGCCTTCGGCAGCAACAGCCGCGAGGCGCAGGCCCGGATGTGCGCCGCGGGCGTGGGCCTGGCCGTGCTGCCCGCGCCGCTGGGCGACGCTTGCGCGGCGCTCGAGGTCGTCGATCTCGGCGGACTGCCGCCGGGGCGCGACGTCTGGGTCGGGTTCCACCGCGACCTGCGCCGGCTCGGGCGGTTGCGGGCCCTGGTCGACGCGACCGTCGAGCGCCTGTCCGCGAGCTAGAAAACCATCCCGCCCGCGACGTCGATGGTGCAGCCCGTGACCCAGCCCGCATCCTCGGAGACAGCGAAGGACACCGCCCCGGCGATGTCACGGGGCTGGCCGGCGCGGCCCAGCGGCGTCTTCGGCACGAAGTGGGCCGAATAGGCCTCGGCACCGGCCGCGTTGCCCTCGGTGAGGACGAAGCCGGGCGCGATGCCCACCACGCGGATGTGGCGCGGACCGAGCTCCATGCCGAGGCTGCGGGTCAGCACGTCGACGGCGCCCTTGGTCGCGCAATAGACGTGCGCCTGCGGCGAGGGGCTGGTGGCCACGCCCGAGCTGATGTTGACCACCGTGCCGCCGCTGGGCAGCACGCGCGCGGCGGCCTGCGTCATCAGCAGCAGGCCGCGCACGTTCAGGTCGAAGTGCTCGGCGATGCTCTCGGGCGTGATCGTGTCGAGCGAATCGAGCCTGTAGGTGCCGGCGTTGTTCACGAGGATGTCGAGCCTGCCGAAGCGCGCCAGCGTGGCATCGACCAGCGACTGGATCTGTGCCGGTTCGGAGATGTCGGCCTGCACCGCCACGGCCTGGCCGCCCGCGGCGGTGATCCGGGCGACCACTGCCGCCGCTTCCTTCTCGCTGCGCGCGTAGTTGACGACGACGCTGGCGCCGTCGCGCGCGAGGCGCTCGGCGATGCCCGCGCCGATGCCCTTCGAGGAGCCGGTGACGATGGCGACCTTGCCTGCGAGATGGGTCATGCTGAATCCTTTGAATGGTGAAGCGTTGGACCCAACGATAGGCCGCCGATTGCTGAATTGAAATATGGATCGGGTCGATGCGATTTGAAGCCAAGCTTCATAATGAAGCGATGGCTCCCGACCTCATCCCCTTCATCGCGGTCTTCGCCCGCGTCGCGCATCACGGCAGCTTCACGCGCGCCGCGGCCGAGCTCGGCGTGTCGCCCTCGGCGCTGTCGCAGACGCTGCGCTCGCTCGAGAAGCGGCTCGGCGTGCGGCTGCTCGACCGCTCCACGCGGCGCGTCAGCGTCACCGAGATCGGACAGAGCTTCCTGCAGGATGCGGCGCCCGCGCTGGCGGCGCTGTCGGCCGCCGTGGAACGTGTCAACGAGGTGCGCGAGAAGCCGGCCGGCCTGCTGCGCATCAACCTCTCGCGCGTCGCGTTCGAGCTGCTGCTGCTGCCGCACCTGGCCGCGTTCGCGCAGGCCTATCCGGACATCAAGCTCGAGCTGCATTGCGACAACGCGCTGGTCGACCTCATCGGCAGCGGCTTCGACGCGGGCATCCGGCTCGGCGAAAACCTTGCCCAGGAAGTCGTCGCCGTGCCGCTCGGCGGTCCGCATCGCATCGCGACCATCGCGGCGCCGAACTACCTGAAGGGCCGCGCGGCGCCGCGCACGCCCGAGGAGCTGAGCCAGCACCGCTGCATCAACATCCGGCTGAGCAACGGCGTCTACCGCTGGGAGTATTCGAACAAGGGCCGCGACTTCGAGGTGGAGGTCGATGCCGCCATCCTCACCAACGACGGCGACGTGCTGCTGAGCGCCGCGCGCGCCGGTGCCGGCATCGCCTGTGTGTTCGAGGCCCAGGTGCACGACGACCTCGCGAGCGGCCGGCTCGTGCCCCTGCTCAAGCCCTGGTGGCCCAGCTTCCCGGGCTTCCACCTCTACCACGCCAGCCGCATGCACGTGCCGCGCAAGCTGCGCGCCTTCATCGACTTCATGCAGCAGCGCACGGGCCCGCGGCGGCGCTGATCAGCGCGGCGTGGCGAGCGAGCGCAGGTAGGCGATCAGGTCGGCGCGGTCCTGCGCGCCGGGCACGTTCAGCGGCATGGTGGTGCCGGGCACGGCTTTGGTCGGCGCCGCGAGGAAGGCCTCGAGGCCCTGCACGTCCCAGGGCCGGGTCGAGGCCGCCATGCCCGGCGAATAGCGAAAGCCCTCGGCCTTGCCCGCGACGCGGCCGAAGGCGCCGTCGAGATGCGGGCCGATGCCGTTCCTGCCGGTGACGGAGTGGCAGGCCGCGCAGCGCGCGAAGGCGGTCTTGCCGCGCGCCAGGTCGCCGGCGCCGGGGTCGACGGTCTGCGCCTGCGCCGCGCCGATCCCTCCCAGGGCCGCGAGGCAGGCGGCAATCAGCTTCGGTCCGAACTTGTTCGTTGTCATCGTGGATTTCCAATCGTGGGTGGCGCGGCGCGTCATGCCCGCTGGAGTTCTTCCGCTGCGAACGGCAGCCGGCGGATGCGCTTGCCGGTCGCCGCGAACACGGCGTTGAGGACCGAGGGCGCGGTCAGCACGGTGCCGACCTCGCCGATGCCGCCCGGCGGTTCGGTGCTCGGCACCAGGTGCGTCTCGATGACGGGCATCTCGTCCATGCGCAGCACGCGGTAGGTGTCGAAGTTGCCCTGCTCGACGCGCCCGTCCTTGATCGAGATGTTTCCGTAGAGCACCGCCGACAGCCCGAAGGCCGTGCCGCCCTGCATCTGCGCGACCACGGTGTCGGGGCTGATGAGGCGTCCGCAGTCCACCGCGATCACCACGCGGTCGACACGCACCGCGCCGTCGGCATCGACGCTCACCTCCGTCACCTGGGCCGCGTAGCTGCCGAAGCAGAAGGTCAGCGCGACGCCGCGGCCCTTGCCGGCGGGCAGGGCGCCACCCCAGCCGGACTTCTGCGCGACCAGTTCGAGCACGTGGCGTGCGCGCGGATGCTTCTCGAGCAACTCGCGCCGGTAGGCGATGGCGTCGCTGCCCGCCAGGTGCGCGAGCTCGTCGACGAAGCATTCGACCGGGAAGGCGTTCTGCATGTGGCCGACGCCGCGCCAGAAGGCGGTGGTGATGCCCGCCGGCGGCTCCTCGCGCACATACTCGACCAACACGTTCGCGAAGCCATAGGGTCCTGCGGCGTCGCGGATGGCATCGCCGTCGAGCTCGTTCTGGAACCGCGCCGGCGCCCAGCGCGCGAGGATCGAGGAGGCGGTCACGCGGTGATGCCATGCCACCGGCCTGCCGCGCGCATCGAGCGCGGCGCTGAGCCGGTTGTAGTGGTACGGGCGGAAGGTGCTGTGCTGCGTGTCCTCCTCGCGCGTCCACACCACCTTGACGGGGCCATTCACCTGCTTCGCTATCTTCACGGCCTGGATCACGAAGTCGATGTCCAGCCGCCGGCCGAAGCCGCCGCCGAGCAGGTGGTTGTGGACCTCGACGCGTTCGATCGGCAGGCCCGTGAGTTCGGCCGCGGCGGCCTGCGCGCGCGCCGGCACCTGCGTGCCGACCCAGAGTTCGCAGGCATCGGGCCGCACGTGCACGGTGCAGTTCACCGGCTCCATCGGCGCGTGCGCGAGCAAGGGCTGCTGATAGACCGCGTCCACCGTTCGCGCGGCGCCGCGCGCGGCCGCCACCGTATCGCCTTCCTTGCGCGCCACGGCGCCGGAGCGCGACGAGGCGTTGGCCAACGCGGCGATCAGCTTCTCGGTCGAGTAGTCCGCGTTGGCGCCTTCGTCCCAGCGGATCTCGAGCGCGGCCAGGCCCTTGCGCGCCGCACCCATGTGGTCGGCCACCACCGCGACCGCGTTGTCGATGCGCACGACCTGCCGCACGCCCTTGATCGCTCTGGCCCGGGTGCCGTCGACCGACGCCAGGCGCCCGCCGATCACCGGGCAATTGGCGATCGCGGCAATGCGCATGCCCGCGACGCTGGCATCGAGGCCGTAGCGCGCGCGGCCGTTGACCTTGTCGGGTCCGTCCAGGCGCAGCAGCGGCTGGCCGATGCGCTTCAGCGTCGCCAGGTCCTTGAGCGGCACCTCGGCGGGCACGGGCAGGCCCGCGGCCGCCTGGGCGAGCTGCCCATAGGCGAGCTTCCGGCGCGTGGGCACGTGCTCGACCGCGCCGTCGCTGGCGCGGCAGGTCGACGCATCGACCTTCCACTGGCGCGCCGCCGCCTCGACCAGCAGCAGCCGGGCCGTGGCGCCGGCGCGGCGCATCGGCTCCCAGGTGCTGCGCACCGAGGTCGAGCCGCCCGTGATCTGCCCGCCGGTCAGCGGATTCGAATAGCGCGTCTCGTCGGCGGGCGCATGCTCGAGGCGAACGCGCCGCGGATCGATCTCGAGCTCCTCCGCGATCAGCAGCGCGACGGCGGTGTAGATCCCCTGGCCCATCTCCACGCGCGGCATCACCAGCGTGACGAGGCCATCGGTGCCGATGCGGACCACGGCGTTGGGCGCGAAGGCCTCGGGCTGCGCGCCCGCGGCCTTTGCCTCGAGCGGCGGCAGGCTCACCGTGAGCGCCAGCCCGCCGCCGGCGGCCAGCGCCGTGGCGACGAAGGCGCGGCGCGTCAGGCCGTGGGTGGAGGCGGCATCGGCCATGGGCATGTGGTCGTGCTTCATCTCAGGCCGCCTTGATCGGGATCAGCGTGGCGGCGCGCTGCACCGCGGCCTGGATGCGCACATAGGTGCCGCAGCGGCAGATATTTCCCGACATGCCGCCCACGATGTCCGCGGGCGTGGGGCGCGGCGTGGCCGCGAGCAGTGCCGTGGCCGACATGATCTGGCCCGACTGGCAGTAGCCGCACTGCACGACGTCCAGTTCCAGCCAGGTCTTCTGCACCGCCTGGCCGACCGCCGTCGCGCCGATGCCTTCGATGGTGGTGATGCGCTGCGTGCCCACCGACTCGACGGGCGTGATGCAAGAGCGGATCGCGACGCCGTCCTGGTGCACGGTGCAGGCGCCGCACAGGCCGGCACCGCAGCCGAACTTGGTGCCGTACAGGCCCAGCACGTCGCGCAGCACCCAGAGCAGGGGCGTGTCGCCGTCGACATCGACCTCGCGCGAGGTGCCGTTGATGTGGAGTGTGAAGGGCATGGTGCGGTCCGTGGGCATGTTGGGGTGCGCAAAGTCTAGGGACGCGCATCGCCGGCACACAGGCCCGAAGTCGCTAAGGCCTTTGAAGCCAAACTGAACAATCGGCCGCCGGACTCCGGTCCGTTCGACCCCGCGTCGAGCGCACGCGAATAGCGCGAAAGCGCTCGGCCCCGACCGCTCGAAAACCCTTGGCATCGAACTTGCGGAACCGCGCCAGAATTCGGTCTCGTTTTTGATCCTGGTTTCTTTAATGGTGCTTTTTTATCGGATGTGCCTAGTTTTCGAGGCGATACGCCTCATGGCGGTGCACCCGTGCCAGAGCCACCTGTCCGTCGTTCGGGCGTGCCGCGAAGGGGCGCTCGGCGTTCCCTCGAGCCTTGAGAAGTGAGCCACCCATGAAGAGTCTTGTAGTTGCCGCCGTCGCGCTGTCGACGGCCTGTGGCGCCTGTGCGCAGAGCAGTGTGTCGGTGCAGGGATTGATCGACGAATACGCGGGATCGATGCGTTACGCGGGCGACCTCGGCCGCACCAAGGTCCTTGGAAGCGGCGGCATGACCACCTCGTTCTTCGGCTTCGCCGGTACCGAGGACCTGGGCGGCGGGCTGCGGGCCTACTTCGCGCTCAACTCCTTCTTTCGCGCCGATACCGGCAAATCGGGCCGCTTCGACGGCGACCCCTACTTCGCCCGCGATGCCAACGTCGGTATCGCCGGTGCGTACGGCAGCCTTCAGCTCGGGCGCGCCGCGGCACCGAACTTCATCCCCACCGTGCTGGTCAACCCCTTCGGCAACTCCTTCGCGTTCTCGCCGCTGGTGCTGCATGCCAACGTCAACACCGCGCGCTGGCTGTACCGCACCTCGCCCTCCGATACCGGCTGGAGCAACCAACTGATCTACAGCACGCCGAGCTTCGGCGGCCTGCGCGTGAACCTGCACTACCAGTTCGGCGAGCAGTCCAGCGACACCGGCTACAAGGGGAAGAACAACACCGGCATCAGCGCGACCTACGTCAGCGGGCCGCTCACGGTGGCGGGCTTCTACGAGCGCGACCAGATCTCCAACCCGGTCAACCCGGGCGTCATCACGGCCACGGTCGACGGCGCGGTGGTGCCCACCACGCGCAAGGACTGGATGCTGGGCGGGGCCTACGACTTCGGCCTGCTCAAGGCCTATGCGAGCTACGGCCGGTCGAAGGCCGAAGCGACCGGCTATCGCGGTGCCACGAGCTCCCTCGGCGCCAGCGTGCCGGTCGGGTCGACCGCGGGGCAGGTGCTGGCGGCCGTCGCGAGGACGAAGATCGCCGGGTCCTACGACGGCACCCGCACGACGCTGAGCCTGGCCTACGATCACTACCTGTCGAAGCGAACCGACGTCTATGCCGTCCTCATGCGCGATCGCGCGACCGCCATGGCGGGCGGCAACAGCCTCGGCGTCGGCATCCGCCACCGCTTCTAGCGGCCGCGCGAGCCGATGCCAGGCTCGATCCCTTGGTTCCCCTCGTTCCTTTCATCCCTCCACAGAGACAACCCCAGTGAACTTTTTCTTGATTGATATCTTTTTCGATACTAGTATCGCAAATGAGCGAAACGGACTCCATGTCGAGACCGCTTCCATGGCCCATCCATCCGCCGGCGCCGGCCTTTCCGCGTCGAACCAGGAGTCCTGACGTGTCATCCACCCTAGATTCGACCGCCTCCGCGCCACGCGACGACGCCGTCTCGGGCTACGCCTGGAAGGCGCTGGCCGGCTCCGCCATCGGTTATGCGATGGACGGCTTCGACCTGCTGATCCTGGGCTTCATGCTCACGGCCATCTCGGCCGACCTGCACCTCACGCCGGGCCAGGCCGGCTCGCTGGTGAGCTGGACGCTGGTCGGCGCCGTCGTCGGCGGCATCGTCTTCGGCTCGCTCAGCGATCACTTCGGGCGCATCCGCGTGATGACCTGGACCATCGTCCTGTTCGCGGTCTTCACCGGGCTCTGTGCCTTCGCGCAGGGTTACTGGGACCTGCTGGTCTACCGGACCATCGCGGGCATCGGCCTGGGCGGCGAGTTCGGCATCGGCATGGCGCTGGCGGCCGAGGCCTGGCCCGCCAGGCACCGGGCCCGCGTGTCTTCCTATGTGGCGCTGGGCTGGCAACTGGGCGTGCTGGGCGCGGCCTTGCTCACGCCGCTGCTGATGCCCCACATCGGCTGGCGCGGCATGTTCCTGGTCGGCGTCGTCCCCGCGCTCGTGGCCTGGGTGATCCGCAACAAGCTGCACGAGCCCGAGGTGTTCGTGCGCAAGCCCAAGGTCCGGGGCTCGCGCCTGAGGTCCTTCAAGCTGCTGGTCAAGGATGCGCAGACGACCCGCACCAGCCTGGGCATCGTCGTGCTGTGCGCGGTACAGAACTTCGGCTACTACGGGATCATGATCTGGATGCCGAGCTTCCTGGCCAACAAGCTCGGGTTCAACCTCACGAAGTCGGCCATGTGGACCTCGGTGACCATCCTCGGGATGATGCTGGGCATCTTCGTCTTCGGCCAGCTGGCCGACCGCATCGGGCGCAAGCCGAGCTTCCTGCTGTTCCAGGCCGGTGCCGTGGCGATGGTGCTGGCGTACTCCCAGCTGTCCGATCCGGTCTCGCTGCTGTGGGTGGGCGCGGTGCTCGGCATGTTCGTCAACGGCATGCTGGGTGGCTACGGGGCGCTGATCTCCGAGGCCTATCCCACGGAAGCACGCGCCACGGCGCAGAACGTGCTGTTCAACCTCGGCCGCGGCATCGGCGGCTTCGGCCCGGTGGTGGTCGGCGCGCTGGTCGCCGCCTATTCGTTCCAGATCGCCATCGCGCTGCTCGCCGCGATCTACCTGGTCGACATGGTCGCCACCTACTTCCTCATTCCCGAACTCAAGGGCAAGGAGCTCGAATGATGCTCGCCGCCATCGACCATCAATCGCCCGCGTTCAGGCCCGTGCATCCGCCCGTGCCGCAGGGCGAGGGCGCCTGCTTCCAGCGCAACGCGCAATCCGTGGCCTCGTACCGCTGCGAGGTCGCCGAGCACCGCTGGGTCAACGACCGCTACAAGTACCTGAAGCTCAGCGCGCCGGCCGACCTGGCGGGCACGACCAGGCCCGGGCAGTTCTACCAGCTCAAGTGCCCGACGACGAACGACCTCCAGCCCTTCCTGCTGCGCCCGATGAGCGTCTACGGCGTGGGGCCGGAGGCGGGCACGATCGAGTTCCTCTACAACGTCACGGGCACTGGAACCCACGCGCTGGCCTCGCTGCCCGTCGGCGGCGCGATGGACATCGTCGGCCCGCTGGGCAACACCTTCACGCTGCCGCCCGACGACGAACGCATCATGGTCGTGGCGCGCGGCGTCGGCCTGGCGACGATGGCGCCGCTGCTGCAGCAGGCGGCCAGGATGGGCATCGCGATCACGGCGGTGATGTCGGCACGTGCTCCCAAGGACCTGATGCGCGACGAGTTCCTGCGCGGCGCCGAGGCCGACGTGCATTGCGTCTACGACTCGGACGGCAGCTCCTCGGTGGAGGCCATGGACACGCTGGTGCGCCGTCTGCTCGGCGAACGGCACCACGACGCCGTCTACACCTGCGGCTCGCATCGCGTGCTGATGCTGCTGCAACGCATCCTCGCCGACCATCCGGGCACCCGGGGCGAGGTGGCGATGGAACAGCGCATGGCCTGCGGCATGGGCGTGTGCCTGTCCTGCGTCAGGCTGTTCGATCGCGAGGGCGACAAGCAATTCCTGCGCGTCTGCCGCGAAGGTCCCGTGTTTCCCATCGGCGACGTGGTCGGGGAGGTGGAGTTTGGCTGATCTCAACGTCAGGGTCGGCGACGTCGGCCTGCGCAATCCGGTCATGCCGGCCTCGGGCTGCTTTGCCATCGAGTACGCGGAAGCGATCGACTTCAACCGGCTGGGCGCGTTGGTCATCAAGAGCGTCTCGCCCAAGAGCCGTGCCGGCAACCCGACGCCGCGCGTGGCGGAAACCCGCGGCGGCATGCTCAACGCCATCGGCATTCCGAGCAAGGGCCTGGACTACTACCGCGAGACGGTGCTGCCGCCCTACACGCGCTTCGACACGCCCGTCGTGGTCTCGATCTCGGCGGACACGGTCGACGAGTTCGCCGACGCGGTGGCCGAGATGTCGCTGCCCGAAGTGGCGGTGATCGAGGCCAACATCTCCTGTCCCAACCTCGAAGCCGACGGCATGGCCTTCGCGATGACGCCCGAGACCACCTACAAGGTCGTGAGCGCGATCCGCCGCCGCACGCATCATCCCGTGTGGGCCAAGCTCACGCCCAATGCCTCGCACGTGGCGACGGTCGCGCGGGCCGCGGAAGAGGCCGGCGCCGATGCGCTCGTGATGGGCAACACGGTGCTGGCCATGTCGATCGACGTGCGCACCCGCAAGCCCATGCTCGGCAACGTGATGGGTGGCTTATCCGGGCCGGCCATCAAGCCGATCGCGCTGCGCATGGTGCACCAGTGCTATCGCAGCGTGCGCATCCCGGTCATTGGCTGCGGCGGCATCGCGAGTGCGCACGACGCGGTCGAGTTCATGCTGGCCGGCGCGAGCGCGGTCCAGGTGGGCACGGCCTCCTTCATCGATCCTGGCGCGATGCAGAAGATCATCGACGGCCTGGTCGCGTACTGCGACGAGATGGGCGTGAAGAACATCCGCGACCTCACTGGCCAGGTCAAGCTCGACCGCCAGCTCCCGGACCGCTGGCTGCGCTTCGCGCAGCAGTCGGGCTAGGGGAGGGCAAGGATGATGAGCCTGCCGGGACTTCGCCCCATGGCCGAGAAGCTGTTCTCCGACGTGCGCGAGCTGACCTTCGACGGGGTCGGCGTCACGCGGCAGAGCTACGGCCGCGGCGAATCGGACACCGCCGACTACCTGCGTGCCTTCGCCGCGAGCGAAGGGCTCGAGGTCCGGGCCGACCGGGCCGCGAACCTCGTGTTCGGTCTGCCGCAGACCGCGACGGCGAGCGCGGTCACCTGGTGCGGATCGCACATCGACTCGGTGCCGCAGGGCGGCAACTTCGACGGCTACGCGGGCGTGGTCGCGGGCCTTCTGTGCCTCGTGGCGCAGAAAGCCGGCGGCACGCCCTACGCACGCCCGCTCGAGGTGGTCGCGTTTCGCGGCGAGGAGAGCGCCTGGTTCGGCAAGGCCTACATGGGCTCGGGCGCGCTGTTCGGCAAGGTCAGCGAGAGCGACCTCGCGCTCAAGCAGCGCACCACCGGCGAATCGATGGAGGCCTGCATGCGGCGCTGCGGTGCCGACGTGGAGGCGATCCGCGCGCAGCAGACGCTGCTCGACAAGGCGCGCATCAAGGCCTACCTCGAGCTGCACATCGAGCAGGGGCCGGTGATGGTCGCGCGCCAGCTTCCGCTGGCCGTGGTCTCGGGCATCCGCGGCAACGTGCGGCACAACCGCGTGGTCTGCCATGGCGACGCGCAGCATTCGGGCGTGGTGCCGCGCTGGCTGCGCCACGACGCCATGTTCGCGGTCGCCGACCTGATCATGCGCATCGACGAGCACTGGCGCGTGCTGCTGGAGCGCGGCACCGACCTGGTCGTGACCACGGGCATCGTCAGCACCGACCCGGCCGAACATTCGATCTCGCGCATTCCCGGGCAGGTGAGCTTCAGCCTCGAGGCGCGCAGCAAGAGCACGGACACGCTCGAGGCCTTCTACCAGCTGATGCGTGCCGAATGCGGCTCGATCGAGCGCGAGCGCGGCGTGCGCTTCGAATTCGATCGGCGCCTGCTCAGCGATCCCGCGACCATGGACGAGAAGCTCTGCGGCGTGCTGTCCGAGGCCTGCGCCGCGCAGGACGCGGCCTTCGAGCTCATTCCCAGCGGCGCGGGGCACGACGCCTCGCTGTTCGCCAATGCCGGCATCCCGAGCGGCATGTTGTTCGTGCGGAACCAGAACGGTTCGCACAACCCGCACGAAGCGATGGACATCGAGGATTTCATGCTCGGCGTCGCCGCGATGGATGCGGCCTTCGCCCGATTGAAGTGAGCTTGTTCATGACCCCCCGCATCACCCTGCGCCGCCCCGACGACTGGCACCTGCACCTGCGCGACGGCGCCATGCTGCAGACGGTGCTGCCCTACAGCGCCGAGCAGTTCGGCCGAGCCATCGTCATGCCGAACCTCAAGATCCCCGTGACGACCACCGCGCTCGCGCGGGCCTACCGCGAGCGGATCGTGGCGGCGCTGCCGCCCGGTGCGGACTTCGTGCCGCTGATGACGGTCTACCTCTGCGATGGCACCTCCGCCGACGACCTGTGCCGCGGCTTCGAGGACTGCGTGCTGACCGCGGCGAAGCTGTATCCGGCCGGCGCGACCACGCATTCCGAGCATGGCGTCACGTCGATCGCGAAGGTGGCGCCGGTGCTCGAGACGATGCAGGCCATCGGCATGCCGCTGTTGCTGCACGGCGAGAGCACCGATCCGGCCGTCGACGCCTTCGACCGCGAGGCGGTGTTCATCGAATCGACGCTGCGTCCGCTGCTGCGCGACTTCCCGGCGCTCAAGGTGGTGCTGGAGCACATCACGACCGAGGAAGCGGCGGATTTCGTCAGGGCCGATGCGAGCGGGCGCCTCGCGGCGACGATCACGCCCCAGCACCTGATGTTCAACCGCAACGCGATCTTCACGGGCGGCATCCGGCCGCATTTCTACTGCCTGCCGGTGCTCAAGCGTGAGCGCCACCGCCTCGCACTGCGCAGGGTGGCGACCTCGGGCGACGCGCGTTTCTTCCTCGGAACCGACTCCGCGCCGCACCTTCGCACGCTGAAGGAGGCGGGTTGCGGCTGTGCCGGCATCTTCAATGCGCCGGTCGCGCTGCAGAGTTATTGCACGGTGTTCGAGGAGGAGGGCGCGCTCGACAAGCTGGAGGCCTTCGCGAGCCTCAATGGTCCGCGCTTCTACGGCCTCGCGCCCAACGAGGCGAGCGTGACGCTCGAGCGCTCGCCCTGGGAGGTGCCGCAGGACGTGGCGCTCGCGGCCGGCGGGGCGCTCCATCCCTTCCTCGGCGGCAGCAGCCTGCCGTGGGCCCTGCGGGATGCGCCCGTGCCCGAGCCGGTCGCGGCGTGAGTTCCCGCACCGCCTCGCGCCTCGCCGGTGACCGCGGATGTCGAAACTCGCCTATAGTTTCTTTTTCGATCCATAAAGTGGAAAACGAGATGGAAGCTGCGAATTCGACCTTCAAGTCATCGATCGACTACGTGGCGCTGGGCAACCGCCTGCGTGCCTACCGGGTGGGCGCCTCGCTGCTGGCCGAGGACGTGGCCGAGCGGCTGGGCATCTCGCGCGCGGTCGTGTACCGGCTCGAGAAGGGCGAGATCGTCAAGATCGAGACGCTCGAGCGCCTGGCCCATCTGCTCGACACCACGCTGGCGTCGCTGCTCGGCGTGGAGGTGGAGTACTACTCGACCGCGCTCGGCCTGTTCGAGCGCATGCGCCAGCTCGAGGAGTCGTCCGACCGCATCCTCGCGCACTTCGAGCCGATCTCGCTGCTGCTGACCTCGGAGGACTACCTGCCGACCCTGCGCCAGATGCTGATCGAGGCCTCGCCCAAGGGCGCGGGCAAGGGGCCGACCTCGGCCGACATCGACAAGATGCTGCAGATCATGCAGGAGCGCCGCGCCTTCTTCCAGCGCCGGCGGCCGCACATCGTGAGCCTGATCGGGCTGCGCGAGCTCGAGCGCTTCGTCGATACCGGCCTGGTCGGCCGCATCGACCTGCCCGAGAGCGTGCGCACCGAGCGCCGGCTGGCGGCGCGCCGCGAGGTCGAGCGCATCGCCGACCTGATGGAGAGCGAGCCGATCGACGTGCAGATCGGACTGATCGACGACGCCATGCCGACCGCGACCTTCCAGGTGTTCTCCGGCCGGGCCGGCAGCGTGCTGGCCGTGAGCCCGTTCCGGCTCGGCGAACTGCCGAACGTGCGCAACGGCATCGCGACCGTGACCGCCTCGCCCGAGGCGGTGCGCATGTACGAAGCCATGATCGGCAGGCTCTGGAAGGCCGCCTACAAGGGCAAGGCGGGTGCGATGCACCTGCGCAAATTGCTCGACCGAATTCACTAGCCGAAGGCACGACCGCCATGACCACTGCCCCAGACCCGATCCGCCTCGAGGTCGCCGCCCGGCTGCTCGATGCCGGCTGCGTGACGCTGCGCACCGACGAGCCCTTCCGGCTCCCCTCGGGATGGGCGACGCCGGTCTACGTGGATTGCCGGCGGCTCATTTCCTTTCCCGAGGCGCGCCGCGCGCTCGTGGGCCATGCCATCGAGCTGCTGAAAGCCGATGGCTGCCTGGCCGGCGTCGGCTCGATCGCGGGCGGCGAGTCCAGCGGCATCGCGCTGGCGGCCTGGATCGCGGACGCGCTGGACCTGCCGATGCAGTACGTCCGCAAGCGGGCCGTGGGCGCCCGCCAGGTCGAGGGCGTGGTGCGCGCCGGCGAGCGCGCGCTGCTGGTCGACGACATGATGGCGGCCGGCGCATCGAAGGCCAATTTCGCGCGCGCGCTGCGCGCCGCGGGTGCCGAGGTCGGCGATGTGCTCGTGCTGTTCGACTACGGCATGTTCGGCGCCGGCCGCATGCTGGCCGCGCTGGGGCTGAAGGTCCACGCGCTGGCGAACTGGCACGACATCCGCGCGGTCGCGGCACAAAGAGGCAGTTTCGGCCGCGAGGTGATCGCCGAGTTCGACGATTTCCTGCGCGATCCGGTCGCGTGGTCCGCGGCGCACGGCGGCAAGGGTTTCATCACTGACCACATCGAGGGCAACACACCATGAACTTCCAGGAAATCAGCACCCGCTTCGAGAACGACCTGTCGGGCTCCGACGCCTTCAAGCTGCTGTACCGCGGCGCCTTCGACCTCATGAAGTCGGACCTCGACAACGCGGGCCTCTACTTCGTCATCGGGGTGGCGGCGCAGGCCTTCGTCCAGAAGTATGAGGACCAGGGCATCACGGTGGAATTCGCCGACAACGCCAAGGCCACGATGGTGGCCTTGAACACCCGCATCCTGGCCGCGTTGGCCGCCGAGCCCGCGCAGCGCTTGCGCATCCTCGGCGAGGTCGCGACCGAGTACGAGTGGAACGTCACGGCGTTCTGAACGCGTTCCGTTGGTCATGGCGCGCTCGCGCCATGACCCATTCGCTCAGAGATCGAGGACGAGCCGCGCGGAACAGCTGCGTGATACGCACGGCAGCATCAGCGTCCCCGACGCCTTCTCGGGCTCGGTGAGGAAGGAATCGCGATGCTCGGGCCGGCCCTCGAGCACGGTGGTCATGCAGGTGCCGCAATGGCCTTCCTCGCACGAGGTCTCGATGTGCACGCCGTGGGCGCGCAGCACCTCGACGATGCTCTGGCCCGCTTCCACCTGTGCCGAGATGCCCGAGGCGGCGGCGCAGACCTCGAACGCGGCCTGCGGCGCCGATGCAGCGGCGGGCGTCGAACCCGCGCCGAAATACTCGAAGCGGACCTGGTCGGCCGGCCAGTTCGCCGCGGCCTGCCGTACGAGCTCCATGAAGGGGCGCGGTCCGCACAGGTAGAGGTACTTGCCTGGCACCGGATCGCCCACGATCGTTGCCAGCAGTGCGGGCAGCGCTTCGGGGCCATGGCCCTGGTGGTACTGGACGGCAGGGGCCAGGGCCGCGTCCTCGAGATGCCGGCGGAAGGCGACGTGTTCCGCCGACTGCGCGAAGTAGTGCAGCTCGAGCGCTCTTCCGGCGCCGCTCAGGTGCGAGGCCATGCAGAGCAGCGGCGTGATCCCGATGCCGCCCGCGACGAGGATGAAGCGCTCGCCGTCCTGCGCGAGCGGGAAGTGGTTTCTCGGCGCGCCGATGGTGAGGACGTCGCCTTCGTTCACGGACTCGTGCATGAACCGGGAGCCGCCGCGCGAGCGCGGATCGCGCTTCACGCCGATGACATAGCGCCCCTCGCCATGGGGTGCGCACAGCGAGTACTGCCTGGTTTCGCCCCCGCCGACATCGACATCGATGTGGGCGCCGGGCTCGTAGGGCGGAAGCGCTTCGGCGCCGATGGCGACCAGCTCGAAGGAACAGATGTCGGTGGCCTCGGGCACCTTGCGTTGGACTTTGACTTGCATGGGTATCGACGGAGTGGGTAATGGGTGGATGGCGTGTTCGCGGGTGTTCAGGCGGCGGGCCCGGCTTCGGCCACGACCTCGCAGATGTAGGAACGGTGCGGCGCCGAGCCGCTGATCGGGTCGAGATCGCCGTCGTCGACCAGCAGGTTGAAGTTCGAACCCTGTTCGGAGAGCGGTGCGTGCGCGGGCAGCCCCAGCTGCTCGTTGCCCTGCCACCAGCCGTACTGCGCGCAGACCACGCGCGGATCGAGGCTGGGATCGAGCGTGGCCTTGAAGCGCACCGAGCCGCTCGGCGAGCGCACGCGCACCCACATGCCGGGCTTGATGCCGCGCGCGGCTGCCGTGGCAGGATTCATGGCCACCAGCGGGTCGGGAGCCTTGCTGCGCAGCGACGCCACCTGCCGGTGCTGGCTGTGGCAGTACTGGGGCAGCTTGGCCGAGGTCAGCACGAGCGGGAAGTCCGAGCTTCCTTCGCGAAGCCGCAGCTTCGGCAAAGGCGGCACGTACACCGGCAGCGGCGACTGGCCATGCCGGTGCAGCAGCGCCGAATAGATCTCGACCTTGCCGGTGTCGGTCGCGAAGCGGAAGCCCGCGCCGTGGTGCTTCTGGTAGCGCGTCTTCAGCGGGTAGCGGATGCCTTCGGGGTGTTGCCGCAGTGCCTCCAGGCCGATGCCCAGCGGCTCGAGCATGTAGCGCAGGCCCGCGTCGATGTCGCCGTCCCAGAACCGGTCGGCCAGCCCGAGCCGCTTCGCGAGCTCGAAGACGACCCATGCGTCGGAGCGGCTCTCGCCCACCGGCGCCACCATCCGCGGTCGCAGCTGTACCAGTTCCTCGGCGCCCTGGTTCACCTCGAAGCCGACGCGCAGCGCCTCGCGCTCCCAGGGCGTGCCGATCGGCAGCACCACGTCGGCGTATTGCGCGGTCGGGGTCAGCGTCAGGTCGGCATGCACGAAGAAGTCGAGCCGGCGCAGCGCCTCGGCACCGCGCAGCGGGTTCGCATGCGCGAGCAGCAGGTTGGCGCCGAAGCCGATCACGCCGTGGATCGCGTAGGGCTTCTCTTCGAGGATGGCGCGGTACAGCGTGTCGCTGCCGATGCAGCCCTGCGCGGCCGGGCCGAGCGGAAGCTCGTCGATGCCCACGCATTTCGCGAGCTGTTCCGCCGACAGCAGCTCCTTGCCCGATGCCTTGCGCGCCGGCGGATGCGCGAAGTCCACGTTGCCGCCGGCCGCGTCGAAGCTGCCCGTGAGCGCGTAGAGCAGCGCGATCGCGCGGTCGGTCTGCGTCGCGTTGGTGTGCTGGCCGACGCCCGACCACGCGTAGTAGCTGACGGGGCGGTGCGCGAACAGCAGCCGTGCGGTGTCGCGCACCTGCTGCGCGGGGACCCAGCAGAGTTCCTCCGCGCGTTCGGGGGACATGGCATCGCACAGCTCGGCATAGAGCGCGAAGGCGGGCCGGCATCGAACGGGGCCAATAGCCGTCTGCAGCGTCCTGGCGCCGAAGAGCGCGAGGGTGCCGTCCTGCGAGGCATAGGTGGCCGTGCCGGGGTCGTAGGGCACGATGGATTCGCTCGCCTCGTCGAAGGCCACGAGCCGCTCCGAGGCGAGGCCGGTGATGTCGGCTTCGCGCAGGAACGCGCCCGTGTCCTCGCGCACGAGCAGCGGCCCGTTCGAATGCCGACGGATGAAGTCGATGTCGTATTCGCCGTTGCGGATCATCTCGCCGGCGATGGCCAGCGCCAGCGCGCCGTCCGAACCCGGCCGCACGCGCAGCCATTGGTGCGCGCGCATCGCGAAGCCCGCCTTGCGCGGATCGACCACGACGATCTTCGCGCCGCGCGCGAAGGCCTCCGTCACCCCTGTCGCATGGTCGAGCCAGGTCGCCGACGGGTTGTGGCCCCACAGCACGATGCACCGCGTGTTCGAGAAGTCCGGCGCGCCGATGCCGCGCCCGAAGGTGAAGCCGTGGGCGACGTCCTTGTGCCAGTTGCAGATCTCGGTGCCGCGGCACAGGTTCGGGCTGCCGAAGGCATTGACCAGACGTTCGATCCAGACGATGCCGTCGGACAGCGGCGAGCCGCTCGGCGAAGTGATGGCGAAGGACACCGACTCGGGACCGCTCTCGTCGCGGATGCGCCCGATGCGTTGCGCGACGAGGTCCAGTGCCTCGTCCCACGAGGCCTGGCGCCAGAGCGGATCGGCGGCCTCCTTCGGCGCCGTGCGTATCAGCGGATGCAGCAGCCGCTGCGGATTGGCCACCAGCTCGGGCGCTGCGCGGCCCTTCACGCAGAGGGCCTTGCCGGTCGGGTGGGAGGGGTTGGCTTCCTGGGCGATCAGCACGCCGTTCTCCACCACGCTGATCGAACCGCAGCGCGAGCGGCAGAGGGCGCAGAAGCCAGGGATTTTTTCGGCCATAGTCCTAGTGCCCAGGCGGAGGTGGAAGTCCGGCCTGGCGCATGATTATATATAAAGTGAAGAAAGTATATATACTTTGAGAAAAGGCGCAACATGAAGGAAAGCAGCTCGCAAGTGGCCGCGGGATCGGTCTACGAGACGCTCCGCTCCGAGATAGCGACGGCCGTGCTCGAACCCGGCGCGCCGCTGAAGCAGGACCACCTCGCCGCGCGCTTCGGCGTCAGCCATGTGCCGGTGCGCGAGGCGCTCTCTCGGCTCGTCGCCGCGGGGCTGGCCACGGCCCGGCTCAACAAGGGCACCTCGGTGGCCTTCCTGAGCGCGCGCGAGGCGGTCGAGCTGATCGAACTGCGCTGGCTGCTCGAAGGGCGGCTCATCGAGCTGGCCGTGCCGCATCTCTCGCGTGCCGACATCGCGCGTGCCACCGGGCTGCTGGAAGAGCTCGGCAAGGCCAGGCAGGTCGAGGAGGTGTTCCGCCTCAACCATGAATTCCACGCGAGCCTCTATGCCAAGGCCGACCGGCCGCTGCTGTTGCAGTCGGTCGAGTCCGCGCGGCTCAACCTCGGGCGCTATCTCTACCTGCCGTGGAAGTCGAAGACGAACGTCGATCGCTCCGAGGCCGAGCACAAGAAGCTGCTGCGCCTGTGCCTGGCCGGCGATGCGCAGGGCGCGAAGGCGATGGTGACGGAGCACGTCATCCATACCGGCAAGCTGATCGTGGAGATCATCGAGCAGCAGAAGACGAGCGTTGCCATCGACTAGCCACAGAAGAAGCACGGGCTGTTGCTTCGCGATCCATGATTCGTCGCGATAATGGCGCCCGTGCACGTCCTTCGAAAACTCCCGACCCTGCATCGCCTCGTGCTGGCGTGGTTCGTGCTGTCCCTGTCCGTCGCGGTCGCATCGCCGATCGTCAAGCCTCAGCAGATCGACATCGTGTGCTCGGCCTCGGGCCACGTCACGATGGTCGTGCAGACCGAGGATGGCGCGGTGCCGATGGGCAGCATGGGCATGGACTGCCCGTTGTGCGTGATCGGCGGCCTGCCGCCAGCGATCGCGCAGGTCGAGGTGCCGATGCCTGCACCGCTGTCCTACGCCCTGCGTTCGATCCCCGCCGCGCGCATCGCCGCGGCCACCGCCGCGCCGCTGCCGGCGCGCGGGCCTCCTTCCTTCCTCTTCGCCTGAACCGCTGAATCCGTCGCACGACGGACCCTGGCGCCGCCTCGCGGGCGCACCGGTCCGCGCGCGACGCCCATCGTTCGTCGACGGCATGCGCGGCCACGGGCCGCTGCGCCGTCAGCGCAGCCACGCGCTGCGAGAAGAGAGATCCCGTGCCTTTCATTGCCACTCCCCACGGCCGTGGTGCCGAGCGCCTGCGCGCGCGTGCGCTGTCCTGCTTCGCGCTCGGCGCCTTTGCCGCGCCCTTCGCGCAGGCCCAGGTCCAGACCACGCTGCAAGCGATCGAGGTCTATCCGCCACCCGCGCCCGCGCCCAACGGGCGCCTCAACCTCGACACGCCTTCAGAGACCGGCAGCCGCCTGGGCCTGACGCCGCGCGAGACGCCGGCCTCGGTCAGCGTGGTCGACCGCGCCACCATCGAGGCGCGCGGCGCGCAGGACACGCAGGAGATCCTGCGCGCGGTGCCCGGCATCACGGCGCACAACGCGCCCGGCAACATCGGTGTGAGCTACCGCGGCTTCGGTGCCGGCTCGCTGAGCCAGATGTTCAACGGCATCAACGTGCAGTACTCGATCGCCGCGCGGCCGGTCGACAGCTGGATCTACGACCGCGTCGAGGTCATCGGCGGGCCCTCGAGCTTCCTGTTCGGCGCGGGCGCGGTCGGCGGCTCGATCAACTACATCAGCAAGATCGCCGAGCGCGGCGACTTCACCGAGGCCCGGCTGCGCCTGGGCACGCAGCAGCTCAAGGAGGCCTCGATCGGGCTCAACCGCCGCATCGCGGGCGATGGCGGCGCGGGCAGCCACTACGCGCGCATCGACCTCAACCGCAAGGACGCCGACGGCTGGACCGACGGCACGCGCACGCGCGCCACGCAGCTCGCGGCCTCGCTGCTGTCGGACTTCGGCGGTGGCGTCACGCACACGCTGGCCTACGAATACCAGGACGAGTGGGTGGACCGCCCGTACTGGGGCACGCCGCTGCTCAATCCCGTGGTGGGCAGCCTGCGCGTGGACCCGGCCACGCGCTTCAAGAACTACAACAGCGCCGACGGCATCTATGCGCAGCGCGTGCAATGGCTGCGCTCCATCGCGGACTGGCGCGTGTCCGATGCGCTGCAGCTGAAGAACACCTTCTATGCCTACGACGCGCTGCGCGACTACCGCAACGTCGAGAGCTACCGCTTCAATGCGAGCAACACGGCCGTGATCCGCTCGGCGGCCCTGCTGCAGCGCCATGACCAGCAGGTGGTGGGCGACCGCATCGAGGGCCTCTACAAGGGGCAGCTCGCGGGCCTGCGCAGCGACTGGTCCTTCGGGCTGGACTTCAGCGTCAACAAGCAGACGCGCTTTCCGAACAGCCTGCCGGCCACCGTGAGCACGGTGAATCCGTACCTCTTCGCCACCGAGCCCTTCTTCGCGGTGCCGGGCATGCGGCCGGGCTTCAACCCCGACCGCGACAACAAGGTGACGACCACCGCGCTGTCGATCGAGAACCGCACGGCGCTCGCGCCCTCGCTGCACCTCGTGAGCGCGCTGCGCCACGATCGCATCGAGCTCGCGCTGACCAACCGGCGCGCCATCAGCGCCAGCGCGCCGGCCAGCTACCAGCGCAACTACAACCCGACCACGGGACGCGTCGGCCTGGTGTGGGACTTCGCGCCCGGCGCGAACCTCTATGCGCAGTACGCGACCGCGGCCGATCCGCCCTCGGGCGTGCTGTCGACCGCCTCGTTCGCCGACGTGATGAACAACAGCGAACTCACGACCGGCCGGCAGGCCGAGGTCGGCGCCAAGCTCGACTTCTGGCAGGGCAAGGGCACGGCGACCGTGGCGGCCTACCGCCTCTCGCGCAAGAACATCGCCACGCAGGACCCGAACAACAGCGCGCTGACCGTGCTCGTGGGCGAGCAGTCGTCGAAGGGCGTGGAAATCGCGGTGGGCCTGCAGCCCACGCCGCAGTGGTCGCTGCAAGGCAACCTGAGCTACGTCGATGCGAAGTACGACAACTTCGTGCAGAACGGCGTGTCGCTCGCGGGCCGCACGCCGACCAACACGCCGGCCGTGGTGGCCAACCTCTGGGTGTCGTACGCGATCACGCCCGCGCTGCAGGCCAGCGTGGGCCTGCGCCACGTGGGCAAGACCTACGCCGACGCGGCCAACAGCGCGCGCTGGCCGTCGTACACGCTGGTCGACCTGGGCCTGTCGTGGAAGATCAACCGCTCGCTCACGCTGGTGGGCCGCGTGCGCAATGCCACCGACCGCATCTACGCGGCCAACCTCGGCAGCACCTTCGCCTACCTGGGCGCGCCGCGCGCCGGCGACCTCAGCCTGCACGTCGCGTTCTGAGGAGGGCGATCCCATGGCCCATTTCAAGCGCTGGCTGTTCCTGCTGCACCGCTGGCTCGGCATCGTGGTGTGCGCCTTCTTCGCGATGTGGTTCGTCTCGGGCGTGGTGATGATGTACGTGGGCTATCCCAAGCTCACCGAGTCGGAGCGGCTGCTGCACCTGCCGCCGCTCGCGGCCGATGCCGCGCTGCTCGGGCCGCGCGAGGCACTCGATGCGGCGGGCATCGCGGGGCCGCTCAAGGAGCTGCGCCTGGCCGCGGCCAGTGGCGGCCGTGCCGTGTACCTCGCGCAGCCGGCGGGTGGCAATGGCGGCAAGGGCGGCACCGTGATCGACGCGGCCACCGGTACGCCGTTGCGCCATGTCGACCGCGAACTCGCGATGGCCAGCGCCGCGGCCTTCGCGGGGCCGGGTGTGGGCCTGGTGTACGAGGGCACGCTCGACGAGGACGCGTTCACTCATTCGCGCGCGCTCGACGCGCACCGCCCGCTGCACCAGGTGGCGCTGGTCGATGCCGCGCACACGCGGCTCTATGTCTCGGGCCGCACCGGCGAGGTGGTGCGCGATGCGCCGCGCGCCGAGCGGCTGTGGAACTACGCGGGCGCGTGGATCCACTGGCTGTATCCCTTGCGCGGCGGCGCGCTCGATCCGTACTGGGCCGACATCGTCAACTGGCTCTCGATCCTGGGCATCACGGTCACGCTCATGGGCACGGCCGTCGGCATCCTGCGCTGGCGCTTCGCGAGCCGCTACCGCAGCGGCTCGCGCTCGCCGTACCGCGGCTTCATGATGCGCTGGCATCACATCACGGGCCTGTTGTTCGCGGCCGTCACGCTGACCTGGATCTTCAGCGGGCTGATGTCGATGAACCCCTGGCGCGTGTTCGACAGCGGCGCGCCCGCGCTGCGCACCGAGGCGATGAATGGCGGGCCGCTCGCGCCGCCGGCCGGCGCCGCCTCGCCCCAGGCGCTGATCGCGGCGGCGGGCGGCACGGTGCGCGAGCTGCGCTGGACGCGCGCCGCGGGGCGCGACCTCGTGCTCGCGCGCGGTACCGCGTTGCGGCCCACCGTGCTCGATGCCGCGAGCGCCGCGCCCACGGCGCTGGACGTCGACATGTTGAAGGCCGCGGTCGCGAAGCTCTCGAACGCGCCGGTCGCGCGCATCGAGGTGCTGACCGCCTACGACAGCCACTACTACACGCGCGAGCCGCACACCATGACCGGCGGCGGCGACAAGCCGCTGCCCATCTGGCGCGTGGTGTTCGCGGACGAGGCCGGCACCTGGGCCCATGTCGATCCGCGCACCGGTGCGCTGCTGAACCGCAGCGACAGCCATCGCCGCGCCAGCCGCTGGCTGTTCGCGATGCTGCACAGCTGGGACTGGCGCCCGCTGCTCGAACGCCGTCCCCTGTGGGACCTGGCGATGGTGCTGCTGAGCCTCGGCGGCGCGGCGCTGAGCCTCACGGGCGTGGTGATCGGCTGGCGCCGGCTGGGCCGCAAGCTGACACCGAAGCCGGCGGCCCGGCGCATTCCCCCATTCACTCCCTCGAAGGAACATCCATGACCCGCGTACTATCGACGACCCGCCGCCGCCTGCTGCTGGGCACCGCCACGCTGCCCCTGTGGGCCGCGCTGGCCGCCTGCGGCGAATCCGAGCCGAAGCCAAGCTTCACCGGCACCGACATCACGGGCGCCAACTACGGCCGCGACTTCGCGCTGAGCGATCCCGACGGCAAGCGCCGCACGCTGGCCGACTTCAAGGGCAAGGTGGTGATGATCTTCTTCGGCTTCACCCAGTGTCCCGACATCTGCCCGACCGCGCTGACGCGCGCGGCGGAGGTCAAGCAGCAGTTGGGCGCGGCCGGCGACGACCTGCAGGTGATCTTCGTCACCGTCGATCCGGAGCGCGACACGCCCGAGGTGATGCGCGCCTACACGGCCGCCTTCGACCCGAGCTTCCTGGGCCTGCGCGGCGACCTCGCGCAGACCGAGGCGACCGCGAAGGAGTTCAAGGTGTTCTACGAGAAGGTCCCCACGCGCACTTCGTACACCATGGACCATTCGGCCTTCACCTACCTGATCGACCGCAAGGGCCGCATGCGCGTGGTGATGCGCTATGCGCAGAGCGCGAGCGAATTCACCGCGGACGTGCGCGCGCTGCTGGCGGCGGGCTGAGGGAAAGTCCCCATGCGCGGCGTCGCTCGCGCATAAGTTTTCGCCCGTCGCGCAAAGGACGCGCCGCGCGGCCGTCTATAGACTGCCCCGCATGCAGACCGACCCGACGCCCGCCGTGGCCCCACCGTTCTTCTCCCCCTCGCGCCGCGAGGGCGAGCTCGTCTTCGTCAGCGGCCAGATGGCCTTCGACGCCCAGTGGCGCATCGAGGGCGACACGGTCGGCGAGCAGACGCGACGCTGCCTCGGTCGCATCGGCGAGATCCTCGCGGCCGAGGGCCTGGGGCTCGCCGATGTCGCGAAGACCACCGTGTGGCTGTCGCGCGTGGAGGACTTCGCCGAATTCAATCGCAGCTATGCCGAATGCTTCGATCCCGCCGCGGGCCCCGCGCCCGCGCGTTCGACGGTGCGCGCCGACCTGATGGTGCCGGGCGCGCTGGTCGAGATCGAAGCCATCGCGCATGCACGCCGCGCACCTGGAGCCTGACGCCATGACCACCGCATCCCCAGCCGCTTCCGAACTGCCCGACCTCGACCTCGAGGCCATCCGCGAGACCGCGCGCGCCAATGCGCAGGCGCTGCTGCGCACGCCGGTCGCGCCGCTGCACGGACCCACGGTCGAGCGCCTGCTCGGCCGCGCCGACGTGCACATGAAGCTCGAGCTGTTCCAGCGCACCGGCACCTTCAAGGCGCGCGGCGCGCTCAACGTGGCGCGCCGACTGTCGAGCGAGCAGAAGGCGCGCGGCATCACCGCGATGAGCGCCGGCAACCACGCGGTGGCCGCGGCCTTCGCGGCGCGCGAGGCCGGCGTTTCCGCGAAGATCGTGGTGCAGGCCTCGGCCAATCCGGCGCGCGTGGCGATGGCGCGCGCCTACGGTGCCGAACTGCTGATCGCGCCCGACGGCGCCACCGGCTTCGCGATGGCCGAGGCGCTGGTGCGCGACGAGGGCCGCACCTTCATCCATCCCTTCGAGGGCGAGGGCACCTCGCTGGGCACCGCCACCGTGGGGCTCGAGTTCGCCGAACAGGTGCCGGGCCTGGATACGGTGCTGGTGGCCGTGGGCGGCGGCGGTCTCGGCAGCGGCGTGGCCACGGCCATTCGCAAGCTGATGCCCGGCTGCCGCGTGATCGGCATCGAGCCCGAGGGCGCCGACGTGATGCGGCGCAGCTTCGAGGCCGGCTCGCCGCAGCGCATGGAGAAGCTCTCGACCATCGCCGACAGCCTGGCGCCGCCGATGACCACGCCGATGGCCTACGGGCTGTGCCGGCGCTACATGGAGCGCATCGTGACCGTGAGCGACGACGAGATCTGCCGCGCGATGGCCGTGATGTTCCGCGATGCCAAGCTGGCGGTGGAACCGGCGGGCGCAACGGCGCTGGCCGCGCTGCTCGGGCCCCTGCGCGAGGAACTGCGCGGGCAGCGCACCGGGCTGATCGTCTGCGGCGCGAACCTCGATGCCGAGACCTACGCGCGCCAGCTCGCGCGCGGCGAGCAGTTGCTCGAGGCCTGAGCGCCGGCTTCTCCTCTTCGTTCCTTTCGATGTTCCGTGGCCGGTGGGCGCGCGTCGCGCCCGCCAGCCGCTCGTTGCCGTCCGTCCCTTGTCTTTCGGAGATGTCCCGATGAAGCGTCGCGCCTTCCTGCCCCTGCTGCCCGCCGGCGTCATCGCCGCTGCCCTGCCGCCGCTGGCCGCGGCGCAGTCGTCCGCCACGGCCGGCCGCACCATCCGTCTGGTGGTCGGCTATCCCGCGGGCGGCACGGCCGACGCGGTGGCGCGCCTGTATGCCGAGGAGCTGCAGAAGCGCCTGGGCGCCACCGTGGTGGTGGACAACCGTCCCGGCGCGGGCGGCCAGATCGCGGCCGAGCAGTTCCGTGCACTGCCGCCCGATGGCAGCGCGCTGCTGCTGGGCAACAGCCACATGTTCTCGACGCTGCCGCTGACCTCGCGCTCGGTGAAGTACGACCCGGTGAAGGACTTCGCGCCGGTGGCGCGGCTCGCGACCTTCGAGGTGGCGCTAGCAGTCAGCGCGGCGCAGCCCGCGAAGACGCTGCAGGAGTACCTCGCGCTGGCGCGTGCGAAGCAGGAGGCGCGCAGCTTCGGGGTGCCCGCCGCGGGCAGCTCGCCGCACTTCGTGGGCTACGTGGTTGGCAAGAAGGAGGGCATCGAGCTGCTGCCCGTGCCCTACAAGGGCGGCGCGCCGCTGCTGGCCGACCTGATGGGCAACCAGATCCCGGCCGCCGTCGATGCGCTCGGCGGTTTCCTGGGCGCGCACCGCGCCGGCAAGATCCGCATGCTGGCCGTGACCGGCCCGCGCCGCGCGGCCAGCGTGCCCGAGGTGCCGACCTTCGGCGAACTCGGCTTCACCGCGCTCGGCAGCTCGAGCTGGGTCGGGCTGTTCGCGCCACCCGGCACCTCGCAGGCACTGGTCGATCGTGTGAGCGCGGCCGTGGCCGAGATCGCGGCGTTGCCATCCACCACCGCGGGCCTGGCCAACGTGGGCTTCGATCCCGCGGCCGGCAATCCGCAGCAGCTGCGCGAGGCGGTGCGCAACGAACTCGCGCTGTGGCAGCCGATCATCCGGGAATCCGGCTTCCAGATCGATTGACGAATGGAGCGCCGATGATCCCGACCGACACGCTGTTCAGCGCCGACTACGCGACGGCGCGCCGCAAGTTCCTGGCCGCCTGCGCGCTGCGTGGCCTTGCACCCGAGGTGCATGGCCATCCGCTCGCGGGCGCGCAGGGCGAGGCACTCGCCACCGACGTGGTGCGCATCGGCCCGGCCGACGCGCAGCGCGTGCTGGTGCTGACCTCGGGCGTGCATGGCGTGGAGCTGTTCGCGGGCTCGGGCTGCCAGATCGACTGGCTGCTGACGCAGTCGGCCGACGACCTGCCGCCCGACACCGCGGTGGTGCTGGTGCATGCGATCAATCCCTGGGGTGCTTCCTGGCTGCGGCGCTACACCGAGGACAACGTCGATCTCTGCCGCAACTTCATCGACCATGCGCAGGCGCCGCCCTCGCACAAGTACGAGCCGCTGCATGCGGCGATCGCGCTCGATCCCGGCGATGCCTCGGCCGTGGCCGCGGGCGATGCGCTGCTCGCGGACTTCGCGCGCAGCCATGGCAGCGAGGCGCTCTACAACGCGCTGATGGCCGGGCAGTACGCCTTCGCGCAGGGCATGGGCTTCGGCGGCCAGGCACCCACCTGGTCGCGCCTGACCATCGAGGCCGTGCTGCGCCGCCATGGCGCCTCGGCGCGCGAGGTCTGCCTGGTCGACTACCACACGGGGCTCGGCCCCTACGGCTATGGCTCGCTGGTCGCGCTGCAGCAGGGCGAGGCGCTGGCGCGCATGCGCGAGGTGTTCGGCGAATGGGTGGTGGCGGTGCACGAGAGCGGCGCGCCCGAGGACTTCGCGCCGGTCACGGGCCACAGCACGCCGGGCTACGAGCGCGCGCTGCCGCAGGCGCGCGTGACGGCGGCCGTGCTCGAGTTCGGCACCGCGCGGCCGCAGCGCATGCTCGACCTGCTGGTGCGCGATCAGCGCGAATGGGCGACGGGCATCGGCCGCACGCAACTGTCTGACACGCGGCGCGAGCTGCTGCGCTTCTTCTATCCGGGCGAGCCCGCGTGGCAGCGCAGCCTGGTCGACCAGTCGCGGCAGGTGATCGCGAACGCGTTGCGCTGGTTGGGCGGGACCTGAGGCCGCTCAGCCCTACGCATCGTCGTCGACCTGCGCCAGCGAAGTGCGGAAGGCCTGCAGCAGGTCGTCGAAGTCGGCACGCCTGCGGCCTTCGGCGACCGACAGCGCCGACACCGTCACCGGGATGCGCGGCGAGACGCCGCGGATCGACAGCGATTCGCCGCGCGAGAAGCCTGCGGTGAAGGAGTCGATCACGCAGGGGCCGAAGCCGTCGAGCGTGAGCAGCAGTGCCGACTGGTAGGTCTGCGCCGAGAGCCGCGTGCCCGCGAACACCGCGCTCTCCGACAGCAGGCCCAGCAGGGCCTTGCCGACGAGGTCGTCCTTGTCGATGCCGATGAAGTCGCGTGCCGCGATCTCGGCGATCGGCATGTCCGCGGTGTCGGCGCGCTTCCTCGCGCCGGCTTCGCGGCGCTCGACCCACACCAGGTGGCCCGTGCCCACCACCTCGGCATCGATCGGTGGCGCGTCGATCTCGCCATAGGCGATGCCCAGGTCGCATTCGCGCAGCGCCACCGAGCGCGCGATCTCGTCGGAATGAAGGATCTTGATCGAGACCGCGCTGCATGGATGGCGGGCCTTGAACGACGCGAGCGCGCGCGACAGGCAGGTGGTGGACAGCGAGGGCACGATCGCGATGCGGAACTGCGCCAGGTGATCGGGCCGCAGCGACTGCGCGAGGCGCCGCAGTTCGTCGACCTGCTCGAAGATCTTCTGCGCCCGCAGATGCAGCTGCCGCGCCTCGGGCGTCGGCTTCATGCCGCCCTTGTCGCGCACGAACAGCGCATAGCCGAGCTGCTGCTCCGCATGCTTGAGCGTCTGCGTCACCGCGGGCTGCGTGACGTTGAGGATGCGCGCCGCGGCACTCACGCTGCCCGACAGCATGATCGCGTTGAAGACCTCGATGTGCTTGAGTTTCATAGGGGGGCCATTAGAAGACCTTATCGCGTTGCGTCAAATTCTGATTTGACGCTCCCGGGCCCCGGATCGGAGACTTCGATGCATGGAAGACAGACGGGGCGCGCCGATCATGGCGCACGCCGGAAGTCGATGGCAACAACTGGCATCGGGAACCTATGGCGCATTCATTGGCGGTGGACCACACCGCGCGACACGAGATCGATCCAGGCCTGTTCGACACGCCCGAGGTGCGGCAGGCCTGCGTCGACCTCGCTGCCTGCTTTCGCATGGCTGCGAGGCTCGGCATGGAAGAGGGCATCTGCAATCACTTCTCGGCGGTGGTGCCGGGCTTCGACGATTGCTTCATCGTCAATCCCTTCGGGTTGGCCTTCGACGAGATCCGCGCTTCCGACCTGATCATCTGCGACTTCGACGGCCGTGTGCTCAAGGGCGACCGGCCACCCGAGATCACCGCGTATTTCATCCATGCGCGGGTGCACAGGAGCTTGCCGCGCGCCCGCGTCGCGTTCCACACGCACATGCCGTATGCGACCAGCCTCGCGCTGGTCGAAGGTCAGCCGCTGCAATGGGCCGGCCAGACCGCGCTGAAGTTCTACGGCCGCACGGCGGTCGACGACTTCAACGGCCTTGCGCTCGATGCGAGGGAAGGCGACCGCATCGCGGCGGCGATCGGCGATGCCGACGTGGTGTTCATGCGCAACCACGGCGTGATGGTGGTCGGCGCGACCATCGCGGAAGCGTGGAACGACCTGTACTACCTGGAGCGCGCCTGCGAGGTGCAGGTGCTGGCCGAGTCCACGGGCCGCAAGCTCAGTCCCGTGCCGCCGGAACTGGCCGCGGCCACCTATGCGCAGATGCGCAGCGGCGGCAACGAAAGCGCGGTCCAGCACCTGGCGAGCATCAAGCGGCGCCTGCTCAAGACCGACCCCGATTACCTGCTCTGAATGCCACTCCTCGAACCTCTCATGAAATCCCGTCTTCCGCATCTCGCCGTCGCTGCCATCGCATTCGCCTGCCTGGGCGCCAACGCCGCCGAACTGACCGGCCGCCTCAAGGCCATCAAGGAGCGCAACACCATCACCGTGGCCTACCGCGAGTCCTCGATCCCGTTCTCCTACCTCGGCGGCAACGGCCAGCCCATCGGCTATGCGCAGGACATCTGCCAAAGAATCGTCGATGACATCAAGACCGCCATCGGCAGCCCGGACCTCGTGGTGAAGCGCCAGGCCGTGACCTCGCAGAACCGCATCCCGCTGATCCAGAACGGCATCATCGACCTCGAGTGCGGAACGACCGTCAACAACCCCGAGCGGCAGGCGTTGGTGAGCTTCAGCACCACCTACTTCGTGGTCGGCACCAAGTTCGTTTCGCGCAAGGCCGACAAGCTCGCCACGCTGCAGGACCTCAAGGGCAGGACCGTCGTGGCGACCACGGGATCGAACACCGTGATGCGCCTGCGCGGCATCGACCGCAAGGAAGGCCTGAACCTCAACCTGATCCAGGCGAAGGATTTCTCGGACAGCATGCTGACCTTCACCTCGGGCCGCGCCGATGCCTTCTTCGAGGACGACATCAACCTGGTCGGGCAGATCTCGTTCTCGCTCAATCCGGCCGATTTCAGCCTGAGCACCGACACCCTGAGCCGCGACCCCTATGCGGTCATGCTGCCGCGCGGCGAGCCCGAGTTCAAGGCCGTGGCCGACAAGGCCATCGCGCGGTTGTTCACCAGCGGCGAGATCAAGGCGCTCTACGACAAGTGGTTCCAGTCGCCGATTCCGCCGCGCGGCGTGAACCTGCACTTTCCGATGAGCGATGCGCTGGCCAAGGTGATCGCGAGGCCGACGGATTCGTCGAATCCGGCGGACTATTGAGCAAGGAGTCCGGTGTGCCTGGCACTCGCAAGGTCGGCATCTTGGGTGGCATGGGGCCCGCGGCCGGCGCGGATTTCCTGCGGCTCTTCGTCGGCGCCTGCGAGGCACGGCTGCGGGCCAGCGGCAGTCCCGTGTCCGATCAGGCCTTTCCCGAACACTGGCTCGCGCAGCTGCCGGTGCCCGATCGCACCCTGGCGCTGCTCGAGGACGGCCCTTCGCCCTTCGAAGGAATGACGAGCGGCATCGAGGGCCTGCGCAGCCACGGCGTCGCGAGTATCGCGATCGCTTGCAACACCGCACATGCGTGGCACGCGAAGCTGCAGCGCTCGCATCCCGGCGTGGAGCTGCTGCACATCGTCGAAGAGACCGCGAAGTACCTCGCGGCCCAGCGCATCGAAGCGGTGTGCCTGCTCGCGACCCAGGGCACCTACAGCCTGGGCTTCTATCAGGCGGCGTTGGCGGAGCGCGGCATCGCCTGCCATCTGCCGACGGAGCCGGAGAGAGAGCAGGTCATGCGCGGCATCCGCGATGGCGTGAAGGCCGGGGACCTCGGGCTCGCGACGCGGCTGTTTGCCGAGGTGGCGCGGCGGATGGTCGAGCGGCATGGGTGCGACAGCCTGCTGCTGGCTTGTACGGAGATACCGCTGGCGCTGCATGGTGTGCCGGGGCATGCGGGGGCGCGGTTGGTGGATCCGGCGGAGGTGTTGGCGAGGGCGTTGGCGGGGCGGGCCTATGCAGTGGGCTGAGTTTGGCCATGGTGCTCCTCCATAAGGAGGAGTGGCAATCCGGAAATCGGGAACCGTCCATCCTCTGATGTAGCATCCGCGCGCTCAAATCAAGAGGGAGAGGTTTCCGATGGAAAGAGGGTTGCGTTTTTCGCCGATCGTCGTTGGACTGGCGGTCTTGCTGACGGCGTGTGGTGGGGGCGGAGGTAGTGGTGGCGGTGGTTTTCCCTTGGTGGGCGCGGCCCCTTCGACCACGCCCGCGTCTTCGGACCCGACATCCACGCCGAATCCCGAAGTACCGTCGGGAACATCGGAACCCACGGGGCCTTCAGGCCCCACGCCCGGTACGGATCCCGATCCGGGTTCTCCCAAGCGGACGACGCCCTATTCATACAAGGTCGGAAGCGCGACCTACGAGAACCGCGAGGCGTTCCTGGCCGAATTGAGCAGCCCGACGATGGCGGGCCGTCTCTTTTTCTCGACCACGGGTGCCGAGGAGGGCGGGCAGACGGTCGTGAAGGCGGTCTACGAAAAGAGGGGCGATGCCACGAAGTACGAGCATCGCATGGTATCGGCGACCGATTCCAGGTCCGCCGCAGGCCTCAAGGCGCAGGGTGCCGAAGGCTTTATTCCGACTGCGGTCTGGGTGGATCCCACCAAGGTGGGGCTTCAAGCGATTTTCAGCAAATCGCTGGATGCTCCGAAGAAGTACGAGTACGTCGAAGTCGACGATCTGACTGGCAAGGTCGATCCCGAAGCAGTGGCGCCACTGAACGTACTGGGGCAGCAAGGCTATTGCAAGCTGGACTTGAGCTTCGATGGGAAGACAGTTCTATCGAGGGAGTTGCCGACATCGGCGCGATGCACCTTCGAGTCGCAGCCGACGCGCTCTCTGGTGTTCAGCGAGTTCGTGGGCCAGTTGAACGATCAAGGCCAGAAAGGCTACAAGTTCGTGCTCAATACTTCGACGTTCACTTCCGCGGGCGCCAAATACGCGACGCTTTTCGTGCGGGACGCATCACAAAAGACGACATTCCACTACGAGATCGCGCTCAATACGCTGGTTGGCCTGGGCACCCAGCAGGCCAGGGACGAATATCTGGCGGTATTGAATCGCCAGGGTGCGGCAGGCGCTCGATGGGTGACCGATTTTGCTGAGAACGGGAAGAGTTTCCGGGTGTTCATGACCGCCTACGATTGCAGCGGCCTCTTGTGCAACTGACCGGCGGTGGTTTTGATCGGCGCAGAAATTCTCTGCTCACCGATCGACACCCCTCGGCATAAAGCCGACAGGGGCGGCGAACCCCTGTCGTTGACCGCGTCTCTCGTGGGCTGGCTCAGAGCCCCAGCGCCTTCGCCACCCCCGCCCCATACGCCGGATCGGCCTTGCTGCAGTTGTCGATGTGCCGCCGCTTGATGAACTCCGGCGCATCGCCCATCGCGCGTGCCGTGTTGTCGAACAGCACCTGCTGCTGCTCGGGCTTCATCAGGCGGAACAGGTCGCCGGGCTGCTTGTAGTAGTCGGCGTCGTCCTCGCGGAAATTCCAGAAGTCGGCGTCGCCGCGCAGCTTGAGCGGCGGCTCGCGGTAGTCGGGCTGTTCCTGCCATTGGCCGAAGCTGTTGGGCTCGTAGTGCAGGGTGCCGCCGTAGTTGCCGTCCACGCGCATGGTGCCGTCGCGGTGGTTGCTGTGCACCGGGCAGCGCGCGGCGTTCACGGGGATCTGGTGGTGGTTGACGCCGAGGCGGTAGCGCTGCGCGTCGGAGTACGCGAACAGGCGCGCCTGCAGCATCTTGTCGGGCGACACGCTGATGCCGGGCACCAGGTTGTTGGGCGCGAAGGCGCTTTGCTCGACGTCGGCGAAGAAGTTCTCGGGGTTGCGGTTGAGCTCCATCACGCCGACCTCGATCAGCGGGTAGTCCTTCTTGGGCCAGACCTTGGTGAGGTCGAAGGGGTGGTAGGGCACCTTCTCCGCATCGGCCTCGGGCATGACCTGCACGTAGAGGGTCCACTTGGGGAAGTCGCCGCGGCCGATCGAATCGAACAGGTCGCGCTGGTGGCTCTCGCGGTCGCCGCCGACGAGCGCGGCGGCCTCGGCGTCGGTGAGGTTCTGGATGCCCTGCTGCGTCTTGAAGTGGAACTTGACCCAGAAGCGCTCGTTGGCCGCGTTGACGAAGCTGTAGGTGTGCGAGCCGAAGCCGTGCATGTGGCGGTAGCTCGAGGGGATGCCGCGGTCGCTCATCACGATGGTGACCTGGTGCAGCGCCTCGGGCAGCGAGGTCCAGAAGTCCCAGTTGTTGGTGGCGCTGCGCATGTTGGTCTTGGGATCGCGCTTCACCGCCTTGTTGAGGTCGGGGAACTTGCGCGGGTCGCGCAGGAAGAACACGGGCGTGTTGTTGCCCACCAGGTCCCAGTTGCCTTCCTCGGTGTAGAACTTCAGCGCGAAGCCGCGGATGTCGCGCTCGGCATCGGCCGCACCGCGTTCGCCGGCAACGGTGGTGAAGCGCGCGAACATCTCGGTCTTCTTGCCGACGGCGCCGAAGAGCTTGGCGCGGGTGTACTTCGTGATGTCGTGCGTGACGGTGAAGGTGCCGAAGGCGCCGGAGCCCTTGGCGTGCATGCGGCGCTCGGGAATGATCTCGCGGTTGAGGTTGGCGAGCTTCTCGATCAGCCAGACGTCCTGCATCAGCAGCGGGCCGCGCGGGCCGGCCGTGAGGCTGTTCTGGTTGTCGACCACGGGCGCGCCGAAGGCGGTGGTCAGGGGTGTCTTGTTCTGGGGATCGGATGGGTTGCTCATGGGGCGTCCTCTCGTCGTGGGTTGAAAGCGGGTCCACTCTACGAGCATCCGATGACCTTTCCAAACGACCTCCGTGGGGGGACGGGGGATACGATGGAATGATGCGGCGCGGCGCGGAATGGAGTAGGCAATCGGCCCGCCCCTCCGCGCGCCATCGCCGGCCCTAGCCGCGCATCCGTTCGACCGCGTCGATCCAGCGCACGAAGGCCGCCATCTGGTCAGTCACGAACTTGCGCGTGGTCTCGTCGGTGCAGCGCCCGCTCTCGGCGTCGAACTTGGTGGGCGCGTGGCCGATGAAGACCTCGGGCTTGACCAGCGGCATGGCGTTGAGGAACAGCATGACCTTGCGCAGGTCGTACTGCACGCGCGCGCCGCCCAGCGGGCCCGGCGCGGCGCTGACGATCGCCACCGGCTTGGCGTTGAAGGGCTGGTCCTCGCCGCGGCTGAGCCAGTCGATGAGGTTCTTGAGCCCGCCGGGAATGCTGAAGTTGTACTCGGGCGTGGCGATCAGCACGCCATCGGCGGCGCGGATGCGCTCGCGCAGCGCGGCGACCAGTGCCGGCAGGCCGCGCGCGTAGTCGTCGGCATCGAACACGGGCACCTCGCGCCATTCGAGCAGGGTGAGGGAGGCGCCCTCGGGCAGGACCTCGCGCGCGAGCTGGACCACGTGGCGGTTCACGGAGGCGGCGCGCAGGCTGCCGCAGAGGGCGACGATGTCGCGGGTTGTCATTCGGAATCCTTCGGGGGCAATGGGAACGAGAAAGTGGCGAGCGGGCTCACTCGAGCGAGATGTTGTTGTCCTTGACGACCTTGACCCAGCGCTTCGACTCGGTGCCGACCAGCTGGGTGAAGTCTGCCGGAGAACCGCCGACGGGAATCAGCCCGAACTCGCCGAGGTAGCGCCGGTACTCGTCGGACTCGGCGATGCGGCGCGACAGGCTGGCGAGCAGGTCGACGATGGGCTGCGGCGTGCCCTTGACCGCGAAGACCCCATGCCACGAGTCGCCCTCGAAACCCGGGAAGGCCTCGGCCACGGTCGGCACCTGCGGCAGCGACTCGAGCCGGTGCGTGCTCGACACGGCCAGCGGCCGCACCTTGCCGGCCTTGATGTAGGGCAGCACGTCGGCGATCGGCGAAAACGCGGTGCTGACGCGGCCGCCGAGCACGTCGGTCAGGCCGCCGTCGCGGTAGGGCACGTGGTTGAGCGCGAGGCCGGCGCTGTTGGCGAAGTAGGCCATCGACATGTGCGGCACCGTGCCCACGCCGTACGAGGCATAGCTGACCTCGCCGGGCCGGGCCTTTGCGTCCTTGATGAGGTCGGCGAGCGTCTTGTAGGGGGACTGCACCGGCACCGAGACCACCAGCGGGATCGACAGCATGCGCGTCACCGGCACCAGGTCCTGCGGCTGGTAGGGCAGCTTCTTGTAGACGAAGGGGTTGATGGTGAGCGTGCCGCTCGCGGTATAGAGCAAGGTGTAGCCGTCGGCGGGCGCGGTGGTGACGGCCTGCGTGCCGACGATGGTGGAGGCGCCGGCGCGGTTGTCGATCACCACGGGTTGCTGCAGCTGCTTGGAGATGCGGTCGCCCCAGTAGCGCGCCATCACGTCGGGCGCGGTGCCGGCGGGGAACGGCACCACCACGCGGATCGGCTTGCTTGGGTACTTGTCCTGGGCTAGAGCGCTGGCGGCGGCGGCGAGGCCGAGGGCCAGCGTCCAGGCGGCGCGTTGGAAGAAGGGGCGGATCGCGGTCGGCATGGTGGTCTCCGGTGGGCCGGACTTGGGTGCCGGCTGGTTGAAGCGCGGGGTGCGCGCAGTGCCAGCGAATCTAGGTGTTCCATCGAGCGCAATGAAGCGCCCCCGGCGGAAAGCTTTGTTCCGCCTGCAGGAAAACTCGGGCGCGGGAGTATCCTCGGCGCCTCTTCGAACCCGCCCACGGACCCAAGCGATGGACACGCCGTTCAGCCTGCCTTCCGCCTATCGCCTCGCGTCGACCCGCCGCTGGGGCCGCACCCAGGGACTGACGGTGACGCCGACCGGCGCGGCGCGCGGCCGGCGCGAGTTCCTGTGTTTCCGGCCCGGCTTTTATCTGTCGCTGGGCCATGTCACGCACCTGGAAGAAAGCCGCGAGGTCTACCGCAGCGGCGACTTCATCAAGCTGCATTTCCGGCTCGAGGGCGAAAGCCGGGTCGGCCAGCCCGGCAGCACGGGCGCGCAGACGGTGAGCGCGATGAGCGTGAGCACCCTGCTGCAGCCGCCCGGCGCGGCCAAGGAGGAGTTCTTCGCGAGCGAGGTGCGCGAGCGCTCGGTCACGCTGTGCTGTTCGCGCGATTTCCTGTCGGAGGAACTGGGCCTGCTCGAGCTGCCGCTGGATGGGCCTTTCGGCGCTTTCATGCAGGCGCGGCCCGATCGCTTCGAGCTGCTGCGCTTTCCGCTGAGCACCGCGCAGCACGAGATCGCCGATGCGCTGCTCGACGACGGATCGGGCGACCGCTTCAGAGGGATCTATGCCGAGGCCAAGGCTTTCGAGTTGCTGCATGGCTTTCTGACGCGCGGCTTTGGCGATGCGCCCGTCGATGGCGCCACGGCCGCGGCGCGCGAGCGGCTGGCGCCGCTCAAGGAGCACATCGACACGCACCTCGGCGAGGTCTTCGATGTGCGTGGCCTGGCGCGCCGTTTCGGGCTCAGCGAGAGTCGCCTCGCGCGCGGCTTTCGGCAAGCATATGGCAGTTCGCTGTTCGAGTACGTGGCCAAGGCGCGGCTGGCACGCGCTCGGGTTCTGCTGGAACAGGGGCACCAGAGCGTGACCGAGATCGCGCTCGACGTGGGTTATGGCCATGCCGCGAACTTCAGCACCGCCTTCAAGCGCCACTTCGGGCTGAGCCCGCAGGCGGCTCGGCAGGCCGCGCGCTCGGGTCACCGCGGGCACTGACGCGACGGCTCAGACCACGTCGGCCGGGGCGATCAGCACCCGCGTGTACTTGTTCATCGCCTCGACCTCGAGGCCGAGCCAGCGCGCGACCTGCTCCACCGACGTGCCGCGGCGAAGCTGGCGCAGCGCGAAGGTATGGCGCAGCCGGAACGAGCCACCCTCGGTGCTGTCGAGCCCGGCCTGCGTGAGCAGCTCGCGGGCGCAGCGGTAGTGCGATTCCTTGCCCCAGGGCTTGCCCGTGCGCGTCGAGGGAAAGAGCTGCTCGCCCGGGATGCCCAGTTCGGCGCGGACCTGCAGCCAGTGCTTGAGCAGCTCGGCGGCCCAGGGCGCGATCGGCGTTTCGCGCGGCGGCAGGTTGCCGTTGCCGGGCACGGCGATCTTCCAGGGGCGATCGGCCACGCGGCCCCCTGCGGTGGTGGGGGCATCGATGGCCAGCGCGCGCACATCGCCTGGCGCGAGGCCGGCACCGAGCTGCAAGCCGACGGCCGCGTGATTGCGCAACTGCTGCCAGGTCAGCGGCTGGCCGCGACCTTCCGACGAGGCACCGGGGCGCGGGCGGGCACTCGAGAGAAAGAGGATCAGGTGCTTGGCCTCGGACGCCGACAGGAACTCGGGCGGCGGGTCGGCACTGGCCGCTTCGGCATAGCGGATCTCGGGATGGGCCAGCAGCCAGTCGGCGGCCGCCGTGCTCGGGGGCAGGTCGTGCATGGCGCAGCGATGCCGCAGCACGTGGTCGATCAAGCGCACCAGCCGCAACGCATGGCGCGGCGAGAGCGATAGGTCGCTGCTCTTGATGCCGTAGCGCGCGGCCTTGAAGGCGTCGAGGTCGGCGGGTGACAGGGACTCCAGCGTCACCTTCGGCGACTGGCTCAGGCACCACGAGGTGAAGCCGTTCCACATGTCGCGGTAGACGGCCATCGACGAGGCCTCTCGCAGGGTGCCGGCGGCGCTGCGGGCCGCGAGCCATTCCTGGAAAGCCGTTTCATGCGGGCTGCCGATGGGGTCGGTATCGAAGAGGGAAGGCGTGACCATGAAAATACGCTAACGGCCTGGGTTTGTGGTTGAGGAACGGTGTTTGTTTCGGCGGAGGCTTAAATCAGAGTCGTATCAAGAGTAGGCCGTTAGTGTATTTACAGGACCATGATCCTGCTGCTGATAGAGGCCTGAAAGAGACATCTTTTCGACTCCCACTAGCCGACCTGTGGCAACCCGACCCATCGCACTACCGTTTTCCGTTGGCAACTTGTCGGGCAGCCGTTTTCAAGAATCGCCCGAGGCCGCCGAGATGCCCTCCGACAGGCCATCTCGTGGGGACGCTGCAAGTTCCAGCGCATGCTGAGCCTGAATGCCCTCTCACCCATGCTGGCCGACTCGCGCACCATCGATCTGAGCGAGTCGGGCTGGATCTACGAGCAGCGATTGAGCGGTTGCCGCCTGCTGGCGCAGACCCGCACGCCCACGCGATCGGGCAAGGTGCAATTGCAGACGCGTGACGGCTCGGATGCCACGGGGTGGTTTCCCGAGGTGGTGGAGAGCCTGGCCCAGTTGAAGGAAGGGCCCTGCATCCTCGATGGCGTGGCCTGTGTGCTCGACGACAGAGGCCGCTGCGACCGCGAGGGGCTCAGCGAACGTGCCAAGCGGCGCGGGTGGTATCGCGGCGCCAGGCCGGTGTTCTATTTCGTCTTCGACCTGCTGATGGTGCAGGGCACCGATTTCACCAACGAGCCCTTGTCGCAACGCAAGCAAAGACTCGCGCGTCTGCTCGGAACGCCCTTGCTCAACGTGATACCAGTGCACCACTACGAACGTTCGGAGGCCGTCGCATTGCTGCAGCAGGGCAGGGCCCAGGCGGACTTCGCGGGACTGATGGCCAAGCGGGGAGCCAGCATCTACAAGCCTGGCATCCGCTCGGCCGATTGGGTGGCACTGAACGCACAGGGTCCGCACGAGCGCATTGCGACCTGAGCCGATGCCTCGGCGCCTTCAGCGGGTGTCGGTCGTCTCGAGCTTGGCGGCCAGTTCCTCGAGGATCGAGCGCAGCTGTGCGATCTTGCGTTCGCCGAGCAGTCCGGCCAGCCGCTCCTCGTAGCTCTTCGACAGCACGATCCCGGTCAGCACCGCCTTCTCGCCGCGCGCGGTGAGCTGCACCGTGTTGGCCCGGCGGTCCTGCGCGTCGGGCGTGACCGTGACGAGGCCGCAGCCCTGCATCTGCTCGACGAGGTAGCTCATGCTCTGCTTGGTCATGCCGGCGCGCGCCGCGAGCTCGCTCACGCGCGAACTGCCGGGCCCCAGGTTGCGCAACACCGCGCTGAAGGCGGGCCGGATGTCGTCGAAGCCGCTTTCCCGGAGCTCCGCATAGAGCCATCCGGACATGCGCTCGTAGGGCATGCGCAGCAAGGCACCCAGGGTCTGGTGGGTGTCGGTGAAGGGCTTTTCCTGTGGCATCGCGCGAGTATCTCGAACGACAGTCCACCTGTCCATCTGCGATCCCGCCTATGGCCAATGGCCGATGGAAAAGACAGGGCCTTTGTCAATAATTGGCAGACATTCTGTCTTTCAACGGCGCCCCGGCAGAGGCGTCACCTGCATCAGGAGCTTTGGCTTGCAAACGATCGAACACAACCTGGCGGTGGTGGACCGCCATATCCAGGGGGAGGCCCGCGATGTCGACTCCATCCTCGACCTCTACACCGACGACATCGTGCTCGAGGTCCCGGGCCGCGGCCTGCGCTTCGTCGGCCGCGATGCCGTGCGTGCCAACTACCTCGCGATGTGGCCGTCGATGGCGGAGGTGGAGATCACGCCGCTCGACCGCTTCGCCACCGAGCACCGCGTGGTCGACGACATGCTCGTCCACCTGCGTCTCGTCGGACCGGGCATGGTCAACGCGCCGGTGGCCATCGGCTCGCGCGTGGCGCTGCGCCTCGTTCACCACTTCGAGATGCGCGACGGACGGATCGCGCGCGAGCAGGTGTTCGAGATGTGGAACCTGCGCGAGCCCGAGGCCGGTCGCTGAACAGGAAGAGGCATTCGCAGCGGAACCAGTCCCGGCTTTAGCGAGTCGCATCGATCGGTCGGTGAGCAGCCGTCTTGCGCGTGTCGGCATCTCTTCCGACAGGCGCGGCGAAGGCCGCTGACTACGCTCGTCGGCAGACCCGGGTGACACCGGGACCCGATTCCAGCCACGCCTGCTTCTGCGTCACGCGACATGTCCTCGATGCCTCTGCCACCGTCCCTCCATCCGTTCTTTCTCCGGAAGCAGCCGAAGACGCTCGCATCGAGCTGCATCGGGCGCGACACGCTCTCGCATTCCGAGCAGCACCAGGGATGGGAATTCCACTACAGCCTCGCGCCGGTGCCCGCGCGCGCCACCTTCTCGGGCACCGCGCAGATCCATCGCCAGGGCGAACGGCATTGCGAGCTGCCGATCTTCGAACCGCAACGCAATGCGCTGGCATCGATCGACCTGTTGCGCGAGCAATGCCTGGCGTGGATCGAGAGCCGCTCGGCCATTACGGGCCAGCCGCCGCCGAACGCCGGCTGATAACCCATGGACTGGATCTCCTGGCTGCAATGGCCCGCCTTCGTCGCCTCGGTCGGCGCCGCCTGGCTGGTGGCATCGAATGCGAAGGGCAGGCGCAACACGGGGTTCTGGGTATTCCTCGCGAGCAATGTGCTGTGGGGCATCTGGGGCGTGTATTCCAGCGCCTGGGCGCTGATCGCGCTCCAGGTGTGCCTGGCGGCCATGAACCTGCGCGGTCTCGGCAAGACCAAGGAGGCGTCGTCGCAGAACTGATCGGCAGCCGAATCGGAGCGAAAAACAGCCCCATCAGTCAAAAATAGCCAATAGGGCTAGAATGGCCAGATTCCTCCCTCGGAGAAGTCCATGGCTGCCATCTGGCCCCCGCTCGATCAACTGCCGCGTCAGAACGCCTCGCAGGTCAAGAACCGCTGGGGCGAGGTCGTGCGCCAGGTGCGCCAGTCGGGCAGCGTGGCGATCACCAACCACGCCAATGTCGAAATGGTGCTGCTCGACGCAGCCACCTACGAACAGCTGACCACCGACCTGCAGGCCCTGCGCTCGCGCGAAGCCCATGTGCTCGAGGAGCTCGGCGCGCGCTTCGATGCGCGGCTGGCGGTGCTGCAGCAAGAGGACAGCGCTGACAAGCTCGACGGCCTGTTCGAAGCGCGCGGCAAGCAGCGCCGGCGTCCGAGGGCCGGCGAAAGCTTCTGATGGGCACCGCCGCGGCACGGCGGCCGTTCATCTTCGTGCTGGCCGGCGTCAATGGCGCCGGCAAGAGCTCGGTCGGCGGCGCGATGCTGGCCGAGCACGGCCTCGACTGGTACAACCCCGACCGCTTCGCGCGCGAGCTGGTGGCCGCGCTCGGCATCGACATCGCCGATGCGAACGGCCGCGCCTGGGAACACGGCCGTGCGCGGCTAGCGGCCGCCGTCGAGAGCGGCCGCAACTTCGCCTTCGAGACCACGCTGGGCGCCCGCACCATCCCCGACCTGCTGGCGCGCGCCGCGCACAGCCACGACGTCTCGATGATCTTCTGCGGCCTGGCCTCGCCCGAACTGCATCTGCGCCGCGTGCGCGCCCGCGTGCTGCGCGGCGGCCACGACATCCCCGAAGCGAAGATCCGCGAGCGCTGGACGGCCTCGCGCGCCAACCTGATCCGGCTGCTGCCGCATCTCGCGCGGCTGCAGGTGTTCGACAACAGCGCCGAGGCCGCGCCGGGCGAGGAGATCGACGATCCCCTGCTGGTGCTCGAAGTCTTCGGTGGCCGGGTCACGCACCCGGCATCCGAGGACACGGCGGCGCTGGCCGCCACGCCCGCGTGGGCGCGGGCCATCGTGCAGGCGGCGATCGAGCAGGCTCGGTCGCCGGACAGCACGGCCTGATTCAGGCAGGCACCGCGCCGGGCCGAACCGTCTCGCCCGCGATCGCGCGCCGCGCGACATGGGCCACGCCCTCGGCATCCAGCATGTAGTGGCGGTACAGGTGCGTGGGCGGCGCGATCAGGCTGTACTCATCGTGGATGCCGTGGCGCACGAGGCGCACCGACCCGCCGACATCCGACAGCACCTCCGCCACCGCGGCGCCCAGGCCGCCGAGCACGTTGTGCTCCTCCACCGTCATCAGCAGTTTCGATCGGCCGGCCGCCTCGAGCACCGCCGCGCGGTCCAGCGGCTTCACCGTGGCCATGTCGAGCACGCCGACCGACAGCCCCTCGGCGCGCAGCGCCTTGGCCGCCTCGAGCGCGGAGAAGACCGGCATGCCGCAGGCAATGATCGTGAGGTCGGTGCCCTGGCCGTGCGCGATCGCCTTGCCGATGCGGAAGTCGATGCCGCCCGCGTAGATCTCCGGATCACGGCCGCGCCCGATCCGGAAATAGATCGGTTCGGGCCAGTCGACCGAGGCCTTGATCGCGGCCTTCAGCTGGTGGCCGTCCGCGGGCGAGATGATCGTGAGCCCGGCGATCGAGCGCATGGTGCCGATGTCCTCGGTCGCATGGTGCGAGGTACCGTAGAAGCCGAGCGAGATGCCCGTGTGGTGGCCGATCAGCCGCACCGGCAGCGCGCTGTAGGCCACGTCCATGCGGATCTGCTCGCAGCACAGCAGGCCCAGAAAGGAAGCGAAGGTCGCCACGAACGGCATCTGGCCCGTGGTCGCGAGGCCGGCGGCGGCCGACACCATGTTCTGTTCGGAGATGCCGAACTGGATGTAGCGCTCGGGAAAGGCGGCCGCGAACTTGTTGAGGCCGTTCGAATACTGCAGGTCGGCCGAGCCGGCCACGACCGGATGGCCGGCCTCGGCGAGTTCGATCAGGGCGTCCGACAGCATGCCCAATCCGGGCGTGGTGGCGTTGAGCGAGCGGTACTGCCAGCTTTCGGGGGAGAGGGGTTGGGACATCGGGTGGGCCTCGTGGTCAGATTTCGGTTTGCATGATTTCTTCGATCGCGCGCGCGGCGTCGTCGGGCGACAGGTAGCCCAGGTGCCAGCCGGGCTCGGTCTCCATGTACGACACGCCCTTGCCCTTCACCGTGTGGGCGATCACGCAGGCGGGCCGCTCGCGCCGCGCGTCCTGCTTGAGGCGGCGCAGCAGTTGCGTGAGGGCCGAGAGGTCGTGGCCGTCGACCTCGTGCGTCTCCCAGCCGAAGGCGCGCCACTTGTCGGCCAGGCCCTCGATGCCGATCACGTCGTCGACGCGGCCGTCGAGCTGGAAGCCGTTGCGGTCGACAATGGCGATGAGCTTCGAGAGCCGGTAGTGGGCCGCGAACATCGCCGCCTCCCAGACCTGGCCCTCCTGCATCTCGCCGTCGCCGAGCATCACGAAGGTGTCGAAGCCGCGCTTCGCGATACGGCCGCCGAAGGCCATGCCGGCACCGGCCGACAGCGCATGGCCGATCGAGCCCGAGCTGAAGTCGATGCCCGGCACCTTGCGCATGTCGGGGTGGTCGCCCAGCGGATTGCCCAGGCGGGTGTAGCCGTCGAGCGTGGCGCGGTCGATGTAGCCGTACTCCGCGAGGATCGGGAACAGGCCCACCGCCGCATGGCCCTTGCCCATGAGGAAGCGGTCGCGATCGGGCCAGCGGGGCTCGTTGGCGCGGATGTCCATCACGTCGTAATAGAGCGAGGCGAACAGCTCGGCGGCGGAGAACACCGAGCTGTAGTGGCCGACCTTGGCGATCTCGATCAGCCGGATCGTTTCGAGGCGGATGAAGCGGGCCTTCTCGCGCAGGCGGTGGAGCTCTTCCGCGGACAGGGCGGGCGGGGCGGGCGGTGATTCGGACGGGAATGGCATATCGATTGCGTGGCTAGGGGGTGAGAGAAGCCCGCGTGCATGGGCATGCGCCGCGGGCGGGCTAAAGGGTTCGGGAGCGTCGTGCCGGGGCTGCGTCCTCCATCGGGTTTTCCATCAACGGGTCGGGCGAAAAAAGACTTGTCTCGCTCGAAATCAACATATAGGATATATCCTACATCACTGATCGAGACCTGCAAAGTCCGATTTCCCACCCACTGTCCAGAAGGTTGTCCATGACGGTTGCATCCGCGCGTTCCCGCTGTCGCGCAGGCATTTCCAAACTCGCCGCGCTCCTCGCGCTGGCCGCCGCCGCCACCGCGTCGATGGCGGCCGATCTCACGGTCGTCGGCTTCGGCGGCGCCCTGCAGGAAGCGTTTCGCAGCGCCTACTTCGAGCCGTTCAGGAAGCAGGGCGGCATCGCGCTGGTGGAGGACAGCTACCCCGGCGGCTACGCGCGGCAGAAGGCCATGGTCGAGACCGGCAACGTGACCTGGGACCTGGTGCAGATGGACGAGAACGAGATGGCCTCGGCCTGCGAGCAGGGCCTGCTCGAGCCCATCGACCGCAAGCAGTTCGCGAAGGCGCAGGACATCAACCCCGCGGCCTTCGCCAGGTGCGGCGTGGGCGCCTTCGTCTGGTCGAAGGTGCTGGCCTACGACGGCCGCAAGTTCGGCGACAACGGGCCGCGCACCTGGGCCGAGTTCTGGGACACCCGGCGCTGGCCCGGCAAGCGCGGCCTGCGCAAGCAGCCGCGCATGACGCTGGAGATCGCGCTGCTCGCGGACGGCGTGCCCGCCGCCGATGTCTACAAGGTGCTCGCCACCAGGGCCGGCCAGGACCGCGCCTTCGCCAAGCTCGACCAGCTGCGGCCTTCCATCGTCTGGTGGGAGTCGGGCGCGCAGCCGCTCGAATGGCTCGACAGCGGCACGCTGGCCGCCACCGCCGCCTACAGCGGACGCATCGCCTCGGCCAACCAGCAGGGCAAGCAGTTCCGCTTCAGCTGGGACGGCCAGCTCTACAGCATGGACTACTGGACCGTCGTCAAGGGCAGCCCGCACCGCCAGCAGGCCTACGCGCTGCTCGACTCGATGTTCGACGCGCAGCGCCAGGTCGCCTTCGCGCAGGCCATTCCCTACGGCGTGACCAACACCCGCGCCGCCGCCGCGATGCCCGGGGCGCTGCGCCCGTTGCTGCCCACCTCGCCGCAGAACCTGCGCAACGCGCTGCTGCTCGACACCGCCTTCTGGGTCGACCACGAGGAAGAGCTGCTGCAGCGCTTCACGCGCTGGGTGTCGCAACGTTGAGGCCCGCGACGATGTCCACCGGTTCCTCCGCCGTCTCGCTCGCCGTTCCCGCTGTGCCGGCGGGTGCCGGCGCGGCCCTCCGGCGCTCGACCCACCGCGCGGGCCGGCGCCAGCGGCTGGTGTCGCTGCTGCTGGTGGCGCCGCTGCTGATCTACGGCGCCGTCTTCTTCCTGCTGCCGCTGGCGATGATGATCCACCGTGCCGTCGACAACCCCGAGGTGCGCGAGGCGCTGCCGCGCACCGCGCAAGTCCTCGCCGACTGGAAGTCCGCGGCCGGCTCGCTGCCCGGCGACCCCGCCTTCGCCGCGCTGGCCGCCGACATGGCGCAGGCCCAGGGCACGCGCGCCATCGGCGAGCTCGGCCGCCGCATGAACTACGAGATCAGCGGCTATCGCACGCTCGTGATGAAGACTGCGCGCCGCGCCGGCACCGACGCGCCCGCCGCACACGATGCCAGAACCTGGCTGCTCGAGGTCGACCCGCGCTGGGGCGAGGCCGCCTACTGGAGCGCGCTGCGCCGCGCCGCCACGCCCTACACCGGGCGCTACCTGCTGGCCGCGCTCGACATGGCGGAGAACGACGAGGGCCGCATCGTGCGCGCCGAGCCCGACCAGCGCATCTACCTCGACATCCTCTGGCGCACCCTGTCGATCGCGGGCGCGGTCACGCTGGCCTGCCTGCTGCTCGGCTATCCGCTCGCGGCGCTGCTGGTGAAGGCGCCGAAGCCGATCGCCTTCGCGATCATGCTGGCGGTGCTGCTGCCCTTCTGGACCTCGCTGCTCGCGCGCACCACGGCCTGGATCGTGGTGCTGCAGGAGAACGGGCTGGTCAATGCGCTGCTGCAGGCCATCGGTGCCGTGAACCAGCCGCTCGCGCTGATCTTCAATGCCACCGGCCTCTACATCGTGATGGTGCACATCCTGCTGCCCTTCGCCGTGCTGCCGATCTACAACAGCCTCAAGGGCATCCCGCCGCACCTGATGCGCGCCTCGTCCTCGCTCGGCGCGCACCCGGTGCGCGGCTTCCTGCACGTCTACCTGCCGCTGAGCCTGCCGGGCGTGGCGGCCGGCGGCCTGCTGACCTTCATCGTGGCCGCCGGCTACTACATCACGCCCTCGCTGGTCGGCAGCGCGCGCGAGCAGATGCTCGGCTACTTCGTCGCCTTCTACGCCAACAACACCGTCAACTGGGGCATGGCCTCGGCGCTCGGCCTGATGCTGCTGGCCTGCGTGATGGCGGTGTACCTGGTGGCGGCTTCCACGCTCGGCGTGAAGCAGCTTGCGGGCATCAAGTGAAAGACGGGAACCCCTTCGCATGACCCACCGCCAATTCGCCCGCGCCGCCGGCGCCGTGCACTACCTGTACGGCGCGCTGATGGTGTGCTTCCTGCTGCTGCCGCTGCTCGCGATGACGCCGATCTCGCTGAGCGCCGGCTCCTTCCTGTCCTACCCGCTGCCGGGCTTCTCGACGCAGTGGTACCAGCGCGTGTTCTCGCCCGGCCCCTGGCTCGATTCGCTGCGCAACAGCCTCGTGGTCGGCGTGTGCTCGACCCTGATCGCCACCGTGCTCGGCACGCTCGCGGCCTTCGCCTTCGCGCGGCGCAACCTGCCGGCGCGGCGCACGCTGCTGGGCTTCCTGATGGCGCCGATGATCGTGCCGCCCGTGATCACCGGCCTGGGCATGTACTTCCTGTTCTCGCGCATCGGGCTCACGGCCTCGCTGCCGGGACTGGTCATTGCGCACGCGGTGCTGTCGACGCCCTTCGTCGTCATCACGGTCACGGCCACGTTGCAGCAGTTCGACATGGGCCTGCTGCGCGCCGCCTACAGCCTGGGCGCCTCGCCCGTGCGCGCCTTCTTCACCGTGGTGGTGCCGATTGTCATGTCGGGCATCGTCTCGGGCGCGCTGTTCGCGTTCATCACCTCGTTCGACGAGGTCGTGGTCGCCATCTTCATCGGCGGTCCTGGCCAGCGCACGCTGCCGCGCCAGATGTTCGACGGCATCCGCGACACCATCGACCCCTCGATCATCGCCATGTCGACCTTCCTGATGGTCGTCGCGGCGGTGGCGCTCACGCTGTCGGCCTGGCTGAGCCAGCGCGCGGCCCCTGTTCAACGCCCCCAGGACCCCGGAAGCTCCTCATGAACCCAGACTTCTCCGCCGGCGTCGCCCACGTCGACGGCCAGTACGTCGCGCTGCGCGACGCCCGCATCCCCCTCGTCGACCGCGGCTTCGTGCGCTCCGACGCCACCTACGACGTGGCCCACGTCTGGCAGGGCCGCTTCTTCCGGCTCGACGACCACATCGACCGGTTCCTGTGGTCGATGGGCGAGCTGCGCATGAGCCTGCCGCTCTCGAAGAAGGAGATGCGCCACATCCTCGAGCAATGCGTGGCGCTCAGCGGCCTGCGCGACGCCTATGTGCAGATGACCTGCACGCGCGGCGTGCCGCCGCCGGGCTCGCGCGATCCGCGCGAATGCCAGAACCGCTTCTATGCTTTCTCGCAGCCCTTCGTGTGGATCGGCACGCCGGCGCAACAACGCACGGGGCTCGCGATGGTGATCAGCCAGGTGCAGCGCATCGCGAGCGCGGCGATCGACACGCGCGTGAAGAACTTCCACTGGCTCGACCTGACCATGGGCATCTTCGAAGCCTACGACCGCGGCGCGCTGGTCGCCGCGCTGCCCGATGCGCAAGGCAACGTGACCGAGGGCGCGGGCTTCAACATCTTCGGCGCCAAGGACGGCGCGCTGTTCACGCCACGGCGCAACGTGTTCGAGGGCATGACGCGGCGCACCGTGATCGAGCTCGCGCGCCAGCTCGGCATCGGCTGCGAACTGGCCGACATCCCCGTGCAGCGGCTGCGCGAGGCCGACGAGATCTTCATCACCAGCACCGCCGGCGGCGTGATGCCCGTGACCCGGCTCGACGAGGCCAGCGTGGGCAACGGCGAGGTCGGTCCGCTGACGCAGCAGCTGCAGCGCATGTACTGGCAGCGCGCGGCGGACGACCCGCGCAACACCCCCGTGCCCTACGAGAACGTGGCCGCCGCGCGCGGCGGCAAGGAGCTCGCATGATCGTCGTCACCGGAGGCACCCACGGCATCGGCGCGGCCATCGTCGCGCAACTGGCGGGCAACGGCGAACAGGTGCTGTTCACCGGCCGCGACACCGCGGCCGGCGAGGCGCTCGCGCAGCACACCGGCGCGCACTTCGCGGCCGCGGATGCGTCCGACCCCGCGGCCGTGGCCGAGGTCGTCGCGCGCGCCGAGGCGCTGGGCGGCGGGGTCATCGACGGGCTGGTCAACAACGCGGGTGCCGGTTCGCGCAGCGCCTTCCTCGAGCTGGGCGTCGACGACTGGGACCGGCTGATGGCGGTCAACCTGCGCTCGGTGTTCCTGTTCAGCCAGAAGGCGCTGCCGGCCCTGCAGAAGTCACAGCGCGGCGCCGTCGTCAACGTGGCCTCGATCGCCGGCAAGGTCGGCGAGGAGGGGCTCGCGGCCTACTGCGCCTCGAAGGGCGGCGTGATCGCTCTCACGCAGGCGCTGGCGCTGGAGTTCGGCGAGCGCGTGCGCTTCAACGCGGTGTGCCCGGGCCAGATCGCCACGCGGATGATGGCGCGCGTGATCGCCGACGCCGACCGCCTGGCCGCGCTCACGCGGCGCATTCCCGCCGGCCGGCTCGGCGAGGCCGGCGAGGTGGCCGACACGGTCTGCTGGCTGCTCTCGGCGCAGGCCAGCTTCATCAACGGCGCGGTGCTCACGGTCGATGGCGGCGAAACCGCCGGCTACCGCACGCCGCCGCTGCCCGGCGCACCGCGCGCCTGAACGCTCCTCCCTTCGATAGCGAGACACCCATGCTTCCCGTCCTCTACACCCCCATTCACCGCGAGCACGAGCCCTCGTTCTTCTTCGTCACCGGCCGCTTCACGCCCGCGCAGGAGCGCATCGACCGCGCGGAGCAGCTGCGCGACGCGGCCGTGCAGGCCGGCTGCGAACTCGTGGTCGCCGCCGAGCATGGCCTGGGCCCGGTCGCCGACGTGCACACGCCCGACTACCTGTGCTTTCTGCAGGACGGCCATCGCCGCTGGTCCGAGATCCCGGGCGCCGCGCCCGAGATCGTGCCCAACGTGTTCGCGGTGCCGGGCCTGCAACACGGCTACCCCGAGCGCGTGGTCGGCCAGGCCGGCTACCACATGCAGGACCTGGCCTCGCCGATCGGCCCGGGCACGGCCGCCGCGGCCTTCGCCTCGGCCAACCTCGCGGCCGATGCCGCGCAGCGCGTGCTGCAGGGCGCCAAGGCGGCCTACGCGATCTGCCGGCCGCCCGGCCACCACGCCTACCGCGAGCGCGGCGGCGGCGTCTGCTACCTCAACAATGCCGCGATCGCCGCGCAGCTGCTGCGCCGCCATGGCCGCCGCGTGGCCGTGATCGACATCGACGTGCACCACGGCAACGGCACGCAGGGCATCTTCTACGAACGCTCCGACGTCTATTTCGTCTCGCTGCACCGCGACCCGACGAACTACCACCCTTACTTCTGCGGCTACGCGCAGGAGCGCGGCGCCGGCGCGGGCCTGGGCTACAACCTGAACCTGCCGCTGCCGGCGGAGACCGGCGACGACGCCTACCTGGTGGCGCTCGAGCATGCCTGCCGCCGCCTCGCGGCCTACAGCCCCGACGCGCTGGTGATCTCGCTGGGCCTCGATGCGCACGAGCACGACCCGTTCAAGGGCCTCAAGGTCACGACCGAGGGCTTCCGCCGCATCGGCGAGCGCCTGGGCCGGCTCGGCATGCCGAGCGTGATGGTGCAGGAGGGCGGCTACGACTGCGACCACATCGGCGCCAACCTCGTGCACTTCCTCGACGGCTTCACGGGCGGCCTGCGCGCCTGAGCCCGTTTCTCTCTTTCCTCCCCGTTCCTTTCTCCCGGAGTTCCCATGAACCTTTCGCTTTCCCTGCGCGGCCTCGTCCTGGCCGGCCTCGCCTTCGCCGCCCCGTGGACCTTTGCGCGCGACCTGACCGTCGTGAGCGTCGGCGGCGCGCTGCAGGAGTCCTTCCGCAAGGCCTACTGGCAACCCTATGCCGCCGCGAAGTCCGAGAAGCTGGTGGAGGACAGCAACGTGGTCGGCCTCACCAAGGTCAAGGCCATGGTCGAGTCCGGCAACGTGATCTGGGACCTGGTGCAGATGGACGAGGAGGACGTGGTGGTCGGCTGCGACTCGGGCCTGCTCGAGAAGATCGACTGGGCCAGCGCGGCGCCCGCCACGCGCGACCTGCCCAGGGAGCTGATGAATCCCTGCGGCGTGCCGGCCATGCTGTGGGCCAAGGTGCTCAGCTACGACAGCAAGCGGCTGCCCGATGGCCCCAAATCGTGGGCCGATTTCTGGGACACCAGGCGCTGGCCCGGCAAGCGCGCGCTGCGCAAGCAGGCCAAGCAGACGCTCGAGATCGCGCTGATGGCCGACGGCGTGCCGGCCACCGAGGTCTACAAGCTGCTGGCGACCAAGGCCGGCCAGGACCGCGCCTTCGCCAAGCTCGACCAGATCAAGAAGGACGTGCAATGGTGGGAGGCCGGCGCGCAGCCGATCGAATGGCTGGCCTCGGGCGCGGTGGTGATGGCCTCGGCCTACAACGGCCGCATCGACGCCGCGAACAAGGAGGGCCGCTCGCTCGCGATGGTGTGGAAGAACCAGGTCTACGGGCCGACCGACTGGGTGGTGGTGAAGGGCAGCCCGAACAAGGCCAAGGCGCTCGCGCTGATCGACTACATGAGTGCGCCGGCGCAGCAGAAGCTGTTCGCCGAGACCATCCCCTACGGCCCGGCCAATCCGAAGGCGCAGGCCCTGCTCTCGAAGGCCGTGCTCGACAAACTGCCCAACGCGCCGCAGAACATCGACCAGCCGCTGCTGCAGAACACCGCCTTCTGGGCCGACCATCTCGACGAGCTGCAGCAGCGCTTCGCGAAGTGGGTGTCGAACTGAACGGCACGGCGATGGCGGATAACGCCAGCGGGTTGCAAATCCTGCACACGCCGCTGCATGCGCTGCACCGCCCGGGGCTGCTGGGCGCGCGCGGTGGATGGCGCACATCGCGCGACGTGCCCGAGCGTGTCGACGCGATGCACGCCGCGCTCGGCGAGGCGGGCTTCACTGTGCAGGACAGCACGGTCTCGCACGGACTGGCGCCGCTGGCGCGCGTGCACGAGGCGCGCTACCTCGACTTCCTGGCCACGGCGCATGCCGAGTGGTCGACGCTGTCGGGTGCTTCGGCCGAGGTGCATGCCAACGTGTTCGCGATGCGGCGCCACGGCGAGGGTTATCCGCGTTCGGTCGAGGGCCGCGCCGCCTTCCACTTCCACGACCAGCTGGCCCCGATCGGGCCCACGACCTGGGAGGCCGCGCGCGCCGCCGCGGACCTGGCCGTCGAGGCCGCCGAACGCGTGCTGCGCGGCGCGCGCTGCGCCTACGCGCTGTGCCGGCCGCCCGGCCACCATGCCTATGCCGACATGGCCGGCGGCGGCACCTACCTCAACAACGCGGCGATCGCCGCCGAGCATCTGCGCCAGCGCTTCGCGCGCGTCGCGGTGCTCGACCTCGACGTGCACCACGGCAACGGCACGCAGGACATCTTCTGGCGCCGCGCCGACGTGCTCTTCGTCTCGCTGCATCGCGACCCGGTCGACTACCACCCGTTCTTCGCGGGCCATGCCGACGAGCGCGGCGAAGGGGAGGGCGAGGGCTTCACGCTGAACCTGCCGCTGCCCGCGGGCACGGGTGACGCCGACTACCTGCTGCAGCTATCGGCTGCGCTCGAACGCATCGACCGCTTCGCGCCCCAGGCGCTGGTGGTGTCGCTGGGCCTCGATGCCCACGTGGCGGACCCGGCCGCGGGGCTGCGGCTCACGGAAACGGGCTTCGCCGGCATGGGCCGGCAGGTGGCATCGCTGGGCCTGCCGACGGTGCTGGTGCAGGAGGGTGGCTACAACCCCGCCGTGGTCGGAGCGTCGCTGGTGGCGTTCCTCGACGCCTGGCGCTGAGCGCGCGGGCCGATCAGGCCTCGGCGGCCTCGAGGCTCTGCTCGTATTCCTTGAGGAAGCGCTCGATGCTCGGTCCGGCCGACATCAGGTCAGCCCGGATCGCCGTCACCGCGGCGGCCGGATCGCGGCGCGCGAGCGCGTCGAGCAGCGCATCGTGCTGGCCGTAGCCCTGGTCGTACGAGCCATCGGACTTCTCGTAGAAGGCGCGCAGGATCGGGCCCATCGAGGCCCACATGTTCTCGATCATCGACAGCAGCCGCGGCAGGCCGCAGTGCTCGTAGACGCCGAAATGGAACTCGCGGTTGTAGCGCAGCTGGTTCTCGGGATGGTGCGCCGCCTCGGCCTGCGCAAATTTCTTGTTGATCCGCACCAGCTCCGCCACGTCCTTGTCGCTGACCTTCAGTGCGGCCTGCTCGACCGCCGCGCTCTCGAGCGCCACGCGCACCGTGCGGATCTCGATGTAGCGCTCCAGGCTCAGCGGCGGCACGATGATCTGCTTGGCCGTTTCCATCTCGAGCGCATGCTCGCTGACCAGCCGCAGCAGCGCCTCGCGCACCGGCGTGTCGCTGGTGCCGAACATCTGCGCCGCCTCGCTGATGCGGATCCGGTCGCTGGGCATGAAGCGCCCGGCGATCAGCGATTCGCGCATCTTCGAGTACACGCGCGCGGCGAGGTTGGTCTTGTCGATGGGTTTGATCTTGGGTTTCACGGGTTCTTTTCAGGCGGGTCGCGCGAAAACGAGCATATCGCGGGATTGCCATCCCAAGGCGACGTCCGCGCCCACCACGGTATCGCGCGGCAGCGTGCCGTGGCCGAGCTTGGCCACGATCTGGTCGCCGTTGCGCAGCCGCGCGATCAGCCGCGTGTGGTCGCCCAGGTAGACCAGGTCGACCACCTCGGCGCTGACCTGCACGCCCTGGCCGTCGGCCAGCCGCACGCACTCGGGCCGCACCAGCGCGCAGCCCGCGCCTGCCGGATGCGCTGCCTGCCCCTGGCCGGCCTCGGGCAGCGGGATCCGCAGGCCGTCGCGCAGCTGCAGCACGCCCGCGGCCTCGATGGTGCCGTCGAGCCGGTTGTTCTCGCCGATGAAGGTGGCGATGTAGTCGGTGGCGGGCGCGTCGTAGATGGTGCGCGGCGGCGCCAGCTGCTCGATGCGGCCGTCGTGGAAGACCGCGACCCGGTCGGACATCGTCAGCGCCTCGCCCTGGTCGTGCGTGACGTAGACCACCGTGACGCCCAGCTCGCGGTGGATCTGTTTGATCTCGTACTGCATGTGCTCGCGCAGGTTCTTGTCGAGCGCGCCGAGCGGCTCGTCCATCAGCACCAGCTCGGGGTCGAACACCAGCGCGCGCGCCAGCGCCACGCGCTGCTGCTGGCCGCCCGAGAGCTGGCCCGGCTTGCGCTCGGCCATGCCCGCGAGCCGCACCAGCTGCATCGCGCGGTCGACCTTGTCGCGCAGCGCCTGCCCCGAGATGCCGCGCATCTTGAGCGGATAGGCCAGGTTCTGCGCCACGCTCATGTGGGGGAACAGGGCGTAGTTCTGGAACACCATGCCGATGCCGCGCTTGTGCGGCGGCACGTCCTGGATCGGCCGGCCGTCCATGAGGATGCGTCCGCGCGTCGGGTTCTCGAAGCCGGCCAGCATCATCAGCGTGGTGGTCTTGCCCGAGCCCGAGGCGCCCAACAGGGTGAGAAATTCGCCGCGGCGGATCGCCAGGTTCAGGTCGGGGATGACGAGGTGCTCGCCGTCGTAGCTCTTCTGGACGCCGATCAGCTCGATCAGCGGACGTTCCGTCGTGGTGTTCACGCTGCTTCCTTTCGCGCTGCGGCGGGTGCCTTCCATGGATCGCGCGCGGCCACCTCGTCGAGCGCGGCGCCGAGGGTATGCGCCATCCATTCGACCTGGGCCTCGTCGAGCACGTAGGGCGGGCTCAGCGCGATCACGTCGCCCATGTTGCGCACGATCAGGCCGCGCTCGCGCGTGGCCTGCTCGACCTGGGCACCCACGCCCTGCGCGGGATCGAAGGCCTCGCGCGTGTCGCGGTTGCGCACCAGCTCGATGCCCGCGATGAAGCCCTTGCCGCGGATCTCGCCGACCAGCGGATGCGCGGCCAGCGGCGCCAGGCTCGCATGCAGCCGCTCGCCGAGGCGCCGGGCATGGGCCGGCAGGTCCATCTGCTCGTAGATCGACAGCGCCTCGAGCGCCACGGCCGCGCCCAGCGGATGGCCGGAGTAGGTGAAGCCGTGGCCGAAGCCGCCGGTGCGGCCGCTCTCGGCCTCGATGACCTCGTAGACCCGCGGCGCCACCACCACGCAGGAGATCGGCGCGTAGCCGGCCGACAGCCCCTTGGCGCAGGCCATCATGTCGGGCTCGAAGCCGAAGGACTGCGCGCCGAACCATTCGCCGGTGCGGCCGAAGCCGCAGATGATCTCGTCGGACAGCATCAGGATGCCGTGGCGCCGCAGCACCGCCTGCACGCGCGGGAAGTAGCCCTCGGGCGGCACCAGCACGCCGCCGGCGCCGATGATCGGCTCGGCGATGAAGGCCGCGATGGTGCCGGCGCCCTCGCGCTCGATGGTCTGTTCCAGGTCGGCCACCAGCCGGTCGACGAAGGCCGCGTCGCTCTCGCCGGGCAGCGCGTGGCGGTAGGCCGAGGGGCATTCGAGCCGCACGATGCCGGGGATCGGCAGGCCGAAGGCGGCATGCATGTTCGGCAGGCCCGAGAGGCTAGCGCCCATCACCGTCGAACCATGGAAGCCGCGCTGGCGCGCCAGGATCTTGCGGCGCGCCGGCTCGCCGCGCGCGATGTGGAAGTTCCAGGCCAGCTTGACCATGCTGTCGTTGGCCTCCGACCCCGAGGTGGCGAAGAACACGCGCGCATCGCGCATCGGTGCCAGCGCCGCCACCTTGGCCGCGAGCAGCGAGGCGACGTCGGTCGAGCGGTGGTTGAAGGTGTGGTAGTAGGGCAGCCGGCGCATCTGGCGCAGCGCGGCGTCCACCAGCCGCGATTCCGAGAAACCCAGCGAGGCGCACCACAGGCCGGCCATGCCCTCGAGGTAGCGCTGGCCGTGCTCGTCGAACACGTAGGCGCCTTCGCCGCGCACCATCACGAGCGGGCCGCGGCTGCGATGGGTCTGGAGGTTGGTCTGGGAATGCAGGTGGTGTGCCGTGTCGGCCTTGCCGACGGCGCTGTGGCGCGCCGTGTCCGGGGAGAGGGTTTCGATGTCGGTCATGGTCTGGGGTTGGATGCAGGATATATCCTATATGACGAATCGAAACGGTGCAAGCCGATGGCTGGCGGCGCGAAAACGCTGGATGGAGGGGGGCGGCGGGCACGCGAAGGCCCATGCGCGGCGCGCCCGGGCCGACGGCGACCGGGCGGAGGGAATACCAAAGGATGAAGGGGCTCGGCGCTCGCGCCCTCAGCGGTGGAGGGCGTTGGTCAGGGAAAAGATGGCGCCAGGAAGCTGCCGGACAAAGCTGTGCACCGCACAAACTTTAAGCAGACTGTTGTTTCCCCTTTGAAAACAACGAGTTAGATCGCTTTTACAACGCAGTACCTGAGTTATCCACAAAGTTGCCCACGGAAAATGGGGAGCACTTGGACATCATCAGCTCGCGCGCGGAGAAGGCGCGGCGCAGGTGGGGCCGCGCCAGCGCGAAGGCCGGGCGGTCGCGCTCCTCGATCCAGTGCGAACCCGCGCCGTAGACCGCGTTCTGCACCTCGCACACGATGCGGGCCTCGCGCCGCGCTGCGGCCGTGGCCGGCACCCACATGCCGCCATCGTGGTGCTCGTCGTCCTCGTGGTGGCGCACATCCCAGCGCCAATGGACGCGGATCTGGGCGGTCTCCACACCCGGAAAGATCTCGGCGATGAAATTGTTAAAAATCATTAACTGCATGCTAGGCAGGCCCAGCGGAGGCACAAGGGCCGCCGGCGAAACCTGCCTTCAAGGCTGTGCAGTTTTCCTCACTTTTTGACACATTTTTGTTCCGTGTCACGTTTCTTTTGTTCCCGAGGGAACGTAACGCCCGTAACGCCGGCAGCCCCAAAAGGGCGGTCAGGCGCCCGGATTCAGGCGTCGAACGGCAGCCGCAGGCCGCTTTGCGTATCGAACAGGTGGACCTTGCGCACGTCGGGCAGGAAGCCGACCCGGTCGTCGACCCGGGCCTGGGTGCGCTCGCGCAGCACGCAGTTCAACCGCAGCGTCTCGCCGATGCCGAGCACCACGTGCGTCTCGGGGCCGGTCGGCTCGATCGACCGCACCACGGCCGAGCCCTCGCCCGGAGCGCCGCCGCCCAGCGCGATGTCCTCGGGCCGCACGCCGTAAGTGCAGTCCTGGCCGGCCCAGCGCCGTGCCGCCTCGGGCAGCGCCAGCACCAGGCCTTCTGGGGTGCGCAGCACCGGCGCGCCGCCGTCGGGCGATTCGACCCGGCCCGGCACGAAGTTCATGGCCGGCGAGCCGATGAAACCCGCCACGAAGACGTTGCGCGGCCGGTCGTAGAGCTCGAGCGCCTCGCCCATCTGCTCGACCACGCCGTCTCGCATCACCACGATGCGGTCGGCCATGGTCATGGCCTCGATCTGGTCGTGGGTGACGTAGACCATGGTGGTGCCGAGTCGGCGGTGCAGCGCCTTGATCTCGGCGCGCATCTGCACGCGCAGCTTGGCGTCGAGGTTCGACAGCGGCTCGTCGAACAGGAACACCTGCGGATCGCGCACGATGGCACGGCCCATGGCCACGCGCTGGCGCTGGCCGCCCGAGAGCTGTTTCGGAAAACGCTGCATCAGCGGCTCGAGCCCGAGGATCGCGGCCGCGTTGGCCAGCCGGCGCTCGATCTCGGCCTTGGGCTCGTTGCGCATCTTCATCGCGAAGGCCATGTTGTCGGCCACCGTCATGTGGGGGTAGAGCGCGTAGTTCTGGAACACCATCGCGATGTCGCGCTCCTTGGCCGGCAGGTGGTTCACCAGCCGCTCGCCGATCCGGATCTCGCCCGCGCTCACGCGCTCGAGCCCCGAGATCATGCGCAGCAGGGTCGACTTGCCGCAGCCCGAGGGCCCGACCAGCACCACGAACTCGCCGTCGGCCATCGGGATGCTGACCTCCTTGATGACGGCCGTGTCGCCGAAGGACTTGCTGACCTTGTCGATCTGGATCGCTGCCATGGCGCGCTCAGGCCTTCGCTTGCACCGCGCGCCATGCCTCGTAGGCGCGGCGGCTCTCGTCCGAGGGCGGGTAGAGGCCGAAGGTGGAAGCGCCCTGGTCGACCTGGCGTGTGACGTAGTCCTCGAACTCGGTCATCTGCGCGGCCTCCTCGGCCACCTCGTCGACCAGGTGCGGCGGGATCACGATCACGCCCTCGGCGTCGCCCACGATGACGTCGCCCGGGTAGACCGGCACGCCGCCGCAGCCGATGGGCACGTCGATGTCCATCGCATGGTGCTTGGTGAGGTTGGTCGGCGCGGCCGGCTGGCGGCAGTACACCGGGAAGTCGAGTTCGCGCAGCTCGGGCGTGTCGCGAAAGCCGCCGTCGGTGACCGCGCCCGCGGCGCCGCGCCGCAGCATGCGCGTGATCAGGATGGCGCCGGCCGAGGCCGCGCTGGCGTCGCCGCGGCTGTCGATCATCAGCACGTGGCCCGGCGGAATGGTCTCGACCACCTTGCGCTGGGCGTTCTCGCGGTCGGCGAACACGCCCAGGTGGTCGAGGTCCTCGCGCGCCGGGATGTAGCGCAGCGTGGTCGCCAGGCCCACCATGCGCGCGGCGCGCCGGTTCAGCGGCAGCGCGCCCTGTACCACGGCATTGCGCAGGCCGCGCTTGAACAGCGCGGTCGACAGGGTGGCGATGCTGATGCCGCGCAGTTGCGCCGCGCGCTCGGGGCTGAGGGTCGGGGTCGTGGAGGTGGTCATGGATGAAGGCCTGGAAAAGTGGATCTGTGCGGTGGATCAGGCGTTGCCGATCGGCTGCGCGAAGGCGAGGCGGTTGCGCTCGCGCGCCTGCTGCAGCTGCGGGTGCGCGAGCAGGGTGCGCAGCAGCGCCTGGTCGGCATCGGACAGCTCGGGCCGCGCGGCCGCCTCGACGCTGGCCGACAGCTGTTCGGGCGTGCCCGCGCCGACGATCAGGCCGTCGACGCCGGGCTGCGCCAGCGTCCAGCGGATGGCGGCGCGCGCCACCGCGGCGCGGTCGTCGATGCCGGCGGCCGCGGCGATGCGGAACAGCTCGCCCTTCATGAAGACCTCGCGCACCACCACGCGCACGCCCATGGCCCGCGCGGCGGGAATCAGGCGCTCGAGGGCACCGTCGTCGGCCAGGTTGAAGTTGAGGTTCAGCGAGGCGAAGGCACCGGTCTCGAGCAGCGTGAGGTAGGTGGCCGCGCCCGAGAAGCTGTCGGCCGCGGCGCAACGGATCAGCCCTTCCTGCTGGAGCGCGCGCACCGCTTGCGCGAGCTTGGCGGGAAAGGCGCGGTCCTGCTCGATGGCGTCCTTCAGGATGCCGAGATTGAGGATTTCGATGCACTCGCGGCCCATCAGCGCGAGGATGCGCAGCACCTCTTCGCGCAGCTGGCCCGGCGCGACCATCCGGCGGTTGCCGGGGTCGTAGCCGTAGACCATGCCTTCGGGCCGGGTCTGCACCACGGCCGCTCCGGGTGGCGGCAGTTCGCGCAGGTTGCGGCCCAGCGCCTCCTTCTCCGAATCCATGGTCACGTCGAAGCTGTCGATGCCCAGCGCGTAGGCGCGCTCGAGCACCGAGCGGCGCAGCGGTCCGCCGAAGTCCGGGAACAGGTGGCCGGGCGTGACCGCGAGGCGCAGGTCCTCGTTGAAGGCGCGCGAGCGGCCGTCGGGCAGGTACTCGTGCCCGCCGAGCACGATGCGTGAGAGCCGTACGCCGCTGGCGCCCAGGGTGAAGTGGTCCATCGGCGTCATCCCTTCACGGCCGAGCCGGCCGAACTCTTGACCAGGTAGCGCTGCAGGAACACATAGGCCCCCGCGGGAATGGCGCAGCCGATGACGGTGGCGGCCATGATGTCGGACCACAGCACGCGGAACTGGCCCACCAGGTTGGTGATGCCCAGCGTCATCGTCTGTTTGCTGGGTTCGCTGATCAGGCACAGTGCCCACAGCAGGTCGCCCCAGGCCAGCAGGAAGGCGAACACCATGGTCGCGACCAGCCCGGGCAGGATGTTCGGCAGGATGCAGTGCCACAGGCATTGCAGCCGCGAGGCGCCGTCGATCTCGGCGGCCTGGTCGATCTCCAGCGGCACGCTGTCGATGTAGCCCTTGAGCATCCAGACCGAGAACGGCAGCGTCAGCGTGGTCTGCGCGAGGATCAGCCCGAGGTGGGTGTTGTAGAGCCCCGCGAAGGACATCATCTTGAAGTAGGGCCCCACCAGCAGCACGCCCGGGATCACCTGGCTCGCGAGGAACATCACCATCATGGTGTCGCGCCCGCGGAAGCGGAAGCGCGAGAAGCCGTAGGCGCAGAACACGCCGATGGTGGCCGAGAGCAGGGCGGTGGCGCCCGAGACCTGCAGGCTGTTGAGGAAGTAGCGCACCAGCCCCTCCTGCCCCCAGATGCGCGCATAGGCATCGACCGTGAAGGACTGCGGCAGGATCGTGGCGGGAAAGCTCGTGACCTCGATGTCGGTCTTGAACGACGACGACACCATCCAGAAGAAGGGCAGCAGGTTGTAGAGCGCCATCGCGGCCAGCGCCGCGTAGAGGCCGAGCCAGCGCGCGAAGCCGCCGCCGCTCTCGTCGTGGGTGCGCATCACTTGTCCTCCTTGAGCGTGAGCCGCACGTAGGGCACCGCGAGCACCATCAGGATGGCGGCGAGCACGACCGCGATCGACGAGGCATAGGCGGTGTCGAAGAACTGGAAGTAGTTCTTGTAGACCTGCAGCGAGAGGTTCTGCGTGGCGTAGCCGGGGCCGCCACCGGTCATGCCGTAGACCATGCCGAACAGCCGGCATTCCCAGATCGCGTCGAGCACCACCGCCAGCAGGATCATGGTGCGCAGGTTGGGCAGCGTGATGTGGCGGAACTTCTTCCAGGCGCCGGCGCCGTCGATCTCGGCCGCCTCGTACTGGTCGCGCGGTATCGCCTGCAGGCCGGCCAGCAGGATCAGCATCACGTAGGGATAGCCGCGCCAGGTCTCGGCCACGATCACCGACAGCAGCGACAGCGAGGGATCGCCGAGCCAGTCGATCGGGCCGGGCAGGTCGAGCCGCTGCATCACCGCGTTGATGCCGCCGGTGAGCGTGTCGAAGATGAAGCGGAAGATCAGCCCGCCGATCACGTCGGGCATGGTCCACGGCAGGATCGCGATGACGCGGAACAGCCAGCGCGCCTTCATGTCGAGGTTGAGCAGCATCGCCACGCCCAGCCCGAGCACGAGGTGCAGGCTCACGACGGTGCCGACGAACAGCGCGGTGTTGAACAGGGTGCGCGCGAACTCGGCATCGCCCAGCAGCCGCCGGTAGGCGCCCAGGCCCATCGGCGCGCTGCCGCCGGCGCCGAAGCTCTGGAACACCGAGGCGATGGCCGGGAACCCCAGGATCACCACCATCAGCACCACGGCGGGCATGACAAAGGCATAGCCCGCGCCGCGGGACTCGTCGGACATCGTCGGTTCCTTCGCTCGAACGCCGGGGGCTTACTGCTTGAGCAGCGCTTCGATCTGCTGGTGGGCGTCGGCCAGCGCCTGCTCGCGCGGCTTCGAGCCCGCCACCGCGGCCTGCAGGTTCTGGCGGAAGATCTCCAGCGCCTGCGGCCACTTCGGCGTCTGCGGCAGGAAGGCGCCGTGCGCGATCTCGGCCGCGACGATGCGCGCCGATTCGCTGTTGGCGATCTTGTCGTAGCCCTCGTTCACGCTCTTGCGCGACGACAGCATGTTGTTGTCGTCGAACCATTTCTTCATGCTCGCGCTGTCGGTCAGGTACTTCGCGAGCTTCCAGGCTTCCTCGGGATGCTTGCTGTTCTTGCCAACGAAGATCGACTTCTGGAACAGCGTGGTACGCACCTGCTTGCTGCTGCCGGCCGGCTGCGGCATCGGCGCCATCGCCAGCACGTTCCAGCCGTCGAGCTGCGGGTTCATCGCGCTGACCTCGGGGTAGCTCCAGGTGGTGCCGATCTTCATCGCCACGGTGCGGTTGGCCAGCAGCCGGCGCGAGCCGTTGGCGTCGACCTGCGCGGCTCCGGGCGGCACCGACTTGTCGACCAGGATCAGGTCGACGATGAAGTTGAAGGCCGCCTTGGCCTCGGGCGTGTCGAGCGCCGAATGCTGGCCGTCGGGCGTGATGAAGTCGGCGCCGAAGCCGCGCAGGATCGACGACACGCGCAGGTCGAAGCCCGCCGGCGCGAGCACCACCGAGAAGCCCCAGCGGTCGATCGCCGAGCCACCGGTCGACGAGCGCGTGAGCTTCTTCGCGGCGGCGCGGAACTCGTCCCAGGTCTTGGGCGGCCCGGCCACGCCGGCCTCGGCGAACAGCTTCTTGTTGTAGACCAGGGTCATCGCGACGGTGTTCATCGGGATGCCGTAGGTCTTGCCGGTGACGGTGACCGGCAGCAGCGAGTTCGGATAGAAGTCGGCCAGGAAGTTGCCGCCTTCCTTCTGGATGTAGGGCGTGAGGTCGCGCACCCAGCCCTCGGCGATGTACTGGCGCACCGGGTTGGCGTCGAGCGCGAACACGTCGGGGCCTTCGCCCGCGCGGATCGCGGTGCTGTACTTCACGTCGCGCTGCGCCAGCGGCACCGGCTCGCGCTTGACCTTGATGCCGGGATTGGCCTTCTCGAAGGCGTCGATCACGCCGTTGAGCGACTTGCCCCAGACGTCCTGCGCGAGCTGCCAGTCCGAATAGGTGATCGTGACATCGGCATGCGCCGACATGGCCGCGGCCATGCCCGCACCCGCCACCATGGCCCGCAGCAGATGTGCGGCCCGCAGGGATAGCTTCATTTCTTGTCTCCGGTTTCCGAGGTTGTCGCTCATGACGCCTTCTTCGTGGCGTTCTGGGATACTAGTATACCAGTTGAGCCAAATCAAGTTCTTTCGCGATCGGCCGGCCCATAATCGGCCGCGATCCCACTTTCCGAACAAGATGAATGCGCCTTTGCTGAAGCCCGCGCTGAAGATGCCGCCGCGCGAAAGCACCAGCCAGCAGGTCTACGAACTGCTGCGCACCGCCATCGTCAATGCCACGCTGGCGCCGGGCCGCGCGATCTCGGAGATCGAGATGGCGAACCAGCTCGAGGTGAGCCGCACGCCGGTGCGCGAATCGTTCCGCCGGCTGGCCGCCGAAGGCTTTCTCAAGGTGGTGCCGCAGGTGGGCACCGTGGTCTCGAAGATGAGCCGGCGCGAGCTGATGGACGCGCTGTTCATCCGCGAGTCGATCGAATGCGCGGCCGCGCGCCTGGCTGTGAAGGCCCCGCTCGAGGAGCGCGAGGCGCTGCACCGGCTGATGCTGCGCCAGCGCGCGGCCGTCGACCGCGGCGACATCGAGGAGGGCCTGAACAAGGACGAGGACCTGCACCGCGGGCTGATCGACCTGTCGGGCCATCCGCGCGCCTGGGAGCCGGTGCGCCAGGCGCGCGCGCACATGGAACGCGTGCGCCGCATGGCGATTCCCGAACTGCAGAGCAACATCAAGGCCGCCGAGCAGCATGAGCGCATCGCCGCGGCGCTGGTGGCGGCCGACACCGAGCTGCTGGTGAGGGAGCTGCAGGCGCACATCCGGCTTATCGAAGGGTTCATCGAGGGCATCTCGGCGCGGTACCCGGACTACTTCGAGGACTGAAGCGCACCAATGAAACGCGCAAAAAAACACCCGCCGAAGCGGGTGTATCCCTTGCGGGCCCAGAGGGAGGTTCTTCTTGCTCTTCTTGGCACCCTGGTGCGTGACAGCGACGCCATGTTCGATGCGAAGCCGTAAGAGACGCGTCAGCCTTTGGGAGGCAGCGCGTGTAGGCCATTGCAAAAATCGTGAAGAATTGCTCAGAATTATTCATATGGGATGCCGAAAAGCCCGCCCTCCCATAGAAATGTCGGTGTCGTCTGACGTGAGATGACTGTTTCAGGCTCGAACATCCTTGTGTCCGGCCGTTCCTCCCTCGGCTGGGCGCCTAGTGTGTGACAGCAACTTAGGCTTCGCGCCCGGCCTCGTGCCGGGCGCTTTTCTTTGTGCCGCCCGATCCAGCCCCCGAGTCCGCGTAAAGCTTGTGTGAAACCGTGCCAATAAGAATCATTCTTATTAAAATGATTTCAATAGTGTTACAGCCGAGGATCAGGCATGGACAAGTTCATGGCACGTGCCGAGTGCGAATGGCTCGCACAGTTTTTTCCGGATCCGGGGGCGGACACCGTGCCAGCACCGCCGAGCCAGCGCGGGAACGCCCCTCTCAAGCAAGAGGCCGCCACAAGCCGCGCGCCCTGGCATCGGGCGATCCGGTTGTCGGTCGCGCGCGTGCTGCGCCCTGGCGCGCCCAAGGCTGGCGCCTGAGCCGATGCCGGCCCGGCGCTGAACTCAGCGCCGACGCAGGGCCCGGCTCAGATGCGGATCCGCTTCCTCGTCATCGGGCGCATCGGCGCCCAGGCTGACTTCCACCGTGTGGAGGTGGCTGCGCAGCAGCGCCAGTGCTTCCTCGGTCGATCCGCTTTCGATCAGGGCGATCAATTGCGCATGCTCGTCCTGCAGGCATTCGGTGTGCTTGTCGTATTCGTGCTGGTAGAGCAGCAGGATCAGCGCGATCCGCCCGACCAACTGATCGAGCGTCTGCGCGAGCAGGTCGTTGCCCGCGAGCCGCGCGAGCAGCACGTGGAATCCCGCGCCGAGCCGGCGCACCTCCTCCATGTCGTTGCCCACGCGCGCCGCGCGCTCCTGCTTGACGTGCGCGCGCAGCGCCGCCAGGTCCTTCTTGCTATGGGCCTGCGACAGCTTCTCCAGTGAGTGGCGCTCGATCGCCCAGCGCAGATCGAAGGTGTCGCGCGCTTCCTTCGGCGTGGGCTTGGCCACCGAGGCGATCTTGCCCGGCGTGAGATCCACCAGCCCCTCGCGCGCCAGGCTCTGCAGCGCCTGTCGCACCACCGTGCGGCTCACGCCGTAGAGCTTGCCCAGGCTCACTTCGCGCAGCTGCGTGCCCGGCAGCAGGCGGTGGGCAGCGACCGCTTCCCGGATGCTGTCGCTGATCTCTTCGTTCTTGGTAGACATGGTCCGGGATTGTAATTAGACTGAATCGGTATACCGATATAGAGTACTGACTCAGAATTCAGACTCCCCACACACCCTCGAGGACAACGCCCCATGATCGAATTTCGCCCGGCTGTCGCAGCCTTCGCGGCCTTCTTCTGCGCCACCACCGCACTCGCGGCCGAGCCGCTGCAGATCGGCTTCGTCTATCAAAGCCCCGTCTCCGACGTCGGCTGGGTGGCCGTCCACGAAAGCGCGCGCAAGCAGCTCGAGAAGGAATTCGGCAACCGCATCAAGACCCAGGTGGTGCAGGACGTGAAGGCCGGCCCCGACGGCGCGCGCGTGATCCGCGAGCTGGTCGGTAACGGGGCCGGGCTGATGGTGCTCGGCAGCTTCGGCTACATGAACGACGGCCTGAAGGCGGCCGCCGAGAACCCCAAGGTCAACTTCGTCCACGCCAGCGGCTTCAGGCAGGCCGCCAACTTCGGCACCTACAACGCGCGCTGGTACGAGGCCGCCTATGTGGCCGGACTGGTGGCGGGCAAGGTCACGAAGTCGAACAAGCTCGGCTACGTCGGCGCGCTGCCGATCCCCGACGTGGTCTCGACCATCAATGCCTTTGCGCTCGGCGCGCAGAAGAGCAACCCGGCCGCCAAGGTCTCGGTGGTGTGGGTCAACGAGTGGTTCAACCCCGGCAGCGAGCGCGACGCCGCCAACACCCTGATGCAGCAGGCCGCCGACGTGATCGGCTCCGGCTTCCAGGACAACCCGGCCGTGCTGCAGGCGGCCGAAGCCAAGGGCGTCTGGTCGATCGGCATGTTCTCTGACCATCGCAAGTCCGCACCGCAGAAGCTGCTGACCTCGCTCACGCACGACTGGACGCCCTACCTGCGCCAGGCCGTGCAGGACACGCTCGACGGCAGGTTCAAGGGCACGGCCTATGCCGCGACCCTGGCCAACGGCGGGGTGAGCCTCGCGGACTGGAACCCCGGCGTGCCGGCCGACGTGGTCCAGATGGCGAAGCAGGCGCGCGCCGACATCGTGGCCGGCAAGCTCAAGGTCTTTGCCGGACCGCTCAAGGACAACACGGGCAAGCAACGCGCGGCCCCGGGCGCCGCGCTGTCCGATGCCGAGGTCGCCGGCATGAACTGGTTCGCCGAGGGCATCCAGGGCGCGATCCCGCGCTGAGGCCCGGCCATGAACCAGACCGCAGACACAGCGGCGACCTCCGCCGACTGGTTTCCCGTGGAGTTTTCGCGCAACCTGCTGCCGGGACAGGTGCTGCAGTCCACGCTGCTCGGCCATGAACTGGCCCTGTGGCGATCGGCCTCGGGCGCGATGGAGGTGTGGGAGAACCGCTGTCCGCACCGCAGCGTGCGGCTCAGCCTCGGCTTCGTCGTCGGGGAAGAACTGATCTGCCGCTACCACGGCTGGCGCTACGGCCGCGACGGCCACTGCGTGTCGGTGCCCTCGTCGCCGAAGGACGCGAGCCCGCCGGCCGCCTGTGCGCGCACCTACCTCAGCCGCGAGAGCTACGGCATCGTCTGGGCCAGCCTCGCACGCATGCCGGCCGGCTATCCGCCGCGCCTTGGCGACGGCCTCGTGCCGTCGCGCAGCTTCACGGTCGACCTCGATGCCGACACCTTCGCGCTGCAGGCCGAACGCGCGGGCTGGTTGCAAGGGCAGAGCACTTGCGTCTGGCAAGAAGGTGCGTTGGCCCTGCTGATCCAGCCGCTGTTGCCCGGCACCTCGATCGTCCACCTGCTCGTCGCGCGGGGTGCATCGAGCCTCGACAAGCAACGGGCCATCGAAAGCACCAAGACCCATATCGCCCAATGGACGGCCGCGACCCGCACCCCGAGGGAGACCGAACATGCCTGACACCATCGATCCCGCGATCGCGGCCGACTGGCTCGCCATCGGCGACAGCCTGGGCCTCGCGCCCGGCACGAGCCGGCGAGCGCGACTGCTGGGCCACGACCTGCATGTGCGCCGCCAGCCCGACGGCGCGCTCGAGGCCTGGTTCGAGGCCGAACCCGCGAGGCCTTGCCACGCCGCCGACCACTGCGGCTTCATCCTGCTGTGCCTCGGCGATGCGCCCAAGCCACTGTTCGAACTGGCGGCCTTCGCGAACCCCGCGCGACGCTTCCTCTACATGGGCGGCTTCGGCATCCACAGCGGCCCGCTGCGCGTGGTGGAGAACTTCCTCGACATGGCGCATTTCCCCTTCGTCCACGCCCACATCTTGGGTTCTGAGGAAGCGACCGAGGTGCGCGGCTACGAGGTCGAGCTCGACGCGCGCCAGGAGCTCTGGGCCCGCGACTGCAAGTTCATCCAGCCGCTGGCCTCCGCGGACGCGAAGGGCGGGGCGGATGTCGACTACGTCTACCGTGTCGTCAACCCTTTCTCGCCGATGCTCTACAAGCATCCGGCGGGCCGTTCGGCCGAGCTCGCCGACATCATCTTCCTGTTCATCCAGCCCACCGACGAAGAGCGCTGCATCGCGCACTTCGCGATCAGCCTGTTCGATGCCCAAAGCTCGAGCGGCGAGATCATGGCCTTCCAGCAGAACATCCTCGGGCAGGACAAGCCGATCCTCGAGAACCACGTCCACAAGAAGCTGCCGCTCGATCCGCGCATCGAGGTGCCTTCACGCGCCGACGCCGCCTCGAGCACCTTTCGCCGCTGGCTGCGCGACATCCACCTGCGCTGGGGCGTCGAGGCGCAGAGCACCGAGCCGCGGCCGCGGCTCACCGTAGAGGTCTCGGCCAAGCGAACCTTGGCGCAGGACATCGTCGAGTTCAGGCTGCGCTCGCCACACCGCGGCCCCTTGCCGGGCGCCACTGCGGGCTCGCACCTCGACGTGCACCTGCCGAACGGCCAGATCCGCCAGTACTCGGTCTGCGGCCAGGACGACGAGGGCTACACGATCGCCGTCAAGCGCGAGGCCGATTCGCGTGGCGGTTCCATCGCCTTGCACGAGTCGGTGCAGGCCGGCATGCAGCTCGAGATCGGACTGCCGAAGAACAACTTCCGGCTCGACCCGCGCATCGAACACGCGGTGCTGATCGCGGGCGGCATCGGCATCACGCCGATCCTCGCGATGGCGCGCGATCTCGTGGCAAGGGGAAACCGGCCAGCCCTTCATTACTTCTGCCGTTCGGCCGAGCATGCGGCGTACCGTGCCGAGCTCGAGGCACTGCTGGGCGCGAACCTGCATCTGCACCTGGGCCTGTCGCCGCAACAGACCGAAGACCGGATACGGCAGGCACTGCAAGCCGGTGGCGATGCGCATGCCTTCGCCTGCGGCCCCGCGCCGCTGATGCAATGCATCGAGCGCGTCGCGGCAGAACTCCATTGGCCCGCCGAGCGCGTGCACTTCGAATACTTCCGACGCGCCACGCCCGTGGAGGCCACCGGCCCCGCCTTCACCGTCGAACTCGCGCGCAGCGGCCGCCGCGTGCAGGTCGCGAGCGACACCACCATCGTCGAGGCACTGCGCGCGATCGACATCCACCTCGACACCAGTTGCGAACAGGGCGTCTGCGGCACCTGCCTGTGCACCGTCATCGACGGTGAGCCCGACCACCGCGACCAGTACCTGAGCGCGGGCGAGAAGGCGTCCCACATGCAGATGCTGCCCTGCGTCTCGCGGTCGCGCTCGGCGACGCTGGTGCTCGATCTCTGAGGGCGCGCGATGATCAAGCTCTACAACGAACAGCTGTCCGGCAACTGCTACAAGCTGCGGCTCTTCATGGCCTTGCTCGGCATCGCCCATGAACGCGTGCCGGTCAACTTCCACCCTGGACGCGAACACAAGCAGGCCGAGTTCCTCGCGCTCAATCCCTTCGGCCAGTTGCCCGTGATCGACGACGACGGCTTCGTGCTGCGCGATGCGCAGGCCATCCTCGTCTACCTCGCGAGCGGCCACGACAGCACAGGCACCTGGTTCCCCGCCGATCCGAAGCGCCGCGCCCAGGTCATGCTGTGGCTCACGGTGGCCGAGGACATCACGCGCAGCGCCTCGGCCGCGCGCCTGCACGATGCCTTCGGCTACGACTTCGACGCACCGGCCTGCCGCGTGGCCGCGCACAAGCTGTTCGCGCACATCGAAGACCACCTGGGCGACCGCGAGGCCGCGGGCGAGGGCTGGCTGGTCGGCGCCACGCCCACGCTCGCCGACATCGCCTGCTTCCCCTACATCGCGCTCGCGCCCGAGGGCGGCATCGCGTTGACGCGCTATCCCGCGCTGCGACGCTGGATCGCACGCGTCAAGTCGATCCCCGGCTTCATCGGCATGCCCGGCATCTTCGCGCTCGGCATCGACGCCGAAGCCTCCTGATGCGTCGCGGGGCGCCCCGCTGATTCGCCTCAAAAAACCTCATCCCGGTCGATTGGTCCGGGTCGCCGCGTCCCTTAACCTCGGTCGCGAGGCAGCAAAGCACTGCCTCGATTCGACCCAGGACAGGAGACAAGCCATGACCCCAACGAGCGCGACCGCCGCGCCGGCCGCCGATGCACGCGGCTTCGAACCCGACGCGCCGATCCGCTGCCGCGATTTCCGCATCGGTGCCATCGGCGCCGGCTTCATCATGGCGGACGTGCAGCTCGCGGCCTACCGCGAGGCCGGCTTCCCCGTGGTGGCGATCGCATCGCGCACCCGTTCCAAGGCGGCCGACGTGGCCGAGCGCTGGAACATCCCCACGGTGCACGACACGCCCGAAGCGCTGATCCGCGACCCGCAGGTGCAGATCGTCGACATCGCCTTCCCGCCCGACCGCCAGCCCGAACTGATCCGCCTCGCGCTCGCGCAGCCGCACGTGAAGGCGGTGCTCGCGCAGAAGCCGCTGGCGCTCGATCTCGACACGGCGCGCGCGCTGGCCGAGGAGGCGCGCGCGGCCGGCAAGCCGCTGTCGGTGAACCAGAACATGCGCTTCGACCAGTCGATGCGCGTGCTCAAGCAGTTGCTCGACCGCGGCGAGCTCGGCACGCCGGTGCTCGCCACCATCGAGATGCGCGCCATCCCGCACTGGCAGGAGTTCCTGCGCGGCTACGGCCGCCTCACGCTGGCCAACATGAGCGTGCATCACCTCGACGTGCTGCGCTTCCTGTTCGGCGAGCCCGAGGACATCTACACCGCCGCGCGGCCCGATCCGCGCACCGGCTTCGAACACAGCGACGGCATCGTCTGCTCGACCCTGCGCTTTCGCAGCGGCGTGATGGCGCTCAGCATGGAGGACGTCTGGACCGGCCCGCACGGCGAAGGTTTCGATGCCGGCATCTTCATCAAGTGGCGCGTCGAGGGCACCGAGGGCGTGGCCGAAGGCACCATCGGCTGGCCCGACTATCCCGAAGGCAGCCCGAGCACGCTGCGCTACAGCTCGCGCCACGGCACGGGCGGCGAATGGGTCGCACCGAGCTGGTCCACGCGCTGGTTCCCGCAGGCCTTCGCGGGCGTGATGGAACAGCTGCAATGGGCGCTCGCCCAGGGCGAGGCGCCGCTGCTCGACGTCGCCGACAACGTGAAGACCATGGCGCTGGTCGAGGCCGGCTACCGCTCGCTCGAAGAGCGGCGTGCGGTGCCGCTGGCCGAGTTCGGCGTCTGAGCCGCGCGCTTTCCCCGCATCCCCACCCACAACCCATCGGAGACAACCCATGATCCAAGTCGGCATCTTCAGCGGCTACTTCCCCTATGCACTCGAGGAGTCCGCGCGCCGCATCAAGGCGCAGGGCTTCAACACCGTGCAGCTCGACCTCGCGTTCAAGGACATCGACTTCTCCACGCCCGAGGCCATCACGCGCGAGAAGTGCCACCGCGTGCGCGACACCTTCCGCCGCCATGACCTGCCGATCAGCTGCGTGTCGGCCTACACGAACATCGTCCACCCCGACGCCGGCGAGCGCAAGCGCCGCAACGACTACCTCAAGGCCACCTTGCGCCATGCGCGCGACTGCGGCACGCCCTACGTGATCAGCGAGACTGGCACAGTCAACCCCGACAGTGACTGGTCCTCGCATCCCGACAACAAGAGCGAGCGCGCCTACGCCGACTGCGTGAAGGTGGTGCGCGAGCTCGCGCAGGAGGCGCACGACCACGGCGCGGTGTTCCTGGTCGAGACCTACGTCAACAACATCATCGGCTCGGTCGAGGAGACGCTGCGCCTGTTCGCCGACGTCAACCATCCGGGACTGGGCCTGCTGATGGACCCGACGAACTACTTCGAGACCCACAACATCGACCGCATGGACCAGGTGCTCAACCAGATGTTCGACGCGCTCGGCGACAAGGTCCGCATCGCGCATGCCAAGGACGTGAAGCGCGCCGCGGGCGACGACAAGAGCGAGAAGTTCGCCGACATCGACGCCTCCGAAGCGCACCAGTTCCGCGGCGTGGGCGAGATCGAGCTGCCGGCGCCGGGCCTGGGCGCGCTGAACTACGACCTCTACCTCAAGCGGCTCGCGCAGCACCATCCGAACATCCCGATCATCATCGAGCACCTCGACGAATCGGACGTGCCGCGCGCCAAGCGCTTCCTCGACGACAAGCTGCTGGAGGCTGGCGCGTGATCCAGCTCCACGGCCGCCACTGGACCCGGCGCGAACTGCGCGAACACGCGGGCACGCTCGCGCAGTTCGCGGGCGTGCGCCTGGTGACGCTGGGCGACGGCGTGGAACGCGGCATCCGCTGCCTCGAGTTCCGCACCGGCACCGGCTTCGCGTTCCAGGTGCTGGTCGACCGCGCGATGGACGTGGGCGCCTGCGAATACCGAGGCGCGGCCATCGGCTGGCAATCGCCCACGGGCTTCCGGCATCCGGGGCTGCACGAGAACGCCGACGAGGGCGGCCTCGGCTGGCTGCGTTCCTTCTCGGGCCTGCTCGTGACCTGCGGCCTCGACCACACGCTGTTCATGGACAGCGACCCGGCCGGCCACTACCACTACACGCCGCGCAAGAGCGTCGACAGCGGCCTGCACGGCCGCATCGCGAACATTCCCGCGCGGCTCACCGGCTATGGCGAGCGCTGGGAGGGCGACGACTGCATCCTCTGGTGCGAAGGCGTGGTGCAGCAGTCGGCCGTGTTCGGCGAGGACCTGCACCTGGTGCGGCGCATCGAGGCGCGCGTGGGCGAGCACGGCTTCACGCTGCACGACCGCGTGGTCAACCACGGCTTCTACCGCACGCCGCACATGTTCTGCTACCACATCAACGCCGGCCATCCGGTGCTCGACGAGGGCAGCCGCTACATCGCGCCGATCCGCCACACGCCGTGGGCCGCGCATGCCGACGCACTGCGCAAGCAATCGGTGGGCTACCGCACCCAGCCCGGACCGCAAGCCGACTTCCACGAGCAGGTCTACGAGCACGCGATGGCGGCCGATGCCCAAGGGCGCATCCCGGTCGCGCTGGTCAACGAGGGCTTCGACGGCGGCCATGGCATCGGCCTCGCGGTCGAGGTCAACCGCGACGAATTTCCGTGCCAGTTCCAGTGGCAGAACTACCAGCGCGGCCAGTACGCGATGGGCATCGAGCCGAGCACCAACCACGTGCTGGGCAAGCCCTTCGCGCGCGAGCGCGGCGAGCTGATCTGGCTCGAGCACGGCGACGAGCGCCGCTACACCACGCGCTTCTCGGTGCTCGACGGGCGCGGCGAGATCGCGGCCTTCGAGGAGCGCGTCCGCGCCATCTGCGCGCAGCCCGCCGACGAGTACCCGGTCATCACCGGCCGCTGGGACTGAGGCGCGAAGATGGGCGAGCCGGTGCGGACATCGCGGCAGGGCGTCTCGTTGCGCGGAATACTCGGCGACATGAAGACGAAGACATCGACGCCCCCCGCCGAGGCCCCCGGCCGCTCGCGCCTGGCCGACGTCGCGCGCGTGGCCGGCGTTTCGAAGGCCACGGCCGACCGCGCGCTGCATGCGCGCAAGGGCGTGCGCTCGGCCACGGTGCAGCGCGTGGTACGCGCGGCCGCGCAGCTGGGCTACCTGCCCGACGAGAGCCTGCGCCAGGTGCTGCGCCCCAGGCCGATGGAGCTGATCTTCCTGCTGCCGGCCGGCACCAACCAGTTCATCCGCATGCTCGGCGACTACGTCGGCATCGTCGAGAAGCAGCTCGAGCCCTTCAACGTGCGCTGCCGCCGTGTCGAGATTGAGGGCTTCGATGCCGAGGTGCTCGCGGCGCGGCTGCTGCGCCATGGCCGGCAATGCGACGGCATCGCCTTCGTGCCGCTCGAGCATCCGGCCGTGCGCGAGGCTGTCGCCACGCTGGCCGATCAGGGCGTGCACCTGCTCACGCTGCTGTCGGATCTGCCGGGCTCGCGGCGCGCTGCCTATGTGGGCATCGACAACCATGCGGCCGGCCGCACCGCGGGCTATCTCATGGGCCGCATGCTCGACCGCAAGTCGGGCAAGGTCGGCCTGATCGCGGGCAGCCTCAGCTACCGCGGCCACGAGGAGCGCGAGGTCGGCTTCCTGCAGGTGCTGGCCGAGCAGTTCCCGGGGCTGCGCGTGGTGGGCCTGCGCGAGGGCCACGACGACGTGGCGCAGAACTACCGCCAGGCGCGCACGCTGCTGCGCCAGCATGCCGACCTGGTGGCCCTCTACAACATCGGCGGCGCCTCCGAAGGCATCGGCCGCGCGCTCAAGGAGGCGGGCCTCGACCGCAAGGTGGTCTTCATCGGCCACGAGATCACGCCCGACACCCGCGCCATGCTGATCGACGGCACGCTCGACGCGGCCATCAACCAGAACCCGCAGACCGAGGTGATGAACTGCGTGCGCATCTTCGCCAACCTGCGCGCGGGGCGCGATGCGCTCGCGGGCGTGGAGCCGGTGCGCGCCGGCATCGCGGTGCGCGAGAACCTGCCCTGATCCCTTCTTTCCCCACACGACTTCAAAAGACACGACACGACCATGGACATGACAGGCAAGAAGGTGCTGGTGACCGGCGCCGCCGGCGGACTCGGCACCAGCATCTGCTGGGCTTTCGCGCGCGCGGGCGCGCAGGTGCTGGCGCTGGACATCGATCCGGCCAAGGGCGAGCGCCTGGTCACGGCCGGGGAGGGCGAGGGCGCCGAGGTGCGCGCGCGGCTGCGCTTCGTGCAGGGCGACCTCGCCGACCTCGGCGCGCTCGCGGCGCAGCTGGCAGCGCTGTTCGAGGCCCAGGGCGGCATCGACGTGCTGATCAACAACGCCGCCATCTATCCCTCGCGCAGCATCGAGGAGTTCAGCATCGAGGAGCATCGCCGCGTGCAGGGCGTGAACGTCGACGCGGCGCTGGTCTGCGTGCAGGCCGCGCTGCCGCACATGAAGCGGCAACGCTTCGGCCGCATCGTCAACGTCGTGAGCATCACCATGTACGGCGGCTGGCCGCTGCTGCTGCCCTACGTCACCTCCAAGGGCGCGCTGCTGGGCATGACGCGCGCGATGGCGCGCGAGCTCGGACCGCACGGCATCACGGTCAACGCGGTGTCGCCGGGCGCCTTCCCGACCGATGCCGAGAAGATCCATCCCGACCCCGAGGGCTACGAGCGCTTCGTGCTCGAGCACCAGTCGGTCAAGCGCCGCGGCGCGCCCGAGGACATTGCGAACGCGATGCTGTTCTTCGCGGCCGAGGGCAGCGGCTTCGTCACCGGTCAGACGCTCAACGTCGATGGCGGCTGGGTGATGCAGTAGCCGCCGAAGCCCCCGCCTTTCCGCTCCACGCCTCCACCACCAGCTAGGGAAACCCCGTGATCGCAGCCAGGGGCTGCAACGCTAAAGTCGTACTTGTTAGCGCTAACAGTTAGCGCTAATAATCTCGCCAACAGCAGCGCGACGGCTTCGGCCGGACGCCTCGAATCCCACGGCAGGGCCTGCCGTCATCGGAGACAGACACACATGAAGCAACGCCTTTTCACCGGCCGCCGCGCGGCCCTCGCCGCGATCGCCATCGTTCCGGCCCTGCAGCTGCTCGCCGCGGGCAGCGCCCAGGCGCAGGCCGCCGGCAAGCAGGTCGTGACCTTCGCCGCATCGAGCTTCGCCGAGCCCGGCCGCGGCGAGAAGATGCGCGCCTGGATCGGCAAGTTCAACCAGAGCCAGGACAAGGTCGAGATCCAGCCGGTCACGATCCCGTTCTCGTCCTTCGCGAGCACCGTCTTCACGCAGATGGGCGGCAATGCCGGCCCCGACCTCGTGCGCTTCGACCTGCCCGAGTTCTATGCCGCGGTCGATGCCAAGCGCCTCGTGCCCATCGACGACGTGATCGCCGACGGCGCCTTCCCGCTCACCGGCCCCGACAAGTACATGAAGATCGGCGGCAAGCGCTACGGCGTGGTGTTCGAGGTCAGCAACTACGCGATGGTCTACAACAAGGCGCTGCTCAAGGGCACGCCGCCCGCGAACTTCGACGAGTTCCTGGCCGCCGCCAAGGCCGCGACCGCCGCCGGCAACTACGGCTATGCCTACCGCGCCACCATGGCCGAGCGCGGCGGCTTCTGGTACGACCTGTGCAACTACGTCTACGGTTTCGGCGGCCGCTGGTCCGACGAGCAGGGCAACCCGACCATCAACAGCGCCAAGGTGATCGAGGGCGTGGCGGCCTACAAGAAGGTCTACGACGCCGGCGCGATCCCCAAGGGCGCCGACGCCGCCACCTACCGGCGCATGTTCGCCGAGGGCAAGATCGCGATGCAGGTCGACAACGGCGGCGTGGCCGCCAACCTCGCGACCCAGGCCAAGGGCGTCGAGTTCGGTGCCGCGCCTTCGCCGTTCCCCACCAAGGCGCAGGGCATGATCCTGGCGCCGATCAGCATCAATGCCAACAGCAAGAACAAGGCCGCGGCAGGTGCCTTCCTGCAATGGATGCTGACGCCCGAGGCGCAGCGCGAGCTGCAGCTGATCCACGGCGCCTCGAGCGTCGCGATCGCCGTGCCGCGCTCGGCCGAGGAGGTCGCCAAGTGGCCCTGGATCTCGGTCTACGACCAGCAGACCGCCAACAGCGTGCCCGCGCTGCCGCAAGGCCTCGAGGTCAAGGCGCCCGAGATCCAGCAGATCGTGATCGAGCAGGTCATCAAGGTGCTGCAGGGTGGCGTCGATCCCGCCAAGGCGATGAACGACGCGCAGCAGACCGTGCTGAGCCGCGTGCTCAAGCGCTGAACCCGCACCACATCCCGTGACGATGAACGCCACGCTGTCCTCCGCCGCCGCGGTGGCCCGCCGCGAGGGTGCGCGCCGCCGCGCGCGCCTCGACGGCCATCCGCTCGCGCCCTATGCGCTGGTGCTGCCGGCTACGCTCTACCTGCTCGTGTTCCAGGGCTATCCGCTGTTGCGCGAACTGGTGCTGAGCTTCACCTCGACCTCGCTGCTCGCGGCCTCGCAGGGCGAATGGGTCGGGCTGCAGAACTACGCCGACCTCTGGAACGATCCCGACTTCCACCGCGTGATCTTCACCACGCTGCTCTACACCGTGGCCTGCGTGGCCTCGGCGATCGGGCTGGGCCTGGCCTCGGCGCTGCTGCTCGACGCGCCGTTCCGCGGCCGCGGCATCGCGCGCGCCGCCGTCACCATCCCGTGGGCCGCGCCGCCGGTCGCGGTGGCGCTGATCTTCATCTGGATCTACAACGCCCAGTACGGCGTGTTCGGCCACACGCTGCGCTTCTTCGGCATCGCCGCGGGCAGCGAGAACTGGCTCGACAGCATGCAGCACGCCATGCCCGCGGTGCTGATCACCACCATCTGGCAGATCTTCCCGTTCGCCTCGGTGGTGCTGCTGGCGGCGCTGCAGGGCGTGCCTTCCGAGTTGCGCGAGGCGGCCGTGATGGACGGCGCCGACCGGCTCAGCGTGTTCAAGGCGGTGGTGTGGCCCACCATCCGGCCCTCGGTCGCGCTGCTGGCGCTGTTCTCCACCATCTGGTCGCTGCGCCGCTTCGACCTGATCTGGCTGCTCACGCAGGGCGGGCCGGTGGGTGCCACCAACACGCTGGTGATCGACCTCTACCGGCGTGCCTTCGTCAACCACCACCTGGGCCAGGCCGCGGCCGTCGGCATGGTGGGCGTGGCGATCGCGCTGGCCGTGACGCTGGTGTACTTCCGCTACACCGCGCGCGCCGAACGCGAAGGAGAGCGCTGATGCATGCCGCCATGAGCCGACAGGCGCTGCGCATGCTCGCGGTGCTGGTGCTGCTGGGCGCAGCGGCCTTCCCCATCTACTGGATGCTGGTGACCTCGCTGACGCCGACCGAGGCGCTGTTCGCCGACCGGCCACAGCTGCTGCCGTCGCTCGGGCAGCTGCCGGTGTACGCGAGCGTGTTCGCCATCAAGCCGGTGGCGAGCTGGCTCTTCAACAGCGCCTGCGTCGCGATCGGCACCACGGTGCTGAGCATCGCGCTGGCGGTGTTCCCGGCCTATGCGCTGTCGCGCTTCCGCTTCGGCGGCAAGGGCGCGATCGGCTTCGGCCTGTTCGCGACCCAGATGCTGCCCGAGGCGATGCTGGTGGTGCCACTGTACGCGATCTTCGCGCAGATGCAGCTGCTCAACACCCTGAGCGGCCTGATCCTCGCGAACACCGCTTTCACCGTGCCGGTGATCACCTGGATCCTCAAGGGCGCCATCGACGGCGTGCCGATCGAGGTCGAGGAGGCCGCGCGCGTCGACGGCTGCTCGCGCATCGGCATCGTGCTGGGCGTGGTGGTGCCGCTGATCGCGCCCACGCTGGCCGCGGCCGCGGTGATCTCCTTCTTCCATGGCTGGAACGAGTACGTGTTCGCGCAGACGCTGATCACCGAGGAGCGTCTGCACACGGCCTCCGTCGGCCTGGCCGGCTTCATCGGCGAGCTCAGCACGCCGCTCGACGCCGTGATGGCGGTGGGCGTGATGTACACGCTGCCGGCCGTCATCTTCTATCTGATCGTGCAGCGCCACGTCGTCTCCGGCATGACGGCCGGCAGCGTCAAGGGCTGACCCCGAACCATCGAACGGAACACACAGCCATGGCTTCCATCAAGCTCCAGGACATCACCAAGAACTTCGCCGACAAGCATGTCGTCAAGGGCGTGTCGATCGACGTGCCCGACGGCGAATTCCTCGTGCTGCTCGGCCCCTCCGGTTGCGGCAAGTCGACCCTGCTGCGCATGCTCGCCGGGCTCGAGAGCATCAGCGGCGGCGAGATCCACATCAACGAGCGCCGCGTCGACGAGCTGCCGCCGACCGAACGCGACATCGCCTTCGTGTTCCAGTCCTATGCGCTCTATCCGCACATGACGGTGCGGCGCAACATCGCGTTTCCGCTGATCATGCGGCAGCACCGCTGGTGGTTCCACATCCCGCTGCTCGGCGGCATGGCCAAGCGGCGCATCGAGCGCTCGCCGGCCGTCTCGCAGCTGGTGGAGCGCACCGCGCGCACGCTGGCGCTGACCGACTGGCTCGACAAGTTCCCGCGCACGCTCTCGGGCGGCCAGCGCCAGCGCGTGGCGCTCGGCCGCGCGATGGTGCGCGAGCCGCAGGTGTTCCTGATGGACGAGCCGCTGTCGAACCTCGACGCCAAGCTGCGCACCACCATGCGCGCCGAGATCTCGAAGCTGCACCAGCGCGTGGGCGGCACCTTCGTCTACGTCACGCACGACCAGGTCGAGGCGATGACCATGGGCACGCGCATCGCGCTGCTCAAGGACGGGGTGGTGCAGCAGTTCGGCAGCCCGCGCGAGATCTACGAGGCGCCCGCCAACCTCTACGTGGCGCGCTTCATCGGCACGCCGCCGATGAACCTGCTGCAGGCCACGGTGAACGCCGACGGCAGCGCGCTCGCGCTCGGCGGCGAGGCCTCGATGCCACTGCCCGCGCACCTGCGCGGCCTGGCCGCGCCCGGCGCCGCCGTGGTGCTCGGCCTGCGGCCAAATGCGCTGACGGTGGCGCGCGGCGGCCAGGGCCTGGCCGGGCGCATCGCGCTGGTCGAGCATGTCGGCGCCGAGTCGCTGGTGGCGGTCGCGCTCACCGACGCCCGCACGCTGCACGACGAGGAAGGCGCCGCGAACGCCGACCTGATGGTCACGGTGCCGGGCTACACCGACCTCGCGAACGGCGACCCGGTCGCGGTCGGCTTCGATGCCACGCAGGCCGTGCTGTTCGACGCCGCCACGGGCCGCAACCTCGCCGCCGCGCCGCGCACGCACTGAATTCTTCCCACCCCTCATCGCCAACACACTCCATGAACAAATCCTCCGCCATCCTCGAGGGCTTCCGCGTCCTCGACTGCTCCATCGCCATGGCCGGCCCCTTCGCGGCCCAGCGCCTGGGCGACTTGGGCGCCGACGTCATCAAGGTCGAGCCGGTCGCCGGCGAATGGCAGCGCCATGTCTCGGCCGGCGGCGCGCGCGGCAACCGCATCAACGTCTCCTTCCTCTCGCTCAACCGCAACAAGCGCAGCCTCGCGGTCGATCTCAAGAGCGACGAGGGCCGCGACGCGCTCTACGAACTGGTGCGCGGCTCCGACGTGTTCCTGCAGAACTACCGCCCCGGCGTGGCCGAGCGCCTGGGCGTGGACTACGCCACGCTGTCGAAGATCAACCCGCGGCTGGTCTACGTCTCGATGTCGGGCTACGGCGAGGACGGTCCCTACAAGCTCTGGCCCGGGCAGGACCTGCTGCTGCAGGCGATGAGCGGTGCCATGCTCTCCACCGGCCGCGCCGGCGAGCCGCCGTCGCCCGCGGGCCAGTACCTGGTCGACGCCATCACGGCCTCGACCGCCTTCGAGGCCGTGATCGCCGCGCTGCTGCACCGCGAGCGCAGCGGCGAGGGCCAGCTGGTGCAGGTCAACATGCTCGATGCGATCGTCGCGCTGCAGATGCAGGAGCTGTCGGTGTTCAGCGTGGCCGGCAAGCCGCAGGAGCGCACGGCCGAGCCCCATGCCCACGTCTACATCCGCGCGCCCTACGGCGTGTTCGCCACGCAGGACGGTTTCCTCGCGCTGGCCTTCCCGAAGATGGCGGCGCTGGCGCAGGCCATCGGCGCGCCGGTGCTGGCCGACTTCGACGACGAGCGCGACACCTTCGCGCGGCGCGACGAGATCTTCTCGATCACGCGCGAGAAGCTGCGTCACCGCAGCACCGCCGACTGGCTTGCGGTGTTCCGCGCGGCCGACATCTGGGCCGGCCCGGTGTACGGCTATGCCGACGTCATGAACGATCCGCAGATCGTCCACAACGGCACCTTCGTCGAGTACGAGCATCCGACCGAGGGCAAGGTGAAGACGCCGGGCTTCCCGATCAAGTTCACGCGCACGCCCTCGAGCGTGCGCCGCGGCGCGCCGCTGGCGGGCCAGCACACGCGCGAGATCCTCGGCGAGCTGGGCTGGAGCACCGAGCGCATCGACGGCCTGCTCGCGGCCAAGGTGATCGGGGAAGAGACGCTGTGAGCGGCGCGCCGATCAAGGGCCTGACCTGGGACCATCCGCGCGGCTACGTCGCGCTCGAGCGCGCGGCCGAGCGCGCGCGCGCCGAGGGCCTCGACCTGCACTGGGAGCGCCAGCCGCTCGAGGGCTTCGAGTCGCATCCGATCGAGGACCTGGCCGAACGCTACGACCTGATCGTGCTCGACCATCCGCACATCGGCGACGCGGTGGCCGGCGACTGCCTGCAGCCGCTCGAATCGCTGTTCGCCGCCGACGACCTCGCGCGCTGGCGCGCGCAGAGCATCGGCCGCTCGTTCGACAGCTACCGCTATGCCGGCGTGCACTGGGCGCTGCCGCTCGATGCCGCCACGCAGGTGGCGGTGGCGCGCGCCGATCGGCTCGAGGGCCCGCTGCCGCGCAGCTGGGCCGAGGTGCTCGCGCTGGCCGCGCGCCAGCCGGTGTGCCTGTCGCTGGCCGGCCCGCATGCGGCGCTCTCGCTGTTCAGCATGGCGGCCGCGCACGGCGACGCGCCCACGGGCAGCGAGCCCGGCCGACTGTTCACGGGGCAGGGCGCCACCACGGCCTGGGAGCTGCTGTCGGAACTGCATGCGCTGGCCTTTCGCGGCTGGGCCGGGCTCAACCCGATCGGCATCCTCGATGCGATGTCGCGCGATGCGCAAGCCGTGTACTGCCCGCTGGTCTACGGTTACGTCAACTACGCGGTGGCCGGCGCCGGCACGCAGCCGTTGCACTTCGCCGACGTGCCCGCCGGTTCGCACGGCCTCGGCTCGACGCTCGGCGGCACCGGCCTCGCGGTGAGCCGGCGCGCGGCGGTCGGCGATGCGCTGCGCGCCCACCTCGTCGCGCTGATGAGCCCGGCGATGCAGGAAGATTTCATTCCCTTCGCCGACGGCCAGCCGAGCGCGCGCAGCGCCTGGAGCCATGCGCGCGTCAACGGCGCCTGGAACGGCTTCTTCGCGCAGACCCAGGCCACGCTCGAGGCCGCGATCGTGCGGCCGCGCCATCCGGGCTACATCCCGTTCCAGACCGCGGCCTCGGCGCTGGTGCGCGAGATGCTCGCCGACCGGCTCGCGGCCAGGGCCGCGCTCGAGCGGCTGCAAACGCTCTACGAAGCCCACCGGCCCGCGGGCAGCGAAGTCTGAGCCCGTCTTCCCTTCTTCAGTCCACATCCGCCATGAACCACATCCTCTTCGAGGTCCGCGACCGGGTCGCGACCCTGATCCTCAACCGTCCCGAGAAGCTCAACGCCGTCACGCCCGAGATGGCCGATGCGCTGGTCGCCCATGTGAAGGACTGCAACGCGCGCGCCGACGTGCGCGCCGTCGTCATCACGGGCGCCGGCGAGAAGGCCTTCTGCGCCGGCAGCGACATTGCCGAGCTCGACGGCTACGACACGCCCTGGACCTTCCGCAACCGGCCCGACTACTGCGACGCGATCCGCGCGCTGCGCAAGCCCGTGGTCTGCGCCATCAACGGCTATGCGCTCGGCGGCGGCCTCGAGACCGCCATGTCCTGCGACATCCGCATCGCGGCCGAGCATGCACGCTTCGGCGCGCCCGAGGTCAAGCTCGGCTGGATCGGCGGCGGCGGCATGTCGTACATGCTTGCGCACAGCATCGGCGCCTCGAACACCGCGCTGATGCTGATGGGCGGCGATCCCGTCAGCGCGCAGCAGGCGCTGCAGTGGGGCCTGGTGAGCGAGCTGGTGCCGGCCACCGAGCTGCTGGCGCGCGCGCAGGCCATTGCCGCCACCATCGCGAGCCGCCCGCCGATCGCGGTCGAGACCGCCAAGGCCAACCTGCGCGCCGCCTATGCGATGCCGCTGGAGACCGCGATCCAGTACGAACGCGACCTGCAGACCGTGTGCTTCGCGACCGAGGACGCGAAGGAAGGCCGCGCGGCCTTCAAGGCGCGCCGTCCGGCCGTGTTCGAGGGGCGCTGAGATGCAGGCGATTCCCGACATGGTCGATGCCGCGGCCACGCTGCCCATCGATGCGGAGAAAGCGCTGCTCGTGGGCCGTGCCTGGTTGCCGGGCGGGAACGGCGAAGAGGGCGGCCCGACGCTGGTGACGGTGCGCGAAGGCCAGCTGGTCGACATCGGCGCGCTCGCGCCCACGGTCTCGGCGCTGCTCGAGCGCGAGGACGCGGCCGGCGCCGTGCGCGATGCCGAAGGCGTGCTGCTCGGCACGCTGGCCGACTGGCTCGCGAGCACCGCCGCGCACGGTCCCGATCCCGCGCAGCGCCATTTGCTCGCGCCCAACGACCTGCAGGTGGTGAAGGCGGCCGGCGTGACCTTCGCGGCCAGCATGGTCGAGCGTGTGATCGAGGAACAGGCGCGCGGCGACGCGAGCCGCGCCGAGGCGGTGCGCCGCCAGGTGGTGGCCGTGGTCGGCGACGACCTCTCGGGCATCGTGCCGGGCTCGCCGGAGGCGATGCAGCTCAAGCAGGTGCTGCTCGCGCAGGGCCTGTGGTCGCAGTACCTCGAGGTCGGCATCGGGCCCGACGCCGAGGTCTTCACCAAGGCCGCGCCGCTGGCCTCGGTGGGCACCGGCGTGCAGGTGGGCCTGCATCCGGGCTCGACCTGGAACAACCCCGAGCCCGAGGTCGTGCTGGCCATCGACAGCCGCGGCCGGACCGTTGGCGCCGCGCTCGGCAACGACGTCAACCTGCGCGACTTCGAGGGCCGCAGCGCGCTGCTGCTGGGCAAGGCCAAGGACAACAACGCCTCGTGCGCCATCGGCCCGTTCATCCGCCTGTTCGACGCCCACTACGGCATCGACGACCTGCGCGCCACCGTGGTCGAACTGCGCGTGGAAGGCGAGGACGGCTTCGTGCTCGAGGGCTCGAGCTCGATGGCGCAGATCAGCCGCGATCCGCTCGAGCTGGTGCGCCACGCCATGGGCGCGCACCACCAGTACCCCGACGGCATCCTGCTGTTCTGCGGCACCATGTTCGCGCCGATCCAGGACCGCGACGCGCCCGGCGCCGGCTTCACCCACCACGAGGGCGACCGCGTCGCGATCCGCGCCGAGCGGCTGGGCACGCTGTTCAACCGCGTCGGCCGCAGCGACCGCATTCCGCCGTGGACCTTCGGCATCGGCGCGCTGATACGCAACCTCGCCGCGCGCGGGCGGCTTTGAGCGCGGCGGTGGCCGGGCGCGCTTGGCGGCAGAATCCGGGCCACCCATGACAGAACCCGAAAAAAGACAGGGCCGCCGCCGCTTCGGCACCAACTCCGTCACCATGGCCGACGTGGCCCAGGTGGCGGGCGTGTCGGCACAGACCGTGTCGCGCGTGCTGCGCGACCCCGAGGGCTGCACGCCGCAGACGCGCGAGCGCGTGGAGGCGGCGATCCGCAGCACCCGCTACGTGCAGAACCTCGCGGCCAGCCACCTGGCCTCGAACCGCAGCATGACGGTGGCCGCCGTGATTCCGCAGATCGCGGCCTCGGTGTTCGCCGAGACGCTGCAGGGCCTGTCGAACGTGCTGCTGCAGGCCGGCTACCAGGTGATCATCGGCCACACCGACTACAGCCACGAGCGCGAGGAGGCCGTGGTGCGCAGCCTGCTGGGCCGCCGCCCCGACGCCTTCTTCCTCGTCGGCACGCGCCACACCGACGCGGTGCGCGAGATGCTCGCGCGCGCCGCCATTCCCGTGGTCGAGAGCTGGGCCTGGACGCGCAAGCCCATCGACCAGCTCGTGGGCTTCTCGAACCAGGAGGCGCTGGCCGCGGCCGTGGCCTATGCGCAGCGGCGCGGCTACCGCCATCCCACCTTCGTGGGCGCCGCGCGCCCCGGCGACGACCGCGCGCGCGAGCGCCTGGACGGCTACACCACCGGCATGGCGCGCCACTACCCGGGCCAGGCGCCGCGCAGCCTGGTGGTGGAGAACCTGCCCTACACCATGGGCAGCGGCAGCACCTTGCTCGAGGCCGCGCGCGCGCGTTTCCCCGACAGCGACCTGCTGCTGTTCTCGAGCGACCTGCTGGCCTCGGGCGCGCTGCTGGCCTGCCAGCGGCTGGGCATCGCGGTGCCGAAGCAGCTCGCGATCATGGGCTTCGGCGACTACGAGATCGCGCGCGAGCTCAACCCCGGCCTCACGACCATCGCGGTGCCGACCGTGCGCATGGGCGAGGAGGCCGCGCGCATGCTGGTGCAGCGGCTGCGCAGCGAGACGCCGGCGGCGCGCAAGCGCGATCTGGGTTTCGAGCTGATCGAGCGCGGGAGCGCCTGAACGGGACGGCGCCCCGCGGGGCGCCATGAGAAAAGGGGCCGACCGTCGCCGGTCCGCCCCTTCTCGTCGTGCGTCGCGGCGCGAGCCGCGGTCCGCGATCAGCCCAGCAGGCCGTGCAGGATGTTGGCGACCGGGGTCACCACATTGCCCACCGTGTGCTCGACCTGGCTGGTGATCGGGGTCACCACGTCGGCGACCACCGAGCCCACCGCGTGATCGACGTTCTCGACCACGTTGGACACGGTCGCGACCACCGGCGCCGCCGCCGCGGTCGCACCGGCCAGGATGTCGGTCACCGGGGCCAGGGCACCGGAGCCAGCGCTGGTCAGCGTATCGACCACCGGAGCGAGGGTGTCGCTCAGGCCGCTGGCGATCTCGGTCACCGGCTGCAGGATGTTGGCCACCGGGCCGTCGCCGCCCAGCGCGCCGAGCAGGCTGCCGACGAGGCCGTCGTTGCCGAGCAGGCCGCCCACCAAGCCACCGACCAGACCGTCGCTGCCCAGCAGGTTGCCCACCAGGCCATCGTTGCCGAGCAGACCGCCGACCAGGCCGTCGTCGCCGAGGACGCCGCCGAGCAGGCCGCCTTCGCCACCGCCGAGCACGCCACCCAGCAGGCCGCCGTCGCCCGGCACGCCGCCGAGCAGGCCACCGTCACCGCCGAGCACGCCGCCCAGCAGGCCGTCGTCGCCCAGGATGCCGCCGAGCAGGCCGCCGTCACCGCCGAGCACGCCGCCCAGCAGGCCGTCGTCACCCAGGATGCCGCCGAGCAGGCCGCCGTCACCGCCGAGCACGCCGCCCAGCAGGCCGCCATCGCCAAGAACACCGCCGAGCAGACCGCCGTCACCGCCGAGCACGCCGCCCAGCAGGCCGTCGTCACCCAGGATGCCGCCGAGCAGACCGCCGTCGCCACCGAGCACGCCGCCCAGCAGGCCGTCGTCACCCAGGATGCCGCCGAGCAGACCACCTTCGCCACCGAGCACGCCGCCCAGCAGGCCACCGTCGCCCAGGACGCCGCCGAGCAGGCCGCCGTCGCCACCGAGCACGCCGCCCAGCAGGCCGTCGTCGCCGAGGATGCTGCCGAGCAGGCCACCGTCACCGCCGAGCAGACCGCCCAGCAGGCCATCGTCACCGAGGATGCCGCCGAGCAAGCCGCCTTCACCACCCAGCAGACCGCCGAGCAGGCCACCGTCGGCCGGCGCATCGGCCGCGACCATCAGGCTGGCCGAGGCGCTGGCATCGGCACCACCGCCGAGCAGGCCACCCAGCAGACCGCCGAGAAGGCCGTCATCGCCGAGGATGCCGCCGAGCAGGCCACCGTCGCCACCGAGCACGCCGCCGAGCAGACCATCGTCACCCAGGATGCCACCGAGCAGGCCATCGTCGCCGAGGACGCCACCCAGGAGGCCACCGTCGCCACCGAGCAGGCCGCCCAGCAGACCGTCGTCGCCCAGGACACCACCCAGCAGACCGCCGTCGCCACCAAGCAAGCCACCCAGCAGACCGTCATCACCCAGGATGCCGCCGAGCAGGCCACCGTCGCCGCCGAGCAAACCGCCCAGCAGACCGTCGTCGCCCAGGACACCACCCAGCAGGCCGCCGTCGCCGCCGAGCAAGCCGCCCAGCAGACCGTCATCGCCCAGGACGCCACCCAGCAGACCGCCGTCGCCACCGAGCAAGCCGCCCAGCAGGCCGTCGTCGCCGAGGACACCACCCAGGAGACCGCCATCGCCGCCGAGCAGACCGCCCAGCAGACCGTCGTCGCCCAGGACGCCACCCAGCAGACCACCGTCGCCACCGAGCAGACCGCCCAGCAGACCGTCGTCACCCAGCACGCCACCCAGCAGGCCACCGTCGCCGCCGAGCAAACCGCCCAGCAGACCGTCGTCACCGAGGACGCCACCCAGCAGCCCATCGCCGCCGATCAGATTCGCCACGCCATCGGTCAGGAAGTCGACCTGCGTGCCCACCGCGCCCAGCAGTGCGTCGGTGGTGCCGGCGCCCAGCAGCTGGTCGGTCAGCGGGCTCAGCAGGCCGCCGACACCGTCGGTGACCTGACCCACGAGGTCGTCCACCGGATCCAGCACGTTCGGGTCGTTCGGCGTGAAGGTATCGCCGAGCACCGGGCCCAGCAGGCCGCTCACGGTATCGGTCAGGCTGTCGGTCAGGCCGACCACCGGTGCGAGCACGTCGCCCAGGCCGAGCTCGCCGAGCAGGCCGTCGTTGAGGCCGTCGACCAGGCCACCGACGATGCTGTCGGTCGGGTCGAGCAGTTGGGCACCGGTGCCGCCGCCGCCACCACCGATGCCGCCGAGCACGCCGCCCAGCAAGCCACCGAGCAGACCGTCTTCACCGAGCAGGCCGCCCACGAGGCCGTCGCTGCCGAGCAGGCCGCCGACCAGGCCGTCGTCGCCGAGCAGGCTCGGCACCAGGCCGTCTTCACCCAGCACGCCGCCGAGGATGCCGCCTTCGCCGAGCAGGCCACCCAGCAGGCCGTCGTCGCCCAGCAGGCCACCGACCAGGCCGTCGTCGCCGAGCAGACCGCCCAGCAGGCCATCGCCGCCGATCAGGCCACCGAGCAGGCCGTCGTCGGCCAGCACGCCGCCGAGCAGGCCGTCGTCACCGAGCAGGCCACCGAGCAAACCGTCATCGGCGAGCAGGCCGCCGAGCAGGCCGTCGTCGCCCAGCAGGCCGCCGAGCGGGCCACCGGCGCCGAGGATGCCGTCTTCGCCGAGCACGCCACCGAGCAGGCCGTCGTCGCCGAGCAGACCGCCCAGCAGGCCGTCGTCACCCAGCAGGCCGCCGAGCAATCCGTCTTCACCGCCGAGCAGGCCACCGAGCGGGCCGTCGGCCAGCAGGCTGCCGACCACGCCATCCGGTCCCAGCAGGCTGCCGACCAGACCGTCCGGTCCGAGCAGGCCGCCGCTCAGGCCTTCGCTGCCGAGCAGGCCGCTGAGCAGGCCGTCGTCGCCGAGCAGGCTGCCCACGATGCCGTCTTCGCCGAGCAGGCCGCCGAGGGCACCGTCGTCGCCCAGCAGGCCACCGAGCAGGCCGCCTTCGCCGAGTGCCGGGCCCAGCAGGCCGCCGAGCAATCCGTCTTCGCCGCCCAGGCCGCCGAGCAGGCCGCCGTCACCCAGCAGGGTGTCGAGCAGGCTGCCGACCGCGGTGCCTTCGCCGATCAGGCCACCGAGCAGGCCGTCGTCGCCGAGCAGGCCGCCCACGAGGCCGTCTTCGCCCAGCAGGCCACCGAGCAGGCTGTGCTCGCCCAGGAGGCCGTCGAGCACCTGGCCGACCACGCCGTCGTCGCCCAGCAGGCCGTCGACGAGGCCGTCGATGCCCAGGCCGGTGGTCACGCCGCCCAGCAGGCCGTCGCTGCCCAGCACGTTCTCGAGGATGTTGTTCAGCGCATCGGTCAGGTAGTCGACCTGGCCATTGAGCGTGTCGATGATCGCGCCGGTGGTGCCGCCGCCCAGCAGGCCGTCGACCACGGGGGACAGCACGCCGCCGAGGTTGGTGGTGACATGGTCGACCACGTTGTCCACGGGATCGAACTCGTTGGGATCGTTGGGCGTGAAGTCGCTGCCGGCGATCGGCGCGAGCACGTCGTCGATCACGTCGGTGACGCTGTCGACGATGGGTTTCACGGTCTGGAGCGCGCCGCCCAGGCCCAGGGTGTTGTCCACCGCATCGATCACGTGGCCGACGGTGCCGTCGCCCGGATCCAGCAGGTGGTCGGCATCCGCGTCGGCGTCGGCGTCCGCATCGGCGTCAGCGTCGGCATCCGCGTCAGCGTCCGCATCTGCGTCGGCATCCGCATCGGCGTCTGCATCCGCATCCGCGTCCGCGTCGGCATCGGCGTCCGCATCGGCATCCGCGTCTGCGTCGGCATCACCGTCCGCATCGGCGTCGGCATCCGCGTCCGCATCGGCATCCGCATCGGAATCGCCGACACCGGGAATGAAGAAGGGAACGCTCGAATCGCTGCCGCCGCCGCCCAGGGCCGCGGCCAGCGCGATGCCGCCCAGCGCGCCGAGCGCGAACTCGCCGACGCCGAGGCCACCGCCGGTGGCGAGCTTCTTGGTGACGGCCAGCGCCGCCGCATCGGCGTCGGCATCGGGCGGGGTGACGGCGAGGTCGCCCGAGGCCACGTCGACGTTCACCTGCTCGAGGCCGCCCGGCAGCTTGGTCGACGTCACGGTGGCATCGGTGCCGCCCGCGAAGACGCCGGCCAGCGGCGCCTTGTTGGTGGCCGAGCCGGGGAACAGCACGTTGGCCTGGCCGCCATCGGGAACGATCACGCGGTCGCCGGCGATCAGCGACTGGTTGCCGTCCACCGGGATGCTCACGCCGTCGCGCACGATGGTCGTGCCGGGCGTCGCATTCGATAGCGATCCGATGCTGGCGGGCGCGGCGGCCGCGGGTGCCGAGGAGGGCACTGCCGCGGTCGCACCCATCGGGGCGATCGGCGAGGCGGTGGCTTGAGCGAGGACCACGGGAGCCCCACCGTTTGCGGTGGTGCCAGGGGTCGTCGGAGTCGATGATTCTGTTGTAGTCATGGCGGCCTCTGTGACAAAGATATGGCCTACAGGGGCAACATGCGTGCCGCCTTCGCGCTGCCGCCATGGCAGGCCTTTGTTACGGCACCGTGATCGACTTATCTCGTTGATTCAAAAGGCTTTTCGCAATTGGGGTAACACGCGGCGGGAACATGCGTAACACCGCTTTTCGCCGCGCGTTACGTAACGCGGGGCGCTTTTTTTCCGGAACGCCAAGCGGGTTCCGGGCTCGCGCCACGGCGCCGGCGAAGGCGCCGAAAAGCCGTCGGACGGCGCCCGCGCGGGGGCGCCGCGACGCCTAGCGCTCGAAGCCGTAGGGCGCGAACCGGCTCTGGTTCTCGTCCACGTCCAGCGCCTCGCCGATGAACGGAAAGGCGCGCTGCGGGCAGCGCTCGCGCTCGCAGACCTTGCAGCCCATGCCGATCGGCGTGGCGGCCTCGGGGTCCTGCAGGTCGAGCCCCTTCGCATACACCAGCCGCGGCGCATGGCGGATGTCGCAACCCAGTCCGATCGAGAAGGTCTTGCGCGGCGAGCCCCAGCCGCGCTGCCCGCGCGAGACCGAGCGCGCGATCCACAGGTAGCGCCGCCCGTCGGGCATGCGCGCGAGCTGCGGCAGGATGCGCTCGGGCTGCGCGAAGGCCTCGTACACGTTCCACAGCGGGCAGGTGCCGCCGGTGCGGCTGAAGTGGAAGTGCGTGGCCGACTGGCGCTTGGAGATGTTGCCGGCCTTGTCCACGCGCACGAAGAAGAAGGGCACGCCGGGCGCGCCCACCCGTTGCAGCGTGCTGAGCCGGTGGCACACGGTCTCGAAGCCGACGCCGAAGCGCTGGCCGAGCAGGTCGATGTCGTAGCGCAGCGATTCCGCGGCCTCGAGGAAGGCGCCGTAGGGCAGCAGCAGGGCGCCCGCGAAGTAGTTGGCAAGGCCGATGCGCGCCAGCTTGCGCGAGGCCGGGTCCTCGGTGAAGGGCGGCGCATCGACCAGCGCGTCGATCGCCGCGCCGAGCTCGAGCAGCGCGAGCTGGGTGCCGAGCTGGAACGCCTGCTGGCCCGGCTCGAGCGCGGGCGACAGCCGCAGGCTGCGCTGCGCGGCGTCGTAGCGGCGCTTGCTGACCTCGGTGTCGTCGGTCAGCAGCACGCGCACGCCATGGCGCTGGCGCAGCCGCTCGATCAGCCATTCGGCGAGATGGCCGCCGTGCTCGCGCGCGCCCGGCGCGGCCTGCGCCTGCTGCGCTTCCTGCGCCAGCGCCTCGGCCGCGCGGTCGAGGGTGTCGAAGTGGTTCTGGTGCGCGAAGAAGAAGTCGCGCACCACCTCGAAGGGCATGGCGCGCGGCGCGGCCAGGCCCGAGCGCTCGTCGCCCAGGCGCAGCGCCATGGTCTCGAGCTGCTCCATCGCCTCGATGTTGCGCCGGTGCAGCGCCAGCAGCGCGCGGCCCAGCGCGGGCATCTGCGCCGCCACCTCCTGCAGCTCGGGCAGCGCCACCGGCTCGGCGGCATCGGCCAGCGCCTCGCGCATGCCGGCCACCAGCCGCGCCTCCTCGTCCTCGGAGAACTGCTGGATGTCGACGCCGAGCGCGCGGCTGATCTTGAGCAGCACCGCCACCGTCAGCGGCCGCTGGTTCTGCTCGAGCTGGTTGAGGTAGCTGGGCGACAGCTCCAGCGCATGGGCCAGCGCCACCTGCGACAGGCCGCGCTCCGCGCGCAGGCTGCGCAGGCGCACGCCCATGAATGTCTTCTTCATCGTTTCGCCTTCGCTGCGAATGCGGGGAAATTCGCAAAATTTGCAAATTGGAGGATTGGGGTTCGCAAGAATTTGCCTTTTCAGTCCTTCTGCAAACCGCATTCTCTGCGTAGATTGCGAAGCATGACAACACCCGCTGGAACGACCGAACTGCGCGAACTGGTGCTGCCGGTGCATGCCAACCACCGCGGCACGCTGTTCGCCGGGCAGGGCCTGCAACTGATGAGCAAGGCCGCCTTCCTGGCCGCGCGCGGCCTGGCGCAGCGCGAGGTGGTGATGGCCGGCGTGACCGGCGTCGACTTCCTCGCGCCGGTGCCGGTGGGCCACCAGCTGCTGCTGCGCGGCTGGGTCAGCCGCATCGGCCGCAGCTCGATGACCGTGTGCGTGACCGGCCTGGCCGACGTGCCGGGCGCGCCGGTCGAAGAAGTCCTCAAGGGCGTGTTCGAGATGGTGGCGGTCGACGCCGCCGGTCGTCCCGCCGCCATCGATCGCGCCTACCTCAACGAAGAAACCGCATGAACCCCATGACCGAAACCACCGCACCCGCGGGCTTCCGCCCCAAGAAATCCGTTGCCCTCTCGGGCGTGACCGCGGGCAACACCGCGCTGTGCACCGTGGGCCGCACCGGCAACGACCTGCACTATCGCGGCTACGACATCCTCGACATCGCCGAGGTCTGCGAGTTCGAGGAGATCGCGCACCTGCTGGTGCACGGCAAGCTGCCCACGCGCGCCGAGCTCAAGGCCTACAAGGCGCGGCTCAAGGCGCTGCGCGGCCTGCCCGCGAGCGTGAAGGAAGCGCTCGAGAGCCTGCCGGCCGGCGCCCACCCGATGGACGTGATGCGCACCGGCGTCTCGGCACTGGGCTGCGTGCTGCCCGAGAAGGACGACCACAACCTGCCGGGCGCGCGCGACATCGCCGACCGCCTGATGGCCTCGCTGGGCTCGATGCTGCTGTACTGGTACCACTGGAGCAGCCAGGGCAAGCGCATCGACGTGGAGACCGACGACGACTCGATCGGCGGCCACTTCCTGCACCTGCTGCATGGACAGAAGCCCTCCGAGGCCTGGGTGCGCGCGATGCACACCTCGCTCAATCTCTATGCCGAGCACGAGTTCAACGCCAGCACCTTCACCGCGCGCGTCATCGCCGGCACCGGCAGCGACATGCACTCGGCCATCGCCGGCGCGATCGGCGCGCTGCGCGGCCCCAAGCACGGCGGCGCCAACGAGGTGGCCTTCGAGATCCAGAAGCGCTACGACAGCCCGGCCGAGGCCGAGGCCGACATCCGTCGCCGCGTGGAGGCCAGGGAAGTGGTGATCGGCTTCGGCCACCCGGTCTACACCGTGAGCGACCCGCGCAACGTGGTGATCAAGGGCGTGGCCCGGCGCCTGTCGCAGGAGGCCGGCTCGACCAAGATGTACGACATCGCCGAGCGGCTCGAGTCCGTGATGTGGGAGGTCAAGAAGATGTTCCCCAACCTCGACTGGTTCAGCGCCGTGAGCTACCACATGATGGGCGTGCCCACCGCCATGTTCACGCCGTTGTTCGTGATCGCGCGCACCAGCGGCTGGGCCGCGCACGTGGTCGAGCAGCGCGTGGACAACAAGATCATCCGCCCGAGCGCGAACTACACCGGTCCCGAGGACCTGCAGTTCGTGCCGATGGAGGCGCGCGCCTGAGGCGAGAGGCTGAGGCGCGGTGAAGTCCTTCCAGGCCGATGTCGCTCGGAGCACACTCCGCGGTGCCGCCCCGCGGGGCGGCACGCTCCCACATCGAACGACAACACTGGAGACAAGACCATGACGCTGAATCGCCGCGCCTTCTCGGCCGCCGCCCTGGCGGGCCTGACCCTGCCCGCCGCCACCCTCCGTGCCCAGGAGGCCTTCCCGAACAAGCCTTTGCGCATCGTCTGCCCCTTCGCACCGGGCGGCGGCTCCGACTTCATCGCGCGCGTGGCGGCCAACGTGCTGACCCAGCAGCTGGGCCAGTCGGTGGTGGTGGACAACCGGCCCGGCGCCGGCGGCACCATCGGCACCGAGTACGCGCTGCACACGCCGCCCGACGGCTACACGCTGCTGCTGATCGCGGGCAGCTACACGGTCAATCCCTCGCTCTACAAGCTGCGCTTCGATCCGGTGGCCGAGATGACGCCGGTGATCCAGCTCTCGAAGGGCGCCTACGTGCTGTGCGTCAATCCGTCGAAGGTGCCCGCGAAGAACCTGCAGGAACTGCTGGCCTTCGCACGCCAGAACCCCGGCAAGCTCACCTTCGCCTCGGCCGGCAACGGCAGCCACCTGCACATCGTGAGCGAGTACCTGTTCGGCATGGCGAAGGTCAAGGCCACGCACGTGCCGTACCGCGGCACCGGGCCGGCCGTCACCGACCTGGTGGCGGGCAACGTCGACATGCTGATCGCGGGCACCGAGGCGCTGATGCCGCACGTGCAGTCGGGCCGACTGCGCGCCTTCGCCGTCACCACGGCGAAGCGGCTGCAGGCCTATCCCGACATCCCCTCGATCGCCGAGAGCGGCGGCCTGCCCGCGTACGACGTGGTGGCCTGGCACGGCCTGATCGCGCCCCGGGGCGTGCCGCCGTCCGTGCTCGCCAAGCTCAACGGCGCGCTCGACACCGGCCTCAAGGCGCCCGAACTGGTCGCGAAGCTCGATCCCACCGGCGTGTCGCCGGCCGGCGGCAGCGCCGAGCAGTTCGGCGCGCTGATCGGCACCGAGATCCCGCGCTATGCCAAGGTCGTGAAGGACAACGACATCCGCTCCGAATGAACCCCGCGCGGCCCCTCGCAGCGGGGCCGCATCGCTTTCCTGCCCGCTTCCCACGATGACTTCAAGCCACAGAAAAAAACTCCCCGGCACCGCGCTCGACTACATTGACGCGCGCGCCGCCATCGAAGCGCTGCGCCCCGGTGCCTGGGACACGCTGTCCTACACCGCGCGCGTGCATGCCGAGAACCTCGTGCGCCGCTGCGATCCCGCGATCCTCGACGAATGCCTGCTGCAGATCGCCGAGCGCCGGCGCGATCGCGACTTCCCGTGGTTCCCGGTGCGCGTGGTCTGCCACGACATCCTGGGCCAGACTGCGCTGGTCGACCTCGCGGGCCTGCGCGATGCGATCGCGGCCGAGGGCGGCGATCCGGCGCAGGTGAATCCGGTGGTGCCGGTGCAGTTGATCGTCGACCACTCGCTGGCCGTGGAGTGCGGCGGCTTCGACCCGCGGGCCTTCGAGAAGAACCGCGAGATCGAGGACCGGCGCAACGAGGACCGCTTCCATTTCATCGAATGGACCAAGCGCGCCTTCGCCAACATGGAGGTGATCCCCGCGGGGAACGGGATCATGCATCAGATCAACCTCGAGAAGATGTCGCCCGTGGTCTACGTGCAGGACGGCCTGGCCTTCCCCGACACCTGCGTGGGCACCGACAGCCACACGCCGCACGTCGACGCGCTGGGCGTGATCGCGGTCGGCGTGGGCGGGCTCGAGGCCGAGAACGTGATGCTCGGCCGCGCCTCGTGGATGCGGCTGCCGGAGATCGTCGGCGTGGAGCTCACGGGCCGCCGCCAGCCGGGCATCACCGCCACCGACATCGTGCTGGCGCTGACCGAGTTCCTGCGCAAGGAAAAGGTGGTCGGCGCCTACCTCGAGTTCTTCGGCGAGGGCGCGCGCAGCCTCACCATCGGCGACCGCGCGACCATCTCCAACATGTGCCCCGAGTACGGCGCCACCGCCGCGCTGTTCCACATCGACGAACAGACGCTGGCCTACCTGCGGCTCACCGGCCGCGAGGACGCGCAGGTCGCGCTGGTCGAGACCTACGCGAAGACCGCGGGCTTCTGGGCCGACGCGCTGGCATCCGCCACCTACGAGCGCGTGCTGAGCTTCGATCTCTCCAGCGTGGTGCGCAACATGGCGGGCCCGTCGAACCCGCACCGCCGCCTGCCGACCTCGCAGCTGGCCGAGCGCGAGATCGCCGTCGGCCTGCACGAGGCGCGCCAGCAGGAGGCCGCGGGCCTGATGCCCGATGGCGCCGTGATCATCGCGGCCATCACCTCGTGCACCAACACCTCGAACCCGCGCAACGTGATCGCGGCCGGGCTGCTGGCGCGCAACGCCAACCGGCTGGGCCTGGTGCGCAAGCCCTGGGTCAAGTCCTCGCTGGCGCCGGGCTCGAAGGCCGTCGAGCTCTACCTGCGCGATGCCGGCCTGCTGGCCGAACTCGAGCAGCTGGGCTTCGGCATCGTCGCCTTCGCCTGCACCACCTGCAACGGCATGTCGGGCGCGCTCGATCCGAAGATCCAGCAGGAGATCGTCGAGCGCGACCTCTACGCCACCGCCGTGCTCTCGGGCAACCGCAACTTCGACGGCCGCATCCATCCCTATGCCAAGCAGGCCTTCCTGGCCTCGCCGCCGCTGGTGGTGGCTTATGCGATCGCGGGCACCATGCGCTTCGACATCGAGCGCGACATCCTCGACGTGGTCGACGGCAAGGAGATCCGCCTGGCCGACCTCTGGCCCGCCGACGAGGAGATCGACGCGATCGTCGCCGCCTCGGTGCGGCCCGAGATGTTCCGCCAGGTCTACGAGCCGATGTTCGCGATCCATGCCGACCACGGCGAGAAGGCCAGCCCGCAGTACGACTGGCGCCCGCAGTCCACCTACATCCGCCGCCCGCCCTACTGGGACAGCGAGGGCGTCGGCGCGCTGGCGGCCAATCCGCGCACCCTGCGCGGCATGCGGCCGCTGGCCCTCCTGCCCGACAACATCACGACTGACCACCTCTCGCCGTCGAACGCGATCCTGCGCGACAGCGCCGCCGGCGAGTACCTCGCGAAGATGGGCCTGCCCGAGGAGGACTTCAATTCCTACGCCACGCACCGCGGCGACCACCTGACGGCGATGCGCGCCACCTTCGCCAATCCGCAGCTCGTCAACGAGATGGCGGTGGTCGACGGCGTGCAGCAGAAGGGCTCGCTCGCGCGCATCGAACCCGAGGGCCGCGTGGTGCGCATGTGGGAGGCGATCGAGACCTACCTGAACCGCCGCCAGCCGCTGATCATCGTGGCCGGTGCCGACTACGGCCAGGGTTCCTCGCGCGACTGGGCCGCGAAGGGCGTGCGCCTGGCCGGCGTCGAGACCGTGGTGGCCGAGGGCTTCGAGCGCATCCACCGCACCAACCTGCTCGGCATGGGCGTGCTGCCGCTCGAGTTCAAGCCCGGCACCACGCGGCTTACGCTGGGGCTGGACGGCACCGAGACCTACGACGTGGCCGGCGAACCCGCCCCGCGCGCCGACCTCGCGCTGATCGTGCATCGCCGCGATGGCGAAGTGCTGCGCGTGCCGGTCACCTGCCGCCTCGACACCGCCGAGGAAGTGTCCATCTACGAGGCCGGCGGCGTGCTGCAGCGTTTTGCGCAAGACTTCCTGGCCGCGAACACCGCGGCCGCTTGAGAAACCCATCGCCATGGCATCCATTCCCCAGATCAAGATTCCCGCCGTCTACATGCGCGGCGGCACCAGCAAGGGCGTGTTCTTCCGCCTGCAGGACCTGCCACGGGCCGCGCAACAGCCGGGCCCGGCGCGCGACGCGCTGCTGCTGCGCGTGATCGGCAGCCCCGACCCCTATGCCAAGCAGATCGACGGCATGGGCGGCGCGACCTCGTCGACCTCGAAGACCGTGATCCTCTCGCGCTCGACGCGGCCCGATCACGACGTCGACTACCTGTTCGGTCAGGTTTCCATCGACAGCGCCTTCGTCGACTGGTCGGGCAACTGCGGCAACCTGTCGGCCGCCGTCGGTCCGTTCGCGATCGCGCAGGGCCTGATCGACCCGGCCCGCGTGCCACCCGACGGCGTGTGCACCGTGCGCATCTGGCAGGCCAACATCGGCAAGACCATCGTGGCCCATGTGCCGATCTCGCTCGGCCAGGTGCAGGAGACCGGCGACTTCGAGCTCGACGGCGTGACATTCGCGGCGGCCGAGGTGCCGCTGGAGTTCATCGATCCGGCCGACGAAGGGGAGGGCGAGGGCGGCGGCGCGATGTTCCCCACGGGCAGGCTGGTCGACGACCTCGAGGTGCCCGGCGTCGGCACCTTCAAGGCCACGCTGATCAACGCCGGCATCCCCACCATCTTCGTCAACGCCGCCGACATCGGCTACAGCGGCACCGAGCTGCAGGACGCGATCAACGGCGACCCCGAGGCACTCGCGAGGTTCGAGACCATCCGCGCGCACGGCGCCGTGAAGATGGGCCTGATCCAGGACATCGCCGAGGCCGCGAAGCGCCAGCACACGCCCAAGGTCGCGTTCGTCGCGCCGCCGAAGGATTACGTCGCGTCCAGCGGCAAGCCGGTGCGGGCCGCCGACGTCGACCTGCTGGTGCGCGCCCTGTCGATGGGCAAGCTGCACCACGCCATGATGGGCACGGCCGCGGTCGCGATCGGCACCGCGGCCGCGATCCCCGGCACGCTGGTGAACCTCGCGGCCGGCGGCGGCGAACGCCAGGCGGTGCGCTTCGGCCATCCCTCGGGCACCTTGCGCGTCGGCGCCGAGGCGCGCGCGGTCGACGGCCAGTGGGCCGTGACCAAGGCCCTGATGAGCCGCAGCGCCCGCGTATTGATGGAAGGCTGGGTGCGCGTGCCCGGCGACAGTTTCTGAAAAACGGATCCTCCCCATGTCCACCCGCAAGCAACTCAAGTCCCTCGCCGAGGCCCGCCGCGGCCTGATCGTTCCGGGCGCCTTCAATGCGCTCTCCGCCCGCGTCGTCGAGGACCTCGGCTTCCAGGCCATCTACGTCACCGGCGCCGGTGTCACCAACATGTGGTTCGGCATGCCCGACCAGGGCTTCATGGGCCTGTCGGAGATCGCCGACCACACGGCGCGCATCCGCGATGCCGTGTCGGTGCCGCTGATCGTCGATGCCGACACCGGCTTCGGCAACGCGCTCAACGTGCGCCACACCGTGCGCACGCTCGAGCGCGCGGGCGCCGACTGCATCCAGTTCGAGGACCAGGTCGCGCCCAAGCGCTGCGGTCATTTCTCGGGCAAGGAGGTGATCTCCACCGAGGAGGCCGTGAGCAAGATCAAGGCGGCCGTCGATGCGCGCCGCGATCCCGACCTGCTGATCATGGCGCGCACCGACGCGGCCGCGATCCATGGCTTCGAGGCCGCGGTCGAGCGCGCGCAGCGCTTCGCCGAGGCCGGCGCCGACATCCTGTTCGTCGAGGCCGTGACCAGCGCCGAGGAGGTTCGCGCGCTGCCGAAGCGGTTGGACCGGCCGCAGCTCATGAACATGGTGATCGGCGGCAAGACGCCGATCTTCAACGCGACCGAACTCGGCGAGCTCGGCTACGGCATCGTGCTCTATGCCAATGCCGCGCTGCAGGGTGCGGTGGCCGGCATGCAGAAGGCGCTGACGGTGCTGCGCGACGAGAAGGAAGTGCGCGAATCCAGCGGCCTGGTCACGCCCTTCGCGGAGCGCCAGCGGCTCGTGGGCAAGCCCGAGTGGGACGCGCTGGAGCAGCGCTACACCTGAAGCACCGCGGCCAGCAGCCGCACGCCCTGGTCGATCTGCTCGACCGTGAGGCTCGCATAGCCGAGGATCAGGCCGCCGCAACGGTTGCCGGTGACCTTGCCCGCGTAGAGCGGCGACACCGGATACACACCCACGCCCCGCAGCCGCGCGGCGGCGACCAGCGCGGCTTCGTCGCGCGGCCGCAGCCAGGGCAGCCACAGCACCACGTGCAGCCCGGCCGCCGTGCCCGCGACCTGCGCCTCGGCCGGCAGATGGCGCGCGATCGCGTCGAGCAGCGCCGTGCGGCGGCGTTCGTTCTCGCGCCGCACGCGCCGCACGTGGCGCTCGTAGGCGCCGCTGTCGATCAGCGCCGCCAGCACCCGCTGCTCGAGCAGCGGCGCATGGCGGTCGGCCATGCGCTTGGCCTGGCGGAACACCGGCCCCAGCTCGGGCGGCAGCACCAGGTAGCCGAGCCGCATCTGCGGCGACAGCGCCTTCGAGAAGGTGCCCACATAGAGCACGCGCCCGTCGGCATCGACCGCGCGCAGCGCGTCGATCGGGCGCTGGCCGTAGCGGAACTCGCCGTCGTAGTCGTCTTCCACGATCCAGGCGCGCTGCTGCCGCGCCCATTGCAGCAGCGCGAGGCGCCGGCCGATGGCGAGCACGCCGCCGAGCGGGAACTGATGCGAGGGCGTGACATAGGCCAGGCGCGCGCGGCCGTCGCGCGGCAGCGCGGCCGTGTCCAGGCCCTGCGCATCGACGGGCACCGGCAGCAGCGCCGCCCCCGTGGCCTCGAAGCAGCGTCGTGCCATCAGGTAGCCGGGGTTCTCGAACACGAAGGCGTCGGCGGGATCGAGCAGTAGCCGCGCGCACAGGTCGATGCCCTGCTGCGAGCCCTGCACCACGACGATCTGTTCCGCGTCGCAGACCAGCCCGCGCGCGCGCCGCAGATAGCCCTGCAGCGCGCGCCTCAACCCTTCGTCGCCTTCGGGCGCGGCGTAGCTCAGGCTGCGCTGCTGGCGCAGCAGCTCGGCCTGGTAGGCGCGCCGCCAGGCCAGCGCGGGGAAGTCGCGCGAGGCGACCGCGCCATAGAGGAAGTCGATGCGCGCCGGCTCGCTCGGTGCGGTCGCTGGTGGCGCCATCGCGGCGATGCGGCGGCCGTAGGCCGACAGCGTGGGCGCGGGCCGGGCGCGGCGGGAGGCGGCCGCCGGCCGTGCCACGGCGGCGGACGGCGGGCTCGCCACGCGCGCCGTGCGTCCGGCCGACGTGAGCAGGTAGCCCTCGGCGGCGAGCTGCTCGTAGACCGCGGTCACCGTGGTGCGCGAGACACCGAGCTCGGCCGCCAGGGCCCGGGTCGACGGGGCGGGCGCGCCGGCGGGCAGGGTGCCGTCGGCGATCTGGTCGCGCAGCAGCGCGTAGATGCGGCGGCCCGCGCCCTGGCCCGGAGGAAGCGACAACTGGTCCATGCAAAAAGGTCCAAACTGGTTCTTCGCATTGTGCCGGTCCGAAGCGACAGTGAGGCACCCCACACGCTTTCAGAGCCACGCCCGATGTACATCCCCGCGCATTTCGCCGTCACCGATCCCGCCGCGCTGCAGCGCGTCATCCGCGAGCATCCGCTCGGCATGCTGGTCACGCACGGCCCCGCGGGGCTGGACGCCGATCACCTGCCCTTCGAATTCGATCCCGAGGTCGGCACGCACGGCCTGCTCTCGGCCCACGTCGCGCGCGCCAACGACGTCTGGCAGCGCTGCCCGACCGGCACCGAGGTCATGGTGGTCTTTCGCGCCGCGCAGGCCTACATCTCGCCGAGCTGGTATCCGAGCAAGCACGAGCTGCACCGGCAGGTGCCGACCTGGAACTACGAGGTGGTGCATGCGCACGGCACGATCACCGTGCGCGACGACGAGCGCTTCGTGCGCGGCATCGTCGCGCGCCTCACGCGCCGCCACGAGGCGGCCGAGCCCAGGCCCTGGAAGATGGGCGACTCGGCGCCCGAATTCATCGACGGGCTGCTGGGCCACATCGTCGGCATCGAGATCGCGCTCACCTCGCTGGTCGGCAAGTCGAAGCTCAGCCAGAACAAGGAAACGCGCGACCGCGCGGGCGCGTCCGAGGCGCTGGCCGCGCGCGGCCATGCCGAGATCGCCGAGCGCATGCGCCCGATCGACTGATCGGACTGTCGCGCGCAGCTATGCGGCGGCGCCCACCGCGGCCCGGCGCTGCCCATGCCGGGGCCGTTGCAGCCCCAGGTGCTCGCGCAAGGTGCTTCCCTCGTACTCGGTGCGCACCAGGCCGCGCCGGCGCAGCTCGGGCAGCACCAGCTCGATGAAGTCCTGCAGGCCGCCCGGGAACCAGGGCGACATGATGTTGAAGCCGTCGGCTCCGCCTTCCTCGAACCACTGCTGCAGCTGGTCGGCGATGCTCTGCGGCGTGCCCACCACCTGCTGGTGGCCGCGTGCGCCCGCGATGCGCAGGTAGAGATCGCGGATGCTGAGGTTCTCGCGCCGCGCGAGGTCGAGCAGCAGGCGCTGCCGGCTCTTGGGACCGTTGGTCTCGGGCAGCTCGGGCACCGGGCCGTCGACCGGCAGGCCCGAGAAGTCGAAGCCGCCGATCACGTTCGACAGCAGCGAGACGCCGACCACCGGGTGCACCAGGTCCTGCAGCAGCGCGAACTTCTCTTCGGCCTCCTCCTGCGTGCGGCCGACCACCGGGAAGATGCCCGGCATGATCTTGATCGACTCGGGCTCGCGGTCGTAGGCCTGGGCGCGGTCCTTGATGTCGCGGTAGAAGCTCTTCGCCTCGTCGAAGGTCTGGTGCGCGACGAAGATCACCTCGGCCGTGCGCGCCGCGAGGTCGCGGCCGGCCTCCGAGGCGCCGGCCTGCACCACCACCGGCCGGCCCTGCGGCGAACGCGAGACGTTGAGCGGCCCGCGTACCGAGAAATGCTTGCCCTTGTGGTGCAGCACGTGCAGCTTGTCCGCGTGGAAGTACTGGCCGCTGTCCTTGTCGCGCACGAAGCTGTCGTCCTCCCAGCTGTCCCACAGGCCGGTCACCACGTCGTGGAACTCGGCCGCCCGCTCGTAGCGCAGCGCATGCTCGAAGTGCTCGTCGCGGTTGAAGTTCTGCGCCTCGCCGGTGCCGCTCGAGGTCACGAGGTTCCAGCCCGAGCGCCCGCCGCTGATCTGGTCGAGCGAGGCGAACTTGCGCGCCACGTTGAAGGGCTCGTTGAAGCTGGTCGACACGGTGGCGATCAGGCCGATGCGCTCGGTGACCGCGGCCAGCGCCGACAGCAGGGTCAGCGGCTCGAAGTGGTCGCTGCGCGCGGTGCGCGAGAGCGAGGCGAGTTCGCTGCTGCGCACGCCCACCGAGTCGGCCAGGAAGACGGCATCGAACTTCGCGGCCTCGGCCAGCTTCGCGAGCTCGACGTAGTGGCGGAAGTTGCTGCCCGCGTCGGCCTGGGCCTGCGGATGGCGCCAGGCGGCGATGTGGTGGCCGGTCTGCATGAGAAAGGCGCCCAGCTTGATCTGGCGGGAGGAAGTGGCCATGGGAACTCGTGGTCGGAGGGTGTGCGCGAAAGTGCGGCGGCAGGTTAAGTCGGTGCCCGCTCGCGCGGAAAGAAGGGATTCGCACTTCCTTAGGCGCGCACTGCATTTGGCAAGGCGGCCGGGAGGCGCAGCCTCGGTTTGCGCATATGCATGCGACTTTTTCTTCGCAGGCTGCGCGCGCCGCGGCCGCCACAATTTCCGCTTCATGCCCGAGCTTTCGCACGCACCCTCCGCCCAACGACCGACGGTGCGCAAGCGCCTCGGCTTCTTCAGCCGGCTGCTCGACGACGCCCCCGCGGCCGAGCGCTATCGCCTGGTGGCCGCGCAGATCGCGCACGCCGAGGCCTTCGGCTTCGACTCGGCCTGGGTCGCGCAGCACCATTTCCACGAACATGAGGGCGGGCTGCCGTCGCCCTTCGTCTTCCTCGCCCACGTGGCCGCGCGCACGCGCCGCATCCGGCTGGGCACCGGCATCGTGACCCTGCCGCTCGAGAACGCGCTGCGCGTGGCCGAGGACGCCATCGTGCTGGACCTGCTCGCGGGTGGCCGGCTCGAAATCGGCGTGGGCACGGGCGGCACGCCCGAGGCCTTCGCCGCCTTCGGCCTCGACGCGGCCGAGCGTCCGGCGCTGTTCGCGCGGCAGCTCGCCGCCGTGCGCGCGGCCTGGGCCGGCCGGCCGCTCGCGGGCGGCGACACGCTGTACCCCGCGGGCGCGCAACTGCTGGGCCGGATCTGGCAGGCGACTTTCTCCGTCAGTGGCGGCACGCGCGCGGGCCAGGCCGGCGACGGCCTGATGCTCTCGCGCACCCAGCCGCGCACGCTCGAAGCACCCGATGCGACGCTGGCCGAGCTGCAAAACCCGATCGTCGATGCCTACCTGGCCGCGCTGCCCGCCGGCGCCACGCCGCGCATCGTGGGATCGCGCAGCGTCTTCGTGGCCGACACGCGTGCCGAGGCGTTGCGCCTGGCCGAGATCGGCCTGCGCCACTCGGCCGCGCGCTTCGCGGCCTCGGGCGGCGGTGGCCTCGCGGACCGCGCGGGCCCCGAGGCCACGCTCGAACAACTGATCGCGGCCTACGACGTGCACGTGGGAACGCCCGAGGACGTGATCGCCTCGCTTGCCGCCGACAGCACGCTCGCGCGCGTCACCGACCTCGTGTGCCAGGTGCACTCGGTCGATCCGCCGCATGCGGCGATCCTGCGCTCGATCGAGCTCGTCGCCACCGAGGTCGCGCCCGCGCTCGGCTGGCAGCGGAACACGGCGACGGCACCCACCGACATTCCTTCCCTCCAGACCTCATGACCGCCACCACCCCTCCCGTCGCCGACGTGATCGACCAGCTGGTCGACATCGCGCCCGGCGATCCGCTCGACCGGCTGCGCGCGCAGCGCGAACAGGCGCGCCTCAACGCGCAACAGAGCTATCTCGCGCTGTTCGCGCCCACGCCGCCCGTGCCCGAAGACTTCGACATCGCGGACCGCTTCGCCGTCGCGGCCTTCGTGACCGCGCTGCACCAACAGCCCGAGGTCGCGCGCTTCTATGCGCAGCACCTCGCCGCGCAGCGCGCCCGCGCGGGCGTGGCCGAGGCGATCGCCGACGAAGCGAAACGCGCCGCCGCCAAGGGACCGTATGGCCGCTATCCCGCCGGCCCGCTGAGCGCCGAGGGCACGCCCGGCCCCTCGTACGTGGTCGCCGATGCGAACCGCGAAGCGCTGGGCTCGCGCCTGTCGGCCGCGCTCGTGCATGCGCAGCTGCTGGTGTTCCATCCGCGCGATGCGAGCCCCTCCGCGCTGCAGGCCTTGCTCGATGCCGGCTGGTCGTCCACCGGCATCGTGACCCTGTCGCAGCTCGTGGCCTTCCTCGCGTTCCAGGTCCGCGTCGTCGCGGGCCTGCGCACGCTGGCGCGCCATCCCATCACTTTCGTCGACTGAACGCCATGGCCACCGAATCGACCCTGAGCTACCCGGACAACGCGCATCCCACGCGCTTCACGCAGGCGCAGCTCGAATGGCTGCCCTGGCTCGAGCCGCTGCCCGAAGCCGAGCTCACCGAACGCCACTTCGCGGGCCTGGTGGATGCCTCGCGCGCCAAGTCGCCGTACTTCCGGCTGCTCGCGCGCGATCCCGACATCCTCGGCGCGCGCACGCGCACCGACAAGGACATCTTCTACAACCCCGAGGCCGGCCTGCCGCGCGCCGAGCGCGAACTGGCCGCGGCCGCGGCCTCGCGCCACAACGGCTGCATCTACTGCGCCTCGGTGCATGCGCGCTTCGCCACGCATTTCTCGCAGCGTTCGGACGACGTGCAGCGGCTGCTCGACGAGGGCACGACGGCTGCGCTCGGCGAGCGCTGGGACGCGATCGTCGCGGCTTCGGTGGCGCTGTCGTCCACGCCCTCGAGCTTCGGCACCGAGCACATCGAGGCGCTGCGCGCGCAGGGCCTGGACGATCTCGCGATCGCCGACGTGATCCACGGCGCGGCCTTCTTCAACTGGGCGAACCGGTTGATGCTCTCGCTGGGCGAGCCGCAACAACCCTGACGCCTAGTCGCCGTCGTCGGGCGGCGCCTCCGCGCTGGCGCGCGCGATCGCCTCGCGCGCCATGCCGGGCGCGAAGGCATCGATGAAGGCATGGATGTAGCCGCGCAGATGCCCGCCGCGGCGCACCGCGAGCTGGGTGCGGTTCTCGCCGAACAGGTGGCCGGCTTCCAGCGCGCGCAGGCGCCGGTCGCGCACCGCGTCGTAGGCCAGGTCGGCGACGATGCCCACGCCCACGCCCAGTTCCACGTAGGTCTTGATCACGTCGGCATCCATCGCGGCCAGCACGATGTCGGGCGAGAGGCCATGGCGCGCGAAGGCCTCGTCGATGCGCGAGCGGCCCGTGAGGCCGCTGTCGTAGGTGATGAGCGGATGGCGCGCGAGCTTCTCGATGGTGAGCGGCGCCTCGGTCAGCAGCGGATGGCCCGCGGGCGCCACCACCAGGTGCGTCCAGCAGCGACAGGAGATGGCCGCGAGCTGCGGATGGTTCTGCGGCAACTCGGTGGCGATGCCCACGTCGACCTCGCCGTCGAGCAGCATCTGCGCGATCTGGCGCGGCGTGCCCTGGTGCAGGTGCAGCCGCACGCCGGGAAAGCGCAGCCGGAACTCCTGCACCGCGGCCGGCAGCGCATAGCGCGCCTGCGAATGCGTGGCCGCGATCGACAGCAGGCCCTCCTCGCGCGCCAGGAAATCCTGGCCGGCCTGGCGCAGGTTCAGGCTGTCGTCGAGCACGCGCTCGATGATCGGCAGCAGGTGGTCGCCGGGCGAGGTGAGGCCGGTGAGCCGCTTGCCCGAGCGCTTGAACAGCAGGATGCCGAGCTCGTTCTCGAGGTCGCGGATCTGCCGGCTCACGCCGGACTGCGAGGCCTCGAGCACCACGGCGGCTTCGCTGAGGTTGAAGCCGCAGCGCACGGTCTCGCGCACGGATCGCAGTTGCTGGAAGTTCATGGCGACGGGAAGAGGCTTGTCTCTGGCGGGGGCATGCGCCTTCCGGGCGCGCACTCGGTGGGAGTGCCCGCAGGCTATCGCGCGAAGATGCCGTGCGGCAAAGAACAAAAACGGATCAGCGTATGCGGATTACGTGCTTCGCGAAGGCCGCGCTCTCTTGAAGAATGAGGGCTCTTGCCTTCGAGGGTGAGTGTCTCCTGGTCGCTACGGCGATGCAGTTTCAACGGGCCCCTCGGGGCCCGTTTTTTTTCGCGGCATCCGCCGCGCCACTCCTGTCGATCACTTCATGAGCAACGACTACTCCACGTCCCTCGAACCGAACGACCCGCGCGACCGCTTCGCCCACGAGGCCCTGCGCCTGCTCGGCCCCGCGCCCGCCAACTGGGTGCCGCGCCACGATGGCATCGACCACGACGTGCTCGTCGTCGGCGGCGGCCAGAGCGGTGCCGCGCTCTCGTTCGCGCTGCGCCGCGCGGGCATCGCCGAAGTCAGCGTGATCGATGCCGAGCCCGATGCGCAGCGCGCGGGCGTGTGGCTCACGCGCGCGCGCATGCACAAGCTGCGCACGCTCAAGAACCTGGTGGGTCCCGAAGGCTCGGTGAGCGCGCTGGGCTTCCAGGCCTGGTACGAATCGCGCCACGGCCTCGAGGCCTATGCGGCGCTCGACCGCATTCCGCGCACCGACTGGGCCGCCTACCTCGACTGGTTCCGCCACATCACCGCCACCGGGGTGCGTTACGGCACGCGGCTGGTCGGCTTCGAGGCGGCCGGGCAGGGCGCGGTGCCGCACTTCCACGTGCGGCTCGAGGTCGATGGCCAGGAGCGCATCGAGACCGCGCGCAAGCTGATCTTCGCCAACGGCGTGGCCGGCAGCGGCGCGCCCTTCGTGCCCGAGCTGCTCGCGAACGCGGTGGCCAGCGGGCTCGCGGCCCACACCGGCCATGCGATCGATTTCGCGGCGCTCGAAGGCAAGCGCGTGGCCGTGATCGGCGCGGCGGCCTCGGCCTTCGACGCGGCCGCGGTGGCGCTCGAGCATGGCGCGGCCGCCGTGCACCTGTTCGCGCGCCGCGACCACCTCGCGGCCACGCCGGTGGCGCGCGTGCGTGGCTATCCGGGCCTGTACGACAACTACTTCGCGCTGCCCGATGCCACGCGCTGGCACCATGCGGCGCGCTACCGCCGCCTGGGCACCACGCCGCCGCCCGACTCGGTGCAGCGCGTGCTGGCCTTTCCCAATTTCCATCTGCACCTGGGCGCGCCGTGGCGCGGCGTCACGCAGAACGGCAACCAGCTCGTGGCCCACGTGCACGACGAGCATTTCCACTTCGACTTCGCGATCGCCGGCACCGGCTACAGCCACGAGTTGAGCGAACGCCCCGAGCTGACCGGCATCGCCGACCTGGTGCTGCGCTGGCGCGACCGCTTCGAGGCGCCCGCGCACGAGCGCGACGACGAGCTCGCCGCCGCGCCCTACCTGGGCACGGGCCTCGAGCTGGTCGAGAAGACGGCGGGCACGGCGCCGTGGCTGCGCGACGTCCACGTCTACAACCCGGGCGGCTTCGCGAGCACCGGCCTGCCGCTGGGCGACGTGCCCGGCATGCGCGGCTACGTGCCGGCCATCGTGCGCCGCATCAGCGAGGACCTGGTGCTGGCCGACCTGCCGCTGCACGAGGCACGCACGCGCGCCGAGGTGGCGCCGGACTTCGGGCCCGAGCTCTATGCGGGCGCGCTGTGGCAGGGCGAGGCGCGGTTGCAGGCGGCCTGAACGGATGGCGGCGGGAACTCAGCGCAGCGAGATCCCCGCCGTCTGAATGGTCTTCGCATAGCGGATGCGCTCCGCCGCCAGCGTGCGCCCCAGGTCGGCCGGCGAGCCGCCGGTCACCTTGAAGCCCATGTCCTCGAGCTTGGCACGCGTCTCGGGCGCGGCGATCACGGCCTGGATGTCGCGGTTGATCTTCGCGACCACGGCCGGCGGCGTGCCGGCCGGCGCGAAATAGCCCTGCCAGCTCTCGACCGCGAAGCCCGGCAGTCCGGCCTCGGCCATGGTCGGCACCTCGGGCAGCGCGCCCGAGCGGTAGTCGGTGGTGACCGCGAGCGCGCGCAGCTTGCCGGCGCGCACGTGGTCGGTCACGGCGGCCAGCGTGATCAGCGTGGCGTCGACATGGCCCGCGAGCACGTCGAGCGTGGCCGGCCCGCCGCCCGAGTAGGGGATGTAGTTGACCTGCGCGCCGGTCTCCTGGCCGATCATCTCGTGCGCCACGTGGGCGATGCCGCCATTGCCGGGCAGGCCCAGGCTGATCGAGTGCGGCCGCGCCTTGGCGCGCGCGAGGTAGGCGCGGAAGTCGGCGATGCCGGTCTTCGGGTTGACCACCAGGATCTGCGGGTTGACCACCGCCTTGATCACCGGCGTGAAGGCCTTCTGGCCGTCGTAGGGCAGGCGGTCGAACAGGATGCCGTTGAGCGTCAGTCCCTCGCCCTGCTGCAGCAGCGTGTAGCCGTCGGCCGGCGACTTGGCCACGCGCGCGGCGCCGATGGTGCCGCTGGCGCCCCCGAGGTTCTCGACCACCACCGACTGGCCCCAGCGCTCGGTCAGGCGCTCGGCGATCAGGCGGGTGAGCTTGTCGGCGCTGCCGCCGGCGGCCACCGGCACCACGATGTGGACCGGCTTCGAGGGGAAACCTGCCGCCTCGTCGGTGGCGGCGCGGGCGGAAGCCGTGAAGGCGGCGAGCAGGACGGGCGCGGCCAGCGTGGCGCGCAGCAGGGCGCGGCGCGCGCCGCGGGTCGGGGAGGGCAGGGAGGTCATGGAGTGTCTTGTTCGAGGATGCGCCGACCGTAGGCGCGGGCGCGCGCGCGTCCAACGAAGCAAACCGGATATGCGTAGAAGAAAAACTTCGTTCGGCCGGCCCGGTCCGGCGCATACCCTGCCCACACCGCGGCCCCGGGCCGTGTTCCCGCTTCCCCGCCTTCCCCTCGAAAGTCCCCCATGAGCCTCTCCGAACTCCCCGTCGAAACGGCGGGCAACGACGTCGCGAGCGAGCGCGCGCGCGCCATCGATGCCTTCCTCGCGCAGGCGCGCGGCCTGCTGGCCGCCGGCCCCGGCGAAGACCATGCCCGGCTGCAGCCCGTGGCCGACGCACTGATCGCCCTGGGCCGGGGCGCCGACCTGTTCCCGGCCGCCCATTTCCCCATCGATGCCGAGCGCCCCGCGCAGGTCTACCGGCTGGCCGAGGACGCCGATGGCGGCTTCGCGCTGTATCTCTCTGCGGGCCTGGCCGGCAAGGCCCAGCCGCCGCACGACCACACGACCTGGGCGATCATCGCGGGCGTCGAGGGCAACGAGCGCAACGTGCTCTACCGCCGCGAGAAGACCGCCGATCCCGCGCGCGACGACCTCGTGCAGACGCGCGTGGTCGACGTGGCCGCGGGCAGCGCGGTGGTGCTGACGCCGACCGACGTCCACACCATCGAACTGGTCGACGGCCTCGACGGCCGGCACCTGCATTTCTACGGCCGCGCGCTCGAGCGGCTCGAGCATCGCGTGGTGTTCGAAGGCACGGCCGGCGGCAGCTACCGCCGGTTCGGCCCGCCGCGCAACATCCGCCATCCGGCGATCGCGCCGGCGGCGCTCAAGGCCGCGCTGTCCGACGGCGAGGAGATCGCGCTGCTCGACGTGCGCGAGACCGGCGTGTTCGTGCGCAGCCACATCCTGCTGGCCGCCTCGGCGCCGCTGTGGCGGCTCGAGCTCTTGATCGACCGCCTGGTGCCGCGCCGCGACACCCGCATCGTGCTGACCGACGCCGACGAGTCGCTGGCCCACCAGGCGGCGGGCAAGCTGGTGCGCCTGGGCTGGCGCAACGTGTCGGTGCTGGCCGGCGGCACCGCGGGCTGGGCCGCGGCGGGCTACGAACTCTTCAGCGGCAGCAACGTGCCGAGCAAGGCCTTCGGCGAGGTCATCGAGCACCGCAAGCACACGCCGTGGATCTCGGTCGACGAGCTGCATCAGCGCGTGGAGCGCGGCGACGACATCGTGGTCGTCGACAGCCGCACGCCCGAGGATTTCGCCGACTTCAGCCTGCCGTTCGCGCACAGCCTGCCGGGCGCCGAGCTGGTCTACCGCATCCATGAATTCGCGCCGCGTCCCGAGACGCTGGTGGTGGTGAACTGCGCCGGCCGCACGCGCAGCATCGTCGGCGCGCAGACGCTGATCGACGCGGGCATCCCGAACCCCGTGGTCTCGCTCAAGGACGGCACCATGGCCTGGCTGCTGGCCGGGCGCACGCTGTCGCATGGCCGCAGCGCGCCGCTGCCCGAGCCCGAGGCCGCCGGCCTCGAGCAGGCGCGCGCGCGGGCCGAGGACGTGGCCCGGCGCGCCGGCGTGCGCCGCATCGACGCCGCGGGCCTGGCACGGCTCGAGGCCGAGGCGGGCGAACGCTCGCTCTACCGCTTCGACGTGCGCACGCGCCAGGAATACGAGGCCGGCCATCTCGAGGGCTGGCGCTGGGCGCCCGGCGGCCAACTGGTGCAGGCCACCGACGAGTACGTCGGCGTGCGCCGCGCGCGCATCGTGCTGGCCGACTGGGACGGCGTGCGCGCGCTGACCACCGCGGCCTGGCTCGCGCAGCTCGGCGGCCACGAGGTCTTCGTGCATGCGCCGGCGCCGCTGCCCGTGCTGGTGCTCGGCCCCGAGCCGGTGAAGCTGCTGCCGCTGCATGCGCGCGCGCCGCGCATCGCGGTGCGCGAGCTGGCGGCGGCGCTCGACGCCGGCAGCGTCGCGGTGTTCGACATCGAGCGCCGCGCCGCCTACGAGCGCCGCCATGTCGCGGGCGCGCGCTTCGCGGTGCCCGACCGGCTCGAGGAATTCATCGCCGGCCTGCCCGCCACGCAGCGCGTGGTGCTGGTCTCGTCCGACGGCGTGCTGGCCGGCGCGGTCGCGGCCGAACTCATCGCACGGCTGGCCCGCGACGGCAGCGCGCGCGAGGTGCTCGCGCTGGCGGGCGGCACCCAGGCCTGGGTCGCGGCCGGCCTGCCCACCGGCCAGGGCGGCGAGGGCGTGCTGACCGGCGACGACGACCACTGGTACAGCCCCTACGCGCATGCCGACCTGGCAGCGCGCAATGCCGGCTTCCAGCAGTACCTCGACTGGGAGATCGGCCTCGTGGCCCAGCTCGAGCGCGAAGGCGACGTGGGCATCCGGCTGGTCGCGCCCGCCACGGCCGACGCGGCGGTGGCGCCATGAACCTGCGAAGCGCCGGCCGAACCCTGGTGCGCACGGCCTGGCAGGCCGTGCCGACCGTGATCGGCGTCATCCTGCTGAACTTCGTGCTGATGCAGCTGATCCCGGGCGACGCCGCCGACGTGGTGGCGGCCGAATCGGGCTCGGCCACGGCCGAGAGCATGGCGCAGCTGCGCGCCCACTTCGGCCTCGACCTGCCGGTGCTGCAGCAGCTCGGCAGCTACCTCTACAACCTCTCGCACGGCAGCCTCGGCGTTTCGCCGCGCTACAACATGCCGGTGGTGGCGCTGATCGGCGCGCGCCTGGGCAACACGCTGCTCTTGATGCTCACCGCGCTGGGCTTCGCGCTCGCCATCGGCATCGCGCTGGGCACCATCATGGCCACCCGCGTGGGCCGCTGGCAGGACCGCACGCTCTCGGTGCTGGCGCTGCTGCTGTACTCCACGCCGGGCTTCTGGCTCGGGCTGATGGCGATCGTGCTGTTCTCGGTGCACCTGGGCTGGCTGCCCACGGGCGGCAGCGAGACCATCGGCGCGGGCTACACCGGGCTGAAGCACGCGGTCGACGTGGCGCGCCATCTGGTGCTGCCCGCGCTCGCGCTCGCGGGCTTCTACATCGCCATCTTCTCGCGGCTCACGCGCGCGGCCATGCTCGAGGTGTCGCGCCAGGACTTCGTGCGCACCGCCGAGGCCAAGGGCCTGCATCCGTGGACCGTCACGATGCGCCACGTGCTGCGCAACGCGCTGATCCCGGTCACCACCGTGGCCGGCATGCACCTGGGCACCCTGCTCGGCGGCGCGGTGGTGGTCGAGACCGTCTTCAGCTGGCCCGGCCTCGGCCGGCTGGCCTTCGACTCGGTGGCCGGACGCGACTACACGGTGCTGCTCGGCGTGCTGCTGATGTCCTCGCTGCTGGTGATCGTGGCCAACATGCTGGTCGACCTGCTGCACGCGCTGCTCGATCCGCGCATCCAGGTGCGCTGAGTTCCGCGCGCGCACCGCTTCACGCTCTTCTGGTTCCTCACCGATGTCCACTCCCTTCCTGCTCGATTCCAACCTCGCGCAAGCGCCCGCGCCGGCAACGGCGCCCCGCCGCGCGAAACCGCCCGCGCCGCCGACGCCCGCCGCTTCCGTCGTCGTCGCCGCCGTCGACGCACGCCCGGTCTCGGCGCGCCGCGCCGCGCTGCGTGCCTTCGTGCGCAACCCCTCCGCCGTGGCGGGCGTGGTGCTGCTGCTGGCCATGCTGGTGCTGGCCCTGCTCGCGCCGCTGCTCTATCCGGGCGATCCGCTCGACATGGTCGCGCAGCCGCTGCTGTGGCCCGGCCAGGACGCGGCCTATCCGCTGGGCAGCGATTCGCTCGGGCGCGACGTCGCCGCCGGCATCGCGCATGGCGCGCGCATCTCGCTCGCGGTGGGCGTGGTCGCGGCCGTGCTGAGCCTCGCGATCGGCATCCTCGTGGGCGCCACCGCGGGCTACTTCGGCGGCCGGGTCGACGACGTGCTGGTGCGCATCACCGAGCTGTTCCAGACCATGCCCTCGTTCCTGTTCGTGATCGTGGTGGTGGCGATCGGCCAGCCCTCGGTGCCGGTGATCGTGTTCGCGATCGGCCTGGCCTCCTGGCCCGTGATCGCGCGGCTGGTGCGCGCCGAGTTCCGCGCGCTGCGCGAGACCGAGTTCGTGCTCGCCGCGCGCAGCCAGGGCTTCGGCCATGCGCGCATCATCTTCCAGGAGATGCTGCCGAACGCGCTGCCGCCGGTCATCGTCACCACCTCGGTGCTGGTGGCCAGCGCCATCCTGATCGAGTCGGCGCTGTCCTTCCTCGGCATGGGCGACCCCAATGCGGTGTCGTGGGGCAGCATGATCGGCCAGGGCCGCGAGCTGCTGCGCACCGCCTGGTACCTCACGGCGCTGCCGGGCGCGGCCATCGTCTTCACCGTGCTCGCCCTCAATCTCGTGGGCGACGGCCTCAACGATGCCTTCAACCCGCGTTTGAGGGGCCGTTGAGATGACGCTCGAACAAGTGACGATCGCGCCGCCGCTGCTGGACGTGCGCGGCCTCGATGTCTTCTTCCACGGCTCGAACGGTCCGATCCAGGCCGTGCGCGGGCTGGACCTGACCCTGCAGCGCGGCGAGACGCTGGCGCTGGTCGGCGAGTCGGGCTGCGGCAAGTCAACCACCGCGCTGGCGCTGCTGCGCCTGCTCGCGCCCGGCACCGCGCTGCGCGGCAGCATCCATTTCGACGGGCGCGACATCCTCGCGCTGTCGCCGGCCGCGTTGCGCGAGGTGCGCGGGCGCGAGATCGCGATGATCTTCCAGGAGCCGATGACTTCGCTGAACCCGGTGCACACCATCGGCGCGCAGATCGAGGAGACGCTGCGCCGCCACGAGAAGCTCTCGGCCGCCGCGGCGCGCCGGCGCGCCATCGAGCTGCTCGACCTGGTGCGCATCCCCGAGCCGCAGCGGCGCATCGACGACCATCCGCACAACCTCTCGGGCGGCCAGCGCCAGCGCGTGATGATCGCGATGGCCGTGGCCTGCAAGCCGCGCCTGCTGGTGGCCGACGAACCGACCACCGCGCTCGACGTGACCATCCAGGCGCAGATCCTCGAGCTGCTCGACGGCCTGCGCCGCGAGCTCGACATGGCGCTGCTGCTGATCACGCACGACCTGGGCCTGGTGGCCCAGTGGGCCGACCGCGTGGCCGTGATGTACGGCGGCGAGAAGGTCGAGGAGGCACCGACCTCGAAGCTCTTCGCCGCTCCTTCGCATGCCTACACCCGCGGCCTGCTCGGCGCCTCGCTGCATGCCGGCAGCGCGCTGCACTACGCGGATGCGCGCCTGCCCGAGATCCAGACCCGGCTCGACCCCGCCACCGGCATGCGCGACTTCGCGCTGCATGTGCCGCAGCCGAACACGAAGGTGCGTGCCTTGCCCGTGCGCGCCGCGGCGGGCGAGCCGCTGCTGTCGGTGCAGGACCTGCGCACCGACTATCCGACGCGCGGTGGCGGCGTGCTGCATGCGGTCGACGGTGTGTCCTTCGACATCCGCGCCGGCGAGACCGTGGGCCTGGTCGGCGAATCGGGCTGCGGCAAGTCCACGCTCTCGCGCACGCTGTTGCGGCTGGTGGATCCGGCGGGCGGACGCATCGTGTTCGACGGCACCGACATCGCTTCGCTGTCCGAGAAAGCGCTCAAGCCCTGGCGGCGGCGCGTGCAGATGGTGTTCCAGGACCCCTATGCGTCGCTGAACCCGCGGCGCAGCGTGTTCGACATCCTCGAGTCGGTGCTCAAGGTGCACGGTGTGGACGACCGCGCCGAGCGGCGCAACCGCATCGCCGCCATCCTCGAGCGCGTGGGCCTGCCGGCCGACGCGGCGCGGCGCTTTCCCAACGAGTTCTCGGGCGGGCAGCGACAGCGCATCGGCATCGCGCGCGCGCTCGTGCTGCGGCCGTCGCTGGTGGTGCTCGACGAGCCGGTGTCGGCGCTCGACGTGTCGGTGCAGGCGCAGATCCTGAACCTGCTGGTGGAGCTGAAGGAGGACTTCGGGCTCTCCTACCTGTTCATCTCGCACGATCTGTCGGTGGTGCGGTATATCGCGGATCGGGTGATGGTGATGAACAAGGGGAAGATCGTGGAAACGGGGGGGTATCAGGATATTTGGGATCGGCCGCAGCATGCTTATACGCGGAGCTTGATTGCTGCTGTGCCGGGAGCGGAGCAGCGAAAGGCGGCTTGAGGCTGCTCCAGAAAAAGTTCCGGGCTCTTCGTCTGGATCGACTACGACTATGCAACGATCTACACCCGGTTCATCGGCACGCACGCGCAGTACGACCAGATCGACGCGAAGACCATTTGAAGAAGCCCGTCATGGAGATTCAACCCGTCAAGAACGAAAGCAGCTACCGCGCCGCGCTCGCGGCGATTGAAGGCCTGATGATGGCCAAGCGGGACACGCCCGAAGGCGACCGCCTCGATGTGCTCGTGACGCTGGTTCAGGCCTACGAAGCGAAGCATCACCCGATCGATCCCCCCGACCCGATCGAGGCGATCAAGTTCCGCATGGATCAGTCGGGCATGGGCGTGAAGGATCTCGTTCCCTTTATCGGGCCGCTGAATCGTGTGTACGAGGTGTTGGCGCGCAAGCGCCCGTTGACGTTGCACATGATCCGGCGTTTGAACAAGGGGATGGGGATTCCGGCCGATGTGTTGATTGGGTTGGCCGAGGAAGAAGCATTGGCGGATTGATGTGCGCGTGGGGCCGGCTCTTCGGTTTTATGTGTTCTTCTCTTTGGTGAGGCTGTTGGCCGGGTCTCGCCCCGGCGGGCGAGTCACTTTCTCTTGTCTCGCCAAGAGAAAGTAACCAAAGAGAAGGCGAC